>JAURIJ010000015.1 GCA_030832825.1 Gammaproteobacteria bacterium
GCGCCGGCGGGCACTGGGTTGCGCAAGAGGGTGCGCAAGAGGGTGGATGACGGGACTTGCATGGGTTCCTGCTCCTTCACACGGGGCCGACTATCTCACTTAAGGGAATGAATCTCAACCAGTCGCCGACGGCAACCGCCGTGTGCGGAGGCACCACGGCCAGACCGTCGCAATGGCTCACGGAGGACAGGATGCCGGAGCCCTGATTGCCTGTCAGCCGCAGTGCCGGCATGCCCTCTGCCGCTCGGTCCACCTGCACCCGCAGGTACTCCTGGCGCACCCCCGACTCCGGCAATGCGAAACCTGCCGGCAACTTCCACGGAATTGGCGACTCGACGCGCACTCCACCGAGACGCTCGAGGCAGGGCCGCACGATCAAGGCGAAATTGACGATCGCCGAGACCGGGTTGCCGGGCAGACCGAAGAAGGGCTTGCCCGCAATGCGCCCGCAGGCAAAGGGCTTGCCCGGCTTGATCGCCAGCTTCCACAGCGTCAACTCCCCTGCCCGCTCCAGCGCGTGGCGCACATGGTCTTCCTCGCCTTCAGACACGCCCCCGCTGCTGATGATGCAGTCCGTGTTCTCGGCCGCGGCGCGCAGCGCTTCTTCCGTTGCCGCGAGGGAATCCGGCACGATGCCGCAGTCCAGAATCTCGTGGCCCAGGCTGCGCAGCAGGGCACGCAGCGTGTAGAAATTCGAATTGTAGATCTGCCCCGGCGCCAACACTTGCCCCGGTCGCACCAGTTCGTTGCCGGTGGTCAACAGGGCGACCCGCAGAGGGGCACGCACTTCCACCCAGGCCATGCCCACCCCGGCAAGCATGCCGACATCGGGCGCGCGCAGACGATGACCCGCCTCGAACAGGCGCGCACCGCGCTGCACATCACTGCCGGCACGCCGCACGTTCTCGCCACTCGCGACGCGCTGCAGAATGCGCAGCTCGTCGCCCTCGCGCACACAGTTCTCCTGCATGACCACCGCATCCGCACCGGGCGGCAGCGGGGCGCCGGTGAAAATGCGGGCGACGGTGCCTTTTGCAAGGGGTTCGCCTTCGCTGCCGGCGGCGATGCGCTGCGCCACGCGCAGTGGGACATCCTGTGGCGCTGTGCTGTCGATGGCGTAGCCGTCCATGCCGCTGTTGTCGTAGCCCGGCACGCTGATGGGCGCGTCGACGGCCTCGGCGAGCACGCGGTTCAGGGAACGCTTGATGGCGACGGTCTCTGTTCCCGCCACCACCTCCATGTCGGCCAGCAGGCGGGTCAGGGCTTCATCGACGGGCGTCAGGCGGGCACCGGGAACCGTGGACATGGGGTCATTCCTCTTCAGTCGCCCCGCCAGGACGGGGCTTGTAGTAACTCTTGACCAGGGCCTGCAGATTGCCGTGCCAGGAACGCTGCTTGATGCCGAAGGTGTCGAAGATCTTCTTGGTGGCCAGCGTGGTGTTGACGATCTCGGGCGGATCGACGCGCTGCAGGTTGAGACTCAGGTGATCCAGCAGACGGTAGATGCTCTCGTCATGCTGGGCGGCAAGCTTCAGCACGTGCTGCACGAATTCGCTCTCGCGCTTGGTTTCCAGCCCGCAGTAGTGGTAGGTGCCCCAGACATTCGCGTGACAGTCGACCTGATGGGCGATGGCGACCAGCACGCGCGCGATGTCCTCAACCGGCGTGGGGCTGAACTTGCGCCGCAGCACATTCACCGCGCCTTCGTTGTCTCGCGCTTCGCTGATCCAGCGGCGAATGTGTTCATCCTGACCGGGGCCGAAGATCCAGCCAGAGCGCACGATCACATGTCGCTGCAGACTCGCCGCAATGGCCTCCTCGCCCCGCAACGAACTGGCCCCATAGACGCCCAGCGGCTTGACGACGTCCTGCTCGTTGTACCCCAGCTTCTTGTCACCGTTGAACACATAGGCAGTGGAGAGATGCAGAAGGGGAATGGCCAGATGATCGCAGACCTGGGCGATGACCGAGGGCTGCTCGTGATTGATGAGTTCGCACTGCGCGGACTGCTGCTCGGCTTCCAGGACGGCCAGCTGACTGCCGGCACGGAAGGACGAGAGGTTGATGACTTGATCAGGCTCCGCCTGGGTGATGAGCTTGGCAAGGCCGAGGGAATCGCGAGGGTCAGTGCGCCCGGGCTCCAGGGCAACGTAGCTCACGCCACGCGCCTGAAACTGTTTCAGCAGTTCTTTGCCGACAGCGCTCTCGGCCCCGAAGATTAATGGCTTCACCTTGCCTGTTGACCCTGCATCACGACCCTTTGCCGCTTAGAACGGGATATCGTCATCGAAGTTGTCGAACCCTGCCGGTGGCTGGGATGCCGGACGCCCCGGCGCCTGCGCAGCTTCGCGCGGACGGTTGTTGCCATACTGCGCCGGCGCCTCCTGACCGAACTGGCTGTCGTAGTGATTGTCGTTCATGCCGCCGCCCTGGCCGCCACGGGAATCGAGCATCTGCATCTCATTGGCCACGATCTCGGTGGCATAGCGCTTGATGCCGTCCTGTTCCCAGGAACGCGTGCGCAGGCTGCCCTCGATGTAGAGCTTGGAGCCCTTGCGCACGTATTCATTGACGATCTCGGCGAGACGGTTGAAGAACACCACGCGGTGCCATTCTGTTTTTTCCTGCTGAGCGCCGGAGTTCTTGTCCTTCCAGGTTTCACTGGTGGCCAGCGTCAGATTGGTGACGGCACCGCCACTGGGCAGGTTCCGCGTTTCCGGATCTGCACCGCAATTGCCCACCAGAATTACCTTGTTCACGCCTCTGCTCGCCACGATTGTCTCCTCGTTCCGCTTTTCGCTGTGTCTGCCCGCACCCGTCGCCGCCACGGCATGTGGCGGGCCGGTAGTCTAACGCAAGCATAGCATCAATAGAAACGCGCGCTGCGGGCTTTGCTCTGCGCTGTGGACTTGATCATAATCCCGGGCTGGCTTTTTCGTCGTCACGGCACGTGCCCGGAGTTGTATGGACCAGATCATCGTCAGAGGGGCACGCACCCACAACCTCAAGAATCTGCATGTCAGCATTCCTCGCGACAAGCTCGTGGTGATCACCGGCCTGTCCGGCTCGGGCAAGTCCTCGCTGGCCTTCGACACGCTGTATGCCGAGGGCCAACGAAGATACGTCGAGTCCCTGTCGACCTACGCACGGCAGTTCCTGTCGATGATGGACAAGCCTGACATCGATCACATCGAGGGCCTGTCGCCTGCCATCTCCATCGAGCAGAAGTCCACCTCACACAACCCGCGCTCCACCGTTGGCACCATCACCGAGATCCACGACTATCTGCGCCTGCTCTTCGCCCGCGTGGGCGACCCGTACTGCCCCACGCATCACAAGAAACTGCAGGCCCAGACCGTGAGCCAGATGGTGGATCAGGTGCTGGCCCTGCCCGAGGGCACCCGTTTCATGGTGCTCGCCCCGCTGGTGCGCGAGCGCAAGGGCGAACACCTCCACGTGTTCAGTGAGCTCAAGAGCAACGGCTACATTCGCGCCCGCGTGAACGGCATCGTGACGGAGCTGGAATACCCCCCGGAGCTGGAGAAGAACAAGAAGCACAGCATCGAGGCCGTGATCGATCGCCTCAAGGTGCGTCCCGACATCCAGCAGCGGCTGTCCGAGAGTTTCGAGACGGCTCTGCAACTGGCCGACGGCCTGGCCGTGGTCGCCTTCATGAACGAGGACGGCTCGCCCTCACCTCAGGAAGAACTGCTGTTCTCCTCGCGCTTCGCCTGTCCGCTGTGCGGCCACAGCATCAGCGAGCTGGAACCGCGGCTGTTCTCCTTCAACAACCCGGCAGGCGCCTGCGGCAGCTGCGACGGTCTGGGCGTGAAGCAGTTCTTCGACGAGAAACGAGTGGTGACCGATGAGTCACTCAGCCTGGCCGAGGGCGCGATCCGCGGCTGGGACCGACGCAATTTCTATTACTTCCAGATGCTCACCTCGCTGGCGAAGCACTATGGCTTCGCGCTGGACACGCCTCTGCGCGAACTGAGCCCGCAGCATCGCGACGTCATCCTGCGTGGCAGCGGCGGCGAGGAGATCGACTTCCAGTTCCTCAACGAGCGCGGCGACACGCATACGCGCCGTCACAGCTTCGAGGGCATCCTGCCCAACATGGAGCGGCGCTATCACGAGACCGAGTCGAGCATGGTGCGCGAGGACCTGGCGCGCTTTCTCAGCTCTCAGCCATGTCCGGATTGTGAGGGTACGCGCCTGAAACCCGCCGCCCGCAGCGTCTACATTGAGGGCATGAACCTGCCCGGGGTGTCGGCCATGACCATCAGCGACGCGGCCGCCTACTTCCACGCTCTGGTTCTGCACGGGGCGCGCGCCACCATCGCCGAGAAGATTCTCAAGGAACTGCAGGACCGCCTGCGCTTTCTCATCGATGTGGGGCTGAACTACCTGACCCTGAGCCGCAGCGCCGACACGCTCTCCGGGGGCGAGGCCCAGCGCATTCGCCTGGCCAGCCAGATCGGCGCCGGCCTGGTGGGCGTGATGTACATCCTCGACGAACCCTCCATCGGCCTGCATCAGCGAGACAACGACCGCCTGCTGCGCACGCTCTTTCATCTGCGCGACATCGGCAACACGGTCATCGTGGTGGAACACGACGAAGACGCCATCCGCCACGCCGATCACATCATCGACATCGGCCCGGGCGCCGGGGTGCACGGCGGCCAGATCGTGGCTCAGGGCACGCTGCAGGACATCCTGGCGGCGGAGCAGTCCATCACGGGGCAATACCTGAGCGGACGCCGCCGGATCGATGTGCCGACGCAGCGCACGCCCGTGAACCCGCGCAAGCTGCTGCAGCTGCTGGGGGCCGGCGGCAACAACCTGCAGCAGGTGGATCTGCGGATTCCGCTGGGGCTGCTCACCTGCATCACCGGCGTGTCGGGTTCCGGCAAGTCGACACTGATCAACGGCACGCTCTACCCGCTGGCGGCCACCGCCCTCAACGGCGCCACCACGCTCAGCCCGGCCGCACATCGCGCCATCGAGGGGCTGGATCAGCTGGACAAGGTGGTGGACATCGACCAGAGCCCCATCGGCCGCACGCCGCGTTCCAACCCGGCCACCTACACCGGCATCTTCACCCCCGTGCGCGACCTGTTCGCCGGCACCCAGGAGGCGCGTTCGCGTGGCTACAAGAGCGGCCGCTTCAGCTTCAACGTGAAGGGCGGGCGCTGCGAGGCCTGTCAGGGCGATGGCGTGGTGAAGGTCGAGATGCACTTCCTGCCCGATGTCTATGTGGCCTGCGATGTCTGCCACGGCAAGCGCTACAACCGCGAGACGCTGGAAGTGAAGTACAAGGGTCGGAACATCTGCGAAGTGCTGGAGATGACCATCGAGGACGCGCGCGAGTTCTTCGACGCCGTGCCGGCGATCGCGCGCAAGCTGCAGACCCTGATCGAGGTGGGCCTTTCCTATCTGTGTCTGGGCCAGGCGGCGACCACGCTGTCGGGCGGCGAGGCGCAGCGGGTGAAGCTCGCCCGGGAGCTGTCCAAGCGCGACACCGGCCAGACGCTGTACATCCTCGACGAACCCACCACGGGCCTGCACTTCGAGGACATCAAGCAATTGCTGGCCGTGCTGCACCGGCTGCGCGATGACGGCAACACCATCGTGGTCATCGAGCACAATCTCGACGTCATCAAGACCGCCGACTGGGTGGTGGATCTGGGGCCGGAAGGCGGCAACGGCGGTGGCCGCATCATCGCCGAGGGCACCCCGGAAGCGGTGGCCCGCCACCCCGACTCGCACACCGGCCGCTACCTGGCCCGCCTGCTGGTCTGAGGCCGGAACGCCTCAGCGACAGCTGAAGTTCTGCGTCACCCAGTTCGCCGGGGTGTCCTGGCCGCCCGCCGGCCCGGTGTAGACCGCCTGCTGCGGCCACGGGCACAGCGGCCGCTCGTTGTCGATCACGCCGTTGCTGCTGTGGGTCGCGATGATGCTCTGCGGCGCCGTGCCGTTCTCGACCCAGTCCACCAGCGCGTCCAGCTTGTCCCAGGTGTTCGGGCCCGGGCCGCCACTGCAATGTCCCATGCCCGGCGCCAGGAACAGCCGGGTGCTCGCCCCCGCCGCCTGCATGTCCCCACCGAAGCTCGCCGCCACCATGGCATCGAAGTACTGCACCGTCGCCCTGGCCGACGAGAGGGAATCGCTCCAGCCGTGATACAGCAGCAGCTTGCCGCCTTCGTCCTCGAGGAAACGGCGTAGGTCCGGGTCGGTGGCATCCATCAGTTCCTGCATCAGTGCCGCCTGGCCGGTGGCCAGATCGTTGATGTCGAAGTCGAGCCAGGAGAACTGGGGCAACACCGCATTGCGCCCGGGCACATGGGTCGGATTGCTCAGGTCGGGCACGGTCATGCCCGGGTCCTCTTCGTAGAACAGATAGTTCACATGGTCGCCCGCCGGGCCGACGAGCATGGTCGGCGCATTGCGATTGCGCGCGGACGGCACGTAGAGATTGATCCATTCCAGTTCCGAGCCCAGCGCCTTGCCGGGGTAGAGGACATTGCCGGCGGCATCGAGCGGCCCGCTGTAGAAATCGACCACGCTTTGCAGCTGCGCCGGCGTGAAGCAGGCATCGCTGGCGCTGCCGGCCGGGCATTGCAGATCCGCCAGGTCCCGACGCGGCTCGAAGTCGCAGCTCAGGGGGTTGCCAAGCACGCCGTCGCGAACGCCGTCATTGGCATCGCAGCGCGCGAGCACCCGCTCGTTGAGAGTCTGCAGGAGCTTGACGCTGTCGAAACTGCCGTCGCCATCGGTGTCCACCGCCAGATTGCCGGCGAAATCGTCCTTGAACAGTCGCTGCAGCCACCACACACCGGCGGCATTCAAGGCCTGGTAGTAGTTCACGGGCGCCCCCGCCACGATGCCGTCGAAATCCTCGGGAAAGCGCTGGGCCTCCATCAGGCCCTGACGCCCGCCGGTGGAGCAGCCCTCGAAGTAGGAATAGGTCGGCTCCGTGCGGTAGAAGCGCTCGGCGAGTGCCTTGCCGGCGCGGGTGGTGAGATGCACGGAGCGATAGCCGAAGTCGATCTCGGACTGGCGGTTGTTGTAGCCGAACAGTGAGCCCGGCTCGGTGGCATTGTCATGGCCGGTGTTGCTGTTGGCCACGGCATAGCCCTGGGCGAGGCGCTGATCGGCGAAGTCCAGGTCACCATCCTTGCCGCCGTCGCCCCACATCAGGAACCGCGCGTTCCACTGCGAGGGCAGCGGCAGCTGGACGTGGTAGTGGGTCGACGGGGCGATCAGACCGCGCACATGGCAATATGCCGGCACCGACTCGGTGGCGGGCATGATGCGGGCAGAGAGGATGGTCAGGTCGGGCAGGTGCTGCAGGGCCGCGCAGGCTTCGGCGTCACTGACAGACACCTCGGTGGTCTGCCCCAGGGCATCGAGGGCGAGCAGGCCGGCGGCGAGGGCGGTGCAAAGGCGGAAGGCGATACGTCGGGAGGGCGTTGTTGTCATTGGTCTGCTCCGAAAAAAAGGCTGTCGGCCTGCAGGCTATCACTGCCGGCGCGACAGCATAAAGTGTTTCGCTAACCGAAGCGGTTTCAGCAAGCTTCGGGCCAGAAGTACAAATCCAGCCATTTCAGCAGCTTGCGAAAACCCTGGGGCGGCAGCAGTGCGCCATCGCGCCAGAATCCGTGCGTTTTCGCCAGCTCTGCGGCCACGGCGTCCCCGGGGGTCTTTTTCCGCCGTGATGCAAGAATATGCCCGCTGACCGGGTCACAGCCTCGAGTCCCCGACCCGCAGGGTCAGTCCGCCGCACCCCTCGGCACGCGATCACAACAACAAGGAAACCACTCATGCACACAGCCAAGACCTTCAAGCGACGGCTTGCCGTCCTGTTGACCACCTCGACCCTGCTGCTCAGCGCCCAGGCCTTCGCGCAGAACGAACCGCCCGCCACCCCGCCTGCCGACTGGGGGCCCGTGTCGATCAACCTGGAAGAGATCAAGTACCCCTACCCCGTGAGCTTCCTGCATCGCGAGCTGTACGGTCAGGACGTGCGCATCGCCTACATGGACGTCATGCCCACCGGCCAGCCCAATGGCATGACCGTGGTGCTGCTGCACGGCTCCAGCTATTACGGCTTCTACTGGGAGCACACCATCAAGGCCCTGAGCGAGTCGGGCTATCGCACCATCACCATCGACCGCCTGGGCTGGGGCAAGTCTTCCAAACCGATCATTCCGTATGACGTCAACCTGCACGCCTCCAACGTGAACGCGATCCTGGAGAAGCATGGCATCGAGAAGGTGGTGATCGCCGGCCACTCCCTCGGCGGACGTCTGGCCAGCAACTTCGCGCACATCTACCCGGAGAAGACCTCGCACCTGATCATGGTGAACCCCATCGCGCTGAACGATTCCGACCGCGGCCGCGCGTGGAGCGAACCGAGCCCGGGCGATGCCGAACCCGACCTGCAGGCCGTGTACGAGCAGAACCTGCGCCAGGAGCAGAACCGGATCGTGGACTGGAAGCCCGAATACATGGAACACGTGCGCATCCGCTACGGTTTCGCCCTGAGCGGGGAATACCACCGCCTGAACCTGGTGCGCTCCATGAACAGCGGTCTGACAGCCCAGCCAGTGGACGCCTACTGGCCCAAGATCAATGTGCCCGCCCTGCTGATCGGCGGCGCGGAAGACGGCCCGAACTACCCGGACGCCACGCAGCGTGCGGTGGACCTGCTGCCCAAGGGCGAGTTGTACATGATCCCGAATGTCGGTCACAACCCGCATCTGGAAAGCCCTGACATTCTCAATCGCGAGATCCTGCGCTTCATCGACGGCAACACCTGAACGAGCGTCCCGGCACTTTGCCGAGTGCAGAGTGCCGGGTCTCCCCTGCAATTCCCTTCTTTGTTGACTTGAGTCAAACACACGGCATTTGCCGCTCGCAATCGCGTTCGGGCGCACTACTCTATCCCTGCGGCCCCCAATTTCTGCAAGGAGAACGAGCGATGAAGAATGGCAATGCAATGCGAACCCTGGCCCTTGGTGCACTGATGATCGTGCTGGCAGCGTGTGCGGGTGGCCCCGGCATGAAGATCGGCAATACCGTCACGCTGTGCTGTCCCGGCGACTACGCGAGCTATCGCAGCTACGGCGTGGAAGCTGTCACGCTGCCGCTGTTCCTGCGGGACTATGTCGTGGCGCAGTTCGACGCGGCGTTCCAGGAGAAGGGCGTGACGCGCAATGATCAGCGCAGCGATCTGGTGGTGAACGTGGCGTACCGCCACGTGAACCTGAATCCAGAACAGCAGACGATAGACCCGTTCATCCGCATGGAGTCGATGAATGTGGAACTGGACTACATCGCGGCCATCGACATCACGATTCGCGAGCGTACCGGAGGCAAGGTGGTGTGGGGCGGCTCCGTGAGCCGTCTGCACTCGGTGCAGCCCGGCGAGTACATGCACTCTGCCAGCGCTGCAGCAGCGTTCCTCGAAACCTTCCGTGATGTGCTGAAGGAGTACCCCGCGCACGGCGAGTGATGCGCTTCAGCGCGTGACGCCTGGCTCCCTTTAGGAGAAACCCCTGGCAGCAGAGGGCCCAGACACAGCGCTGCATGAAGCACTACTCTGCCCCCAGCATCACCGCGGTCACGCAGTGCGATTCACTGGCGATGCTTTGGAACCCGGTCAAGGATTTGCGAAATGGCTGAGAGCAGGTACACGTGCCGCGATTGAAGCGGGCCTTCTTGTCTGCTGCTGCTCTGACGTCAACCCACGGCATCGCACCTAGGGAATCTCAAGGCTTCGTGACAACGCTATCCTTTTCGAGGTTGCGATGATGGAATGTGAGGTTCAAGCTGATGAGCCCAAAAGCACGCATGCCTCTGAGCATGCCGAGTACGCGGCAGAGCCCTAAATCGAAAAAATGAAATAAACTTTTACCCCTTCGTTCCACTAATAGAGAGCGGAGAAGGACACGTGCGGCTGGATCTTATTATCGCAAGGCGTTCGGGAATTCAGGCATGCTGAAAAGCCACTGGTATCGTTTTTACTACGCAAGTCAATGCTGGAGTTCTTGGCCAACGGACACACCAACAAGCGTCCAATCTTACGCTCGGAGGCGACGCAAGAGAGGAAAATCTGTACATCAATAAGTGCACACCCTTTCGAGAGCCGTGGCCGTCTATCAGATTTTGGGAGCAAGGACGACTTGGGCGCAGCCAAGAAAAGCGATGGCGACAGCCAGTTTAAGCATTTGCTCTGCGAATGCGTGCGTGATCACAGGGAGATGACGGGATCACAATGCGACAAATTGGCGCACCCCCGCGCGCGGGTGGGGAACACCGCGACGCCGGGTTGCAGAAACGGCGGGATCACTGGGCGACGGCCTGCACCCGCACGGTGAGGGAGACCTCGGTCTCGCCGGCCTCGGCCACGGGAGCGGCCATCTCGGCGACGGCGTCATAGGCCACGCCGCGCGCCATCATCATGGGCTGGGCGTAGCCCATGGCCGTGTCCACGTCGAGCACGGCGATGTCCACCTCGCTCTTGCCCATGGCGCGGGCAGCGCGCTCGGCATTGGCCGTGGCACGGGCAATGGCGCTCTCCATCAGCGAATCGCGCACCTCGTCCGCGCGAGCCGTGCTGAGGGTGTATTGCAGCTCGCTCATCACGAAGCCCTGCGCCTGAATCTCGCCAGCCAGTGCCAGGACACGGGCGGCGTCCTGCGACTCCAGCGTGATGGACTGGGAGCCGCGCCAGACCTCGTTGTTGCGGCCGCCCTGGGGCGAGGTGCTGTACTGATAGACGCTGTAGTAGCCGGTGGACACCTGCACCGCCGTGTCCGCCTCGGCCGTTTCCAGCGCCTCGATCATGGCGGCATTGATCTCGCCCTGCAGCACGGCCGGGTCGCGGTGGTCGCGCTCCACGCGCAGGGTGGCGATCAGGGTGTCCTGCTCCACTTCCACGCGTTCGGTCACCGAAAGCGTGATCAGAGTCTGCCCCTCGGGCAGCAGGTTGATGTTCTGGGCACTCGCGGCCAGCGGCAGCAGCACGAGCAAGGGCGTCAGGGACAAGGTCGGAAAGCGGCGCATCGAAGGACTCCAAGTGGCGGGAAAGTGCTGATTTGGTCGCCGCCAGTATGGCGAAAGTTTGCCTGAATGGCAGATGAATCGTGTGCACGCTGGCGTGGCAATCGCGGCAGGGCTGCTATAGATTGCCGCCATGAACGCCGCTCCCCGCATCACTCGCCTGGGCGAAGACGCCCTTCTGTGCCACTTCACGGCTCCCGACGACACGGCTCCTCCCTTGCCCGTGCAGCAGGCGCTGTGGCAGCTGTGTCAGCGGCTGGAAGCCGAGCGCGCGGCCCTGCAGTTGCGCGAGATCGTGCCCGGCATGGGCAATCTGCTGCTGCGCTGGACCCGCCCGCCCGGCAGCCCCTGCCCTTTCACATCCTTGCAGGCACGAGTGCTGGCCCTGTGGCGCGCATGCGAGGCGGTGGCGCCGACACAGCGCGTGGTGACGATCCCCGTGCGCTACGGTGGCGAGGCGGGCCCCGACCTGGAAGACGTCGCCCATCACTGCGGCCTGAGCCCGACCAAGGTCATTGCGCTGCACAGTCAGGCGGATTACGCCGTCTACTGCCTGGGATTCCAGCCCGGCTTCGCCTATCTGGGCGGGCTGGACCCGCGCCTGCACACTCCTCGGCGCGACACCCCCCGCCTGGCCATTCCGGCGGGCTCGGTCGCCATCGGCGGCAGTCAGACGGGGGTCTACCCGTTGAGCACCCCCGGTGGCTGGCAGGTCATCGGCCACACCGCGCTGCCGCTGTTTGACCCAACCACCGAGGCCGGTGCGCTGCTGCAGCCCGGCGACACGGTGCGCTTCGTGCCCGCACAGGAGGCGACATGAGCCAGACCGACGCCATGGCCAGCATCGACGTGCTGCGCGCTGGCACGCTGTGCAGCGTGCAGGATCTCGGCCGACATGGGCGGCGCCACCTGGGCATCAGCCAGTGCGGCGCCATGGACATGCTGGCGCTGCAACAGGCGAACCTGCTGCTGGGGAATCCCCCCGGCGCAGCCGGGCTTGAACTGAGCCTGGGCCCGGTGCAGCTGCGGTTCACGCAGGCCGCCCGCATTGCGCTCACGGGGGTGGACTTCGGTGCCCGCCTGCAAACGCCGGAAGGAGGCGACGTGCCGGTGTTGAGCGGGCATGCGCTGGCGCTGCCCGCCGGTGCCGTGCTGAGCTTGGCCCGCCCTGCCATCCCCGGCGCGCGGGGCTATCTGACGGTGGCCGGAGGCATCGACGTGCCCTTGGCACTCGGCTCACGCAGCACGGATCTCAAGGCGGGCTTCGGCGGTCATGCGGGGCGCGCCCTGCAGGCGGGGGATAAGCTGCCAGTCGGTACCACTGTGTCGACCCTGGTCACAGGCAAGCGAGGCGTGCGCGGCTTCGCACCCACCCATGTGCTGCGCGCCCTGCCCGGGCCGGATTACGAACGCTTCACCCAGAGCGCACACACCGGCTTCTGGCTGCAGCCCTGGCGCATCAATACCCAGAGCAACCGGATGGGCCTGCGCCTGAACGGCGCGCCCCTGGCGCTGCGCAGTGCCGTCAACCTGCTGTCGGCGGGCGTGCTGCCGGGCGATGTGCAGGTGCCGCCCGACGGCCTGCCCATCGTGCTGGGGGTGGACTGCCAGACCACGGGGGGGTATCCGCGCATCGCCAGCGTGATCCAGGCCGATCTGTGGCAGCTGGCGCACTTGTCGCCTTTGACCTCGGTGTATTTCCAGCCGGTGACGCATGCCGTCGCCCAGCAAGCGCTGGAACGGCAGACACGCTATCTGGCGCGGCTGACAACCAGGCTTCTGGTCGAGGCGGGCGCAGAGGGAAGACCTGACGGTCGTTGAGCTGACAGCGCGCGGCGATCCGGATGCAATTGGGGTCAGTGCGCCTGCTGCTGCCGAATAGTTTGTTGCTGAGGAACCCCACAATCTCGCACGAAGGTAGAAAGCTGGCTGCCTGGAAGCTATTCTCCCCCAGGGTGCTCTGCTGATTGCGGTACTTGATGTTCCGCTCGATTCATACGGTCAAGTGTTGGTGAGCTCAAGAATGACCAGTCACTGCATGTTCTGAGGCTCGATGTCAGGGCCCGAATCACGAACGCATGTCTATTTTCCTGAGACAAAATTGGACAGTCTTGCGAGGCGCCCGCTCGACCGAAAGAAGAACCTTGCACAACGTTCACTGGCGGGAAGAGGAACATGCAAATCGATCTGAATGCCGACTTGGGCGAAGGCGCTGCGCACGATCGCGAGCTGCTGGCCTTGATCAGCTCCGCCAGCATCAGCTGCGGCGTACATGCCGGCGACGCCGATGCCATGGCCGCCGCCATCCGTCACGCGCTGGCGCACGGCGTGCGCATCGGCGCCCACCCGTCCTTCCCGGATCGCGCAAATGGCGGCCGCGCGCCCATGCAGCCGGGCTTCTCCAGCCTGCGCAATCACTTGCTCTATCAACTTGGTGCGCTCGACTCCCTGGTGCGCGCTCAGGGCACGCGGCTGGCCTATGTGAAGCCCCACGGCGCGCTCTACAACCAGGCGGCAGCCGACCGGCAGCTGGCCGAGGATCTGGTGCTGGTGGTGCAGGAATTCGATCCGCAACTCGCGCTGATGGGACTGGCGGGCAGCGAGCTGGGGTACGCTGCCGGTCAGACGGGCCTGCGCTTCATCGCCGAAGCCTTCGCTGACAGACGCTACGCCCCCTCCGGTGCACTGCTGCCGCGCAGCGATGCACGCGCCCTGCTCCACGACCCGCAAGAGGCGCTGGCGCAGGCACTGGAAATCATCATGGACGGCTTCGTCACGGCGGTGGACGGCAGCCGGGTGCCGGTACAGGCCGATTCGATGTGCCTGCATGGCGACACGCCCGAGGCTCTGCTGTTCGCCCGCACACTCAGCGCCGCCTTCGCCGAGGCGGGCATCATGGTCAGATCTTCCCCGCCATGCGCGTGAGGATGGACTGGAACTCGGCCTGACTCATGTCGACTTTCTCGAGCACCCGTCCATACAGCGTGATGGTGGGCACATTCCGCCCCGGAAAATCCTGCTGCGCCTGCTGCAGGCAGTAGAGCACCGCACGCTCCTTGCGCGTGAGGCCGTCCCGCACATCGGGAATGAGGTCCTCAAGGGGAATGTGGAGCATGGGAGCCATCAACGCACGGCTTCGGCCTGGTGCGCCTTCCAGTTCTCGTAATACTCCAGGCTGACCATCTCGTTGAGCGCACGGTACTCGTCCGCGCTCTGCTGCATGTTCGCGCGCATCGCATCGCCCGCCGAGATCAGCGCCCGGGTCATGCTCTGACTCACCTTTTCCGTGCCGGGATCGAACTGCGGATCGACCGTGCGGTGCAGCAGATCGCGCTCGGTCCAGATGCCGACGATGCGACCGGCGTCGACGATGAGAATGGCACCCACGCGGTGCTGCTTCTTGATCTTGACCGCCTGGTGCACAGTCGCCTCCATGTCCACGGTCAGCATGTTGTCGCGCATGTCACGCAGAATGTCTCTGGCTGTTCGTTTCATTGTCGATCTCCATCCAACGTTGGTCGGAAAATCGACATTACGCCGCAGGAGCAGCACTGGCAAGGCGCCGGGACTCGGCCTCACTCGCGAATGCTGACGCCCGTCGCAGAGAAGGCCAGCCACTGATTGATGCACTGGGGCGCATCCTGCGGGTCGTGACTGACGAAGAGGATCTGGGTCGACGTGGTGGCGGCGATGCGATCGACGATGTCGAGCACGAGCTGACGCCAGGCGTCGTCCAGACCGACGCAGGGCTCGTCGAGTATCAGAATGGCCGGTTGCTTGACCATGGCGCGCGCCAGCAGCACCAGACGCTGCTCGCCGAAGGACAGCTCGTGGTAATGGTCGCCCGCCAGCGGCAGCAGATTCAGCGCTGCGAGCCAGTCTCGCGCCGCCTGCTGTTCACTGGCGCCGCTGTCATCATAGAGCCCCACGGAATCGAAGAACCCCGAGACCACGACATCGAGCACGCGCCAGCCCTTGCAGTAGCGCAGATGCAGTTCGTTGGACACCACGCCGAAGCGCGCCTTGACCTCCCACACCGATTCCCCGCTGCCGCGCCGCCGACCGAACAGCACCACGTCCTGACCATAGGCCATGTGGTTCTCGCCGCACAGCAGGTTCAGCAGGGTGGACTTGCCGCAGCCATTCGGGCCGCTGATCAGCGCGTGCTGACCAGGCTTGAACGTCCAGTCCAGCTCGCGCAGCACCGGCTTGCCGGGATAACCGGCATTGACCTTGTGCAGGGCCACCAGGGGGATGTCCGGGGTCAGCGCCGGGACTGGCCGACGCGGCGTGTGCACGGGCAACTGCGCCGGCACGGGCAGACGTCGCTGCGCCAGGTGCACGAACTCGGCACTCGCGCGCACGGTGTCCAACGGGCCGCTCGCCAGCAGAGCCAGGCTGTCCAGCAGCGCCAGATGGGTGATGCCCGGCAGGATGTCGCGTTCGCGCCGGCACAGCAGCAGCGTGGCGGTGTCCGGCCCCATGCTCTGTGCCAGCACCCGCTGCAGGCTCGCCCGCGTCTCGCCATCGATGCTCTCCAATGGCTCGTCCAGCACCAGCAGACGCGGGCGACGAAACAGGGCGCGGGCCAGCAGCGCCTTGCGCGTCTGACCGGACGAGAGATACCGGATGCCACGCGCCTGCAGGGCCTGCAGATCGAGGGCAGCCAGCAGTTGTTGCAAACGCACCTCATCGAGGGGTGAAAGCGGCAGGCCAGCGCTCACCAGCGCGTGGACGGTGGTGCCCTGATCGTGGGCGGAGGGGTCGTACTCGCTGATGTCGTGGCGGGCATCCAGCGCCGCCAGGCTCTGCTGCTCCTCGAAAGAGACGAAGAGCACATCACGCTGCGGATCGAAGTCCGGCGCGACATGCAACGCCGCGGTGCCAATGCGCAGACGGCCGCAGAGCAGCTGGGCAAGCACGCTCTTGCCGGCGCCATTGCCTCCGAACAGACACCAGTGCTCGCCCTGGCGCAGCGTGAAACCGCGCACCCTCAGGGCGCGCCGGCTGCTGAGACGGCAGAGCGTCTCGTCGAGTTGCAGCAAGACGGGCGACGTTGCGCACTGATCGGTCACGAATGTCACCTCTGCCGCCGCACGCCCGCCTCAGTCGACGAGCGTCTGGGCGACCAGCGCCTTGAACTTGTCGCCCAGGGCATGGGCCCCGGCGGGCTCGATCTGCAGCATCAGCACGGCGATGGTGTCCGTTTGCGGATCGGCCCAGGCATAGGTGCCCAGCGAGCCGATCCAGCCGAATTCGCCATTGTTGACAGCGAAGGGACTCTGCGCCGCATCGGTGACCACCATGTAGCCATAGCCCCAGCCACGATCGAGGATGCGGCTCTGCGGCGACATGCCGATGGGCAGCAGGTCGGCGGGAATGTGGTTGCGCGTCATCTCGGCGACTCCCTGCGCCGACAGCACCCGGCGCCCGTCCAGCTCCCCGCCGTTGAGGAACATCTGCAGCAGGCGCAGATAGTCCGGCACGGTGCTGACCAGCCCGGCCGAGCCCTCCTTGAGCGGCGGGTCCTGAGTGATGGGGATGTCCATGTCGGGCTGCTTGCGCAGCGCGCTGCCGTCGCGGGGCACCTGGTACAGGCGCGCCAGCCGGGCGACCTTGTCCGGCGGCACGAAGAAGGCCGTGTCGACCATGCCCAGCGGGCCCAGCACGTGTTCCTGCAGATAGGCATCGAAGGCCTGGCCGCTAACGATCTCGACAACGCGCCCCAGCACCGTGGTGGATTCGCTGTAGACCCAGACCGTGCCGGGGTCTCCCACCAGCGGCACGGCAGCCACCTTCTCGACGAACTGTTCCAGCGTGTCGCCCCGCGAGCGCACGGCGCGGCTCTGATAGAGCGCACGGTCACGATGACTCAGGCCGCCGATGTTCAGCAGCAGATCGCGAACGGTGGCCTGCCGCGCGGGGGCGCGCAGGGCGCTGTTGTCCGGGTCGTCCGGATTCACGAAGACCTGCATGTCGGCGAAGCTGGGAATGAAGCGCGACACCGGGTCGTCCAGGGCAATGCGCCCCTGCTCCACCAGCTGCATCACGGCCAGCGAGGTGATGGCCTTGCTGAGGGAGCGGATCTGGAAGATCGACGCCTGCTGCATCGGCTCGCCCGCTTCGATGTCCTGCCAGCCCAGGCTCTGCAGGTAAACCACCTTGCCATGGCGCATCACGCCGGCCACAAGCCCCGGCACGCGGCCGTCATCGACGTGCTGACGCAGCATGGTGTCCAGCAGGCCGAAGCGTGCCGAGGACATGCCCACGTCCTCGGGTTCGGCCCGCGGGAGTGCCGAAGGCGCTTGCGCCAGCAGCGAGGAAGACGTCAGCAGCACGGCGCCGAGCAGGGCGACGCGGGCGAGCCGGGAGAGTGGGTGAGCGTTGTGACGACTGGCTTGGCGCATGGAGAGGCCTCTGTTTCTTGTTATGGTGTCTGGCCCGGCCGCCGGGTGGCGGGACGGCTGCCGGGATGATAAGCGCTTTGCCGCCAAAGACAAATCGACGGAACGCCGCTTGGCTGCGTCGGCACACTTGCGCGATGCAGGGAACAGGTTCACGATAGCCGCCGCTGTTGCTCCGCCTCTCCTGCTCGCAGGTCCGGACTCGGAGCTGCGCTACAGGCTGACCAGATTCGTTTTCACACATTGCAGGGCAATGTCCGGACTGGCAAGGCTCCCACCCACCCAGAGGAGGTGTTTGCATGAAGCATTCATTGAACAAGATCGTCGCAGGCTTGATGGTTTCCGGTGCACTGGCGGGTTCCGCCCAGGCAGCGGAGTTTGTGCGTTATGAACAGAATGGCACAGTGTCCTGGGGCGAACTGGTCGATTCGACCATTCACCAGCTGACCGATGCGCCCTACCTGGGTGGCACCCGCACGGGCACCACCGTGGCCGAATCCGCCGTGACCCTGAAGGCCCCGGTTGATCCCGAGCTGGTCGTGATGACCGCGCTGAACTTCCGCAGCCACATCACCGGCGAGCCCGCAGAGTACCCCGGTCTGTTCATCGTCCCGGCCAGCTCCATCATCGGCCCGAACGAGAACATGGTCATTCCCGTCGACTCCAACAACTTCCACTACGAAGCAGAAGCGGTGGTGGTGATCGGCAAGCGCGCCGACAACGTCTCCGTGGAAGATGCGTCCGACTACATCTTCGGCCTGACCGCCGGCAACGACGGCAGTGCCCGTGACTGGCAGTCCGCTGACCTGCAGTGGACCCGCGCCAAGGGCAGCAAGACCTTCAACGCCGTTGGCCCGACGCTGGTCACCGGTCTCGACCCGAACAACGTGCAGATCGAAGGCCGTCTGAACGGTGAAGTGCGTCAGGGTGAGAACACCTCTGACATGCTGTTCAACTTCGACTACATGGTCAGCTACATCTCCCGTTACTTCGTGCTTGAGCCGGGTGACCTGGTGTGGTCCGGCACCATGAACGTGACACGTCAGCTGAACCACGGCGATGTGTACGAAGTGGAAGTCGAAGGCGTGCCCGTCCTGCGCACTCCGGTGGTCAAGGCCGGCATGTAAGGCCGGCACCTGCCATGAAAAAAGGGGAAGTGGCGTCCTGCCACTTCCCCCTCCTCCGGGAGTCCCCCCCCGTGTTGACCTTGCCGCCGAACTACTGCGCGGCAGTGAACAGGCTCTGATCCAGATACTTCCAGTACACCTGTCCGAAGAACATCTCATCCCAGCTCTGATCCCCCCAGGGCACGGAACGTGCCGGGTCCGGATTCGCTTTGTTCTGCGTGGAATTGTCGAAAGCGCCGGTGGCCACGATCTTGGTGCCGGCCGGTACGAACTTGGGCTCGGCCAGCTTGTACTCGATTTGCCAGTTGTAGTTGTAGTTGGCGATGTTGATCAGCTCCTCCACCGTCCCGTCCGGGTAATGCGCGGCGAACTTCATGCTCTTGCCGCGGAAGTGCATGTGCGGCAGGAAACTCTGCAATTCGGCGTCATGCTCGATGGTGATGCTCTGCTGCTGCTCGAAGTGCGGTTCGTAGGGCGGGATGTTGGTCCAGCCCTGCGGGAAGATGCAGGCACACTGGCCGGAGCGGCGTTCCTGGGGGACCTGGTCATCGGGATAGAACCAGATGCCGATCTCGCTGGCATCGACCGTCTCGCGCCCGGTGGTGGTGTAGTGCAGCTGCAGGCCGAGCCGCGAGCCCACCTGCAACAGGCCGCCCGTGTTGGGTGCCTCGACATGCGGTTCCGCGCCAGGAATGTACGGCGTGATGTGCGCCACATTCGGGTCGGCAGCGCCCAGGAAGCTGCGCGGACGCTCCCCCGGGGCGATGACGGCGTTGAGCGTGTGGTGCAGCACGGTGCGGTCGCCCGGCATGTACTGACTCGCACGCACCCAGCGATCGCGATCCAGCCCCTCGAAAGGCACCACCACCGTGATGTAGTCGAGCACCCCCGTGGCCGGAATGGTCTGGGGCGGCACCTTGACGATCAGATCCGGCTCGCCGAAGGCCCACTTGCTCTCGGGCCAGGTCAAGTCCGCCAGCGGGTCTGACTCGCCGTCCTGCGGCGAGCCGGCAGCGATCCACTGCAGCAGCTTCTGCTGCTCCTCGACGTCCAGCACATAGTCATTGCTGAAATTGCCCACATGCGGGTCGAGCTGCCCGGGCGGCATGCGCTTGGTCATCAGCACTTCGCGGATCATGGGCGACCAGCCCTGCACCATCGCGTGACTGTCCATGGCGAAGGGGGCGATGCCGCCCTCACGGTGGCAGCTGGCGCAATTCTCGGCAATGATCGGGGCGACATCGCGGCTGTAGGAGACGCCCGCGGCAGCCAGCTGCGCACTGGCCTCATAGCGGACATCCGCGCCGTCCATGGCCACCACCGGCGTGCTGACGGCCTTGCCGGCAGTCACCTCGCCCAGGGCCGTTTCGAGCGCTGCGACCGGGCCGCGGAAGATCACCTCGAAACTGCGAGGGTCGTAGAGGAAGGTCTCGCCGCTCTTGTCGACGCCCATGGCCTGGGCGATCACCTGGGCGTCATCGATGAGCACTGGCAGTGTCAGGCCGAGCGCGTCGGCCTGGGCTTGCACCTGCGCACGCGACTCGCCCAGAGGATTGATGAGCATGAACTCGATGCCTTGCCCGGCATAGGCGGCCTGCAGTCGAGAGTAGTCCGGCAGGGCAGCGGCAGTCTGTGCGCTGCCATTGACCTGGACGAGGAAGGCAATCGCCTTGTGGTCGTCGTACCAGCTCATGTGATGAAAGCGGCCCTGTTGATCGAGCAGGGCGAAGTCACCCACCCGCTCGGCAGCTTGCAACGAGGCGCAGGAGAGCACGCTCAGCAGCGCGGTGAGGGCCAGGGTTCGGTAGCGTGCAGCAGTCGGCATGGGTGTCTCCAGAGGCAGTCGAGTGAGGGCTGTGTCGGCAGAGGGCGGGTAGCGGCCCCCTGCGTCACATTGACGCAGATACTACCACCGGCCGGTGGGCTGTCCAGCCGGGCACGGCGTGGCCCACCCGGGAATTGCTCACCGGATTCTGGAATTGAAAAAGTCAGAAAGAAAAAGGCGCGAGGGGCAGCGCGGCCGGCCTCTCGCGCCGCTGCGGTCTCAGTTGCCGCTGTAGAACACGTTCAGCTTGTTGCCGTCCATGTCGCGGAAGTAACCGGCGTAGTAGGTGTCGCTGCGCGGACCGGCCGGGCCTTCGTCCTTCGCGCCCAGCTCCATGGCCTTCTTGTAGACGCGGTCCACGGTGGCGCGGCTGTCCGCCAGCAGGGCGATCATGGTGCCATTGCCGAAGGTGGCGGGATTCTTGTCGTAGGGACGGATCACGGACAGCATCGGGCTGGTCGGGCTGTTGCCCCAGGCGATGAAACCGTCAAATTCCATCATGCGAGTGGCTTTCAGTTCTGCCAGCAAGGCGTCGTAGAATGCGCCGGCGCGGGCCAGGTCGTTGGTGCCGAGTGTCACATAGCCGATCATGAGGTTCTCCAGTGCAGAGTGATGAGTGTTGGTCTAGGCGGCACTCTATCACACGCCCCGGCACGCCCGTGTGTCCGTCATGCGCAACATGCAGCCATTGCCACGCTGCCTGTGCCACAATCCGCCCCAACGCAATCTGAAGGTGATGCCATGTCCGATGCAGTTCCCCCAACAGACTTCGACGTCGACGCCGTGCTGGCCGACCCCGCGCATCCTGTCGTGCTGTTCTCACTGAGCTGGTGCAGTTTCTGCCGTTCCGCCAAGCAATTGCTGGGACAACTGCAGATCAGTTACGTCGACCACGAGCTGGACCGCGGCCGGTTTCTGGAGCCGGCTCTGCAGCGCAGCGTACGTGGCCGCCTGGAGGAGCTGACCGGCAGCAACACCCTGCCGCAGCTGTTCATCGGCGGGGAGGCCATCGGCGGCTACACCGACACTGCCAGCGCCCTGCGCAGTGGTCGCCTGGCGGCGGTGCTCACCCGCCACGGCATTCCCTTCCACCCTGTCTGAATCCGGAGCCTGCCATGGACCTGTTGATCCGCTACCTGCATCTGACCGCCGTCCTGGTGCTGGCGGGCACCCTGATCATCGAGAACATGGCGATGGCGCGGCAGATCAGTCAGGAGGACCTGCGCAATCTGCTCAAGGTGGATGCCGCCTATGGCATCAGTGCCGCCGTGGTGCTGGCCTGCGGACTGGGGCTGTGGTTCTGGGGAGGCAAACCGGCGAGCTTCTATACCGGCAACCCGATGTTCCATGCCAAGGTGTCACTGTTCGTGCTGGTGGGGCTGCTCTCCATCCACCCCACCGTGTTCCTGCTGCGCCAGCGCCGCAGCACGCAGAGTGTCATCGAGGTGCCGGTGAGTGTGCTGCGCGTGCTGCGCGTCGAGCTGATCCTGCTGGCCTTCATTCCCGTGCTGGCCTTCCTCATGGCACGCGGCATCGGCCTGCCGACGGGCTGACTCAGGCCAGCACGCGCTGCAGCCAGGCGGAGATGTCCCGCACTTCCTCGAGACACACCGAGTGCTCCATCGGATAACCCTGCCACTGCACCGGATGACCGAGTGCACGCAGGGCGGACTCGGCGCGCCGCCCGAGAATGTCAGGCACCACCGGGTCGTGGCTGCCGTGGCACACCAGCACAGGCAGCGCTGCATTGGCGGCGCTCTGACTCAGCAGCTCTGCGGTGGGGAAGTAGCTCGAGAGCGACATCGCGCCGGCCAGCGGCCGGGCACAGGTCAGGGCCGCATGCAGAATCACGGCGCCACCCTGGGAAAAGCCCGCGAGCACGATGCGACGACTGTCGATGCCTCGCGCCACCTCGCGCTCGATCAGCGTGTGCACTGCCTCGGCGGAGCGCGTCAATTGCGCGACATCGACTCGCCGGTCGATGCTCATCTCCAGGATGTCGTACCAGGCGGGCATGACATACCCGTTGTTGATGGTGACGGGCATCTTCGGCGCATGAGGAAACACGAAACGCACGGACAGATCGGCCGACAGACGCAGCTCCGGCACGATGCCGGCGAAGTCATGACCGTCGGCTCCCAGGCCATGCAGCCAGATGATGGCAGCCGTGGGCTCGGCTCCGGCGGGTGAAAGCATTTCAACTGCAGGCAGACAACTCATGGCGGCGTATCCTTTGGGCAAGCGGGGCTGGAATGGTAAACCGCGCACTCGGTGCTGGCTACCCGCCGAGCAAGCCGACATGCCGACTTGCCCGCGCGCAGAGCTTGTTGCTACTCTCGGAACGCTCGTTCGCGCATCCAGGGCAAAGACTCGGAGAACAATAGTGATCAACCGGCTTTACGTTCCTGCACGACCTGATCGACTTGCTCGACCATCACGACCAACGCGCGCCGTCTGTGCGCTGCTGGCCCTGCTCACACTGCCCGGACTGCATTCCTGGGCGCAGACCGACGCCTATCGCGCTCCCCGCACCGCCGATGGCCAGCCAAGCCTGCAGGGCATGTGGACCAACAACACCATCACGCCACTCGAGCGGCCGCCGGAACTCGCCGATCGCCCTTTCCTGAGCGAAGCGGAACAACGGGAGATGGAGCTGGCGGTGCAAGCCGCCCTTGCGCAGGCCGATCTGCCAAGCGATCCGAATCGCCCTCCCCCCTCCAAGGATCAGATCGACCTGGAGGACAGCTACAACGCCTTCTGGTTCGACGATGGCACCACGATTGCCATCTACAACGGCGAGCGACGCACCTCGCTGGTGGTCGATCCGCCCAATGGCCGCATTCCCCCCCTGACACCTCAGGCACAGGCGCGACTGGCCGCAGCGGCCCAGGAACGCGCGCAGGATCCTTTCCGTGGTCCGGAATCGCGTCCGCTGGCAGAACGCTGCCTGCTGTCCTTCGGCTCCAGTTCAGGCCCGCCCATGCTGCCGATTCTCTACAACAACCATTACCAGATCGTGCAGTCACCGGGGTATGTGATGATCCTGGTGGAAATGGTGCATGACGCTCGCATCATCCGCATTGACGACGAGCCCCTGCCCGCCGCCTGGCAGCCCTGGATGGGCGATTCCATCGGCCGCTGGGAGGGCGAGACCCTGGTGGTGGAGACGCGCAACTTCCATCCGCTGCAGAGTTACCGTGGCTCGGGCGCGCAGTTCCACACGGTGGAGCGTTTCACCCGCGTGGGCCCCGAGACTATCCACTACAGCGTGACCGTGAACGACCCGGAGACCTTCACGGCCCCCTGGACGGCCGAGATTCCGATGTTGCTAACACAGGACCAGATGTTCGAATATGCCTGCCACGAAGGTAATTACGCCCTGCCCGGCATTCTGGCGGGTGCACGTGTGGAAGAGCGGGAAGCGGGAGCCGCCAGGTAGTATGGAAGACATCATCGACATTCTGCGGGAACGCAACGAGCCAGTGCCCATCCCGCTGGAACTGCCCGACGAGGATCTGCTCGTCGAGATAGAGGAACAGCTGTACATGTCGCTGCCGGACGATCTGCGGGTTTTCCAGCTGACCGTCAGCGACGTGGTCTGCGGTCGGCTGGAACCGGTCACCGTCACCGATCCCAATTCGCACACCTATCTGCCGGAGGTCGCCGCCGTGGCCTGGAGCCTGGGCATGCCCCGGCGCTACCTGCCCGTCTGCGAGGCCGATGGCGGCTACTACTGCATCAGCCAGGATGGCACGGTGCTGTTCTGGGACGAGCGCATCACTGACCAGAGCTGGGATTCCCTCTGGCTGTGGGTGCGCGAGGTGTGGCTGGCCGACTGACGCGTCGCTCAGGGCTCCTCGCCATCGTCGGCCGCGTCTGCCCCCTTGCCGGAACCGCGCCGGGTCACACTCAGCCAGTCCAGCGCGATGCCGGAAATGGCGCTGAAGCGTGTCACCCGGTAGATCACCTGCAACACCTTCGGTCGTCTGCGCAGACGGGGTTCCGCCGCGCGCGGGATGAACCACACCGAGACCGCCACCCGCAACAGGAAACTCGCCACGAACACGATGTACAGCGGACTGCGCATGTCGCTCAGGAAGGGCAGGGCCTGCACGATGTGCGGCGCTGCGGTGGCAATCAACCCGCCCAGCAGCGCCCCCACGAACACGGCCACGGCACTGAGCGCCGACTGCATGGCCGCATAGACGGCGAAATCACTCTTGTGCGGGCGGATATCGTAGAGATAGTTGGCCGTGCTCAGGCTGTAGCCGCTCCAGACGAAGCCCGACAGCATCTGCACGCCAATCAGATACCAGTGATCCGGCGAGAACAGCCAGAGCAAGGGCACCACGGGAATCACGATGCTGGAGAACAGCATCACCAGACGATTGCCGAAGCGATCGCTGAAGCGCCCCCAGAAACTCAGTGTGAGGAATTGCGTCAGGATCGACGCGATGGCATTGAGGCTGTACTCGAGGTAGGTGAACTGCAGGTCACGCAGCATGTAGACGGCGAAGAAGGGAGCGGAGATCGCCACCACGCCCTGCATGCCAGCCACGAAGAAGCTGTATTCGCGGAAAGTGCGATCCTTCAGCGAGGCGCGCATCTGCAGCAGACTCTGCCAGAACCCCTTGCGCCCGGACAGATGGGGCACCGGGTCAGGGTCATGCATCTGCGCCAGCAGGCGTGCCGAGACCACGCGCCCCGCGCCCGCTGCAGCGAAGAGCAGCGCGAAGCCGAGCCACACCACCCCCACCCGCTCACTCAGGCTCAGCAGCGCACCGCCGCTCACGAAGATGGCCAGCGAGGCCATCATGGTCAGCCGCGTGCGCGAGGCAAAGAAGGCTCCGCGCCGACGCTGCGGCACGATGCTGCCCATCCACGCGCGCCACTGCGGCTGAATGAAGTTGATGCAGGAGAAGTACAGCACGCAGAGGCCGATCAGCCAGGGCACGGAGCTGGCGCTGCGCGTGAGTGCCAGCACTGCCAGGGAGAACACCACCAGCGCCTGGAAGACCGCCGTGGCCACCACCAGCGGCTTGCGCGGCAGGTAATTGCCCAGCCAGGCCGAGAGGATCTGGAACAGCGCGCCGAAGAGCTGGGGAATCGCCATGAGCCAGCCCATCTGCACGGCCGTGGCATTGAGGTAGATGGCGAAGGCATTGAAGAAGTTGTCGCCGGTGGCCGTCATGGTGGCCGAGGCCACCGCTTCCTTCTGCGAACAGCGCAGTGTGGGGCGCAGCCACACGGTGCGGGCACGCGCTTCTCGGGGGGCTGGCGGCGGGAGCTGTTCGGTCATCGAGGAGTCTGCACGGCTGACGGAAGACGTTTCAGAGCATCATCGAATTCGCCCCTCAATGCAATGCCGGCACGTGTCCCGGGGCCGGCTTGAAAGCCGCCGCCGCAGCCCCGATATCGCAGCCAGATGCAGCAGAATCAGCCCACGGGAGACCGGCATGTCCGACCAGATCTATGTGACCTGTCCACACTGTCACCGCAAGAACCGCATGCCGGCGCAGCGGCTGTCCGAAAAAGGGACTTGCGGCGCCTGCAAGCAGGCGTTGTTCAGTGGCCATCCGGTGCCGCTGTCGCAGAGCAGCTTCGATCAGCACCTGGGAGGCGATGTGCCTCTACTGGTGGACTTCTGGGCGCCGTGGTGCGGCCCGTGTCGCGCGTTCGCGCCGACCTTCGATGCCGCCGCTGCCGGCTTCGAGCCGCGCCTGCGTCTGGTCAAGGTCAACACCGAGGTGGAACAGGCACTGGTCAGCCGCTTCGGCATCCGCAGCATTCCCACCCTCATGCTGTTCCACAAGGGACGCGAAGTGGCTCGCGTTTCCGGGGCACTGCCGCCAGCGCAACTGCAACAGTGGGTGCAGCAGCACCTGCCGCGCTGAACGCCACGGCGCTGCCGGTAAACCGCAGCCGACCTGCTGCGTTGTGATGCACGCCTGGGTCACCGACAGCGGCCCCGGGCATTTGTCGACATCTACCCCCTGCGAAGGAGTTTTCATCATGTTGAAGCCAATTCTGCTTTCCGTTCTGGTACTTGGACTGGCGGCCTGCCAGTCCGGTCGCGGCCCGCTGTACAGCGGTCCCATCATCGATCCGCAGGGCGTCGACATGGGCCGCTACCAGGCTGATCTCGCCGAATGCCAGGCCATCGCCGATCAGGTACCGGTGGGTGAGCGTGCCGTGGCGGGGGCAGCCGTGGGCGCTGCAGTCGGCGGGGTGGTCGGCGGCATCATGGGCAACAGGCGCACGGCCACGCGCTCGGCCGGCGTCGGCGCGGTGGGTGGGGGCCTGCAGGGGGTGTCGTCGGGCATGCGAGAACGCGATCGCGTCGTGCACAACTGTCTGCGCGGACGTGGTTACAGCGTGCTCAACTGAACATTTCAGCTTCGCGGGCCAGCGGCGCCTTGGGCGCGGCGTACAGGGATGTCGAACGCACGAAAATATGACAAGACGCCTAGTAGGCTTAGATCGCTGAAGTTGAGTGGCAGATTTCCGCTCATTTTATTGAGCATGCATCTTACCCACGAATGCCCGCCTTGAGCGGTTTTAGTCTTAGAGACCCTGGATGCGGCCGAGGTCAGGATTTTTGTACTCGCAGCGGGAAGAAAATGATCATGAACCACTATTTCCCGAACTGTGGATTGCATTACGCGGCTCTGTTTCTGCGCACTTGCAAAGTTGGCGATGAAAAGGGATTTCACGAAGTTACCCAAGCGAATCGCGCTGAAATCGACGATCTCACCCGCTCCTCGTCCTTCGGGCGTGTGGCGTCGCAACAGCTGGTGCCCCAGCTGACCGCGGCAGGCTATGCGGTGAAGGAAATGCTGTTGCGCGACAGTGTCTACATCAGCGCATCGCAGGGGGAGTTTCTGCTGTTCCGCGAGATCAGCGAGATCAGCACTGAGCATGATGCCCAGGCGGTACTGGTGGGCACCTATGCGGTGGGAGAGAACAATGTGTTCGTCACGGCACGGCTGATTCGCACCGCGGACAGCGTCATCCTGGCGTCCCACGATTACGCCATCCCCTACACCCGGGACATGCGCATCCTGCTGCGCGACTGGGAATAGGCCCGCCCCCGAGGGAGCAGGGCAGGCTCAGGGCCTGCGCTGCTCCAGCACTCTCACGTAGTGATGCAGAATCTCGTCGTAGGTGGTCACGCCGACGTTGACTTGCGCTTCCGGGTCCACATTGTGCGGATTGGCCGCTGAATTGTCGTACACCGTCTCGGTCACCAGGCGACTGCCCGCCGGCAGCGCCACACGCTCGCGCAGCGGATAGTTCATCTGCCAGTTGAAGTTGTAGTTCGCCACATTGATCAGCGGCAGCAGACTGCCATCGGGCAATTCGGCATTGATGCGCATGCTCTTGCCGCGCGTGTGGGTCTGCGGCGCAAAACTCTCCACGAACACCTCCTGCGCGAAGGCGGGCGCCGCCGCAGTCTCCACCTGATTGTCGACCCCGGGCGCAATCGTGAAATCCTCGTTCAGCGTGATCACATTGCGCACCTGGTACTGAGGCGGCGTGTCGCGGAAATAGAAACCGATGCGCGTGCGGTCCAGGCGCTCGCGTCCGCCGGTCACATAGCGCAACTTGAAGGAAAGGTCGCAGTCGGCGCGCAGCAGATAGCCTGAATCCTCAGCAAACACTTCCTGCGGGCGACCTGGCACGTAGAGGCTGATGAAGTCGGCGTTGTCGGGGTCGATCAGGTCAGCCGGATTGCGGTCGCTGATGGCCGGATCCACTGCATGCACCAGCAGGCTGTGCAGCACGGAGGGCTCGCCCACGTCGTAGGCGACGGCCTGCACCCAGCGATCCTCAGGCAGCGCGAGATCGGCCCGCTTGATCAGGAAGTCCACCATGCCGGTGGCCGGCACCGCCTCTTCCGGCACCTCGATCACCAGATCCGGCTCGCCCAACGCCCACTCAGGCGCAGCCGGCGCAGGCGTCGCAGGCGTCGCCAGCGGATCATCCTCGCCTTCGCGGCGCGCGCCGCTGTCGATCCAGTGTACCAGTGTCATCAGCTCGTCATCGGTGATGGTGTGGATGTCGCCCCACTCACCCACGTCGGTGTCGATCTGACCGGGCGGCATGCGCCGCGTGATCAGCACCTCGCGGATCATGGGACTCCAGCCCTGCATCATGCGATGACTCACCATCGCCCAGGGGGCCAGGCCGTCCTCGACATGGCACACGGTGCAGCGGCGCTGTACGATGGGCACGATCTCGTCCTGATAGGAAATCTGGCGTTCGCCGAAGCGCTCGACGTGCTCGTAGCGCAGCGCCGTGCCAGCCACCTCGGGCAGGCTGTCGGTGGCGTCGGGCTCGACATCAGCCAGGGACGCCTTGAGCGCGCTCTCGAGGTAGGGTACGGGCAGCTGGGGATCGGCATCCGGCACGGCGACGCGGCTGTCCAGCGGGCCACGGTAGACGATGGCGAACGAGGACGGGTCGAGCAGATAGACTTCAGCGGTTGTCTTCACGCCGAGGGAGCGTGCCACCAGCTGTGCCGTGTCGAGCAGCATCGGCATGTCCAGGCCCTGCTCCTGCAGCGCGGCCGCCGCAGCCTCGCGGCTGACAGTGCGCGAAGATTCCAGCAGGAAAAACACCACGCCCTGTTCGGAATAGCGCTGCTGCAGGTCCTGCAGCAGTGGGAGACCGGCGGCGGACACGGCATCGCCCGGCGTGTGGACATAGAGCACCACGGCTTCGGTCTGATTGTAACGACTCAGCTGATGAAACCGCCCGTTCTGATCCAGCAGGGCGAAGTCAGTGCCGCGCTGGGCCAAGGCGGAGGAGGTGAACAGAACACTGCCCAGACAGACAGCGAACAGCAGGCGGTAAGCGAGAAAAAGGCGAGTCATCATAAGGGCTACGAACGTCGGCACTTGGGCCCGGGTCAGGGAGAACTGGCCGCATTTAAGCACACCGCCGCGCGGGGCGGCTTCCTCGAATCGGAGGAATCACTGACGGATTCCGAAGGATTGCGGGAAAGCCACCCTGCGAAGGGGTCACACGATGAAGTTCACCAGCTTGCCGGCGACGTAGATCACTTTCTTGATGCTCACGCCGTCCAGCTTGTCGGCGACCCCTTGCGCCTTGCGCGCGATCTCTTCCACCTGCGCCTGCGTCAGGGAACGCGCCACCTGCAGCTCGGCGCGGCGCTTGCCGTTGATGTGCACCGTCATGGTCAGATCGTCGGACTGCAGCCAGTCCGGATCGGCCTTGGGCCAGGGCTGATAGGCCAGCGTCTGCGTGTGTCCCAGGCGCTTCCACAGCTCCTCGGCGATGTGCGGCGCGAACGGCGAGAGAACCAGCACGAACTTCTCGGCGATCGCGCGCGGCAGACGCTCCTGCTTCTTCGCGAGATTGACGAATTCCATCATCTTGGCGATGGAGGTGTTGAAGCGCATGCCCTCGATGTCGGCCGTCACCTTGTGCACGGTGATGTTGATCTCGCGGCGCAGCTCGTCGCTGGCGCTCGCCTCCGGCTCGTCGGTGATGAGCGAGGAAAGCTGCTCGGTGTCCGGGTCGATCAACAGCGACCAGGCACGGTCGAGGAAGTTGTAGACCCCCTTCACGCCATTGGTCTGCCAGGGTTTGACCGCTTCCAGCGGACCCATGAACATCTCGTACAGACGCAGGGAATCGGCGCCGTATTCCGCCACCACGTCGTCGGGATTGACCACGTTGAGGCGCGACTTCGACATTTTCTCCTCGCGGGCGTTCAACGGTGTCTGCGTGCCTTTGGCGAAGGGCTTGCCGTCACGGTATTCCACATCGCCGGGCGCGTAGAAGCGGCCGTTCTCGTCGCGATGACTGATGCCCAGGATCATGCCCTGATTGAACAGCTTCTTGAACGGCTCGCGCGTGGACACCAGCCCGCAGTCGTACAGCACCTTATGCCAGAAACGCGAATAGAGCAGGTGCAGCACCGCGTGCTCGACGCCGCCGACGTAAAGATCGACCGGGCCCCAGTACTGCTCGGCCTCGGGAGAGAAGGGCAGCTGCTCGTTGGTCGGGTCCATGTAACGCAGGTAATACCAGCAGGAGCCGGCCCACTGCGGCATGGTGTTGGTTTCGCGCAGCCACTGGGCGCCGTCCAGCGCCACTTGCATCCACTGCTCGGCGCGCGCCAGCGGCGGCTGGCCGTCTGCCGTGGGCTTGTACTCGTCCAGCTCCGGCAGCGTGATGGGCAGATCCTGCGCCGGCACGGCACGGATCTCGCCGGTCGCCGGGTTGTGCAGGATGGGGAAGGGCTCGCCCCAGTAACGCTGGCGAGAGAACAGCCAGTCACGCAACTTGTAGGTGGTCTCGCCTTGCCCCAGCCCCTTCTCTTCCAGCCAGGCGATCATTCTGGCCTTGGCCTCGGTAGTGGGCAGACCATCGAGGAAGCCCGAGTTCACGGCAATGCCTTCCTCTGCGAACGCGGCGACGCTGACATCGCCGCCCTGCACCACTTCCAGGATGGGCAGACCGAACGCGCGCGCGAATTCATAGTCACGCTCGTCGTGCCCGGGCACCGCCATGATGGCACCCGAGCCGTAATCGGCCTTCACGTAATCCGCAATCCAGATGGGCACGGGCTGATCGTTGACCGGGTTGATGGCATGACCGCCGGTGAAGACGCCAGTCTTCTCCTTCGCGGCGGAGGTCTCGCGATCCAGATCGCTGATGTTCTTCACGCGCTGCACATAGGCAGCCACGGCCTCTGCCTGCGCGGCAGAGGTGACGCGTGCCACCAGCGGATGTTCCGGCGCCAGCACGCAGAAGGTGGCACCGAACAGCGTATCGGGCCGCGTGGTGAAGACCTCGAACTCGCCCTCAGCGCCCTGCAGGGCGAAGCGCACCCGCGCCCCCACCGACTTGCCGATCCACTGCCGCTGCATTTCGATGATGCCGGCCGGCCAGTCCAGCTCGTCCAGATCAGTGAGCAGGCGCTCGGCATAGGCCGTGATGCGCAGCATCCACTGGCGCATCATGCGTCGTTCGACCGGATCACCCGTCTCGACGTAACGGCCGTCCTGCACCTCTTCGTTGGCGAGCACCGTGCCCTGCGCCGGGCACCAGTTCACCGGCACCTCGGCGAGATAGGCCAGGCCCTTCTCGTGGAGCTTGAGGAATATCCACTGAGTCCAGCGGTAGTAATCCACCTTGCTGGTGTCGATCTCGCGCTTCCAGTCATAGGAGAGACCCAGGCGCTTGATCTGCCCGCGGAAATTCCCGATGTTCTCCTGAGTGATGATGGCGGGATGCCGCCCCTCGCGGATGGCCGCCCGTTCAGCGGGAAGACCGAAAGCGTCCCAGCCCATCGGATGCAGCACATTGAAGCCGTTCATGCGCTTGTAGCGCGTGATGATGTCCGTGGCCGTGTAGCCTTCGGGGTGTCCGACATGCAGACCCGAGCCGGACGGATAGGGAAACATGTCCAGCACGTAGTACTTGGGTTTGCTGAAATCCGCATTCGACACGCTGAAGGTGTTGTGCGTGTCCCAGTATTGCTGCCATGCAGGCTCGATGGCCGCGGGATTGTATTTCTTGCTCATGGTGGGTGCCGAGAGTGTCCCTGTGTCGATGAATCACGTCAATCGTTTGATTGGATGGGAAAATTTGGAAACGGAGGATAAACCACCTCCTGCCCTAATACAATTTTGCCGCCCCTGCGGGGGTGCTGTGAAAATCAGACTGAAAGAAATTTCCATGCCGGCTTTGACAAGCCAATCAACAGGTCTAGAATGGGGCCATGTCACAGTCTGGCACACCGATGTCCTGACGCGATGACTCCCAGGAAACCTCATGGAACAGACGACGTGAAGCACGTTCTGCCATTGATCACCGCGCTGCTGCTGGCCCTGTACGTGAGCGTACCCGGCCCGCTGGAAGCCTACGATGACCCGTCGGTCTCGTCGGTCACCGAGCTGCAGGATGATTTCGTCTCTTCCAATCCCCGCCACGATGACCCAGTAGTGGTTCCCGTCGAGCTTGTGTTCCACCTGCCCCCCATGGCGGGCGTCGCACTGTATGTCGAGGTGATCGAACACCCCTATTATCGCCCTTCCGTTCCAAATATCCGCGACCCACCACGCTCCCTCGCTGTCTGACCTGGCACAACGACGAACCTCGTGCCCGCGCATGCCTTTCGGCATGCCACCTGTCTGCCTGCGCCAGATGTCTTGCGCAGCGTGTGTCGGCACATGGTTTCCCGAATCGGTAGCAACACAGATTGCAGGAGCACGACCATGCACAGCATTCCCTTGTTTTCCGTAAGTGACATCGCCCATCTGGTACAACCGGAAGAGTTCCATGAGCTCACCACACACTCCTCTGCGCTCGATATCTTCACCGATTTCAAGAAGCATCTGCCGCTGACCATCGACGGGTCGCTGCCGGCAATCGATGTCGAGGCGCAGATGCGCAAGGCGCACGTGAAGATGAAACTGGTGGTGGATGCCGCCAATGAATTCCTCGGCACCATCAGCCTGGACGATCTCGACGAGCAGCACTTCATGCAGCGCGTAGCCGCAGGCAGCCTGTGTCACGAGATCCTGGTGTCGGATCTGATGCAGCCCAAGGAGCGCATCATGGCACTGAGTCTGAATGATCTGGAGTGCGCCAGCATCGGTGATGTGATCAAGGCCCTGCAGAAGCAGGGTCAGCAGCACTGCCTCGTGGTGGATCGCAGCGGCAGGCAGATTCGCGGACTGATCTCCGCCAGCGACGTCGCAAGACGTCTGCACATCCCCATCCACATCGAACGCATCCCGAGTTTCGTGGACATTTTCATCTCTGTACGGCGACCGGCCGCGTGAGTCACGTCACGTAAGTCCGGTACTTTTGCCGGGGCGCGCCAAGCAAGAGGCCGCCCCGGATTTTTTTACTCGAATGCCGTGGCAAGATAATGCGTGCACATGACTGGGAGCTCCGGCACCTTGTCGAATTCCAGACGTTCAATGCCCGTTCCCGAAGGCGTGGCCGCTGTCAGAAACATCACCCGATTGCGGAGCTCGATCGTGCCAATCCCCCAATCTATTCCCGACGGCACGAACTCCTTGCCGTAAAGACTGAAGAAACGCACGGGCGCCCATTCGATGGCACCGCCCTCCCCGACCTGTCCAGTGGAAAACACGACATGCAGATCGGGCATGATGCGGCACTGGTAGACACGATTGTTCACGTCCACCTGCACGAAGGTGAAATTGCGCAGATATTTCCAGGTGCCCTGCAGGGTGGGGACGCTGCTCTGTGCCAGCGCGCTGGCGGGGGAAAGACTCCATGCGGTCAGCAGTGCAAGGGCTTTGTAGTTCACGTCGACGACTCCTCTGATCATTGGGACGCCCCCTCGGGCATGGCTCATGCTTACCGGTTTGCGGGCGCATTTCAAGCCAGCTCATCCCCTGTTCGCGGTTAGAATTGTCAACGCTGATGCGCAAACGATTCGACTTCGTGCACCACGCGAGCGGAGCGCCCACCAGATGGCGGCGGCTTAGCGCGGCCCAAGGAAACACGCCCGTATCCTGGGCGCCTACGAGCTGGAGTAAAAACGCCTGGTTGTCGAGAATGAGTATCTACACGCCAGGCTCGTCGAGGATGGATCGTCTGGGGGAACTGTCACTGGTCTGCCCGCCCAGCATCGGCATTGCTGTCTATCCGGACGATGGCAACAGCCTGGAAACCTTGCTGCACCATGCCGATACGGCCATGTACAGCAGCAAGAAGTCCGGCCTGTGATCACTCACGAGGTCCCTGCAGCCACGCGTCCAGGCGCGTTCGCTGTGCCGGCGTGAAACGCAATCCCAGCTTGCTGCGGCGCCATAGAATGTCCTGAGTCGTCAGCGCCCATTCCTGCTCCTGCAGATAGGCCACTTCGCGCGCGTGCAGACCGGCACCGAAGTCCTCCCCCAGATCCGCCATGCAGCGCGCGTTGTCGAGCAGCACACGGGTGCGGGTGCCGTAATGTCCCAGCCAGCGTTCGAGCAGGTCCGGCGGCATCCAGGGAAAGTCCTGCTGCAGCTCACGGCGCAGAGCCTCGCGATTGCTGAAGTCTCCCCCCGGCAAGGCGGCCGTGGCGGTCCACGGGCCGGGCAGGGTCGGGAACACCGTCCGCAGCCTGTCCATGGCGCTCTCGGCCAGACGACGGTATGTGGTGATCTTGCCTCCGTGCACCGTCAACAAGGGTGCGCCTCGACGCTCGAGGGTGAGGGTGTAGTCACGGGACACCTTGGAGGCATTCGACTCGTCGCTGGCCAGCAGCGGCCGCACGCCGGCGAAGTCATGCAGCACATCGGCGGCCGTGATCCTGCGCCGGAAGCACTCGTTGCTGATGGTCACGAGGTAGTCGATCTCGGCAGCTGAAATCCGCGCGTCGGCAGGGTCGCCCGTGAAGTCTTCATCGGTGGTGCCGATGAGGGAGAAATCCCTTTCGTAGGGAATCACGAACACCACGCGCCCATCGGCATTCTGCAGCAGGAAGGCCTGCTCGCCAGGATGCAGCCGCGGCACCACGATGTGACAGCCCTTCACCAGACGGACTCGCTCGGCGCGTCGCCCCGGCAGCACGGCATGCCCGACCTGCTCCACCCAGGGACCGGTGGCATTGACCAGAGCGCGGGTACGCACCTGCTGTCGCTCGCCCGTGAGCGCGTTCTCCAGCGTGACCTGCCAGAGCCCTTGCTCCTCCTGTGCCTGCACCACACGGGTCCGCACCCGCACGCTGGCCCCCTTCTCACGTGCCAGCATGGCCAGCAGCACCACGAGGCGGGCGTCATCGACCCAGGCGTCGGCGTATTCGAAGCCGTCCGTCAGACTTTCCACCAAGGGACTGTCCGCGCCGAAGTGCAGACGACGGGAGGCCGGCAGCGTGACACGCCGACTGAGAGAGTCATACAAGAACAGTCCGGCCTGAATCATCCAGCGCGGCCGCAGATGCGGGCGATGGGGCAACTGGAAGCGCATCGGCGTGATGATGTGCGGGGCATTGCGCAGCAGCACTTCACGCTCGGCCAGCGCCTCGCGCACCAGCCGGAACTCGTAGTTCTCCAGATAGCGCAGACCGCCGTGGATGAGCTTGGTGCTGGCGGACGAAGTGCCGGAAGCCAGATCGTTCTGCTCGCACAGCAGGACATCGAGCCCGCGTCCTGCAGCATCGGCAGCGATACCGGCCCCGTTGACACCACCGCCGATGATCAGCAGGTCGTGAATTGTGGAATCTGGAATCATGGCGTTAGTATTGCCTCACATGCAGGCCCCCAAGGGTGTCTGCCTATGATACGCAAGCCGCGCGCCTGTGGCCTGCTCGAACCCGGAACACTCTGTGATGAACCACTACATTCTCGCTTTCGATCAAGGCACCACCAGCAGTCGCGCCATCGTCTTCGACGCCCAGGGCAACCGACTCGGCATGGGTCAGGAGGAATTCACACAGCATTTTCCGCAGGACGGCTGGGTGGAGCACGAGCCGGAAGATCTGTGGCAGAGCTCGCTGCGCAGCGCGCGCGAAGCCTTGCGCCAGGCTGGCATCGATGCGAGCAGGCTGGCCTCCATCGGCATCACCAATCAGCGCGAGACCACGCTGCTGTGGCACCGGCGCACCGGCGTGCCCATTCATCGCGCCATTGTGTGGCAGGACCGCCGCACGAGCGCGTTGTGCCATCAGATCGGCGAGCAGTTGGAGGCACGCGGCCAGGCGGACCTCATTCAATCCCGGACCGGTCTGCTGCTGGACGCCTACTTCTCGGCCAGCAAGATCCGCTGGCTGCTCGACCATGTGCCGGGTGCGCGCGAGCAGGCGCAACGGGGTGAACTGGCCTTCGGCACCGTCGACACCTTCCTGCTCTGGCGCCTGACCGGCGGTCGCAGTCACCGCACCGATGCCAGCAATGCCTCGCGCACCCTGCTTTTCAATATCCACGAGCAACGCTGGGACGACGAACTCCTGGCGCTCTTTGACATTCCCGCCAGTCTGCTGCCCGAGGTGCTCGACAGCGCTGCCGACTTCGGCACAACGGCCCCCGATGTCCTCGGCGCCGCCGTGCCCATCGGGGGCATTGCCGGCGATCAGCAGGCAGCCGCCTTCGGCCAGTGCTGCTTCGCACCGGGCATGGCCAAGAGCACCTATGGCACGGGGTGCTTCCTGCTTCTCAACACGGGCGACAAGGCGCTCACATCGCAGAACCGCCTGTTGAGCACCGTGGCCTGGAGGCTTCAGGGCAAGGTCACCTATGCTCTCGAAGGCAGCATCTTCATGGCGGGAGCGACGATGCAGTGGTTGCGGGACGGCCTGCATCTGTTCAAGGATGCGGCGGACACCGAGGCCCTGGCTCGGCAGGCCCCTGCCGACTCCTCGATCATGTTCGTGCCGGCCTTCACCGGGCTTGGCGCCCCCTACTGGGACGCCGACGCGCGCGGGGCGATCTTCGGCCTGAGCCGGGACACGGGCATACAGGAGCTGGTCAGCGCGGCGCTGTTGTCGGTCTGCTACCAGACGCGGGACCTGCAGGAGGCCATGGCGGCCGATGGCGTGCGGCCACAGACCCTGCGTGTGGATGGCGGCATGGCGCGCAATGACTATGTGCTGCAGAACCTGGCCGATCTGCTGGGCTGCCGGGTCGATCGCCCCGTCATCACCGAGACCACCGCGCTCGGCGTAGCCTGGCTCGCGGCGCTGCAGTGCGGGATTCACCAATCCCTCGAGGACATTGCGCAACACTGGCAGTTGCAGCGGTCTTTCACGGAACAAAGGAACAAGACCTGGCGCGATCAGCGTTACGCGATATGGCAGGATGCCGTACGGCGAACGCGCAGCAGGCTGGAATGACTTGCAAGCCGGCAGCGGTTGCGCGACATTGCCGCTGGCACAAACACTGGCGCGAATCAGACGCCCGCCTACAACAAGACAGGAACTCCCCATGAGCGACAACAACTCTTCCGTATCAAGCACTGCAACCCCCGCCGGCAAGGCGCTCGTCGTGGCGGCCTGGGCCAGCCTCGCCGTCGGCCTTGGCCTGGGCGCCTATGCCCTCGCCGCCTCCCTGGGCGTCTGGATCGGCCTGTGGGACTTCCGCGCCGGCTTCAACATGCTGCGCTTCGTCAATGCCAGCGCTGACTGGGCGGCCTGGATCACCCTGGTCGTCAGCATCGGCATCTTCGTCGGCACCCGCAAGCTGGTGCCGGAGAAGACGCAGCGACTGACCACGCTGGCCGCTGCTGGCTGTGTGGCCTGCGCCCTGGCCTATGTCGTGCCCGAATCCTACCGTGCGCCGGAAGGCACACCGCCGATTCACGACATCACCACAGACACCGACAACCCGCCGCAGTTCGTCGCAGTGGCGCCGCTGCGTGCCAATTCCCCGAACTCAGTGATCTATGGCGACCAGCCCAACTGGGACGCCACCCGCATGGCTGCCGCGCAGAAGCAGGCCTATCCGGACATCGTGCCGCAGGTCTTCACCGAGTCGAAGGAAGAAGTGTTCAATCGCGTGCTGGCCGCGGTCGAGACGCTGGGCTGGGAACTCGTGGATCAGAACCTGGCGGACGGCCGCATCGAGGCGACAGATACCACCTTCTGGTTCCGCTTCAAGGATGACGTGATCGTGCTGATCAGTGAAACGCCGCAGGGCACTGTGCTGCAGGCGCGTTCAAAGTCTCGCGTCGGGGGCAGCGACATCGGCAAGAACGCCAATCGTCTGCGCGCCCTGTTCGCTGAGCTGCACTGATCACTGACCACGCTGACGTCTGCTCCGCTTGCGGATGTGGTTCAAGCGTTTGATGAACCACAGCCGAAGCGCTGGGATGTCGGTGGCCAGCAGGGCCACTCCCAGCGGGATCATCCAGAACCCCAGCACCGGCAGAAACCCCAGCATTCCTGCCAGAATCAGCAGGATTCCCAGCAGTCCGCGCACGATGGGCGGCAGGTGTCGCTCCCCCCGCTTCATGAACAGATAGGACGCCGCAATCAGGCGGCGCCTGCCATTGCCCTGCGCTGACCGCTGTTGTGCCATCGTGTCTCCGCCTGCTCCTGTGCCGCCATTGCGCGCGGCTTTTTGCTCTGTGCCTGACGCTGTCGGCCTGTGGTATTCTGCCCGCCCGAATCGAGCCAAGCCCGCCAGGTGTCCCTTGCCCAAGTCCCGCCACATGCTGCGTTTTTCTCTGATCGCCTTGAGCGTCCTGATCCTGGCGCAGACCGGCAGCTACCTGGTCAATTCCCGCATACCTCTGGGCAGCAGTCTGGAGTGGAACACGTTCATTCACTTCACGCACATTCGCAACATGGGGGGTGTGTTCGGCATGTTCCAGGGCCATGGCTGGATCTTTGGCCTGTTCAGCCTGCTGCTCGTCAGCGCGCTGGTGGTGTACCTGTGGCGAGGCCGCAGCATCGAGCCGCATGAGTACATCTGCTTCGGCTTCGTGGTCGGAGGCGGCGCCAGCAATGTGCTGGACCGACTGTTCTACGGCAGTGTCGTCGACTTCATCAACGTGCAGCACATCCCCTTCTGGCACTACATCTTCAATACTGCTGACGTGATGGTGCACGCGGGCCTGTGGCCATTGCTCTACTTCAGTCTGTTCCCCGGCAAATCCGGCACGGAAAGCTGACGCGACGGTCGCGGTCAGGCTCGCGCATAACGCCCGTGAGCGGCTGCCAATGCCTGCCCACGTAGTATCGAGGCTCCGGTCCTGGCCAGGGCATCCTCGAGCGCGGCAAGACAGAACAGCACGTTGCGCGTGTTGCAGGCGTGGCCCATCAAGCCGATGCGCCAGATCTTTCCGGCCAGGACACCAAGCCCGGCGCCAATCTCCAGTCCATGATCACGCAACAGGCTCGCGCGAACGCCGGCGTCTTCGACGCCCTCCGGGATGATCACAGCGTTGAGCTGCGGGAGTCTACAGTCGGGAGCCACGTGAAGCGCCAGTCCCATGGCCTCAAGACCGCAAACCAGCGCCTCGTGGTGCAGGCGATGACGCTGCCATGCGGCGTCCAGCCCCTCTTCGGCAAGAATGCACAGCGCTTCATGCAGGCCATAGAGCGCGTTCACGGGGGCCGTGTGGTGATAGCTGCGCCGCGCACCGCTGCCCCAGTAATCCATGATCAGATTCATGTCCAGGAACCAGCTCTGCACTTTCGTCCTGCGCGAGCGGATGCGCTCCACGGCGCGCGGGCTGAAGCTGACAGGCGACAAACCCGGCGCGCACGACAGACATTTCTGGGAGCCGGAATACACGGCATCGATGCCCCAGAGATCAGTCTCGACGGCAATGCCTACAAGGGAAGTGACGGCATCCACCACTGACAGCACTCCCTGCCGCGCAGCCAGCGCAGCGAGTGTCTGCGCATCGCTGCGAACGCCCGTGGACGTCTCGGCATGCACGAAGGCCAACAGACGGGCGTCTGGATGCTCCGCCAGTACCTTCTCCACCTTGGCCGGGTCGACGGGCTCCCCCCACTGGTCCTGCACCACAACCGCCGTGGCACCGCAGCGCTCGACGTTCTCCTTCATCCGGCTGCCAAAGACGCCGTTCTGGCAGACGATCGCCTTGTCACCTGGCTCCAGCAAATTCACGAACACGGCTTCCATGCCCGCCGAGCCAGGCGCGGACACGGGCAGAGTCAATGCGTTGGCCGTCTTGAAGGCGAACTGGAGCAGGGATTTGATTTCATCCATCAGCTGGATGAAGCTCGGATCGAGATGACCGATGGTCGGGCGACTCATGGCCTGCAGGATGCGGGGGTTCACATCGGAGGGGCCAGGCCCCATCAGTGTTCGCTGTGGAGGATGAAACGGCTGCATCATTCTGAACTCCCAGAAACGACAAAGCCGAGTCAGACCCGGCTTTGTGGAGGATTGCGAAGGCGACTGTCAGTCTTCTGAATCAGCCCCGGCAGCACCTGGGCGATCCACCAGCTCGACATAGGCCATCACGGCGTTGTCACCGGGACGCATGCCGCACTTCAGGATGCGGATATAGCCACCAGGACGCTCGTTGTAACGGGGACCAAGCGCGGTGAAGAGCTTGCCTACCGCCGCCTTGTCACGCAGACGATTGAAGGCCAGACGACGATTCGCCACGCAGTCATTCTTGGCAAGCGTGATCAGCGGCTCTGCGACCATGCGCAGCTCTTTCGCCTTGATCAGGGTTGTCTTGATGATCTCGTGTTCAACCAGCGAAACAGTCATGTTGCGCAGCATCGCATGACGGTGTGATGCATTACGGCTGAGTTGACGGCCACTTTTACGATGACGCATAGCTTCTGATTCCTATTCTTACCTTAGCGCCCGACGGCACTTGGTCACTCTGTGTTGAAAATCTCGATTTAATTACGGTCGTCGGAACGCAGACTGGCGGGTGGCCAGTTCTCCAGACGCAGACCAAGGGACAAGCCACGGGTTGCAAGCACGTCCTTGATCTCTGTCAGGGACTTCTTGCCCAGGTTCGGCGTCTTGAGAAGTTCAACTTCCGTACGCTGAATCAGGTCACCGATGTAGTAGATATCTTCGGCCTTCAGACAGTTCGCGGAGCGTACAGTCAGCTCCAGGTCATCCACCGGACGTAACAGAATCGGGTCGATCTCGTCTTCCGGCTCTTCCGGTGCATTGGCCACCTGGCTTTGCAGGTCCACGAACACCGCGAGCTGGTGCTGCAGAATGGTGGCAGCACGGCGAATGGCTTCTTCCGGATCAATCGTGCCGTTGGTGCGCAGATCGATGATCAGCTTGTCAAGGTCGGTCCGCTGCTCCACACGTGTGCTTTCCACGGAGTAGGACACAGTGCTCACCGGAGTGTAAGAGGCATCCAGGAACAGTCGACCTACCGCGCGGGTCTCGTCGTCGTTGGAGACACGAGAATCCGCCGGCGCATAACCGCGCCCTTTGCGCACGGTCAGACGCATCTTCAACTCACCGCTGTCGTTCAGGTTGGCTATCACGTGCTCGGGGTTGACGATCTCGACATCGTGACCCACCACGATGTCACCCGCGCGCACCACCCCGGCACCCTTGGCGCTCAGCGTCAGAACAGCCTCGTCCTGGCCATTAAGGATCACTGCCACACCCTTGAGGTTCAGCAGGATCTCGATGACGTCTTCCTGAACACCTTCGATGGTGCTGTACTCGTGCACCACACCATCAATCTCCACCTCTTCGATGGCGGCGCCCGGCATGGAAGACAGCAGAATTCTTCTCAGCGCGTTGCCCAGCGTGTGACCGAAGCCACGTTCAAGAGGCTCGAGCACCACCTTGGAATGGAAGCGATCAAACTCTTCAACCTTGATCAACTGCGGTGTCAAAAAATCCGACAATGAAATCTGCATGGAATCACCCTTCGCTATTAGTGTCCTTACTACTTGGAGTAAAGCTCAACTATCAAGTTTTCGTTAATGTCAGCAGAAAGGTCGGCGCGATCAGGCTTGCGGCTGAACTGGCCTTCCAGTTTGTCGGTGTTCACATGGATCCATTCGGACGGGCTGCGCTGGGCGGCCAGCTCGAGAGCGGCCTTGATGCGCAGCTGCTCCTTCGCCTTGGAACGCACGGAAATGACATCACCGGGTGACACTTGATACGAGGGGATGTTGATGATGTCGCCATTCACAAGAATCGACTTGTGAGTGACGAGCTGTCGGGACTCGGCACGTGTTGAACCAAAACCCATGCGGTAGACAACGTTGTCCAGTCGAGACTCGAGCAACTGCAGAAGGTTCTCGCCTGTCGCGCCCTTCATGCGCGCAGCTTCCTTGTAGTAGCCGCTGAACTGCTTCTCGAGCACGCCGTAGATGCGACGGATCTTCTGCTTCTCACGCAGCTGAACGCCGTAGTCTGACAGTCTGCCCTTGCGGATGCCGTGCTGTCCGGGAGCATTCTCAGTCTTGCACTTGCTGTCCAACGGACGCACACCGCTCTTCAGAAACAGATCTGTTCCTTCGCGACGAGCCAGCTTGCACTTGGGGCCTAAGTAACGGGCCATATATTGTCTCCTATGTTCTTATCTGTTGGAGATAAGCCACTAAATTTCATGAACCTGATCAACGTGATGACAAACTGACAGTGCAGGCTTACACACGTCTCTTCTTGGGCGGACGGCAGCCGTTGTGAGGCATCGGCGTTACGTCAGTGATATTGCTTACCTTCAGACCGCAGCCATTGAGTGCACGCACGGCGGACTCGCGGCCCGGGCCGGGGCCATTGACCTTCACGTCCAGATTCTTGAGACCATACAGCTCGATTGCTGCCTTGCCGGCACGCTCCGCCGCTACCTGGGCAGCAAACGGGGTGCTTTTGCGGGAGCCGCGAAAGCCGGAACCACCGGAGGTCGCCCAGCTCAATGCATTGCCCTGACGATCCGTGATGGTGACGATGGTGTTGTTGAAGGAAGCGTGGATGAATGCAATTCCATCCACCACCGCTTTGCGGGCTTTCTTCTTCACTGCTTTCGCTGCTGCTGGCTTGGCCATAATTTATTCCTGATTCAAATGACTGCTTCTATCGCCTTGCTCTACGCCGACTCTTCACATACGGGCCGGAAGGCTGCTCGTTGTCTGCTTACTTGCGAATTGGCTTGCGAGGGCCCTTGCGAGTACGCGCATTGGTCTTCGTACGCTGGCCTCGGACCGGCAAGGAACGACGGTGACGAATGCCACGGAAACAACCCAGGTCCATCAGACGCTTGATTGCCATGGAAAGCTCGCGACGCAGATCGCCTTCGACGGTGAACTTGCCCACCTCAGCGCGGACGGTGTCCAGCTGCTCGGGAGTAAGCGCGCTTGTCTTGGTGTGCGGAGCAATACCAGCTTTTGCACAAATGAGTTTCGCCCTGGTAGCACCGATTCCGAAGACGTAGCCAAGGGAAATCACAATATGCTTGTTATCCGGTATGTTGACACCTGCAATACGTGCCATATTTTTACTCCACTTTAGATTTTTACGTACGCGCCCAAATTGCTCAGGGCCAAAATTACGGGCGGCAAAGAATATACTCTGACCACTGAAAAATCAACCAAACGACTTCAGCCCTGACGCTGCTTGTGTCGCGGCTCGGATGAACAGATCACTCGAACCACGCCATTGCGCTTGATCACCTTGCACTTGCGACATACTTTTTTGACTGATGCTCTGACTTTCACTTCAACTACTCCCTCTCGATCGAGAATCCGGCTCACTGCGGACAACCCCGCAGAAAGACCTGTGAATCAAAGGCCTCCGCGGCCGAAACTGCCCAGGTTTGACTTCTTCATCAGCGAATCGTACTGATGAGACATCAAATGCGACTGTACCTGGGACATGAAATCCATACTGACAACCACGACGATCAACATCGCCGTTCCACCCAGGTTGAAAGGCACATTCGCCATCATCTGGAAGAAGTTCGGCATCAGACACACGATGGTGATGTAGACAGCACCAAACGTGGTCAGCCTGGTCAGCACGAGATCGATGTACTTGGCGGTCTGCTCACCCGGTCGGATCCCCGGGATGAAGGCGCCAGAGCGCTTCAGATTCTCTGCCACGTCCTTCGGATTGAACACCAGGGCGGTATAGAAGAAGCAGAAGAACACGACCATGGCACTAAAGATGATGATGTACAGCGGCTGACCCGGCCCGATCATCAACGCCAGATCCTGCAACCACTCAGCCCCATCAGACTGTCCAAACCACTGCCCCAACGATGCCGGGAACAGCAGGATGCTGCTCGCGAAGATCGCCGGGATGACGCCCGCCATGTTCACCTTCAAGGGCAGATGGCTGGACTGCGCGGCGTACATGCGATTGCCTTGCTGGCGTTTGGCGTAATGCACCGCTATACGTCTCTGACCACGCTCGATGAACACGATCGCGGCGATCACCACCACGGCAATGATACCAACCACGAACAGCAAGAGACCGCTGATCTGACCCTCATACGCCTGCGTGAGTGAGTTGCCTATGGCGCCTGGCAAACCCGCCACGATGCCGGCGAAAATAAGCATTGAAATACCGTTTCCGACACCACGCTCGGTAATCTGCTCACCGAGCCACATCATGAACATGGCTCCTGTCACCAGCGAGATGATCGCGGTCAACGTGAAGCCCATGCCCGGATTGTAGGCCATTGGCGCGAGCAGACCAACGGTCATGCCTGTGCCCTGCACGGTGGCGAGTACCAGCGAACCGTAGCGTGTGTATTGCGTGATCTTGCGACGGCCCGACTCGCCTTCCTTCTTGAGTTGCTCCAGCTGCGGGCTGACCGCCGTCAACAGCTGCATGATGATCGAGGCGGAGATGTACGGCATGATGCCGAGCGCCACGATGCTCATGCGTTCAAGAGCTCCACCGGAGAACATGTTGAACAGGCCGAGGAAGGTCCCCTCGTTCTGATTGAACAGATTCGTCAGCTGGTTCGGGTCAATCCCGGGCACGGGAATGTGCGTCCCAACACGGTATACAAACAACGCGAACAGCAAGAACAGGAGGCGAGCCTTCAGCTCGCCGAGTCCTGCGCCAATCTTGTCGGGATTGATAGTCGGTTTGATCGCCATTGAGATCTACTTAGTCCTTGGCGCCAGCTTTTTTTGGAAGCTTCTTCCCGTTCTTGCCGACGTTGTGAACGACCACGACTTCAATGACCTTGCCACCCGCGGCTTCGATCGCGGAACGGGCGCCTGCAGTGACCTTAAGCCCCTTCAAGGTGAGAGCCTTGGTGACGTCGCCGGACAGCATCACCTTGACGCGACGGATGCTGGCAGTGATAAGGTTGGCAGCACGCAGCGCTTCCAGATCAATCACCTCTGCAGTGAGGTTCGCCAGTTCGCTGGTGCGCACTTCAGCAGTGATACGACCAATGCGGGAGGTGAAGCCGTATTTCGGCAGACGACGCTGCAACGGCATCTGACCGCCTTCAAAGCCTGGGCGCACACCGCCACCACTGCGGGCCTTCTGACCCTTGTGGCCGCTACCGCAAGTCTTGCCAAGGCCGCTGCCGATACCGCGACCAACGCGACGGCGCGGCTTGGTGCTGCCAGGCGCCGGGCTCAATGAATTAAGATGCATGACTTACTCCTCGCCTTCGACAGACAACATATAGCGGATCTTCGTGATCAAACCACGGTTTGCCGGAGTATCCAGAACTTCGACGGTGTGGTGCATATGACGCAGACCCAGTGCCTTGACGCACTGACGGTGTCTTTCCATGGTCCCGATCAAGCTGCGGACCAGGGTCACTTTGATGTTTTTCGATGCCATAACCGTTAACCCAGTATCTCTTCGAGAGTTTTGCCACGCTTGGCCGCGATTGACTCAGGCGCGCGCATGTTTTTCAGACCCTTGAACGTTGCATACACAACGTTCACGGGGTTGGTGGAGCCGTAGCACTTGGCCAGCACGTTCTGTACACCCGCCAGTTCCATGATGGCACGCATCGCGCCACCAGCAATCAGCCCAGTACCTTCGGAAGCAGGCTGCATGTAGACCTTGGAAGCGCCATGGCTGGACTTCACGGGGTACTCGAGTGTGTGGCCATCAAGAGACACAGTAATCATGTTGCGACGAGCCGCTTCCATTGCCTTCTGGATAGCCAGCGGCACTTCACGTGCCTTGCCACGACCGAAGCCAACACGGCCGTTGCCATCGCCCACAGCAGTCAGTGCCGTGAAGCTGAAGATGCGACCACCCTTCACTACCTTGGCAACGCGGTTCACCTGGATCAACTTCTCCTGCAAACCTTCCTCGTTCTTCTTTGCGTCTTCTTTAAATGCCATATCTCACTCAACCTTTAGAATTCAAGTCCGCCTTCACGAGCAGCTTCGGCCAGAGCCTTCACTCGACCATGGTAGTTGTAGCCAGCCCGGTCGAACGCAACCTTGCTGACACCCGCGGCTTTCGCTCGCTCCGCAATCATGGCGCCAATCTTCGTGGCAGCCGCGACATTCCCGGTAGCTGTCCCGCGCAGAGACTTGTCCAGGGTAGAAGCGCTGGCCAATACCTCAGCGCCGCTCGGAGAAATAATTTGCGCATAAATGTGACGCGGAGTGCGGAACACACACAGACGATTCACATTCAGCTGACTGATCTTTGCTCTGGTCTTGCGCGCTCGTCGGAGTCGCGCCTGCTTCTTTACATTCATAGTCTCAAGCCTTATTTCTTCTTAGCTTCTTTCCTGTAAACGTTCTCATCGAGGTAACGAATGCCTTTGCCTTTGTAAGGCTCGGGCGGACGGAACTCGCGTATTTTGGCCGCAACTTCGCCTACCAACTGCTTGTCTGCGCCGGACAGCACAATCTCTGTAGGCGTCGGCGTTTCCGCCGTAACGCCCTTAGGCACCACAAAATCGACGGGGTGAGAAAACCCTACCGAAATATTCAGCACGTCGCCCTGAGCCTTGGCACGATAACCTACGCCCTGGAGTTGCAACTTCTTCTGAAAGCCCTGGCTCACACCAGTCACCATGTTGCTGATCAGCGCACGGAACGTACCGGACAGCGCATCGGCCTGTCGGGAATCATTCCGGGCGGAAACTCGCAGGGAGTCACCGTCTCTGGAAATCTGAACAGCACTGTGCAATGCCAGCTCAAGAACGCCTTTGCCGCCCTTCACGGAGATGCTGGACTCGTTGAAAGTCGCCTCAACCCCCTTGGGCAATTGAACCGGGTTATTCGCTACTCTGGACATATTCTTGCTCTACTTTCTTGATAACAGAATGTTCGTTTAGAATACTGTGCACAGCACTTCGCCGCCCACACCTGCTTCTCTCGCCTGCTTGTCTGTCATCAGGCCCTTGTGGGTCGACACGATGGCGATGCCAAGGCCGCCACGATTCTTCGGCAGGTCATTCTTGCCGCGATAGATTCGCAGGCCGGGCTTGCTTTCGCGCTTGATCTCTTCAATCACTGGACGCCCCTGGTAATACTTGAGGTCCACTGTCAGAACGGCTTTATTGTTTTCTTCCACCACAGAGAAACCCGCGATATAGCCTTCGTCCTGCAGCACGCGGCAGATGGCCACCTTGCTCTTGGAAGAAGGACAAACGATCTTCGGCAGCTTCGCCATCTGGGCGTTTCTGATCCGGGTCAACAAATCTGCAATCGGGTCGGACATACTCATAATTTTCTACTCCGCTTTACCAGCTCGCCTTCGTCAGTCCTGGCACATCGCCACGCATCGCCGCTTCACGCAGCTTGTGACGGCACATGCCGAACTTGCGGTACACGCCATGGGGACGACCAGTGATTCTGCAGCGATTCTGCTGACGAACCGGGCTGGCATCGCGCGGCATCTTCTGCAGCTTGATCTGAGCTGCCCACTTGTCGTCGTCACTTGCGTTGACGTCGCTCAGGATCGCCTTGATTGCAGCGCGCTTGGCAGCAAACTTGGCAACGGTATCCGCACGCTTCTTTTCACGAGCGAGAATCGATTTCTTCGCCATCTCAGGACTCCTTGGTATCCGGTTTTGCCACAGTGCCCTTGAACGGGAAGCGCAGGGCCGTGAGCAACGCGCGACCTTCTTCATCGGTGCGGGCTGTCGTTGTAATGGTGATATCGAGACCACGCAACTTCTCGATCTTGTCGTAGTCGATTTCCGGGAAAATGATCTGCTCGGTCACACCCATCGCGTAGTTGCCGCGACCGTCAAACGCTTTCGGGCTCAGACCGCGGAAGTCACGAATTCGCGGAATGGCAACACCCACAAGACGCTCGAGGAATTCGTACATGCGTTCGCCGCGAAGAGTCACCTTGCAGCCAATTGGCCAGCCAGCGCGAATCTTGAAACCTGCGATGGACTTGCGTGCCTTGGTGATGACAACCTTCTGACCGGCGATCAAAGCCAGTTCATTGGCAGCGTTCTCCAGCACCTTCTTGTCGCCGATCGCTTCGCCAACGCCCATGTTCAGAACCACCTTGGTGATCTTCGGAACACGCATCGGATTGTCATACCCAAACTGCTTAGTCAGGGCAGGAATCACTTCATTCTTGTAAAACTGTTTCAACTGAGCCATTTGGGCAACCTGAATTATTCGTTAATCAATTGCTTTGTTGGTGGACTTGAAAATGCGCGACTTCTTGCCGTCTTCCTCAATCCTGAACCCTACGCGATCCGCCCTGCTGGACTCGGGGTTGAATATGGCGATATTGGAAATCGCAATCGCCGCTTCCTTCTCGACAATCCCGCCAGCCTGTCCGATATTCGGGTTCGGCTTAGTGTGACGCTTCACCAGATTCACGCCAGCGACAATCACCTTGTCATCTCCCACCAGGCGAGAAACCGTACCACGCTTTCCCTTGTCCTTGCCGGCGATCACAATCACTTCGTCATTGCACTTAATCTTTCGCATTTCCGCGGCCTCGATCTCTGTCTCTGTCCTAAAGCACTTCAGGTGCCAGTGAAATAATTCGCATAAACTTTTCAGAACGCAGTTCACGCGTTACCGGGCCAAATACGCGAGTGCCGATCGGAGCCTGCTGGTTGTTCAGCAAAATCGCGGCATTGTCATCAAACTTGATGAGCGAACCGTCGCCACGACGCACACCCTTCTTGGTGCGCACCACGAGTGCTGTGAGCACCTGGCCTTTCTTTACCTTGCCACGCGGAATCGCTTCCTTGACGGTCACTTTGATCACGTCACCGATGCGAGCATAACGACGGTGCGAGCCGCCAAGCACCTTGATGCACATCACTCGCTTAGCACCACTATTGTCTGCAACGTCAAGGTATGACTGAACTTGAATCATCGATTCTCTCCGAACCCTTATCTGGTTATCGCACGCGCGATACGTGGATCAGCGGATCCACAAACTCTCTACCCATCCGGCTGTTAAACTTCGACGGCTCTTTCGTCGATGGAAACCAGCGCCCACGTTTTGGTCTTGGAAATGGGTCGCACTTCCTTGATCGTCACTGTATCGCCTTCGTTGCACTCGTTGTTTGCATCATGCGCATGCACTTTGGAAGAACGGGTAATGTACTTGCCATACACCGGGTGCTTCACGCGACGCTCGATCAACACAACAATGGACTTGTCCATCTTGTTGCTGACAACTCGTCCAGACACTGTGCGTCCAGTCTTTTCTACCGTAGTTTCACTAAGCGACATATTCAGGACCCAACTTTCTGTTTTTCGGTAATGATTGTCTTGATTCGAGCGATCTCTTTCCTGATGTTGCCGGAAAGATGCGTCTGAGCCAGTTGTCCTGTGCTCTTCTGCATTCTGACATTGAACTGCTCGCGATACAGCGAATTGAGCTGCTCGTTCAGCTCACCAACAGTCTTCTCACGCATTTCTTTAACGTTCATCACATCACCGTCCGCTTAACGAAAGTGGTGTCGAATGGCAGCTTCGCCGCCGCCAGCTGGAAGGCTTCCCTGGCCAGCGTCTCATCCACACCCTCAATTTCAAACATGATACGGCCCGGCTGAATCTGCGCTACCCAGTACTCAACGCTACCTTTACCCTTACCTTGACGCACTTCGAGCGGCTTCTGGGTAATCGGCTTGTCCGGGAACACACGAATCCAGATCTTGCCGCCACGCTTCACATGACGGGTCATGGCACGACGGGCAGACTCGATCTGACGAGCAGTAAGACGACCACGGGAAATGGCCTTGAGACCGAAATCACCGAAATCAACGTTGCTGCCGCGATGGGAGAGGCCACGGTTACGGCCCTTCATCATCTTGCGAAATTTTGTACGCTTAGGTTGTAACATCGAGCCTACCTCTACTTAGACGTCTTCTGTGCCGCCGGGACAGCTTCGTGAAGATTTAGCACTTCGCCCTTGAAAATCCAGACCTTCACGCCGATCACCCCATAGGTGGTGGTGGCTTCGGAAGTGGCGTAGTCAATGTCGGCGCGCAGGGTGTGAAGAGGTACACGACCTTCGCGGTACCACTCGGAACGCGCGATCTCGGCCCCGCCAAGTCGACCACCGACCTGTACCTTGATGCCTTCAGCGCCCTGGCGCATGGCATTCTGCACAGCGCGCTTCATCGCACGACGGAACATCACACGACGCTCAAGCTGCTGCGCCACGCTGTCAGCCACCAGCTGGGCATCGAGGTCCGGCTTGCGAATCTCTTCAATGCTAATATGGACGGGAACGCCCATCTTGGCGGCCAGAGTGGCACGCAGAGTCTCGACGTCCTCTCCTTTCTTGCCAATCACGATACCCGGACGCGCCGTGTGGATAGTGATACGCGCAGTCTGCGCAGGACGCTCGATGTCAATACGAGACACAGACGCCGCGGCAAGCTGCTTGCGCAGAAACGCACGCACTTTCAGGTCGACCAGCAGGTTCTCGGCGTAGTTCTTGCCTTCTGCGAACCAGACAGACGTATGCTTCTTGACGATACCAAGCCGAATTCCGGTTGGATGTACTTTCTGACCCATCCCAATCTCCTACTTGTCGGCTACTTTGACGGTAATGTGGCACGTGCGCTTGAAGATGCGATCTGCTCTTCCCTTGGCACGCGGACTTATCCGCTTCATGGTCAACCCTTCGTCGACGTAAATGGTTGAAACCTTCAACTCATCCACATCGGCACCTTCGTTATGCTCTGCGTTCGCAATCGCTGAATCGAGCACCTTCTTGATCAGATCTGCACCCTTCTTAGGACTGAAGGTCAACAGCTGCAGCGCTTCTTCCACGCCCTTGCCGCGAATCTGATCGGCAACCAGCCTGGCTTTCTGAGCCGAGAGCCGTGCGCCCTTCAATTTAGCTACCACTTCCATCTTGATTTCCCCGTGTTAGCGCTTGGCTTTCTTGTCGGCCGCATGGCCCTTGAATGTACGCGTCAGCGCAAACTCACCCAGCTTGTGACCAACCATATCCTCGGAAACAAACACCGGCACATGCTGATGACCGTTGTGAACAGCAATCGTAAGACCAATCATGTCGGGAGAAATCATCGAACGTCGTGACCAGGTCTTGATGGGACGCTTGTCGTTGTTCTCCATCGCCGTCTGCACTTTCTTCATCAAATGAAGGTCTATGAAGGGACCTTTTTTCAGTGAACGTGGCACTTTTATTTCCTCTGTATTTAGGCCTTATCGGCTGGCATTTCTGCGGCGTACGATCATCTTGCTGGTACGCTTATTGGTTCTGGTCTTGTATCCCTTGGTTGGAACGCCCCACGGTGAAACCGGGTGACGCCCGCCAGAGGTACGACCTTCACCACCGCCGTGCGGGTGATCTACCGGGTTCATCGCAACACCACGCACCGTGGGTCGAATGCCACGCCAACGCACTGCACCGGCCTTGCCGAGTGAACGCAGGCTGTGCTCCGCATTGGAGACTTCGCCCAAGGTTGCACGGCAGTCGGACAGAATCTTGCGCATCTCACCGGATCGCAGACGCAGAGTCGCGTAGTTGCCTTCACGCGCGACCAACTGAGCTGAACCACCGGCACTTCGTGCGATCTGCGCGCCCTTGCCAGGCTTCATCTCGATGCAATGCACAGTGCTACCCAGCGGAACATTGCGAAGCGGCAGGCAGTTGCCAGTCTTGATCGGCGCATCCTCGCCGGAAACAATCACATCACCTGCTGCCACCTTCGCAGGAGCGATGATGTAGCGACGCTCGCCGTCCGCGTAGAGCAGCAGTGCGATGGTCGCCGTGCGGTTAGGATCGTACTCGAGCCTTTCAACCTTCGCGCTGATACCGTCCTTGTCGCGACGGAAATCGATCACGCGATACTTTTGCTTGTGACCGCCACCAGCATGACGTCGCGTGATTCGACCCACGTTATTGCGACCACCTGTCTTGGCCTTGGTGGCCAGCAGAGGGCTGTAGGGTTCGCCCTTGTGCAGATCAGGGTTCACAACCTTGATGACAAAGCGGCGACCTGGAGAGGTTGGTTTACATTTTACGACTGGCATGACCTATACCCCTTCTCAGCCCAGCTCCGCAAAGTCAATTTCCTGACCCTGCGCCAGCTGCACGTAAGCTTTCTTCCAATTGGATTTCTTTCGGATGCTGCCACGCGCAGTGCGCTTGGTTTTACCCTTCACATTCAGGATCTGCAGGCCGGTGACAGAAACCTTGAAGATCTTCTCAACAGCTTCCTTCACTTCAGTCTTGCTCGCATCGTTGATGACCTTGAAGGCCACCTGATTTCTGGTCTCCGCCATGATGGTGGCTTTTTCAGAAATGTGCGGACCGAGAATAATCGAATAAAGTCTGGCCTGGTTCATGACAGCATCTCCTCAACTTTCTTCAACGCAGGAACTGTCATCAGCACCTTCTCGAAGCCGATGAGACTCACCGGATCAAGACCCGCCGCATCAAGCACATCCACCTTGTGAAGGTTACGGGCAGCAAGGAACAGATTCTCTGCAATGTCTTCCGCAACGATGAGCACGTTGTCGAGCGAAAACTCACCCAGCTTGGCAACGAGGTCCTTGGTCTTGTGAGAAGACACAGAAAAATCCTCAACAATCAGCAGACGCCCCTGACGAATCAACTCGGACAGGATGCATGCCATTGCCCCGCGGTACATTTTCTTGTTCAGCTTCCTGCTGTGGTCCTGTGGACGGGCTGCGAATGTCACACCACCGGTACGCCAAAGCGGGCTGCGAATGGTGCCGGCACGAGCACGACCAGTACCCTTCTGACGCCACGGCTTGCGACCACCACCACTGACATCTGAGCGAGTCTTCTGCTGCACAGTGCCCTGTCTTGCCCCGGCCAGATAAGTGACAACTGTCTGATGCACAAGAGTTTCATTGAACTCACGCGCGAACGCCGCATCGGAAACAGTGACTTTTTCCTTACCCACTTCATTGCCGGGCTTTGCAATATTCAATTCCATTGCTTACCCCCTGGATACTGGATGTTTGACAGAAGGACGAATGATGACACTGGAGCCTGTCGCACCCGGGAGAGCCCCTTTGACCAACAACAGGTTATTCGCAACATCCACCTGAACAATCTCGAGACTCTGAGTCGTTACACGAGCATCACCCATGTGACCAGCCATCTTCTTGCCTTTCCAGACGCGACCTGGCGTCTGACATTGACCAATGGAGCCCGGCACACGATGAGAACGCGAGTTACCGTGCGTGGCATCCTGCATGTGAAAGTTGTGACGCTTGATGGTGCCCTGGAAGCCCTTGCCCTTCGAGGTACCAGTGACGTCGACCAGTTGACCGGGAGCAAAAAGCTCGACCGTCAACTGCGCACCAGCCGCAAGCTCAGCGACATCAGCCGCATCGGCACGAAACTCCCAAAGACCTTCGCCAGCCTCAGTGCCAGCCTTGGCAAAGTGACCCGCAAGGGACTTGGAGACGCGAGACGCCTTGCGCTCGCCAGTAGTGACCTGAACAGCACAGTAGCCGTCAGTTTCTGGAGTCTTGATCTGAGTCACTCGATTAGGAGCAACTTCTACCACCGTAACAGGTACGGACAATCCAGCTTCAGTGAAAACGCGGGTCATGCCGCTCTTTCGACCGACTAATCCAATCGACATTTTAAAAACCTCATCGTGTACGGGGCTGAAACCCGCTATGGCTGCTTACGCATTACACCATGTTTGCCGCAGAACACTTCAACGCGCCCGCAAGCATGTTAATGATCAGTCATCCTGATCTTCTACTGCGCTGCTGCAAACTAGGCCCATCTCAGACTGATGTGTCAAAGACATCAACCCAGGCTGATCTGCACCTCTACACCAGCCGCCAGATCCAACTTCATCAATGCATCTACTGTCTTTTCCGTGGGCTCTACGATATCCAGCAGACGCTTGTGCGTGCGGATCTCATACTGATCACGGGCATCCTTGTTCACGTGCGGCGAAATAAGGATGGTGTATCTCTCAGTGTTAGTCGGAAGCGGGATGGGACCTCGAACCTGGGCTCCGGTACGCTTCGCGGTATCGACTATTTCCTGAGTAGACTGATCAATCAGCCGATGATCAAAGGCCTTCAGCCGAATTCTGATGCGCTGATTTTGCATCTACTTATTTCTCCAAAATCTTTTCAAATGAAACAGCAACTCGCTGCGCCAGAATTTCGGAAGAATACCGAAAAAATGGAAGCGAGATTCTAAGGTTGAGGCTGAGGCAAGTCAAGAAAAGAAAATCAATTCCTGCGCCGACGACAACAATCCAAGCTTAAAAAGAAAGGCGGAGCCTTGAGGCTCCGCCCTGTCCTTTTCGTTATTCAAAAATCTTTGCTACAACGCCTGCGCCCACGGTACGACCGCCTTCACGGATCGCAAAACGCAGACCATCATCCATCGCAATCGGGTTGATCAGCGTGACAACCATCTTGATGTTGTCACCCGGCATCACCATCTCAA
>JAURIJ010000019.1 GCA_030832825.1 Gammaproteobacteria bacterium
AACTCCGCCGAGCAGGGCTACAACCAGTCCCGCATCGAGAACATCCCCGGCGACATCCTGGCCTTCGACGCCAAGACCGGTGACTTCAAGTGGAAGTTCAACGTGATTCCCCGCCCGGGTGAGTTCGGCCATGAGACCTGGGAAAACGATGCCTGGCAGTACACGGGCGACGTGTCTCCCTGGGCTCCGCTGTCCGCCGATCCTGAGCTGGGCCTGGTCTACGTTCCGACCAACCCGCCCACAGTGGATTACTACGGCGGTTTCTCGCCGGGTGACAATCTCTTCGGCACCAGCCTGATCGCACTCGACGTGCAGACGGGTGAGCGTCGCTGGCACTTCCAGCTGGTGCACCACGACATCTGGAACTACGACGTGCCCACCGCGCCTGTGCTGCTGGACGTGACCCACAACGGTCAGCGCATTCCCGCCGTGGCGCAGGCCACCAAGCAGACCCTGCTGTTCGCGTTCAACCGCGAAACGGGAGAGCCGCTGTGGCCGATCGAGGAGCGTCCGGTACCGCCGTCGCTGGTTCCCGGCGAGGCAGCCTCGCCCACGCAGCCCTTCCCGACACGTCCGCCTGCCTACGATCTGAACGGCCTGACCGTGGATGATCTGATCGACTGGACGCCGGAATTGCGCGAGCAGGCCATCGCGGCGCTGGCTGACTGGCAGATTGGGCCGCTCTACAACCCGCCGCTGCACCGTGACAACGATCTGGGCAAGCGTGGCGCCTACTGGTGCCCGGGGGGTGGCGGTGGTTCCAACATCACCGGCCCCGCCGCGGGTGACCCCGAGACCGGCATCATCTTCGTGACCTCTCAGGCCGCCTGCAGCGCTGTGCAGCTGCTGCCCGGCGAAGAGGCCGATCTGCGCTACATGACCGACAACGGCACGACCACCACCGGCGTCACCCCGGCCCGCTATGCCAATGGTCCGGGCGCTGGTGCGCCGCGTCATCCAAGCGGCCTGCCGCTGTGGAAGCCGCCCTACAGCCGCATCACGGCCATCGACCTGAACACCGGCGAGATCCTGTGGTACATCCCCGTAGGCGAGACGCCCGACCGCATCAAGAACAACCCTGCGGTGGCAGGCATCGACATCGGCAACACCGGCACGGGTGCCATGGCACCGATGATGGTCACGCCGTCCATGCTGGTGTACGCCGGTGAAGTCAGTGACGGCACGCCGCATCTGTTCGCCATCGACAAGCAGACAGGTCGCGAACTGGCCCGTGTGCAGGTGCCGGCCACCAGCCGCTACGGCATGATGAGCTATGTGCATGAAGGCGAGCAGTACATCATCCTGCAGACTGGCTCCACGCTGACGGCGATGAACCTGCATGGTCCGGTCGCCACGGCCGAGGCGCACTGAACCGCAGGCTGTCCCCGCGCCAAGGCGCACCCACCGAGGCCCGGTCGACTCACGTCGGCCGGGCCTCGGCTTTTTTGCTGCAGCGCTGGACGCGTGCCGTCGAGCAGCCACAGAATCTCCATGGACTTGCCTGTGACGGCTGAGGTATTCTCACCGCCTCATTTCTGCACGGGCGAGTACCTTTCGTCCTGCTGAAGGGGTCATCGGACCCGATGTGCGTGCGTACACCTGGTCTGGGACAACAACAAAAAAACTCCATCTGGTCTGAGTGTTCGTTTTGCTCATCGAGGAATAACAATGACAACAACGATAGTTGGGTCGGGATCTCCCCGACAGTCAGCGAGCAGTCGCTGGCATTCACTGAGTCGGACTCTGACGAGGGCGCTGCCGCTGGGCTTGCTGGTTGCCGCCGCCTCTCCCGCCGGAGCCCAGGACACCGTTGAGTGGACCCACCTTGGTGGGGACGTTCATCACACACGCTACACCCCTGCCAACAACATCACCCCGCAGAACTTCGGCGAACTCAAGGAAGCCTGGGTCTGGGATGGCGCCAGTTTCGACGCCTCCAGCGGGCGCTCCACGCCGAGCTATGTCGACGGCAAGCTGTTCACCGTGGCCGGTCCGCGTCGTCATGTCGTGGCCATGGACCCGACAACCGGCGAAACCCTGTGGTCCTACCGCGAGCCCAACACCTTCCGCTGGGAATACTCCATGCGTCAGGACTACGGCAAGGGCGTGGCCTATGCGGAAGTCGATGGCAAGGGCGTGGTCTACATCATCAGCCCCGCGTTCTTCCTGACGGCGCTGGACGCTGACACGGGCGCCCCGCTGGAAGGCTTCGGCGAGCCTGTGCCCATCGAAGGCTTTGCCCAGACCGGCGTGGTCGATCTGCTGGCCCACCTGGGTCACGAATACGACCCTTACTACGGCATCCCGAAAGAAGTGGGTTATGTGACCTCTTCATCACCACCCATCGTCGTGAATGGCGTGGTCGTGGTGGGCAACTCTGCCGAGCAGGGCTACAACCAGTCCCGCATCGAGAACGTGCCCGGCGACATCATGGCCTTCGACGCCAAGACCGGTGACTTCAAGTGGAAGTTCAACGTGATTCCCCAGCCGGGCGAATTTGGTCACGACACCTGGGAAAACGATGCCTGGCAGTACACGGGCGACGTGTCTCCCTGGGCGCCGCTGTCCGCCGACCCGGAGCTGGGTCTGGTCTACATCGCCACCAACCCGCCCACAGTGGACTACTACGGCGGCTTCCGTCCGGGTGACACCCTGTTCGGTACCAGCCTCCTGGCACTGGACGTGCAGACGGGTGAGCGTCGCTGGCACTTCCAGCTGGTGCATCACGACGTGTGGAACTACGACATCCCGACTGCGCCCATCCTGATGGACGTGCAGCAGAACGGTCGTACCATCAAGGCTGTCGCACAGGCCACCAAGCAGACTCTGCTGTTCGCCTTCAATGCCGAGACCGGTGAGCCGCTGTGGCCGATCGAGGAGCGTCCCGTACCGCAGTCTCTGGTGCCGGGCGAGAAGCTGTCCCCGACTCAGCCGTTCCCGACCAAACCGGCCCCGTATGACCTGGCCGGCATCTCCGTGGACGACCTGATCGACTTCACGCCGGAACTGCGCGAGCAGGCCATTGCGGCACTGGCAGACTGGGAAATCGGTCCGCTCTACAACCCGCCGCTGCACCGCGACAATTCCCTGGGCAAGCGTGGCTCCTACTGGTGCCCGGGTGACGGCGGTGGTTCCAACATCACCGGTCCGGCCGCTGCCGACCCTGAAGCCGGCATCATCTTCCTGACCTCCCAGAGCGCGTGCAGTGCTCACACTCTGGTGCCGGGCGACGAAGCCGACCTGCGTTACATGACTGACAACGGCACCACCACCACCGGGGTCACCCCGGCCCAGTACGCCAATGGCGCTGGCGGCGGTGCACCGCGTCATCCCACCGGACTGCCGCTGATGAAGCCGCCTTACAGCCGCATCACGGCGATCGACCTGAACACAGGTGAACACCTGTGGATGATCCCGATCGGTGAAACGCCTGATCGCATCAAGAACAACCCGGCTCTGGCCGGTGTCGATATCGGCAACACCGGTACTGGCGCCCAGGCTCCGATGCTGGTGACCCCGTCCATGCTGGTCTATGCCGGCGATGTGAGTGACGGCACGCCCCACCTGTTTGCCATCGACAAGCGTACCGGCGCCGAGCTGGGACGCATCCCCGTGTCCGCGGCAAGCCGTTACGGCATGATGAGCTATGTGCATGAAGGCGAGCAGTACATCGTGCTGCAGACTGGCAGCACACTGACAGCGATGAGCCTGCATGGTCCAGTGGCCACTGCGGAAGCCCATTGATCCGTCTGCAATGAACGCGGCGCCCTGATGCCAGGGCGCTTGATGACAGGGCCGGAGCGCGCAAGTGCTTCGGCCCTTTCTTTTTTTCGGCCTACGCACACGACTCCTCTTTGTGTCAATTCTTGACCTCATTCAAGTGTTTGCAACATCGGCAAGTGACGACAGAAATGCTGCTGATGCCGCGAATCAGAGTGGCTGGCAGGCCGGTCTTGAGAGTCAGGCAAGGCGCTGCTTCAGGCTGTCGCGGGGCGCGACAATCATGGCTCGCAGCGAGCCGGGCTTGCGTGGACTTGACGGGAGTGCTGGGGTATTCTGCCGGCTCTTTTTTTGAGTCACCGATTTATTTCGTGTTTTTGCATCGCTGGAATTTTTACTCAACGAGGAAATGATAATGTCAAAATCGCGTTTCACGCCGGCAGCCAGGGGCTGGCGATCGCTGACGGGAGCCTTGCTGCGGGCCTTGCCATTCGGCCTGGCGCTGACGGCTTCCGCAGCGGCGACCGCCCAGGATACAGTCGAGTGGCGTCATCTGGGCGGCAATGCCGACCACACACGCTATTCACCCGCCACCAACATCACCGCCGAGAACTTCGGTGAACTGAAGGAAGCCTGGGTCTGGGATGGCGCCAGCTTCGATGCGTCCAGCGGCCGTGCCACCCCCAGCTACATCAACGGCAAGCTCTATACCGTGGCCGGTCCTCGTCGCCACGTGGTGGCCATCGACCCGGAAACCGGTGAGACCATCTGGTCCTACCGCGAGCCCAACACTTTCCGCTACGAGTACTCCATGCGTGCCGACTACGGCAAGGGCGTGGCCTATGCGGAAGTTGACGGCAAGGGCGTGATCTACATCAGCACTCCGGCGTTCTTCCTGGTGGCTCTGGATGCCGAAACCGGCGCACCGCTGGAAGGTTTCGGTGAGCAAGTGCCTGTGGAAGGCTTCCCCGAGCACGGCATTGTCGACATGCTGGCCGACCTGGGTCACGAGTACGATCCGTACTACGGCATACCCAAGGAAACCGGCTACATCACCACCTCCTCACCGCCCATCGTGGTGAACGACGTGATCGTGGTCGGCAACTCCGCCGAGCAGGGCTACAACCAGTCCCGCATCGAGAACGTGCCGGGTGACATCCTGGCCTACGATACCAAGACAGGTGATTTCCTCTGGAAATTCAACGTGATTCCGCAGCCGGGCGAATTCGGCCACGAGACCTGGGAAAATGACGCCTGGCAATACACTGGCGACGTATCCTCCTGGGCTCCGATGTCCGCCGACCCGGAACTGGGTCTGGTCTACATCCCGACCAACGGCGCTACCGTCGACTTCTACGGTGGCTTCCGTCCTGGCGACAACCTGTTCGGCACCAGCCTGATCGCGCTGGACGTCAAGACGGGCGAGCGCAAGTGGCACTTCCAGATGGTGCACCACGACATCTGGAACTACGACACCCCGACAGCCCCCGTGCTGCTGGATGTGACGCAGAATGGCCAGCGCATTCCCGCGGTGGCGCAGGTCACCAAGCAGGCGTTCACCTATGTCTTCAATCGTGAGACAGGCGAGCCGCTGTGGCCGATCGAAGAGCGTCCCGTGCCGCAGTCGCACATTCCGGGCGAGCAACTGTCTGCCACCCAGCCGTTCCCGACCAAGCCGGCCCCCTACGACCTGCAGGGTCTGACCGAAGACGATCTGATCGACTTCACACCGGAACTGCGTCAGCAGGCCATCGAGATCCTGTCTGAGTGGGAAATCGGCCCGCTCTTCACCCCGCCGCTGCATCGTGACAACGACCTCGGCAAGCGTGGCGCCCTGTGGTGCCCGGGTGACGTGGGTGGGGTGAACATCAGCGGCCCGGCTGCTGGCGACCCCGAAACCGGCATCCTCTACGTGACATCCCTGAGCGGTTGCACCACGCGTCAGATCGTCCCGGGTGAAGAGGCCGACCTGCGTTACATGACTGACAATGGCACCACCACCACCGGTACCACCGTGGCCCAGTACGCTGTGGGCACAGGCGCCGGCGGTCCGCGTGGTCCGCAGGGTCTGCCCCTGTTCAAGCCGCCCTACAGCCGCATCACGGCAATCGACCTGAACACCGGCGAGCACCTGTGGATGATTCCGGTGGGCGAGACGCCTGATCGCATCAAGAACAACCCGGCTCTGGCCGGCATTGATGTGGGCAACACCGGCACTGGCGCCCACGCGCCGATGACGGTCACCAAGAACCTGCTGATCTATGCCTCTCAGTCCAGCGATGGCACTCCGGCGCTGTTCGCCGTGAACAAGGCCACGGGCGAGCAGGTTGGCAAGGTGGCGGTGTCCGAGAACAGCCGCTACGGCATGATGACCTATGTGCATGAAGGCGAGCAGTACATCGTGCTGCAGACTGGCTCCACACTGACAGCCGTGTCTCTGCACGGTCCGGTGAGCTCCGGCGCCGCTGCCCACTAAGCAGCCTGCCAAGACCCAGGGGGTCAGCGACACGTGCCGATGGCAAGTGTCGATGACCCCCTCTTCATTTGTGATGCCAGCGGGCAAAAAGTGATCAAACCTCGCCGTGCCCTTTGATAGTGCACGGGTCTGCCGGCATACTCCCTCCTGCGTCCTGCGTTGATTCCGGACGCAAGGAGCCCCGCATGGCCAAGACAGCACTGGCCGAGAGACTGACACGGATCGCCCTGCGCGTGCTGCGCTGGGGCGCACTTGTGCTGGGTGTCTATGCCGCTGCAGGCTTTCTGCTGCTGCCCTGGCTGGCGGAGCGACAGATCACATCCCTGCTGCAGAGCAGGCTTGAGGCCCGCTTCAGCGTGGCTGACATCCACTTCAATCCGTTCTCCCTGCAATTGCGCATCGAAGGACTTGACCTGATCGACGCCGACGGGTGGCGCGTGGCATCCCTTGGTCATGGTTTCATCAATCTGCAGGCGGACAGCCTGAGTCGCGGCACGCTGAGCCTGAGCAATGTGCATCTGGACGATCTGCATCTTTCCGTTCGTCGTTACACCCTCTCAGACTCCAATCTGCAGCGTCTGGCGCAGCGCTGGGCGGATACGGCCACCCCCGGTTGAACCTGTCCCAGAGGCAGATGCCGGCCTGTTCCCGCTGACGATCGCCGATCTGCGGTTGCAGGGCGCCAGCATCGGGCTCACGGACAAGGTGCCCACCGTGCCCTATGTCGCGCTGGTCGATGCCCAGGATATCCAGATCGAGAATCTCACCACCCTGCCGGATTCCGCTGCCGGTCAGTCTCTCAGTCTGACCATGGGCAATAGCTCGCGTCTGGACTGGCGCGGCTCGCTGAGCCTGGCCCCTCTGCAGTCCAGCGGGGAGATCGCGCTGCGCGGCCCCTATCCCGCATTGATCTATGAGTATCTGCGTGAGCAGTTGCCGGTGCGCCTGGCGGGGGGCTGGCTGGAGTCCCGCCTGGACTACGACTTCGCTCTCGCCGACGACGGTGGTGTAGTGCTCAGTGCCTCCGATCTGCAACTCAGTCTGAGCGAGCTGGATGTGCGTGAACGGGCCGGCAATGCCCTGCTGGCGCGCCTGCCCGAGTTGTCACTGGAAGTCGGCACCTTCGACCTGGGCGCGCGAATTCAGTCTGCAATCGGCACGTCTTTCCGGCGTGGAACTGCATACTGAGCGTTTCGAGGACGTTCAGGTGAATTTCCTGCAAGTGCTGCCGGCAGCCGCCGAGGCGCCGGTGACGCCCCCGACCCCTGCGCCCGCGAGTGCAGCGCCCTGGACCCTGCGGCTCGACGACCTGCAACTGGTCGATTGGCAGGTGCATGCCCGGGATCGCGTTCCTGCCACGGACGTCGCGCTGACGCTCAGCCTGGAGGCGCGGCTGCGCAATCTGGCGAACACGCCGGGCAACGTCTTCTACCAGGGCAGTGTTGCCCTGCGTGATCTGCGCATTGACGATACGCTGCAGGACGAAGAGGTGTTCCGCCTCGGCGAGCTGGCCCTGCAGGGCGTGAGCCTGGAAATGGCGCAGCAGACCAGCGTCACCATCAGTGATCTGCAGCTGCGCGAACCCTATGCCTGCATCGAGATCGAAGCTGACGGAAGCACCAATCTGGGAGCCTTGTTGCCAGCGCCGCAGGCGCGGCAGGGAACGGCCGCAAACGCTGCATCGGACGCGGGCGCGGACTTTTCCGATGCCTCGCTGCCCTTGCCCTTTGCGGTGCTGATGACCGGCCTCAATGGCGAGATATCCGCCATGTCCACACGGTCCAGCGAGCCTGCCCGGGTGCGGCTGGAGGGGCAGGTGGATGAGTTCGGCCTGGCCAGCATCGAGGGCCGCCTGCGCCCGCTGGCCTTTCAGGAGCTGACGGAGCTGGACCTGCAGTTCCGCAATCTCGACGTACCTTCACTGTCGCCCTATGTCATCAAGTTTGCCGGCCGGCGCATCGACGACGGCGCCATGGATGTCGACCTGTCCTACACCATCGCTGCCAATCAGCTGCAAGGCGAGAATGCCCTGCGCCTGCGTGATCTGGTGCTGGGCGACGAAGTGCCGCACCCCGACGCCATGGATCTGCCGCTGGGTCTGGCTGTGGCGCTGCTCAAGGATCGCAATGGCGTGATTGACCTCGAGGTGCCGGTGACGGGTGATCTGGGACATCCGGAGTTCAACTATGGCAGCGTCATTCGCACTGCCTTGGGCAACATCATCCGCAATATCGTGACAGCGCCGTTCCGCTTCCTGTCCTCTCTCGTGGGCGGGGCCGACGATGCCGCGCTGGACACGCCGCAACTGCAGCAGCAGTTCCTCGATCGCCGCGTGGACGAGGTGCTGGCGCAGGCTGCCGCCGCCGCGGTGGTGCCCGCCCCGACCCGACGCAGTGTGCTGGAAGGCTTTCATCGTGCCGCTGATCTGCGCCTGCAGGGCGGAGCGACGGTGGACGAATCGCTGGCAGCCCTGCAGGCGAGCTTCACGCGTGAAGCCACGGACAGTGCGCCCGCGACCCTGGACGAGCTGGCCTACAACGAAGCGCTGCGCCGTGCTCTGCTGCCAGTCGAGCCTGTGTCGGAAGCCGATCTCGCAGCTCTGGCAGATGCGCGTGCCCAGGCGGTGGTGACGCAGCTGGCAACGGCTGAGCCGCCACTGGTCGGGCGCATTCGCATGCTCGATGCGGCGCCTGTCAGTGCCCAGGCCGATGGCTGGCTGCCCTTGGCGCTGGAGCTGAGCGCGCGCCCCTGAGGCGGCAGGCTGCAAATGAGAAGGGTTTGCATTTGATTCAATTGACGTATCAGAAACATAGAAATTAATAGATTTTATTTCTGATCGCGACTGCCTATCCTGACACCGTCATCCGCAGGAGGGTTGCCCATCATGAACAAGACGCTCAGTTTCGCCATCGTCCATTTCACTGTGGCCTACTTCTTCCACGAAAAAGCGTGGCAGCGGATCGAAGAGCGGCGAGAGCGTGCGGCGGGATGCGTGTGTTAGGATTGTCGCTCCCTTGAGCAGGCAGGTCCGTCATGCAGTCGTCGCTGATTCCCGAACGTCCACTCGTCATCTCGCCCACGCTGGCCGCCACCATCGGCCTGGAAGAGGCCGTGATGCTGCACGTGCTGAGCGAGCTGATGGCGCACCGGCCGGTGCGCGAAAAGGATCGCTTCGCGTGGATCGAGCTGGATCAGGAGCAGTTGCAGAAGGCATTCCCCTTCTGGGCGCTGATCGACATCAAGCGCGTGCAGAAGAGCCTGCAGGATCTGGGACTGATCCTGATCGACCCGGTCACGCCCAGCCCGCACAGCCAGTGGTTCGCCATCAATCAGGCTCGTCCGGCGGCGGAGCCCCCGAAACGTCAGATCAGCCCCGGCCATCGCCCCGATCAGCCGCTGGCTGCGAGTCAGGCCGCAGCCGCTGCGCCCGAAGGGCAGGGCGCCAGCTACATGCCGGCGAACTGGCAACCCGGTGAGGACTGGATCCGCCAGTGCCGGCAGCAGAACATCCCCGAGGACTTCGTGCGCCAGCTCGTGCCCGGCTTCGTCATGTACTGGCGCGAGCGCGGTCAGGCGCGGTTTTCCTGGGGCAATGCCTTCTACAAGTTCGTGCTGCGGGAGTGGCGTGCCGAGCAGACGCGCCGCGGGATGAGTGAGCTGGAAACCGAGATGTCGCCGCAGTGGTGGCCGAGCAGCGATGCCTTCGTGATCCTGGAGAACGCCGGCATCAACCCGCAGTTCATCGAGGATGCCGTTCCAGAATTCGTGCTCTACTGGCGTGAGCGCGGAGTCAGCAACGGCGCTTGGAACACCCGCTTCATCGAGCATGTGCGGCGGCAATGGAGCAGGTATCGCTCGACCATCGAACACGACAGCCAGCCGCGCCGCATCGCCGACCACTGGCAGCCAAGTGCGGAGTGTTATGAAGTCCTGCGTCTGGCCGAGATCGACGAAGACTTCGCGCGACAGAAGGTGCCGGAGTTCGTGCTCTACTGGCGCGACACCAATCAGGTGCATGCGTCCTGGAACACGCGGTTCCTGCAGTACATCAAATATCAATGGGCAAGGCGGCTCGACGAGTCGTCGAACATGAGTGTCATCGATGCACAAGATCAATCCATTGCTGGAAAGCACCAGCAGGTCCTTGGCGCAGCCTTCCAGCGCTTCACCGACCGCAGCTGGGCAGAATAGGCAGCGCACGCAGCAGGCGCCCGACGCCGATGGCCCCGATCATGTGGACGCCATCAACCAGTTGTTCGCCGAATTCGAGATCGCCTATCACAACCAGTATTACAAGGCGTATGGCAGCGAGGAACGTCTGGTGCTGGCCAAGAAGTACTGGCTGGGCGCTCTGGCGGATTACACGCCGGCGCAGATCGTGGCGGCGGCCCGTCATGTGGTGAAGAGCCACGACTATCTGCCGACGGTTTCGGTGGTGGTGCGGGCCTGCGAGGAAGGGCCGGCGCTGTTCGGGCTGCCGACGGCGCGTCAGGCCTACTACGAAGCCTGTCGTGCCGAGTCGCCCAAGGCGCAGGCCGCGTGGTCACACCCTGCGGTGTATCTGGCGGGCCGGGCCACAGGCTGGTTCGTGCTGGCCAGCGAGCCGGAGGACAAGGTGCTGCCGCTGTTCGAATACCACTATCACGCGCTGTGTCAGCGGGCCCTGCGCGGCGAGCCGCTGGACGTGGCGACGCCCGAGGCCCTGCCGCCCAGCGTGCCGCAACCCCTGAGCGGCGAGGAGAATCACGCGCGCATGCGCAAGCTGCGCGAGCAACTGGGGCTCTGAGTCGCCCCGTGGCTCTCAGCTCAGGCGCTTGTACTTGATGCGGGTCGGCCCCGCGCTCTCGCCCAGACGTTTCTTGCGATCCACCTCGTAATCGCTGTAGTTGCCCTCGTGGAACACCACCTGGCTGTTGCCCTCGAAGGCCAGGATGTGGGTGCACAGACGGTCGAGGAACCAGCGGTCGTGCGACACGACGATCACGTTGCCCGGGAAGTTCAGCAGGCCTTCCTCCAGCGCGCGCAGGGTTTCCACGTCGAGGTCGTTGGTCGGTTCGTCGAGCAGCAGCACATTGGCGCCGCGTTTGAGCAGCTTTGCCAGGTGCAGACGGTTGCGCTCACCCCCCGACAGATCCTTCACGAACTTCTGCTGATCGCTGCCGCGGAAATTGAAACGGCTGGCATAGGAGCGTGACTGCACTTCGTAGCGGCCGATCTGCAGCACGTCCAGGCCGTCGGAGATCTCTTCCCACACGGTGACATTGCCATTGAGCGCGTCGCGACTCTGGTCCACATAGGCCAGCTCCACGGTGTCGCCCAGACGGATGCTGCCGCTGTCCGGCTGCTCCTGACCCACCAGCATGCGCAGGAAGGTGGTCTTGCCCGCGCCATTGCCGCCGATGATGCCGACGATGCTGCCCTTGGGAATGCTGAAGCTGAGGTTGTCGATCAGGGTGCGATCCCCGAAGCCCTTGCACAGATTGTTGACCTCGATGACCACGTCGCCCAGGCGCGGGCCCGGCGGAATGTAAAGCTCGGTGGTCTCGTTGCGCTTCTGGAATTCCTGGGAATTGAGTTCCTCGAAACGCGCCAGGCGGGCCTTGCTCTTGGCTTGACGGCCCTTGGGGTTGGCGCGCACCCATTCCAGTTCGGACTTGATCGTGCGCTCGCGCGCGGCTTCCTGGCGGGCCTCGGTGGCGAGACGCTGCTCCTTGGTTTCCAGCCAGGTGGTGTAGTTGCCCTCGTAGGGAATGCCGTGGCCACGGTCCAGCTCCAGAATCCAGCCGGCGGCATTGTCGAGGAAGTAGCGGTCGTGGGTGATGGCCACGACGGTGCCGGGGTATTCCTGCAGGAAGCGCTCGAGCCAGGCCACGCTCTCGGCGTCCAGGTGGTTGGTGGGCTCGTCCAGCAGCAGCATGTCGGGGTTGGAGAGCAGCAGGCGGCACAGCGCCACGCGACGCTTCTCTCCACCCGAGAGATTGTTCACGTCGGCGTCCCAGGGCGGCAGACGCAGGGCATCGGCGGCGATCTCGAGCTTGCGCTCCAGATCCCAGCCCTCGGCGGCGTCGATGGCGTTCTGCAGTTCGCCCTGCTGCTCCAGCAGCGTGTTCATCTCGTCATCGCTCATCGGCTCGGCGAAGCGGTCGCTGATGGCGTTGAATTCCTCGATCAGCTTCAGGATCGGGCCCATGGCCTCCTCGACATTGCCGCGCACGTCCTTCTCGGGGTTCAGGGCCGGCTCCTGCGGCAGGTAGCCGATGTTGATGCCGGTCTGGGCGCGGGCCTCGCCATGATGGTCCTTGTCGATGCCCGCCATGATGCGCAGCAGCGAGGACTTGCCGGAGCCGTTCAGGCCGAGCACGCCGATCTTGGCGCCAGGGAAGAATGACAGGGAGATGTCCTTGAGAATCTCGCGCTTGGGCGGGACGACCTTGCCGACGCGATGCATGGTGTAGACGAACTGGGCCATAGAATTGTTCCTGAACTGGGATGGAGGCGGGCGGCATTATGGCACAAGGCAGCTGCGCCGTGATCCCGCCTGCGCGCGGGGCAAATGCCTGGGGATTGGCCGACTGAGCACTTTCTGAGTGCCGGCGGCAGCCGCATGCAGTAAAATGCCGCGCAATTGACACTTGGCCACCCCTGGGGGAAATGCATGTTTAGCCGTGAAATGACCATTGCGACCTTCGATCCTGAACTCAGTGCCGCCATTGAGGCGGAAGCGGAGCGTCAGGAGCATCACATCGAACTCATCGCGTCCGAGAACTACGCCAGCCCGCGCGTCATGGAAGCGCAGGGCTCCGTGCTGACCAACAAGTACGCCGAAGGCTACCCGGGCAAGCGCTACTACGGCGGCTGCGAGCATGTCGACGTGGTGGAGACCCTGGCCATCGAGCGTGCCAAGGCCCTGTTCGGCGCCGACTACGCCAACGTGCAGCCTCACTCCGGTTCCCAGGCCAACGCCGCCGTCTACATGGCCCTGCTCAAGCCGGGTGACACCGTGCTCGGCATGAGCCTGGCCGATGGCGGTCACCTCACCCATGGCGCCAGCGTCAGTTTTTCCGGCCGCATCTACAAGGCCGTGCAGTACGGCCTGAACAGCGCCACCGGCGAGATCGACTACGACCAGGTGGAAGCCCTCGCCCTGGAGCACAAGCCGCGCATGATCGTGGCCGGGTTCTCCGCCTATTCCCGCGTCGTTGACTGGCAGCGTTTCCGCACCATCGCCGACAAGGTGGGTGCCTACTTCCTGGTGGACATGGCCCACGTCGCCGGCCTCGTGGCTGCAGGTGTCTACCCGAACCCGGTGCAGATCGCCGATGTCACCACCTCCACCACCCACAAGACCCTGGGCGGGCCGCGTGGCGGCATCATTCTGGCGAAGGCCAATCCCGAGCTGGAGAAGAAGCTCAATTTCGCCGTGTTCCCCGAGAGCCAGGGCGGTCCGCTGATGCACGTGATCGCCGCCAAGGCCGTGTGCTTCAAGGAAGCCATGAGCTCCGAGTTCAAGGCCTACCAGCAGCAGGTGGTGAAGAACGCCCAGGCCATGGCGAACACCTTCATCGCTCGCGGCTTCGAAGTGGTGTCCGGTGGCACCGACGATCACCTGTTCCTGCTCAGCCTGGTCAAGCAGGGCATCACTGGCAAGGACGCCGACGCCGCGCTGGGCCGCGCCAACATCACCGTGAACAAGAATGCCGTGCCGCGTGATCCGCTGCCGCCCTTCGTCACCAGCGGCCTGCGCATCGGCTCGCCGGCCGCCACCCGCCGTGGCTTCAAGGAAGCCGAAGTGACGGCCCTGGCCGGCTGGATCTGCGACATTCTCGACAAGATGGGCGACGAGTCCGTGGTGGCCGAGGTGCAGCGCAAGGTCATCGCGCTGTGCGAGCGTTTCCCGGTGTACGGCAAGTAACGCGGCTGCGGCCCGGAGCCCTCCATGCAGTGTCCGTTCTGCAACGCCCTGGATACCAAGGTGATCGACTCGCGTCTGGTGGCTGAAGGCAACCAGGTGCGGCGTCGGCGCGAGTGCATCACCTGCGCCGAACGCTTCACCACCTACGAGACGGCGGAACTGGTGATGCCCCGCATCATCAAGCAGAACGGCAATCGCGAGCCCTTCGATGAGAACAAGCTGCATGCCGGCCTGCTCAAGGCGCTGGAAAAACGGCCGGTGAGCATCGAGAAGGTGGACGAGGCCATCAACCGCATCAAGAACCATCTGCGGGCCACGGGCGAGCGCGAGGTCCCCTCGCGCATCGTCGGCGAGCAGGTGATGCAGGAGCTGCGCCAGCTCGACGAAGTGGCCTATGTGCGCTTCGCCTCGGTGTATCGCAGTTTCAAGGACCTGAACGAGTTCCGTGCCGAGATCGACCGTCTGGCCAACGACAACTGAGGGTCCGGACTTCCGAGATGAGCAAGCAGCCTGACGACTACATGACTCTCGCCTTCGCGGCGGCGGCAAAGGTGTCCTCCACCTCGCCGAACCCGCGCGTGGGCTGTGTGCTTGTGCGCGACGGCGAGATCGTGGGCATCGGTCTGCATGAGCGGCCGGGCGAGCACCATGCCGAGGTCAATGCCCTGCTGGCTGCGGGCGAGCGGGCGCGGGGAGCCACGGCCTATGTGTCGCTGGAGCCCTGTTGCCACTTCGGGCGCACGCCGCCCTGCACCCAGGCGCTGATCGCCGCCGGCGTGGCCGAGGTGGTGTATGCCATGCCCGACCCGAATCCGCTGGTGGCGGGCAAGGGCGTGCAGGCCCTGCGCGAGGCGGGCATCCGGGTCAGCGGTCCGCTGCTCGAGGCACAGGCGCGCCTGCTCAACCGCGGCTTCATCAAGCGCATGGAGCAGGGCTTGCCCTTCGTGCGCTGCAAGCTGGCCATGAGCCTGGACGGCCGCACCGCCATGGCCTCGGGCGAAAGCCAGTGGATCACCGGGCCGGCCGCACGTGCCGATGTGCAGCGCCTGCGGGCCGAGTCCTGTGCCGTGCTGACCGGCGTCAACACCGTGCTGCACGATGACCCGGCGCTCAATGTCCGCGTGGACGCACAGGGGGTCGCCGCCGCGCCGGCCACGCTGCGCCAGCCGCGCCGCGTGATTCTCGACTCAACGCTGCGCACGCCTGCGACAGCCAGCCTGTTCCAGCTGCCGGGGGAGGTGCTGGTGTTCACGGCGAGTGCCGATGCCGCGCGTCTCGCTGTGCCCGGCGTCGAGGTGCGGCCGCTGGCCGCCGACGCCGCCGGCCGGGTGGATCTGCGCGCCGCCATGCAGTTACTGGCGCAGGATTTCCAGTGCAACGAAGTGCTGCTGGAGGCCGGCCCGACGCTGAGCGGCGCCATGGTGCAGGCCGGACTGGTGGACGAAGTGATTCTCTACATCGGCGCGAAGTTCCTGGGCAGCGATGCCATGCCGCTGCTGCGGCTGAGCGGCCTGCAGCACATGGCGGACCAGATCGCGCTCGACATCATTGACGTGACGGCCATCGACGCTGATCTGCGCGTCACCGCTCGTCTGCGTTCCCACTGAGACAGGAAGACAGCATGTTCACCGGAATCATCGAAGCGCTGGGCACCGTCGACTCCCTGCAACTGCAGGGCGGCGAATGGCGTCTGCGCGTGCGCAGCGAGACCCTGGATTTCGCTGATGTCGTGCTGGGCGACAGCATTGCCGTGAACGGGGTGTGTCTGACTGTCACGCGCCTGGGACCGCACAGTTTCGACGCCGACGTGTCCAACGAAACCATGCAGCTCACGACCCTGCACGGCCTGCATGCCGGCAGCCGCGTGAATCTGGAAAAGGCGCTCACGCCGGAGAAGCGGCTGGGTGGCCATATCGTCAGCGGCCATGTGGACGGTGTGGGGGAATTGCTCGCGCGCCGTCCCGATGGCGCCAGCATCCGCATGGATTTTCGCGCGCCGGCCGCGCTGGCCCGCTACATCGCGCAGAAGGGCTCGATCTGCATCGACGGCACCAGTCTCACGGTGAACACCGTCAATGGCGCCACCTTCAGCATCAACGTGATTCCCCACACCCAGGCCCAGACCATCCTGCAGGACTACCGCGAGGGTCAGCAGGTGAACCTGGAGGTGGATCTGATCGCGCGGTATCTGGAACGCCTGATGCAGGGCGAGCACGCGGCCGACGAACACGACAGCAAGGCGGGCACTCTCACCCGCGCCTTTCTCGCAGACCAGGGATTCCTGTAAATGAAGCTGAACACCGTAGAAGAGATCATCGAAGACATCCGTCAGGGCCGCATGGTCATCCTCATGGATGACGAGGACCGCGAGAACGAGGGCGATCTGGTGATCGCCGCCGAACGCGTGCGCACCGAGGACATCAATTTCATGGCCACCCATGCGCGCGGCCTGATCTGCCTGACCCTGAGCCGCGAGCGTTGCGAGTACCTGAACCTCGGCCCCATGGTGAACAAGAACAAGACCCAGTTTCACACCAACTTCACGGCCTCCATCGAAGCGGCGACGGGGGTGACCACGGGCATTTCGGCAGCCGATCGCGCCCGCACCATCCAGGTGGCTGTCGCCCGCGACACCCGCCCCGAAGACATCGTGCAGCCCGGGCATGTGTTTCCCATCATGGCCCAGCCGGGTGGCGTGCTGCAGCGTGCCGGCCACACCGAGGCGGGCTGCGACCTCGCCCGTCTGGCCGGTTTCACGCCGGCGGCGGCCATCGTCGAGATCATGAACGAGGACGGCACCATGGCCCGGCGGCCCGACCTGGAGCTGTTCGCGCAAAAGCACGGCCTGAAGATCGGCACCATCGTCGACCTGATCCAATACCGCATCGCCAACGAGCGCACCGTCACGCGCAAGGCCTCGCGTGCCGTGCAGACGGAACACGGCGAGTTCATGCTGCACACCTTCACCGACACCATCCTGGGCGGGCCGCATCTGGCCTTCACGCTGGGCAGCATCACCGCGAGCGAGCCGACCCTGGTGCGCGTGCACATCGCCAACACCCTGCGCGATGTCTGCGATGTGGTGAATCCGGCGTGGCCGAGCTGGTCCTTCAGCGCTGCGCTGGAGCGCATCGCCCGGGAAGGCCGCGGAGTGGCTGTGCTACTATCGGGCGACGAATACGCCGAAGACATCAGCACGACACTGGACAGGGCCTTCGGCACCGACAGTGGCGCCCCGCGCGTCAACCGCAAGGGCAATGACCTGACCATCGGCACGGGCTCGCAGATCCTGCGCGAGCTGGGCGTGGGCAAGATGCGCCTGCTGAGTTACCCGGCGCGCTTCCATGCCATTTCCGGTTTCGACCTGGAGGTGGTGGAGTTCGTGCCTTACGACGAGAATTTTCAACCCCCGACCGCTGCGGCGGCGCTCTGAGCCAACCGTCGGCGAGTGAATACTGAATAACCACAAGGTGAGTACCCCATGAGCACGATCAAGATCATCGAAGGAGATTTTCAGGGCGCCTCCGCGCGTTACGCCCTGGTGGTGGCCCGTTTCAACAGTTTCGTCGTCGACAAGCTGGTGGAGGGCGCACTCGACACGCTGCGCCGTCACGGGGTGAAGGACGCCGACGTCACGCTGGTGCGTGCACCCGGTGCCTGGGAGCTGCCCGTGCTCACCCGCCACGTGCTGGCGAGCGGCAAGTTCGACGCGGTCATCGCCCTGGGCGCGGTGATTCGTGGCGGCACGCCTCACTTTGAATATGTGGCCGGCGAATGCGTGAAGGGTCTGAGTGTCGTGAGCCTGGAAAGCCAGGTGCCGGTGGCCTTCGGCGTGCTGACAGTGGACACCATCGAGCAGGCCATCGAGCGTGCCGGCACCAAGGCCGGCAACAAGGGCTCCGAGGCGGCGCTGAGCGCGCTGGAAATGGTCAGTGTCATCCGCAAGCTGGGCGCCCGATGAAGACAGACACAGCGCCCGTGCCGTCGGCACGCACTCCCGTGCTGCCGGAAGAGGGCCCGAAGAAGAAACTGTCAGACCGACAGAAAGCGCGGCGCATGGTGCTGCAGGCGCTCTATCAGTGGCAGCTGGCCGGTGCGCCGGTGCACGAGATCCAGGCGGAATTCCGTGGCTATTACCAGGGCAGGATCGACTGGGCCTATTTCCACGACGTGTTTCCGGCCACGGTGGCACATGTGGCGGAGCTGGACGCCGCCATCACCCCGCTGCTGGATCGCGAGATGAGTGCGCTCGACCCGGTGGAGCTGTCGGTGCTGCGCTTCGGCATGTACGAGCTGCTGCATCGCCTTGAAGTGCCCTACAAGGTCGTGATCAACGAATGTGTGGAACTGGCCAAGGTCTTCGGGGCCACGGACGGACACCGCTACATCAATGGCATCCTCGACCGTGCTGCCCGCAGCATCCGCACGCTCGAGATCTGAGCACCGGGACGCCGGTGCTGCCCTGACACCCGCAAGGCCGGGCCCCGAGACAAGCCAACGTGGCATCTGACGAATTCGACATCATCCGCCGCCATTTCAACCGCAGCGAGCTGGCCTTCGCGGTGCCTGCGGTGCCCCTGGCCATTGGCGACGATTGTGCCCTGCTGCGCCCGAGTCCGGGCTGCGAGCTGGCCGTCTCCATGGACATGCTGGTGGAAGGAGTGCACTTTCTGGCGGATTGCGATCCGTTCCAACTGGGGCAGCGTACCCTGCTCGTCAATCTGAGCGACCTCGCGGCCATGGGCGCGCGACCGCTGTGCTTCACGCTGGCGCTGAGTCTGCCGCGCAGCGACGCCCCCTGGCTCGCGCGCTTCAGTGCCGGACTGGCGCGGGTGGCGGCGCAGCATCACTGTCCTCTTGTGGGCGGCGATCTCACGGCCAGTGCGCCCACGGTGGCCGGGCGCGTCGGCCCGCTGTGCCTGTGCGTGCAGGTGCACGGGGAAGTGCCGGCCGGGGCCGCGCTGCGCCGCAGCGGGGCGCGGGTGGGCGATGTGATCTGCGTGACGGGCAGCCTGGGCGATGCCGCTGCCGGGCTGCACATCCTGCGCGATGGGGCCTGGCCCGAGCTGGCGACGCCTTTGCGCGAGCGTCTGCTGCAGGCCTTTCACGCGCCGCAATCCCGTGTCGCCACCGGGATGGCCCTGCGCGGTCTGGCCAGCGCCGCCATCGATCTGTCGGACGGTCTGGCCTCGGATCTCGGGCACATCCTGCAGGCCAGCGGCGTCGGGGCCCGGGTGGAGCTCGACGAGCTGCCGCTGTCCGAGGCGCTGTGTGCCGCGGTGCCGCCTGAGCAGCGTCCGGGCCTGGCACTGGGCGGTGGCGATGACTATGAATTGTGCTTCACGGTGCCGCCGCAGCAGCTGCAGGCAGTCCAGGCGCGTCTGGCGGCCCTGGGTACACCGGTGAGTCGCATTGGGGAGATCGTGGCCGGCAGTGGCGTGCAATGGCGTCGCGCAGGAGTGCCCACGGCGCTGAAGGTGCGCGGCTACAACCATTTCGATGGTGGGGGAGCGCCGACATGACCAAGTCCGCCTCGGCCACACCGCGTTCGGTGTGGCGCAATCCGGTGCACTTCGCGGCCTTCGGGTTCGGCAGTGGCGCGGCACCAGTGGCACCTGGCACCTTCGGCACTGCGATGGCGGTGCTGCTGTATCTGCTGCTGCCGGCCATGAGCCCGGTCAGCTACGCCGCTTTCGTGCTGGCGAGCTTCGTGGTGGGCGTCTGGGTTTGCGGCAGGACGGCGCGGGACATCGGGGTGCACGATCACGGCGGTATCGTGTGGGACGAGTTCACGGGCTACTGGCTGACGATGTTCATGGCACCTCCGGGCTGGACCTGGATCGTGCTCGGGTTCGTGCTGTTCCGGTTCTTCGACATCGTGAAGCCCTGGCCGATTCGTTGGCTGGATCGCAATGTCGAGGGCGGACTGGGCGTGATGATAGACGATGTACTGGCAGGACTGATGGCGCTGTTCTGCCTGCAGTTGCTGGCGGCAATTTCAACGTAGAGAGAGGGTGGATGCAGTGCTTGTAAAATTTGTGGCCGGGGCGAAGCTGCCCACGGAATGGGGCGAATTCACGATCCATGGCTTTGAGGATCCGCAGACCGGCAAGGAGCACATCGTGCTGGCCATGGGCGATCTGGACAATGGCGAACCGGCGCTGTGCCGCATTCATTCGGAGTGTCTGACGGGTGACGCCCTGTTCAGTCTGCGCTGTGACTGCGGGCCGCAGCTGCAGTACGCCATGCAGCATATCGCGCGAGAAGGCCGCGGGTTGATTCTCTACCTGCGCCAGGAAGGCCGCGGCATCGGCCTGCTGAACAAGATCCGGGCCTATGCCCTGCAGGATGCCGGCGCCGACACCGTGGAAGCGAACGAGCAGCTGGGCTTTCTGGCCGACGGCCGCGAATACGCCATCGTGCGGCCGATGCTGGAGCACTTCGGAGTGCATTCCCTGCGCCTGCTCACGAACAATCCGCGCAAGGTGCGCGCCGTCGAAGCCCTGGGCTTCCCAGTCGCCGAGCGACTGCCCATCCACACGGGCTACAACCCGCACAACAAGGGCTATCTGGCAGTCAAGGCCAGCAAGCTCGGCCACATGCCCCGCCGTGACGACTGAGGGGCACCTGCCCCCTTGGTTGCGCTGACCTCAACCCGCCCGCACTGACTTGACGCTGCCCTGTTCGGTGGCGTCACCGTTGCGCAGCGAGCGCAGCACGTCCTCCATCTCGGCCAGCGTGATCGGCTGGCCCAGGAAATAGCCCTGGATGTAGTCGCAATCGAAAGTGCTGAGCAGGTCGATGTCTTCCTGCGACTCGGCCCCTTCCATCGTCACCAGCATGCCGTTGGAGTGGCACAGTTCCACCAGCGGCTTGAGGATCTGGCGGTTGCCGCGCTTGAGTGTCTGCTGGATGAAGCGCTTGTCGAACTTCACCATCTTGATCGGGTATTCCACGATGCGCAGCAGGGAGGTGAAGCCGGCGCCGAAGTCGTCCAGAGCCAGCATGTAGCCGGCCTCGGAAAGTCGGTTCAGGAAGGCGCTGGCGTGGCTGGTGAACTCGATGTTCACTGTTTCGGTGATCTCCAGCTGGATATTGCCCGGGGCGATGTCGAAGCGGCGGGCGTAGCGGTCCAGCACGTCGGTGATGTTGCTCAGCTGCAGCTGCGCCGAGGAGATGTTCAGCGACAGCTTGAAGTCCCGTCCCAGCAGGTCGCGGATGGCCGGGTAACTGGACAGACCGGTGCGGATCACCCACTCGTCGATCATGGCGAACACTCCGCAGGACTCGGCGATGGGCACGAATTCGTCCGGGTCCACCGTGCCCAGCTTGCGGGATTCCCAGCGCAGCAGCGCCTCGAAGCCGTCCAGCTCTCCCGTCTTCACGTTCAGCAGGGGCATGTACACCAGACGGAATTCCGCGTCGGGCTTGACGATCTTCAGTGCCGTCTCGATCTCCTGGCGGCGGCGCAGCTTGCGCGCCAGGGCGGGCGAATAGAAGGCTGCCTGATTCTTGCCCTGCAGCTTGGCCTGGTACATGGCCGTGTCGGCATTGGAGATCAGCTGGCTCAGGGAATTGCCGTCGGTGGGGAACACGGCGATGCCGATGCTGGCGCTGATCGGAAAGCGGGCCTTGGCAAAATGCAGGCCGTCGGCCAGCTGGCTCAGCACCATGTCGGCAATCTCGCGGGCTTCCTGCTTGGCGCGCGGGTGCCGGATCAGCAGGCAGAACTGGTCCCCGGCGACACGCCCTGGCAGGACCAGCGGGCCGCCTTCCTTCCTCGTGTCCGAGGAGCGGATCACCGCGATGTCCGACAGGCTGAGGGCGAAGGCCGTCAGCAGTTCGTCGCCGAACTTGTGGCCGTACTTGTCGTTGACGAACTTGAAGTTGTCGAGGTCCAGATACATCAGGGCCACCTGCTCGCCCTGGCGGGTGGCCTCTTCCAAGGCCGTGCGGCCCATCAAGGTCACGAAACTGAGGTTGTACAGGCCGGTCAGGCTGTCACGCTGCATCAAGCGACGGGTTTCCTCGTAAGAGCTGGACAGATCCTCGTAGAGATTGCGGAAGGTGCTGGCCAGCCGGCTGATCTCGTCGTCGCCCGTATTGCGCACGGGGATCGTGTTGCTCTTGCGCGCCATCACGTCGGACAGATCCTTTTCCAGCGTGGACACCGGTCGTGTCACATAGCGCGTCACCAGCCCATAGAGACAGATCGACGCGGTGGCGGCAAACGCCAGGCTGATCAGTGTCAGCCACCCGGCCAGCGGCAGCAGCTGGGCCTGCAGATAGTCTGGAGGCAGGGCGATCTGCAGGACATTGTCATTGCCCAGCCCGGCGCTGGCATGCAGGCCGTCCAGCATCAGCGGAGTCTTGCTGATCGTGAAGGACTGGCCGAACTCCTGTTCGAAACGCTCCCGCGCGGCATTGAATTCCGTGGGCTCGATGGCCAGCTGCACCACGATGCTGTTGTCGCGCTGGGACGCGATCGGTTCGGCGAAGGTGACGCGATCGATCAGCTGGGCCTTCACCAGGGTGTTGACCTCGCCGGGCGGTTGCAGATATTCCCAGCGCTCGGTGTCCTCGCCTTCATACAGCGAGTAGGCGAAGTCGCGCAGCGGCACTGACAGCACGCTGAAGGGGTTGTCGCTCAGTTCGAAGTAGTAGCTGATCTCAGGTTCCGGGTAGCGCGCCGCAATGGCGAAACTCATGTAGTCAGAGCGGTGCTGGCTGAAGGTCTTGAAGCTGTCCTCGAGGCTGCGCACCAGGGCCAGCTCGTTGTAGTCGTCTTCGCTGGCCAGCAGGTATTCGTGGAAGATGTGACTCTCGGTGATGGCGTGCAGGTAGCTTTCGGTGAAGGTCGCGTACTGATTGAAGATCGAGGCGAGCTGGCTCACGGCGTTGTTGAGGCGGTACTGCTCCTGCCGTTCCACGAAGTTGCGTGCCTGCTCGTACACCACCATCGACGCCACCAGGAAGCTCAGCAGCACCACCGGGGTGATCACCAGCAGGGAGCGCTTACTGAGATTCATGGAGTTTCACCAGCGCACTGGAGATGCGATTGCGCATCAGGATGTTGTTCAGAGTGATGGCCTCGTATTCCTGGAAAAGCGCGCCAGCGTCTGCATCCGGATAGACCAGCGGGTCGTTGCGGAAGACTTCGTGCTGCAGCGCCACGGCGGCGGTGTTGGTGGTGGCAATGCCCGGCGCCTCGGAGTTGGCGGCTGCCAGTTCAGGCGTGTTCATGAAATTCAGGAAATCCATGGCCAGCGCCTGATTGCTGGAATTCGCCACCACAGCCAGGCAGTCGATCCACAGCGCGGTGCCCTCCTGGGGCACGGCATAGGCCCAGTGGTCGGTGCCGCTCAGCCGGTTCAGCTCGCGCTCATCGCCGCTGTAGGCCAGTGCCAGATGCAGGCTGTCGGCCTGTGGCTGCTGGCCGACGAAGGTCAGGGCGTAGTCGAAGGTCAGCACCCCGGGCAGCAGGGCGCGCAGCTCGTCATAGACGTCGCTCAGCAGAGCCTCGTCGTCGGTGCTGATGGAGGCGTCGCGCAGAATCAGGGAAGGGGCAAGGGTGTCGATGTAATTGTCGAGCAGGCCGACGTGACCGATCAGCGTGGCCTCGGGGTGCAGAAGCGCCCGCCAGGAGTCGGGCGCCTGGGGCAGGATGTCGCGGCGATAGACCAGACCCATGGTGCCCCACGGATACGGCGTGGCGAAACTGCCGCAACTCTCCACCCAGCGCGGTGCCAGGTGCCGCAGGTTGTCGGTGCCGCTGAACTGCGCCACCGGCACCAGAATGCCGCGTTCGCCGAACAGGGGCGCGGACACCTTGTCGATGGTGACCAGGTCGAGCGTGCCAGGCCGCACCGTGCCAAGCATGGTGTTGCGCACCTCGTCGTTGTCGAACACGATCTGGTTCACCGTGGCGCCCGTGCGCGCTTCCCAGGCGCTGATCAGTTCCTCGGAGAAATAGGCTTCCCAGGTGAGGATGTTCAGTGTCTGCGCCTGGCCAGCGCCGGGCAGGCAGAGACTGCTGAGGAGAATGTAGGGAAAGATCTTGCGCATGGCGTATGCTGCTCGTTGAACTGGGCGGCATTATAGCCTCGGCCGCAGTGCTTTGACGTCAAGTTGCTCAGAAATCAAGCAAAGTTGACCCGGTTTGATCCACGCAGCCCCCCAACAACCCATCGGAGTGACCTCATGAAAACGATCCTCATCACTGGCGCATCCACCGGCATCGGGCGCGCCACCGCGCTGCTGTTCCAGCAGGCGGGCTGGAATGTCGCCGCCACCATGCGCGACCCGTCCCGCGAAAGCGAACTGGCAGCTCTGCCCAATGTGCTGGTGCAGGCGCTGGATGTCACCGAAAAGGCCAGCATCGATGCTGCCGTAAGCGCGACCGTGAGCCGCTTCGGCCGCCTGGACGTGCTGCTCAACAATGCCGGCTATGGCCTCTTCGGCCCGCTGGAGGCGGTGACCCCCGCACAGCTGGAGCGCCAGTACCGCACCAATGTCTTCGGCCCGGTGCAGACGATGCAGGCCGCGCTGCCGCATCTGCGGGCAACCCGTGGCGTGATCATCAATGTCTCGTCCATCGGCGGGCGCGTGAGCTTTCCGTTCAATTCGCTCTACCACGGCACCAAGTTCGCGCTGGAGGGCATTTCCGAATCCCTCGCCATCGAGCTGGCGCCCCAGGGCGTGCGGGTGAAGATCGTGGAGCCGGGTGGCGTGAAGACAGACTTTGCCGGGCGCTCCCTCGACGTCATGTCGCTGCCGGGCCTGCATCTCTACGATGCTTCGCTGAAGAGCATCATGGCGGTGTTTGCTGACCCGGCTCGTCGCGTCGATTATTCCGAGCCGATGGACATCGCGCGGGTGATCCACGAGGCCGCGACCGATGCCAGCCCCCGCCTGCGCTATCTGGCCGGCAAGGATGCGATCGCCATGGCGGCGCACCGCGCCGGCATCAGCGACGAGGACCATCTGGCGCAGAGCGTGGTGCGTTTCGGCCTGCAGAGCTGAGCCGTGAGCCTATGATCGCGATCATCCGGACGGCTTTGACGGCGCGCCTAGACTGGCCTCATGGCTCGGCGAATCGAGCCCCTGACACAGGAGAGAACCCCATGAAGACGATGACCAAAGCCGCCTTGACACTTGCCATGTTGGTCGCCAGCGGTGCCTGGGCCCAGCAGGACGATCACTCGGGCCATGCCGGGCATGGCGCCGCGGCAGACAGTGGCGTGGTGACGCGCGCCCCGGATTCGCCGCTGGCAGGCAGCGGTGCCGCAGCCGCCAGCGGCGGCATGATGCATGGGCAGGGCGGTGGGATGATGCAGGGCCGGGGTGGCGGGATGATGGGGAGTGGGATGATGGGCGGCGGTGCGGCCCCGTCCCAGCTCGGTCAGGACGCGTTCTCGGCCATCCAGCAGATCGTGCAGCAACTGCAGGCCGATCCGGCGACCGACTGGAGCAAGGTCGACATTGATGCGCTGCGCGCTCATCTGATTGACATGAACCTGGTCACGCTGCAGGCCGTGGTGAGCAGCGAGGATGTGGAAGGCGGGGCTCGCTATACCGTGACCGGCAGTGGGGAGGTGATCGGCGCGATCCAGCGCATGGTGCCCGCGCACGCCGCGCAGATGTCGAGCGACCCGGCCTGGCACGCCAGCACCGTGCCGCTGGAGAACGGCGTGCTGCTGACCGTGCATGCCACCAATCCGGCCGATGTGACCAAGGTGCGCGCACTGGGCTTCCTCGGCTTCATGGTGCAGGGCGATCACCACCTGCCTCACCACCTGATGATGGCCACCGGCTCGGATACCGCACCGGCAGCAGCCACTGACGGCGGCCACCAGTACTGATCACCCTGGTTCAGGGCTGTGCGCGCACCGTGTCCAGGTGCGCGCACATCTGCAGGGCTCCGCTCAACACGCGCAGGCTGTGCCGCTGCACGAAGTCGGGCGGAATGAAGAACAGATGCTCCTTGGCCACGGCCTGCAGCTGCGGCCAGCGCCGCCAGTCGTCCAGCCACTCCGGGCGGGCGATGTCCATGCCGCTGGCGATGATGGCCTGCGGATTGCGTTGCAGCACCGCCTCCTCGCTGACCTTGGGCGCCAGACCCAGATTCCCGAAGATGTTCTCCCCGCCACACAGGCTGATGATGTCGTTGATCAACTCATGCCCGCCCACACTGATCAGTGGATCGTTCCAGACCTGATAGAACACCGACACCCGTTCGGCATTGCGATGACGCTGGCGCAGCACCTCGAGCTGTTCCCGGAAATAGGCCGAGGCCTGCATGCCGGTGCGCTGCGTGCCGGCCAGCGTGGCGAACTTCTCGATGTGCTCGGGAATGCTGTCCAGCGTGGTGGGTTCGGCGATGTAGACATTGAAGCCGAGGTCGATCAGGCGCTGCACGGCAGCGCGGGGATTGCCGCTGCGCCAGGCCACGATCAGGTCGGGGTTGAAGCCGACAATGGCCTCCATGTCCAGAAGGTCGAAACGCCCGACCACCGGGATGCCCTGTGCCTGGGGCGGGAAGTCGCTGTACTCGCTGACGCCGTAGATCCAGTTGCCGGCGCCGGCGACGAACAGCAGCTCTGTCAGCGACGGGGCCAGGCTGACGATGCGCCGGGCGGGCTGCTGCAGGGTGATGCTGCGCTGGTCGTCGTCCACCACGGTGATCGGCTGCGCGCTGCTGCCGGTCGGCAGAGCCGCCAGCAGCAGCGCGAGCCACAGCGCGGCGCAGTGCAGCAGGCGCATCAGTAGTCGATCCCTTTCTGCACGCGAATGCCATGGTTGAAGGCGTGGCGGATGTCCTGCACCTCGCTCACGGTGTCGGCCATGGCAAGCAGTGCCTCACTGGCATTGCGGCCGGTCACGATGACGTGCTGCTGCGGCGGTCGGGCCGCGAGGGCGGCCAGCACCTCGGCGGCGTCCAGATAGCCATAGGTCAGCATGTAGGTCAGCTCGTCCAGCAGCACCACCTGCACCTCGGGGCCGCGCAGCAACTCGGCCGCGTGCTGCCAGGTGGCACGGGCGGCCGCAATGTCCTTCTCGCGGTCCTGAGTCTCCCAGGTGAAGCCGGTGTTCATCACATGAAACTCCACCAGCGGGTGATTCTGGAACAACAGGTGTTCCCCGCACTCCCACTGGCCCTTGATGAACTGCACGACGCCGCAGCGCAGGCCATGGCCCACGCTGCGCGCCAGCATGCCGAATGCGGAGGAGCTCTTGCCCTTGCCATTGCCCGTGAGCACCAGCAGCAGGCCCTTGTCCTGCGTGGCGGCCGCGATGCGGGCATCCACCAGCGTTTTCTTGCGCTGCATGGCCCGCCTGTGGCGGGCGTTGCGTTCTTCTTGCGTCTCCATGGGGCATGGCCTCTCAGAAGTTCAGGCGCAGACCGACATGGCCCGCGCGTCCGCCAACGTTGTAACCGAGGACTTCCTCGTAGTCTTCGTCCGCGGCATTCTCGAGCCGGGCATAGACTTCGATGCCCGGCACCAGGGTGTAGCGCGCCGACAGGTCCAGCACATCATAATCGTCCAGCGCCACCGCGGCGCCGAAGAGCGCGTCCACGGCGTCGCGTGACTGGCGCTGGAAGGCGGACAGCTTGAGGCGCTCGTCCTTGCTGTGCCACTGCACCCCCAGATTCGCAAGTTGCTCGGGACGCCGCAGGCGCTGCCCGCCATCCGGCTGCCGTGTGCGATTGTGCGTGTAGTTGGCTTCGACTTGCCACTGCTCGCCGAGCGGAAGACGGGCGAACAGCTCCAGGCCGGTGGATTCGCTCTCGCCGATGTCCTGCAGGTAGCCGCTGTAGGCGCTCAGGTCGAAGTAGATGGCGTCCTCGATACGTTGATCAAAGTACACCGCTTCCAGCAGCAGGTCAGCGGCGCCGTGATACTCCACCGCCAGCTCGTGGCCCTTGCTGGTCTCCTCGGCCAGCTGCAGGCCGGCGGCCGGCGCGGAGGCGAAGGGGCCGTTGTTGTAGGCGAACTCGTAGGGGCTCGGCGCACGGAAGCCGGTGCCGTAACTGCCGCGCAGCTTGAGCATCGCGCCATTGCGCAGGTCGAACAGGCGCGCCGCACTCACGCGCACACTGGTGTGACGGCCGAAGTCCTCGTTGTCGTCGTGGCGCACGCCGGCGGTGAGGAACAGTGTCTCGGAGAACTTGCTCAGGACCTCCGCATAGGTGCCCAGCTGATCGCGTGCATCGCCGTTGTTGTCCTCTTCTTCCAGATCGGCGCCGAACACCAGGTCGACATGCTGCAGTGCCGTCAGCGAGCCGATGTACTCGATACGCGCCAGCTCGCCCTCGGAGGCATAGGAAGAGCGACCCAGCGCGAAGTTCTCGCGCTGCGTCTGCGTGCTGCCCCAGGCGAGCGACTGCGTGCCCCAGGCGCCGGTGTACACTGCCGAGACGCGTGCGGCCTGCTGCTCGAAGGCGGCAGCGCAATCGTGAATGGTGGCGAAAGTGTCCGGGTGGTAGCAGCTGTCATAGGCCGAGTCGCCCTCGACATTGCGCAGCACCAGTTCCAGGCGCAGGGCCTCGCTGGCCTGCAGCCCGAAGCGGCCGTCCAGCGAGGTGTTGTCATAGCCGTCGCGGTCACGCAGCACGGTGTCGGTCTTGCGTGTATTGAACCCTTCGGTACTGAAATCGCCGGCGCTCACGAAGAAGTCCCCCAGCGCACTGCCGCCACTGAGGTTGCCGGTGAACTGACGCGTGCCGAACGCGCCGCTCATGAGGTCGGCATGGGCGCGCAGATCGGTGCTGTGCTGGCGTGTGCTGATGTTGATGACGCCGCCCGCGTCGGCGCCGTAGTGCAGGCCCTGCGGGCCGCGCAGGACCTCTATGCGCTCGATGCCGCTGCTGAGCAGGTGCTCCAGCTGCGGCTGCACCTGGGTCACACTCGGGTCGGAGAGCTTCATGCCGTCCAGCAGGGTCAGCGTGCGATAGCCTTCCTCACCGCGGATGCGCAGATTGCTGATCTGACCGGCGCCACCGGAGTTTCCCACGCTCACCGAGGGCAAGCTGCGCAGCATGTCGATCAGCGCTGCATTGCCGCGATCGGCGATGGTGTCGGCGTCCATTACCGACACCGAAGTGCCGATCTGGCGCAACGGCGTGGCAATGCGGCTGGAGGTGATGACGATCTCGCGCGCTTCGGTGTCCTGGGCGTGCAGGTCGGCAAATGGCGACAACGTGGCACCTGTTGTACAGGCCAGTGCCAGGAAAGTACGGGTTTTCATGGTGTATTCCTCAATGAAAATGGTTTCATGAGGGAGGGGGAGCGGAAGGAAATAATCGAAGCCGGTGCAACACCGGGCGACAGAGCCGACCACCGATGGAGCCCTCCGCTTCATCTGCGTAGCATCGCCTGGCTGGTATCGGGCTCGGCAGGCAGGTGCGGGCACCTGTTCTGCTTACCGTTGCGGGGGCAGCGCTGGAGTCAAACCAGCTTCCCATTCAAGTTCACCACTGCGGGCAGCAGAGAACACCAGGACGATTGTTGTGTACCGTTGCTGCATGCGGGACGCAGGTCAACGATGCGCGGAGTCTACGCACCGACCTCGTGAGCGTCAATCGCTGGGTTCAAACGGCTTCTGAACGGATCTTACACTTGAGCAGCTTGTGGCTGATGGACGCGATGATGGCATCGCGGTCCAGCCCCACGGCGGCCAGCATGTCCGGCACCTTGCCGTGACTGAGGAAACGGTCGGGCAGACCGAGATTGAGCACCGGCACGCGATAGTCCTCACGCAGCAGGAACTCGTTCACGGCCGAGCCGGCGCCTCCGGCCAGGGCGTTCTCTTCCAGGGTCACCAGCAGTTGGTGGCGGGTGGCCATCTCGCCGATCAGGTCTTCATCCAGTGGCTTGACGAAGCGCATGTCGATGACCGTGGCGTCCAGTACCTCGGCCGCAGCCATGGCCGTGGTGACCAGGCTGCCGAAGGCCAGGATGGCCACGGTGTGACCGCGGCGGCGCTGCACGGCTTTGCCAACGGGCAGGGCCTGCATGGTCTTGCTGATGGGAGCACCCGGCCCCTTGCCACGGGGGTAGCGCACGGCGGCCGGGCCCTTGTGGCAGTAGCCGGTATAGAGCATCTGCCGGGCCTCGTTCTCGTTGCTCGGCGCCATCACCACCATGTTGGGGATGCAGCGCAGGAAGCTCAGATCGAAACTGCCAGCATGGGTCGGGCCGTCCTCGCCCACCAGACCGGCGCGGTCGATGGCGAACAGCACGTCCAGATTCTGCAGGGCGACGTCGTGAATCAGCTGGTCATAGCCGCGCTGCAGGAACGTGGAGTAGATCGCCACCACGGGCTTGAGGCCGTCGCAGGCCATGCCGGCGGCCAGGGTGACGGCGTGCTGCTCGGCAATGGCGACGTCGTGGAACTGGCGCGGGAACTGTTCGGCAAAACCATCCATGCCCGAGCCCGCGCTCATGGCTGGCGTGATGGCCGCCAGCAGCGGGTCCTGCGCGGCCATGTCGCACAGCCACTCGCCAAACACGGCGGAATAACTCGGGGTCTCGGCCCGGCGCACGCCGGCACTGGATTTCTTGGGCTCGATCTTGTTCATCGCGTGCATTCCGAACGGATCGTTCTCGGAAGCCGTGTAGCCCTTGCCTTTCTGCGTGACGATGTGCAGCAGCTGCGGGCCGCGCAGCTGCTTGATGTTGGTGAGGATGTCGATGAGTTCGAGCGTGTTGTGCCCGTCCACCAGGCCGATGTAGTTGAAGCCGATCTCCTCGAACAAGGTGCCAGGGGACACCATGCCCTTCATGTATTCCTCGGCCCGGTGCGCGGCCTTCAGCGCGGGCGGAATCTTCGCCAGCACGCGCTTGCTGCCGGTGCGGATGAAATTGTAGGGGCGACTGGCCCACATGCGTGCGAAGTAGCTCGACAGCCCGCCGACATTGCGCGAGATCGACATGTTGTTGTCGTTGAGAATCACCAGGAAATTCTCGTCGATGTCGCCGGCGTGATTGAGCGCCTCGAAGGCCATGCCTGCCGTCATCGCGCCGTCGCCGATGATGGCCACGGTGCGGCGGTCGATGCCCTGCTCGCGGGCCGCGATCATCATCCCCAGTGCCGCGCTGATGGAGGTGCTGGAATGGCCGACGCCAAACGTGTCGTATTCGCTTTCCTCGCGGCTGGGGAACGCCGCCAGGCCGCCAGCCTGACGCATGCTCAGCATGCGCTCGCGCCGCCCGGTCAGGATCTTGTGCGGATAGGTCTGATGACCGACGTCCCAGACCAGGCGATCTTCCGGGGTGTTGAAGACATAGTGCAGGGCGATGGTGAGTTCCACGACGCCGAGGCCGGCGCCGAAATGCCCGCCCGTCTGACCGACGGAATAGAGCAGGAACTTGCGCAGCTCACGAGCCAGATCCTTGAACTGGGCAGGCTCGATCTTCCTCAGGTCGGCCGGGCTCTGGATCTGGTCGAGCAGAGGGGTGTCCGGGCGGGTGAGAGGAATTTCGTCGAGCATGGTCGGGCCTGTCTGGAAAAAAGTGGGGCTAACTTAAAGGAATGGACCCATAGCGTCAAACACGGACTCAGTGGCCTCTTTCGACGATGTAGCGGGCGATGCCGCGCAGTGCGTCGGCCCGCTCATCGAACGGGCTCAAGGCCGCCTGCGCGCCCTCGCACAGGTCTCTGGCTTTCGTGGTCGCCGCGTCCAGTCCCAGCAGCGAGACATAGGTCGGCTTGTTCAGCGCCTGATCCGCGCCTTGCGTCTTGCCCAGCGTGACGGTGTCGGCCGTCACGTCTAGGATGTCGTCCTGCACCTGGAAGGCCAGGCCGATGCACTCGGCATAACGCTCCAGCGCGGCGAGCTGCGCCGCATCGGCCTTCTCGGTGGCCAGGGCGCCGAGCAGCACGCTGGCGCGGATCAGGGCGCCCGTCTTCAGGCTGTGCATCGTCTGCAACTGCTGCAGGTTGAGACTGCGGCCCATGGCCTCGAAGTCGACGGACTGCCCCGACACCATCCCTTCGAAGCCGGCGGCGCCTGCCAGCAGGTTGATCATGCGCAGGCGCGTGGCCGCACTGGCAAGCTGGACGTCCGGCTCGCTGAGCAGGCGGAACGCCAGCGCCTGCAGGGCGTCGCCCGCCAGGATGGCGGTGGCCTCGTCAAAGGCGATGTGCACGGTGGGCTGGCCACGCCGCAGATCGTCGTCATCCATGGCGGGCAGATCGTCGTGCACCAGGGAGTAGCAGTGCACGAGTTCGGCGGCGCAGGCGGCCACATCGGCATCCTCGAGGCTGCCGCCCACGGCACAGGCACTGGCATAGGCCAGCACGGGACGCACGCGCTTGCCGCCCAGCAGACTGGCATGCAGCATCGCCTCGCGCAGACGGGTGGCCGGACCGGGCAGGCTTTCGAGGCTGCGCTTGAGATTGCCCTGCACCCGCTCGCGGCACAACGCCATGAAATCGGGCAGAGGCAGCATGTGCACGGGAGTCGACGTCATGCGCGTGACCTTGTGGAGTCGACGCCTTCCTGTGCATCGAAGGGCTCGGGGCTGCCATGCTCCGCCATCAGGATCTGGACTTTCTGTTCCGCCTTCTGCAGCGCGCTCTGGCATTCCCGGGTGAGACGTATGCCTTTCTCGAAGGCCTGCAGGGACTCCTCCAGGCTCAGATCGCCTTCCTCCATGGCGCTCACCAGCGCTTCGAGACTGGCGAGGGATTCCTCGAAATTGAAGACGGGGTCCTGCTTCTTGCTCATGGCAGAGGTTCCTGGGCACTGGTCGGGGCGATCGCGAGGGCGGCAATTATCCCCATTCTGGGTGGCAAAGGCAAAGCGCCGGGGTTTGTTCGTTGACCGCTTCGGTGGCCGCACAGTACTCTAGCCGGCGTTCGCAAACGGCGGGAAAAGGCCATGGAAAAACACAAGAACAAGCCGGCGGTCGATGTCAGTCACAGGGACAAGCGCATCCTCTACGGTATCTTGCTGAGCGTGATCTGGCTGATTCTTGGCGTGCTCTACATTTCCGGGAACCTGGGCTGGGCCCGCTTTGCCACCCTGCCCATCGACGAAATGGGCAATTTCCTGGAAGGCGCTTTCGCGCCGCTGGCCTTTCTCTGGCTGGTCATCGGGCTGTTCATCCAGCAGAGCGTGCTGGCCGAGAACAATCGCGAGCTGCGCCACAACAACGTCCAGTCCGAGAAGCAGACCATGGCGATCGCGGCCACGGAGATGAATGCGCGGCAGGAGACCTTCTTCAAGATCGCCGACAATACGCGGCGTCAGCTCGGCGGCATCGCCGGCCTGCTGTTCCAGTCGAGCAAGGGACAGACTGGTGACAACACTTACTCCGAAGCTGAATTCATGGAGATGTGGCACCTTTTCGCCACGGGTGACTTCGAACTCTTCTCGCGCAATTTCCTCGCCCTGGCAGGCAAGGGCGTCGATCTGCAACCGCTCTTCTATGGCACGCAGATCCGCTCCACGCACACCGACAACTTCATCATGAACTTCGATCGCCTGCTGCGCCTGGCGCGCGATTGCGACACCAACGGCATCATCTCGGATGCCCAGCTGCACTCGGCGCACGGGCTGCTTAGTTCCCGCATGCGCGAGCTGCATCCGCGCATCAAGTTCAAGCGCTACGAGGTGACGCGCTCCAGTGCCTATCTGGAGCAGATCATCAGCAGCAGTCAGGGGCAGGACAACGAACACGGGGCCATGAAGCCCGCACGCTGAACACACTCAAAGAGGAGCAGGCAGGATGGAATTCGTCGCGATCGTGATTGTACTGGCCTTGTTGCAGTACTTTGTCTTTGGCTTGCTGGTGGGGCGCGCGCGGGCGAAGTTCGACGTGCATGCTCCAGCCGTTACCGGGCATCCCGTGTTCGAACGCTATTACCGGGTGCATCAGAACACCCTGGAACTGATGATCATGTTCATCCCGGCGATTGTGCTGTTCGGCTACTGGGTGCGCCCGGATCTGGGCGCGGGCATCGGCTTCGTGTACGTGATCGGGCGCGTGATCTATCTGCGCGCCTACATCAGTGATCCTGCCCGACGCGGCCTGGGCTTTGGTCTCAGCGTCCTGCCCATCCTCATTCTGCTGATCGGCGGCGGCATCGCTGCCGTGCTCTCCCTGCTCTGAGTCTCGCGCCCTGCCTCGGCGGCAGGGTTGCTCAGTCCTTCCCGTAATTGCGCCGGTAGGTTGGCTCACCCATGTGCGCGATCTGCTCGTTCACCAGGGCGTCCATCACCTGCAGCAATCCGGCATGGCGCCCCGGTGCCGCTTCCAGCAATTCCAGCGTCTGCACGATGGCCTCGAGCGTGGAGAGCGCCTGGGCATGCGGTTCGCGCCGGATGCGATAGCGGCTGGGCTGCGGGTTCTCCAGCTGATAGCGGGGCAGGGCGGCCAGCTCGGCCGATTCCAGCAGCAGGCGACGGCTCTTGCGCCAGGTGGCATCCAGAAAGATCAGGGGTTGCGGGGCCGTGTTCAGCAGGGCCGACAGTGGCTGGCTGTCGGGGCCGGGATAGATCAGCACGCCGGCCGGCAGCCGGCTGTCATGAGCGGGCAGCAACTGGCAGTCGCGCAGGCCCAGCGCCGCGATGCGCGCCGTGCCCAGCGCGTGGCGGGCCTCGGCGGCATGCTGCAGGATGCGCACGGGCCAGACATGGGGCTGAGGGGTGAGCGCTGCGCAGTAGCACAGGGCAAGCGGGCGCTGGCACTGGGAACAGCGGAGTCTGCGCGCCATGCCGGGACTCCTCGTCTCAGGACTGGCGCCGCCCGGGGCTGCCGAGGCGGCGAATCTTGAACTTCTGCGCCTTGATGCGACGCTGCTCCAGCACCTGCAGAGCGGTGTCGACCCATTCCTCGGCGATGGCGACATAGCTGGCGTGTTCCAGAATGTCGATGCGGCCGATGGCACTGGCGGGGATGCGCTGTTCAGCCGTCAAGGCGCCGAGGATGTCACCGGGGCGCAGCTTGTTCTTGCGCCCGCCGCCGATATCCAGGGTCTGCATGCGGCGCACCGGCGCACCGCCTGGACTGCCCTGCAATTGCCCGATGGACTGGATGCTGGCGCTGGCAGTGGCGGCATCGCGTTCGCGCAGCGCGTCGACTCTGAATCGTTCGTTCTCGAAAAACAGACTCGCGGCGATGCCCTGCTCGCCGGCGCGGCCGGTGCGTCCGATGCGATGGGTGTAGACGTCGAGATCGTGCGGCAGTTCGGCATTGATCACCAGTGGCAGTGCTTCGATGTCGAGGCCGCGTGCGGCCACGTCGGTCGCGGCGAGAAAGGGCACGCTGCCGTTGCGGAACTGCACCAGGATCTGATCGCGTTCGCGCTGCTCCAGTTCGCCGTGCAGGGCGAGGGCGGGCAGATCGTGCTGACGCAGGTGACGGGCGATGTCCATGGTGCCCTGGCGCGTGTTGCAGAACACCACGCAGGCCTCCGGCTGCCATCGCTGCAGCAGGGTCACCACGGCGGTGGCACGGCGTTCCTCGTCCGGGGTCTCGCCCAGGCTGAAGAAGCGCTGCTCGATGCTGAGGGCATCATGGGTGGACTCGACGCTGATCTGCAGGGCATCGCGCTGGTAGCTGCTGCTCAGTGCCACGATGTCGGCGGGGAAAGTGGCGGAAAACAACAGGGTCTGCCGAGAATCCGGCGTGTGCCCCAGAATGAAGTCGATGTCCTCGGCGAAGCCCATGTCGAGCATGCGGTCGGCCTCGTCCAGCACCAGGGTGTTGACCCGGGAGAGATCCAGCGTCTGCTTCTGCAGGTGATCGCGCAGGCGTCCCGGCGTGGCCACGACCACATGAGCGCCGTGCTCCAGCGAGCCGATCTGCGGTCCCAGGGGCTGGCCGCCGCTCAGCACCACCACCTTGATGTTGGCGAGATAGCGGGCCAGCTTGCGCAGTTGCGTGGCTACCTGGGTGGCCAGTTCACGTGTCGGGCAGAGCACCAGGGCCTGGGTGCCGAAGTCGCGGGGATTGAGCCGCTGCAGCAGGGCGATGCCAAACGCCGCCGTCTTGCCGCTGCCCGTCTTCGCCTGAGCAATCAGATCGCGGTCCTGCAGCGCAGGCGGCAGGCTCAGGGCCTGCACCGGCGTCATCTGCGCATAGCCCATGTCCTGCAGGTTCTGCAGTTGAGCCGCGGGCAGCGGCAGTGTGTCGAAACCTGCTGCCGGCCCGTCGCTGTCCGGCGCAGAGGGGCCGGACATCACTCGACTCCCAGCTGGTGCAGGTATTCGTCGTAGTTGCCGACGAAATTGTTGAAGCCGTCGGGGCTGAGTTCGAGGATGCGGGTGGCCAGCGAGGAGACGAACTCGCGGTCATGGCTCACGAAGATCAGGGTGCCGGGGTAGTTCTCCAGCGCGAGGTTCAGGGCCTCGATGGATTCCATGTCCAGGTGGTTGGTGGGTTCGTCCATCACCAGCACATTGGGCTTCTGCAGCATCATCTTGCCGAACAGCATGCGGCCTTTCTCGCCTCCTGAGATCACCTTGACCTTCTTGTTGCTGTCGTCCTTGGAGAACAGCATCTTGCCCAGAATGCCACGGATCACCTGTTCGTCGTCGCCCGGGCGTGCCCACTGGCTCATCCATTCGAACAGCGTCACGTCGTCGGCGAACTCATGATTGTGATCCTGGGCGTAGTAACCCAGCGCGGCGTTCTCGGCCCACTTCACCTGGCCGCCCAGCACTTCGTCGCCCTGCTTGCCGAAATGACCTGTGATGGCCTGCAGCAGCGTGGTCTTGCCGATGCCGTTGGGGCCGATGATGGCGAGGCGCTCTCCGGCTTCCACCATCAGGCTGAGATTCTTCAGCAGCACATGATCGCCATAGGCCAGTGTCAGCTTGTTCAGCTCCAGTGCCAGACGATGCAGTTTCTTGTCCTGCTCGAAACGGATGAAGGGGCTGATGCGGCTGGAGGGTTTCATCTCCTCCAGCTTGATCTTCTCGATCTGCCGCGCGCGCGAGGTGGCCTGCTTGGCCTTGGACGCGTTGGCGGAGAAGCGGCTCACGAAGGACTGCAGCTCGGCGATCTGCGTTTTCTTCTTGGCGTTGTCGGCCTGGATGCGCTCGCGGGCCTGGGTCGACGCGATCATGAAATCATCGTAATTGCCCGGGTAAAGCCGCAGCTCGCCGTAGTCGACATCCACCATGTGGGTGCACACGCTGTTCAGGAAGTGGCGGTCGTGGGAGATGATGATCATCGTGCACTCGCGCTGATTGAGCACGCCTTCGAGCCAGCGAATCGCGTTGATGTCGAGGTTGTTGGTGGGCTCGTCCAGCAGCATGATGTCCGGGTCGGCGAACAGGGCCTGCGCCAGCAGCACGCGCAGTTTCCAGCCCGGGGCGATGGCGCTCATCGGGCCGTAGTGCTGTTCCAGTGGAATGCCCAGTCCAAGCAGCAGCTCGCTGGCGCTGGACTCGGCGGAATAGCCGTCCAGTTCCGCGAACTCGATCTCCAGCTCCGCCACGCGCATGCCGTCGTCCTCGGACATTTCCGGCATATTGTAGATGCGGTCCTTCTCCTGCTTGATCTGCCAGAGCTTGTCGTGGCCCATGATCACCGTGTCGATGGCGGAGAACTCTTCGTAGGCGAACTGGTTCTGCCGCAGGATGCCCACACGCTCGTCGACATCGACGCTGACATTGCCGGAGGTGGGCTGCAGTTCACCGCTCAGGATCTTCATGAAGGTGGACTTGCCGGAGCCATTGGCGCCGATCAGGCCGTAGCGATTGCCGTTGCCGAAACGCAGCGACACATTTTCAAACAATGGTTTGGCACCAAACTGAATGGTGATGTTCGAGGCAGTGATCAAGATGGTATCCGTTGGACGAAGTGCCCGTGACGGGCAGAAAGTGAGGACAGCGCGAAAGCCGCGCATTATAGAGGACGTGCCCACGAGCGACTACTGCTTATTTGCCGGGGCCTTGTTAGACTGCCGACGGCATTTGCATTATCGTGCCGCCGCTTCCGCTGTTCCCCTATCGCAACTTCGGGTGTTCTCTTGAAAATTCTGATTCGCAATCTGGCTCGTGACGTTTCCCGTGAGGAGCTGCAGGCGCTGTTCGAGGCGCATGGTCGCGTGCAGTCCTGCACCATCGTTATGGACAGTGTGACAGGTGGCTCCAAGGGCTTCGGCTTCACCAACATGCCGGTGCCGCATGAAGCCAAGGCGGCCATCCGCGCGCTCAACAATCTGGAACTGCGCGGCAGCCGGCTGCGCGTGAAAAAGGCGGAAGCGCTCGCCAAGGCCACCGCGGAGGATGCCGAGTCGCAAGCGGAGCTGCCGTCGAGCGATGCGCCGAAGACCGCCGACGGAGTCGCGGCAGGGGCCCGCCTGAAGAAGGACGGCACACCGCTCGGTCCGCGCAAGGCCCGCGTGTTCCGCAAGAAATCCTGAGGCTCGCGCCGCGGCATGAACGAGCGCTCTTCGACGCAATCCCCCCATGATGACGAGCGGCTCGTGCCGGTGTTCGAGCGCATGGTGGCCACGCTGCGCGAGCAGGCCTGGTGCGTGATTCCTGACGCCTTGCCCCATTCCCTGCGCGATGACTTGCACTCCCGGCTGCAGCAGCCTGACGCCTTGCACTTGCGCGCCGCCGGCATCGGGCGGCAGCAGGACCACACGCTGGCGCCTGGCATCCGCAGTGATGCGATCGCCTGGATCACGGGCAGCACGCCTGCGGAGCAGGCCTGGCTCGCCTGGGCCGACGCGCTGCGACAATTCTTGAATCGTCATTTGTTCATGGGACTCGACAGCTTCGAGAGCCACTTCGCCCACTATGGGCCGGGCGCGTTCTACGCGCGGCATCTCGATGCCTTCCGCCGGGCCGGTGTGCCTGCCGCGAGCACGCGCCGCGTGTCCCTTGTCGCCTATTTCAATCCGCACTGGCTGACAGAGGAGGGCGGCGAGCTGGTGCTGGTCGACCCGCAGAGCGGGCAGGAACACCGCGTGCTGCCCGAGCTGGGCACCGTGGCACTCTTTCTCAGCGACGAGGTGCCCCACGAAGTGCGTGTCGCCAGGCGCGACCGCTACAGCATCGCCGGCTGGTTCCGGGTGCGCACGGGCAGTGTCGCGCTCTGAGCGGCACGCGACGGACGGTGGCATTTCCAGGGTAAGCAGGCGTGGCGCGACTGGCTGCCGCCAGGCCGCGCGTGCTACTTTCAGCGCCGCGTTCAAGCCGCCAGTGGGCGTGCCGGCACGCATTCTTCATCGCCATCGACAGCTTGCTCCCAGGGAGAGTCACCTCATGATCAGAAAGACAATTCGCAGCACCTGCGCCGCCATTGGCAGCCTGCTGCTGCTGGTATCCACACTCGTCAGCGCAGATGTGAGCGGCAACTGGAGCTTTGCCGTCGACGTGGCCGGTCAGACCGGCAATGCGACGGTCTCCATGACCCAGAACAGCGATGGCAGCATCGCCGGCCATTACACCGGTCAGCTGGGAGACACCGATTTCACCGGCACAGCCACGGGCAATGACTTCCAGTTCACGCTCACCGGTGCAGCCGGCTCCGTGACCTACAAGGGCGCACTGCAGGAAGACGGTACCCTCAAGGGCAGCCTGGATCTCGGCGGCATGGCGGAAGGCACCTTCGTGGGACGCAAGGCCAACTGAGGCCTGCGGGCTATAGCGCTCGGCTTGACACAGTCGAGCGCCAGGTGCTTAGATCGCCGAACAATAACGAGGCGACAACGCATGTCCTACCGACTCCCCTACAGGCTGCTGCCGGCAGCGGCACTCGCGTTTTTCTGCGCCGCCTGTACGCCCGCGGACTCTCAGTCTACGTCGGGGCCTGTTGCTTCCTCGACTGTCAGTGACATTCCCCGCACGCCCTCAGGCAAGCCCGATTTCAACGGCATCTGGCAGGTGCTCAGCACGGCCAACAACAATCTCGAATCCGCGCCGGCGCGCGCAGCCCTTGCCCTGGTGCCGGGAGATTTCGTGCCTGTGCCGGCGCCGCAGATCGTGGCCATGGGCGCTGCAGGCGCCGTGCCGGCCAGCGTCAGTGTGGTGGAGGGCGGGGTTATCCCCTACAAGCCCGAGGCCCTCGCCCGGCGTGATGAGAACCAGGCCAACTGGCTGAGCAGTGACCCGGAGATCAAGTGCTACATGCCGGGGGTGCCCCGCGCCACCTACATGCCGCACCCGTTCCAGATATTCCAGAGTGACGAGGCCATGTTCATCGCCTATTCCTTCGCGGGGGCGGTGCGCAACATCTATCTGGAAGACCCGGGGCCGCCTCCGCTGGATGCCTGGATGGGTCAGTCTCATGGCTACTGGGATGGCGACACCTTTGTGGTGGAAGTCACCGGCCTGGATGATCGCACCTGGTTCGATCGCGCCGGCAACTACCACACCTACAAGCTGAAGGTGACCGAGCGCTACACGCTCGAGAGCGCCAACGTCATCCAGTACGAAGCCACCATGGAAGACCCGGACATCTTCGAACGACCGTGGACGATCCGCATGCCGATCTATCGTCGACTTGAAGCCGGCTTTGAGCTGCCGCAATTCAAGTGTGTCGAGTTCGTGGAAGAATTGATGTATGGCAAGTACAGAAAAGGACGCGAGGCCGAGCTGTTCCCGGAGGACAGCAACGGCTGAGTGCAAGCAATCAGACCAAAGCACGAGGTGAACACATGAAAATCACGACTCTGCTGGCAGCCACTGCAGTTGCCGGCGCCATGCTCGCGGCGGCCGCACCGGCTTCCGCCCATCACGCCTTCTCGGCGGAATTCGACGCGAATCTGCCTGTCGCCCTGCGCGGGCCGATCACCCGGGTGGAATGGATCAATCCGCATTCCTGGATTCATCTGAACCATACCAACGAAGACGGCACCACCCAGGCCTGGATGGTGGAGGGCGGCACGCCCAACACCCTGCTGCGTCGGGGCATTAACCGCGATTCGCTGCAACTGGGCACCGAGATCGTGGTGACGGGCTATCAGAGCAAGGATCGTCTGTGCGAGCCGGCCTGCCGCGGCAATGGCCGTGACATCACCTTCCCGGACGGCCGCAAGCTGTTCATGGGTTCCTCCGGCACGGGTGCGCCGAGCGACGGCTCAGATCCGGATGAGCGTCGCTGAGCCACTACTCCAGCACCGGTTCCGGGATGCGGTCGAAGCTGCCGCCGTCCCGGAACATCACGGTGCCATCGAAGAAGCCCGAGGCTTCCAGCCGCAGGGTCACCACCTCGAAACTGCGATTCTCCCAGAACCAGCCATGAATGCCGGTGAAAGGCGCGTGATAGACGCCTGAGCGGCGCTCGCCCGTGGCCTGCTCGAAACTGCGCACGTTCTCCTCGCCAGGCAGGCCCTCTGGATCGGCGTGCATGTCGAACACCAGAGCGCCCGTCGCCTCCCAGCTGTACACCAGTGTGTCGCCGGCATTGAGGTGATATTTGTATTCCAGCGACTGAAACCCCTCCAGCACGAATTCCGCGCTGTCCCGCGCATGGGGATGCTCACGGTTCTCCAACGGACTTGCGACCGCCGTTCCGAGTTCCAGCAGACCCAGGGCGCGTCCGGTGCCAAGCGGGTCGATGCCGAACTCGGCCGGCAGCACAGCGACCAGCAGGATGCCACCCGCCACGAGCGCGGTGATGCCGGCGGTCAGGGCCAGGGAGCGGGGAGAAGGGCTGTCATCGTGCGGGGTCATGATGATCTCCGGTGTGAGAGGTCAGAGGGGGCTGCCCAGGAGCCACAGGCTCAGCTGCCAGAAGGTGAGCAAAAGGCCGGCGCCCAGCAGCAGTGTGTTGGCCGCCCGGGCCTGGCGCTGAAAACTGTCGCGGCGTCGCCACACGCTCAGCAGCAGGAAGATGACGGTCAGGGCAAGCATCTGGCCGATCTCCACGCCGACATTGAAGGCCAGCAGATTGGCGAGCAGGCCGTTCGCGCTCATCTCGAAGTCCTGCAGACGGGTGGCCAGTCCGAGGCCGTGGATCAGCCCGAAGACAAACACGACGGTGTGCGGGGCCGGTGCGCGCAGGCCCGGCCTGTGGAAGCCGCCCAGGTTCTCGAAGGCCTTGTAGACCACGGAAAAGCCGATGATCGCGTCGATCAGCGCAGCATTCACCGGCAGGTTCAGCAGCACGCCGGCCAGCAGGGTGAGGCTGTGGCCGAGAGCGAAGAGGGACACGTAGTGCAGCACCTGCAGAGGCCGGGCCAGGTAGAAGAGCACACCGCACAGGAACAACAGATGGTCGTAGCCTGTGACCATGTGCTTGGCGCCGAGATAGAGGAACGCGGCGATGGCGGGCCCGTCGATGCCTTGCACGAACACGGCGTTGCTGCCCGCGATGGTGTGGCCCAGGGCGCCGGCGCTCACCAGCAGCAGCGCAAGGCCCCCCAGTCCTGTGCGACGGTGCAGCGCAGCGCTCATCATCGACACTCAGTTGGCGGCGAAGCGCGAGATTTCGGGGTTGTAGGTCTGGTGACAGGCGCTGCAGACGCTGTACATCTGGGCCCCCGCCTGGAAGAAGTCTTCCTGGTTGCGCACTGCCGCTGCCTCCATGGCCATGGCGCCCGCGGCACTCAGGGCGTTGGCGTAGGTGATCCAGGCATCGTTGTCCACCGCCCGGCCCGGCAATGCGAGGGAGTTGCCGGCCTCGACGATCTGGGCGGCACGCTGACGCACCATGTCCCAGTCGGCGTCAGTGGTGGGGTACAGCTCCTGATAGCCGGTCTCGATGTCATTCACCCAGCCTGCGGAATCCCACAGCACGTCGGCCGTGGGCTCGAGCACCAGGTTCATGAAGTCGCGCATGCCGAGCGACAGATTGTAGGTGCTGGCGGCAGGGGCGGGGCTGGAGGCAGCCGGCGCGGGCGCCTTGGAGCAGGCGCAAAGAACGAGGACAAGCAAGGCGAAGAGACTGCGCTGGCCGGACATGAGAGGGCTCCTTGCAGGCGCCGGTGTGCGGCGCTGTTGTTGTGTTGACGGGCATTCTAGCCTGTTCTCGGCGCGCCGCGGCAGCGTCTTTTTTCGGCATGTCGCAGCCGGCCGTCATTGATCCGGGGGTTTGCAAACCTAAATGAGATCAATTATCATCTAGCACGGATTGCAACACACCCGATTCATGCTCAGGAGCTCCGCCATGTTCAAGAAACTGTCACTGTCTCTGTCCCTGCTGTTGGCCTGTGGCGTCAGCGCCCAGGCCGATGAGGTCAACATCTACTCCGCACGCGAGGAGAATCTGATCAAGCCGATTCTCGACCTCTACGCCGAGCGCACCGGCACCACCATCAATCTGGTCACTGGCGGGGCGGATGAACTGACTCAGCGCCTGGAGCTGGAAGGAGCCAACACCCCGGCCGACCTGCTGCTGACCGTGGATGTGGGCCGTCTCTACCGTGCCAAGGAAGCCGGGCTGCTGCAGAGCGTGGAGTCCGAGGTGTTGAGCAGCGTGATTCCGGCCAAGTACCGGGATTCCGAGGGCGAGTGGTTCGGCATCTCCCTGCGTTCGCGCGTCGTGATCTATGACAAGCAGGCCGTGCAGGCGTCCGATCTGTCGACCTACGCCGATCTGGCAGACCCGAAGTGGGCCGGCAAGATCTGCGTGCGCTCGTCATCCAACATCTACAACCAGTCCCTCGTGGCGTCCATGATCAGCCACAACGGCGTCGAAACCACCGAGGCTTGGGCTGACGGTTTCGTGGCCAATTTCGGCCGTCCGCCCCAAGGAGGCGACCGTGACCAGATCGCTGCCGTGGCCGTGGGCCAGTGCCAGCTGGCCATCAGCAACACTTATTACCTCGCCGGCATGCTGCAGTCAGCGGATGCCGACGAGCGCGCGGCGGCTGAGTCCGTGGCGGTGTTCTTCCCTGACCAGAACGGCAACGGCGCCCACGTCAACGTGAGTGGTGCGGCCGTGACCAAGGCCGCCAAGAACCGCGATGCCGCCGTGAAGCTGATCGAGTTCCTGGTGAGTGAAGAGGCGCAGGCCTGGTACGCCGAAACCAACAACGAATACCCCGTGCGGGCCGATGTGCCGCCCAGCGAGCTGCTGCAGTCCTGGGGCAGCTTCAAGGCCGACGACATTGCGCTGGATGAACTCGGCATCCATAATGCCGAGGCCGTTCGCCTGATGGACCGTGCTGGATGGCAGTAAGCAGGCCGTCGTCACTGGTTCAGGTATCCATGGATACACACACCAACAAGGCCCCGAAAGGGGCCTTGTCGTCTTTGCAGCGCTGGCTCCCCACGCATCCCGGCACCTGGGTCATTCTGGGGCTTTGCCTGCTGCTCAGTGTGCCCGTGCTCACCGTCTTCAGTTCGATCACCTCCAGCAGTGACGGCGTCTGGGGGCATCTGTACGAGACAGTGCTGGGCGACTACGTGCTGCACTCGCTCAGTCTGATGCTGGGCGTGGGGCTGATCGTGCTGGTGCTGGGCATCGGGCCGGCCTGGCTGGTCACCATGACGCACTTCCCCGGCAGCCGCATGCTGGAGTGGGCGCTGGTGCTGCCGCTGGCGATGCCCGCCTACATCATCGCCTACACCTACACCGGGCTGCTGGACGTCGGCGGGCCGGTGCAGTCCTGGATCCGCGAGACCTTCGAGTTGCGTTTCGGTCAATACTGGTTCCCGCCCATCCGCAGTCTGGGCGGCGCCATCACCATGCTGGCCCTGGTGCTTTACCCCTATGTCTATCTGCTGTCGCGTACGGCCTTCATCGAGCAGAGTGTCTGCGTGCTCGAAGTCTCGCGCACCCTGGGCGCCACCCCGCTGCAGGCCTTCCGCCGCGTCGCCATTCCCCTGGCCCGCCCGGCCATCATCGCCGGCCTGTCGCTGGTGCTGATGGAGACGCTGGCGGACTACGGCACGGTGCAGTATTTCGGCGTGTCGGTGTTCACCACCGGGGTGTTCCGCACTTGGTTCGGGCTGGGCAGCAGCACGGCGGCCGCGCAGCTGTCTGCCGTCCTGCTGCTGTTCATTCTGGTACTGGTGCTGGCGGAGCACTGGTCGCGGCAGAAGGCGCGCTATCACCACACCAGCAGCAAATACACGCGCCTGCCGCGCATCCCGCTGCAGGGCTGGAAGAAGTGGGCAGCGCTGGCCTATTGCGTGACCCCGGTGCTGTTCGGCTTCCTGATCCCCTTCCTGCAGTTGCTGAAATGGTCCACCGAAACCTGGCATCTGCTGGACCGCGACGGCTTCCTCGGCATGTTCGCCAACAGTCTGAAGCTCGCCTCCATCACGGCCTTGATCGCCCTGGTGCTGGGCCTGTTCATCAGCTACACCAAGCGCCTGCGGCCCAGTCTGGCCCTGCGCGGCATGGTGCGCGTGCTGGGGCTGGGCTATGCGATTCCCGGCACGGTCGTGGCCATCGGTGTGCTGATCCCCTTCACCTGGTTCGACAATTCCCTGGACGCCTGGATGCGTGAAACCTTCGGCATCGCCACCGGCCTGCTGCTCAGCGGCACGCTCGTGGCCGTGGTGTTCGCCTATCTGGTGCGCTTCCTGCCCGTGGCCCTGAACACTCTCGACGCGGGCCTGGGCAAGATCAAGCCGACGATGGACGACGCCGGTCGTTCCATGGGCCTCACGCCGCTGCAGATCCTGCGCCGCGTGCACGTGCCGGTGATGCGGGGCAGCCTGCTGACCGCCAGCCTGCTGGTGTTCGTGGATGTCCTCAAGGAGCTGCCCGCCACGCTGATCCTGCGTCCCTTCAATTTCAACACGCTGGCCATCCGCACCTATGAGCTCGCCAATCAGGAGCGGCTGGCCGAAGCCTCCAGCACCGCCCTGATGATCGTGCTGGCCGGCATCATTCCCGTCATCATTCTCAACCAGACGATCTCGCGATCCCGGCCAGGCCATGACTCCACTCCTTGAACTGCATCAGCTCTCCGTGGCGCTCGAGCGCACGGTGATTGTCCGTCACATCAGCCTGCAGCTGGAGCAGGGCCGGATCGGCTGCCTGCTCGGACCGAGCGGCTGCGGCAAGACCACGCTGCTGCGGGCCATCGCCGGCTTCGAGCGTGCGCTGGACGGGGAGATTCGCATGGGCGGAGAAATGGTCAGCGATGCCCGCCACTGCCTGCCGGTGGAACAGCGTCAGGTGGGCATGGTGTTCCAGGATTACGCGCTGTTTCCCCATCTGAGCGTGCGCGACAACATCGGCTTCGGCCTGCGCGGCATGAGCGCGGCGGCCCGCACAGCGCGCATCGAGGAGCTGGCCGGCATGCTCAAGATCGCCGACTACCTCGATGTCTATCCGCATCGGCTTTCCGGCGGGCAGCAGCAGCGGGTGGCGGTGGCCCGGGCCATGGCGCCCAAGCCGCGCCTGCTGCTGCTGGACGAGCCCTTCGCCAGTCTGGATGTGGAACTGCGCGAGCAGATCGCGCGGGAGATCCGCCAGGTGCTGAAGCAGGACGGCATCACGGCGATCCTGGTCAGCCACAATCAGTACGAGGCCTTCGCCATGGCCGACGAAGTGGGGGTGATGCGCGCCGGAGAGCTGCTGCAGTGGAGCACGCCTTTCGAGCTCTACCATCAGCCCGCCTGCGAGTACGTGGCGGATTTCGTGGGCGAGGGCGTCTTCCTGGAGGGGCGCGTGCTGGATGACATGCGGGTGCAGACGACTCTGGGCGTGCTTGGCGGCACCGAGCTGCATGGTTTTGCGGTGGATGCGCAGGTGCGCGTGCTGATCCGGCCGGACGATGTCATTCACGACGATGACAGCCAGAAGACGGCCCGCGTGCTGGACAAGGCCTTCCGCGGCTCGCAGTACCTCTACACGCTGGAGATGCCCGATGGCACCCATGTGCTCAGCCTGGTGCCCAGCCACCACCGTCATGCCCAGGGTGAGATGATCGGCATTCATGTCGAGATGGACCACCTCGTGGCCTTCCCGCACTGAGCCATCCGCCAGGGCGGCGTCTCAGTCGCCCTGATCCACCAGGAAGGTCTCCAGTCCTTCGCCTGTCAGCTTCTTCACCTGCGAAAACACGAACCAGATGGCGGCCATGAGGATCACCATGCTGGGCAGAGCAATCACCGGATAGCTCAGCGCTGTCATGCGGCCGAGTTCCTCACTGAACTGCGTAGTGCCGGGCGGACTCACCAGAATGATGCGCGCCAGCAGGTAGTTCAGCGTGGAGGACACGAAGAAGCTGCCGGCCACGATCAGCGAGGCCTGGCTCAGGCGCTTCTCGAACAGGGCCGTGTTGCCGCGCTCCGCCAGGGCGGCATAGAGCGCGTCGATGTGCACCAGCTGGGCGTTCAGGATCAGCGTCTTCACCAGGGGGAAGCGCGTGCGCTGGGTGAACAGCACGGCCAGACCGATCAAGGCCGGGAAGGTCGCTTCCTTGATGGCGATGTATTTCGGGTCGAGTTGCAGCAGGCTGATGCCGCCAGTCAGGAACACGCTGACGACGCCCAGCACGGAGAAGGGGTTGAGCTTGCCCGACTGACGCAGATCCCACAGGCCGTAGCCGATGGGGAAGGCCAGTGCGATCACGATGCTCAGCGAAGGTCCGAGGCTGTCGGGGCCACTGAGGCGGCTCAGGATGAACACCGGGATGATGATGTTGAAGGCCAGATTCGCCAGGAAGCTGCCGCGCGGCGGCGCACTCGTGGCGGGGCCGGCGGCGGTGCCCAAAGGGCTGGGATTGTTCAGGTTCTCGGTGCTCATGGTCTGGGCGCTTGGTGCGACGGCTGATCAGGAAGCTGGAGTATACGGGGATTGCTGTGCGGTGACGACCGGCAGTCTGTCACCCGCGCCCCACTCCGCCCAGGCCCCGTCGTAAACACCGATATCCTCCCAGCCGGCCAGATGGGCAGCAAAGGCGATGACACAGGCCGTGACCCCGGAGCCGCAGCTGGCGATCACGCGTGACTGCGGCCCGGCATGGGCCGACAACAGCGCGCGCAGTTCCGCGACCGGCTTCATGCGGCCGCCCTGCACCAGCTGATCGAAGGGCAGGCTGTGAGCGCTCGGCATGTGACCGCCGCGCAGTCCTGGACGCGGTTCCGGCGCCCGGCCGTGGAAGCGATCCGCCGAGCGGGCATCCAGAATGCAGACATCCG
>JAURIJ010000035.1 GCA_030832825.1 Gammaproteobacteria bacterium
ACGCCATAGGACACGCGTGTGCCCTCGTTGAGCGGGCCGGCTGTGAAGACACGTGGCCCCGGCCGCCGCCCGGAAGCCTCGGACTCGCGCCGCTCCACCGCGTGATACGGGTCATCGCCCGTCTCGCGCACCGAGGTGATGGCATGGCACAGGTACATGTTGCCGAGCATGATGCCTTGGGTGATGGACTGGTGGGTGTGGTTCTCGATGAGCCCGGGCATCACGAACTGCTGACCGGCCTCGATCAGCGTGCCCACCGGCTGGCTGAAGCCGGCCTGGCGGATGTCGGTGATGACGCCGTTCTGGACCACGATGTCCACACTCGGAATCCAGCTGTCCGAGAAACCGTCGTACATGCGTCCGGCGCGAATGGTGTAAGTGGATTCGGGCAGCGCCTGTGTCCATGTCGGCTTGATGGCCAGTTCCCGCGTGCTGCCCGTGGCCTTGTCCCACAGGTGGATGTCCTCGCCGTCGATGTAGATCAGCTTGCTGCCATCGGCCGACCAGCTCGGGTTCTCCCCTGCCGCCGCGATCAGCGTGGACTCGCCCAGCTCGCCGCTGGCATTCATGGGGGCCGACCATAGAGCGCCGTCAATGCGATAGACGATCTCGCCGGTGCTCGACCACGTGGGCCGGTTGTGCTGGCGCCGCCCCAGGGACTTGCCCGCCACCGGCGAGATCATGAGCTTCTCGCCCTGCCCGTCCGCAGGTAGCAGGTACAGCACATTCTTGCCCTCGCGGAAGCGGCTGTTCATGGGCTCGCGGTAATACACCACCACCTTGCTGCCATCGGGCGACCAGGAAGGGGCGCTCGGGCCGAAGATGGTGTCGGCGATCATGAGGTCGCTGCCAGTGGCCAGGTCGAACACATTGACGGTGGCCGAGATGAAGATGCTGTTGCCGCTGTCGGCCAGATAGGCCAGCTTGCTGCCATCGGGCGACCAGACCGGCGAGTTGGCCGGGCGCAGCAGATCGGTGATGCGGCGCTGGCTGCCCGTGGCCACGTCCAGCAGCCAGATGTCGGCCTTGCCTTCGCGGTCGGACACGAACGCGATCTGGCTGCCATCGGGCGACCAGCTGGGCGACATGTCGATGTAGACATCGTCGGTGAGATTGCGCGGCGGTGTGCCGGCGGCCAGATCGGCCAGCCAGAGATCGCCCAGCGCGGCGAAGGCTGCCTGACTGCCATCGGGCGAGAGCACCGGGTCGACGATGCCGAGAGCCTCGCGCGGTGTCTGATCGGTGAAGTCGTAGGTGCGCCGCTCGTAGGGCGTGCGGTCGAGAGTGACGGTGGCGGAGAACGGCACATTGCGGCCGGGCACACCGTCGCGGGACACCGACTTCACGGCGCCGTCAGCGGTGTAGAAGATCATCCCATCGGGCGCGAGCGTGGGCCGGAAAGGAAACACGTCGCCGCCATCGACCAGCCGGGTGATGCGCGAGCCGTCCACCTGCACACTGGCCAGGTAGCTGGTGTCCTCGCCGATGCCGACGATGTAGAGCTCCTGCCCGTCGGCAGACCACTGCGGCGCGCCGAGCAGGGGCGCGCGGTAAAGTTCACGCGCCTGGGTGCCGGGGGTGAGCGAGCGCACCATGAGGATGTTCTCCGGGCCGTCGATGACATAGGCCAGCAGATTGCCGGCGGGCGAGAGTGCCGGGTAGACCGCATTGCCGACCCCGGAAAAATACGCCGTGCCCGGCATCACATAGCCGGTTTCTTCGGCCGTGGTGAGCTGGGTGCGCACGCCGCTGTCCAGATTGGTGGACCACAGCGAGTAGCCGCCGTTCTCGTCACTGGCGTAATAGAGCGTGCTGCCATTGCTGCTGTAGGACGGGTAGCGTGCATCGCCGCCGCCATCGGGCAGCCGGGCCAGCTCACTGCCGTCGGGCGCCACCGTCCACACCGAGAAGGCATCGCCGACGAAACCATAGAACGCCAGACTCTCGCCGTCCGGATTCCACACCGGCTCCTGCGCGTCCATCTCCGGCGGCGTGATCGCCGTGGCCGTGCCGCCCGTGGCCGGCACCGACCACAGCGTGCCCTGCAGCGCCAGCACGAAGGTCTGCCCGTCGGGCGAGAGTGCCGCCGCCATGTTGGTGCCTTCGGTCATGGTCACGTCCACCAGCACCCGTTCCTGGGCGACAAGCGGGCCTGTCGCCAGCGTGGCGAGCAGTGCCCACAAACCTGCCAGGCGCGCGCGGGCCGGGCGGTGAAATCCTGCAATCATCGGGGTTCTCCTGAAATCGAATGGCTTGGTCAGAATGTGCTACATCGCCCTGGCACAAGCAAGCGCCCCACGGCGCTGAGGCCGGGGGCGCAGGATGCTGGTCAAGTGCGGCCACAACAAAGGCCCCGCTGTACTTGCTTCTCTGTATTTCATCGAGCGGCTGCTGGTCAGCTGCACAGGAACCGCGCTTGGGAAGCAGCGCAGGGCGGGCACCACCACGTGTGCAAGACTTCCCTTTTTTACTCAAATCATTGGCAGCTTCTCCGAGTGGCCCTCACATGACCTGGCCCACAACGTCTCGTGATGATCAACAAGCTCGCCACTCTCCGCGTACCGAGACCTAAATTCTGACGACAAAGCGTGCTGCAAGCGCTGCCCGCTGGCGCTTGCAGAGGGCATGATCAAGGAACTAGCATCCCGCCCATGTGCCGCTTATCCCTGACACTTGCCCCCCGCGCCTTGCTGTTGAAGCTGGCCCTGCTCCTTCTGCTTCCCGCCCTGGCGTCGGCGCAGTCGGCCCTGCCCGGTGGGCTGACGGAACTCACGCGGCTGGAGCTGGCACTCTCCCACGGCCAGAGCGCCGCCGTGCTGGCAAGCCCCACCCTGGCGGGTTTCCATGTCCGTGCCGGCAGCTATGTGCTGGCCGAGCCATTGAGCAAGCGGCTGCTCGATGCCGATCCGAAGCGCTTCGGCCAGCTCCCCGACGAACCCACTATGGTGCGCAATCTCCAGCACCTCGCGCTGCTCTATCAGCAGCAGGGGCGGCTGGACGATGCCCTGCCCATGCTGAGCCGGGCATTTGTGCTGGAGGAGCGCAGCGCGGGCGCGGCGCATCCGGATGTGGCCACGGCACTGAGTCTGCTGGCCGGGCTGCAGGTCCGCCGAGGGCAGTATGCCGAGGCAGAGGCGCACTATCGCCAGGCGCTGGCGATCGACTTGGCGGCCCTGGGCGAGCGCCATCCGGCCGTGGCGGCCACGACGGGCAATCTCGGCGTGAGCCTGGCCCTGCAGCGCCGCTTCGCCGAGGCCGAGCCCTTGTTGCGCGAGGCCCTGCGCCTGCACGAACGCAGTGCCGGCGCCACCCGCGCCGACGTGGCGCAGGCCGCGCGCAATCTCGGCGTGGTGCTCACCCAGCAAGGCCGCGTGGAGGAAGCGGCGGGCCATTTCGCCGCCCTGCTCGCGCTGACGCGGACCACCGAGGCGGGACAGCCCCCGCTGCTGGCGCAGGATCTGCTGCACTTGGCCGGCCAGTACGCGGCCCAAGGCGAACGCCAATCCGCCGAGCCGCTGTTCAAGCGCGCGCTGTTGCTGCAGCAGCAAGTACTGGGGGATGCACATCCGCTGGTGGCGGACACCCTGCTGCAGCTGGGCGATCTCTACGCCCACCTCGACCTGCACGCCCTCGCCGCGCAACAGTATCAGGCGGCCCGCGACCTGCTTGAGGCGCGCAGCGACACCGCGCCCGCACGTCTGCGCGAGATCAACGCCCGACTGGCGCAATGGGCGCCGACAGGGGATCATAGGCCATGAGCCACTTTTGGATAAGAAAAGAACAAGTGCAGGAGGCTTGCCCAGCGTGGATGACAGTCAGTTCAGCATTTCACTCAAGCGTATCGAGAATTACCTGTTTCAGATCGACTTCGGCGCCTTCGGCAATGTGCTGACCGACGAGCCCGAACCGCTGGGCGGCGGAGAAGGCCCCAACCCTTCGGCCATGCTGGCCGCCGCCGTGGCCAACTGCCTCTCGGCCAGCCTGTTGTTCGCCCTGCGCAAGCACAAGGATGACCCGGGCGAGCTGACTGCCACCGTCACCGGCCACGTGCAGCGCGTCGAGCGCTTTCGCCGCGTGACCGGCTTCGAGGTGCAGATCCGTCTGGGTGTGCCGGGCAGCAGCCTGCCGGGCCTCAGCCAGGCCGTGAGCGTGTTCGAGAATTTCTGCACGGTCACCCAGAGCGTGCGCCACGGCGTGCCGGTCGCGGTGGAGATCGTCGACAGCGATGGGGTGCGGATGCACCACCATGCCGGTGAGGCTCACGATGCATGACCTGCCGACGCCGCTGAGTTGGCACTGCGTGCCTTTCGAGAGCCTGGGCGTGACCCAGCTCTATTCCCTGCTGCGCCTGCGGCAGGAGGTGTTCGTGCTGGAACAGGACTGTGTGTATCTGGATGTGGACGGGCGGGATATCGGCGCGCTGCAATTGTTTGCGCAGCAGCGCGGCGAGGTGGTGGCCTGCTGCCGCATTCTGGCACCGGGAGTCAAATACGCCGAAGCCTCCATCGGCCGCGTCTGCACTGCGCTGTCACAGCGCGGCCACGGCGTGGGCATGGCCTTGATGCAGCGCGCGGCAAGCTGCTGCGACGAACTCTACCCGGGAAAGGGAATCCGTATTTCGGCGCAGCAATATCTTAAGGCCTTCTACGAGCGCTTCGGCTTCGTCCAGACGTCAGACGTTTACGACGAAGACGGTATCCCCCACATCGAGATGCTCCGGACGTAACTGCAACAGCCCATCGAACCGGTGACTGGCTCTGAAAGAAGCTTAAGACCAGGTTTCGTCCAGACAGAAGCAACCGGCGGGCCGCCAGTCTGCCCCTTAATGCTGTTAAACTGCCCGCCTCGCCACGGCTTGCGGAAAAATTGTTCACAATCATGAAGAAACTCCTGTTCCTGACGGGCGCCACGGCCCTGCTGCTGCTTCTGCTGACGCCGGCCCTGATCGGCCTGCAGCTGGCAGACGCCAGCACCCAGGCACAACTGCAGGCGATGACGGGCCAGCCCGACCTGCAGCTGCGCCTGGACAATGGCTGGTTCGGCAGCACCGGCGAGATCGAGGTCACCGCGCCCGTGCTCGGCGGCGTGGAGTACCCCGACCTGGTGCTGCGCGCCAACGTCGAGCTGCAGCATGGCCCGCTGCTGCGCACGGCCGACGGTTTCGGCACCGGTCTGGTGGCCGCTGCGTTGCGTCCGGACATTCAGGGAGTGCCCGCCGACAGCGTGATCGACGTGGTGGCCGGTTTCGACGGCGCCCTGCACGCGCGCCTGGCCACGCCGTCCTGGACGCTGCCGGGTTCCGGCACCCACACGACACTGGACGCGCTGCGCCTGGCCCTGGACATCGCCCCGTCCGGCCCGGTCAGCCTGACCCTCGAGAGCCGCGAGGTGCGCATCCAGGACGAATTCATGGCCCTGACGCTGGAAGCCCCGCGCGTGCATCTGCACAGCGAGAACCTGGCGAGCTCGCCGCTGCCGGGCACGCTGGACGTAGAGGTGGCCGCCATCCGCATGACGTCCCAGGACGGCCAGGCCCAAACCCTCGGTCTGCAGGGATTGCGCGTCGAGCATGTCGCCAGCGCCGTGCCGGGAGTCGATGGCCGCGGCCAGACCCTGAGCCTGCAGCAACGCCTCGCCTTCGACGCCTTCGACGGCCCGCAGCCCATCACCCAGCTGCGCATGGCGAGCCAGCTGGACGGCATCGATCTGGACGCCATCGTGAGCTACCTCACCCTGCTGCGCGACGCCCAGCCGCTGCTCGCCGTGATGCCGCCGGCCGAGCTGCAGGCCTATGTGGCGCAGCAGACCCAGGACTTCACGCTGCGCGTCGCCAGCCAGCAGTTCACCGCCCGCACCCAGCTTGACCTGCGCTATCAGGATCAGCCGGTGCTGGCCGAACTGGAGCTGCGCTGGCCCGGCGAACCCACGGCGCTCAGCCAGCGTCGCGTGAGCCTGGCCCGGGCACTGCGCGTGCTGCATCTGAGCCTGAACCTGGCGGTGCACGAAGCCGTGTTCGCCGGCGGTCCCTACGCCCCGGCAGTGGCCACTTATGTCAATCAGGGCCTGCTGCTGCGCGAGCAGGACACGATCCGCCTGCAGGCCGCGCTGTTCGACGGCAGCCTCAACCTGAACGAGCAGCGCATCGCGCTGGAACCCTTTCTGCGATTTCTGACCCCGGTAACGCCATGAGCCAGACCTACAGCCCCGCCCCCACCTCCGAGCAGGTACGCCCCTTGTTCTCCTGGCCCAAGTACTGGGCCGAGTGCTATGGCACCGCGCCTTACCTGCCCATGTCCCGCGCCGAGATGGACGCCCTGGGCTGGGACAGCTGCGACATCATCATCGTCACGGCCGACGCCTATGTGGACCACCCCAGCTTCGGCATGGCGGTGATCGGGCGCATGCTCGAATCCCAGGGCTTTCGCGTGGGCATCATCGCCCAGCCGGCCTGGGATTCGGCCGAGCCGTTCAAGGTGCTGGGCAAGCCCAACCTGTTCTTCGGCGTGACCGGCGGCAACATGGACTCGCTGATCAACCGCTACACCGCCGATCTGCGCATCCGCACCGACGATGCCTACACGCCCCACGGCGAGGCCGGCAAGCGCCCCGACCGCTCGGTGATCGTCTACAGCCAGCGCTGCCGCGAGGCCTATTACGACACGCCCATCGTGATCGGCGGCATCGAGGCCAGCCTGCGCCGCATCGCGCAGTACGACTACTGGAGCGACAAGGTGCGCAAGTCGGTGCTGATCGACTCCAACGCCGACATCCTGCTCTACGGCAATGCCGAGCGCGCCGTGGTGGAAGTGGCGCACCGGCTGGCGGCCGGCGAGTCGATCGACGCCATGACCGACATCCGCGGCACCGCCATCGTGCGCGATGCCGTGCCGGCTGGCTGGACGGAGATCGACTCCACCCGCATCGACTGGCCGAGCAAGATCGACGCGATTCCCAACCCTTACGAGATGAAGGACCCGGAGACGCAGAGCTGCGCCACCCAGGACGAACCCGCCACGCCCGACACCGTGAGCCCGGTGCGCATCATCCCGATGCCGCTGCACCGCAAGAACGAGCTGGACAAGGACACCACCTACATCCGCCTGCCCTCCTTCAACAAGGTGCGCAACGACCCGGCGCTCTACGCGCATGCCTCGCGCGTGCTGCACCAGGAGTCCAACCCGCACAATGCCCGCGTGCTGGTGCAGAAGCACGACACCAAGGAAGTCTGGGTGAACACGCCACCGATTCCGCTCAGCACCGAGGAGATGGACGGCGTCTTCGACCTGCCCTATCAGCGCCGGCCGCATCCGGCCTATGGCGACGCGAAGATTCCGGCCTACGACATGATCAAGACCTCGGTGAACATCATGCGGGGCTGCTTCGGCGGCTGCACCTTCTGCTCCATCACCGAGCACGAGGGCCGCATCATCCAGAGCCGTTCCGAGGAATCCATCCTCAAGGAGATCGAGCACATCCGCGACCAGGTGCCGGGCTTCACGGGCACCATCTCCGACCTGGGCGGGCCCACGGCCAACATGTACCGGCTCAACTGCAAGTCGGACGCCATCCAGAAGAACTGCCGCCGGCTGTCCTGTGTCTACCCCACGATCTGCCAGCACCTGAACACCGATCACAGCCACACCACGGCGCTGTACCGCAAGGCGCGCCGCATCCCCGGCATCAAGCGCGTGGCCATCGCCTCGGGCCTGCGCTACGACCTGGCGCTGCGCGACCCGGAATACGTGGAAGAGCTGGTGACGCATCACGTGGGCGGCTATCTCAAGATCGCGCCGGAGCACAGCGAGGAGAACACGCTGTCGAAGATGATGAAGCCGAGCATCACGGCCTATGACGAATTCAAGGAGATGTTCGAGCGCTTCTCGAAGAAGGCAGGCAAGCTGCAGTACCTGATCCCCTATTTCATCGCGGCCCACCCGGGCACCGAGAACGAGGACATGCTGAACCTGGGCCTGTGGCTGAAGAAGAACAAGTTCAAGCCGGACCAGGTGCAGACCTTCTACCCTTCCCCCATGGCGCTGGCCACCGCGATGTACTACAGCGGCAAGAACCCGCTGAAGAAGGTGACCTACAAGAGCGAGAAGGTCAGCATCGTCAAGCAGATCGAGCAGCGGCGCATCCAGAAGGCCTTCCTGCGCTATCACGACGAGAAGAACTGGCCGCTGCTGCGCCAGGCGCTCAAGGACATGGGTCGCGAGGACATGATCGGCGACGGCCCGCATCAGCTGGTGCCCGCCGAGAAGAAAGCGCCCCGTGGCCGGCCGGTGGCGAAGCGCCCGGGTGCTGCGCCGGCGAAGAAGGCGCGGCCGGGTGCAGGCAGGTGACGATCGCGCTTGATGATAATGATTCTCATATGTACAATGATTCGCATCGGTGCCTGAGCACCTGCCAAATTCATTGTTCTGGAGAGTCCCATGCAGTCGTCCGTCCCCGTTGCCGCCTTCCCCCGCAAGCCCCTCGTGCTGGCCCTCTCCGGCCTGGCCGTGCTGGCCGCGCAGGCCCTCGTCACCCCGGCCCTGGCCCAGTCAGAAAACGCCGACTCCGAGCGTGAGCTGCCGGCCATCTACGTGATCGGCAAGGATCAGGGCGCCGCGCTGCGCCAGCCCGGCGCCGTGTCGCTGATCGGCGTGGAAGAGCTGCAAATGCGCCAGCCCCGCTCCACCGAGGAGATGCTGCGCGTGGTGCCGGGTGTCACCGTCAAGCCGGAGGAAGAGAGCGCCGTGGTCGCCAACATCGGCATGCGCGGACTGAGTTCGGCTGATTACAAGACATTGATCCTGGAAGACGGCGTGCCCGTGGCACCGGGCCTGTTCGTGGGCAACGGTCGCTACTACAACCCGCGCGTGCAGCACATGGAAGGCATCGAGATCCTCAAGGGGGCGGCCTCCCTGCGCTACGGCCCGAGCACCATCGGCGGCGTCATCAATTACATTTCCCGTCAGCCGGCCGACGGCGTGCAGCTGAGTGTGCGGGGGGGCTCCTTCAACACCCGTGAGGCCTCGGTGGAAGCCGGTGCCAGCTCGCGCTCCGGGGATGCCGTGTTTGGCGTGATCGCCACGCAGGAGAAAAGCGACGGCTTCATGGACAAGGGCTTCGAGATGACGGACATCGTCTTCAAGACCGGCATCCAGCTCTCCGAGAATCAATCCGTCAGCCTCAAGGTGTCGGACTACACGAGCGACGCCAACATTTCCTACTACGGCGTGTTCCTCAACGAATACCGTGCCGAGTCTCGTGACAACCCGGCGCCGGACGACTGGCTCCTCTCCGGTCGCCGCGCCGTGGATGTCAACCACGAGTGGCGCATCAACGACAGCCTGCGCCTGAACACCCTGGTGTATTCCAGCGAGACCTGGCGCGATTACTGGCGCTTCGGCGTGAACGGCGCGGCCTCGGCGGCCGCCCGCTCTTGGGTACAGACCGACAGTCTGAACGGCAACAACCGGGCCTTCGAACGCACCGGCCTGGACACCCGCCTGCAGTGGGAACACAGCCTGTTCGGCCTGGGCAGCGAGTCCGAGCTGGGCGTGCGCTACATGACGGAAAGCATGGATGACGTGACCATCGCCGCCGTGCGTGCCACGCCGCGCACCGGCAGCATCAGCCGCGATGTGCGCGATGGCGCCGACAGTCTGGCGCTTTACGCCCAGAACCGTCTGCAGCTGAGCGACAGCGTGGCGCTGACCGCCGGCCTGCGCATCGAGAACTACGAGCAGAACCGCAAGGATCGTCGCCGCACCCCGGCACAGGGCACCAGCGCCGGCAGCGACAACACCGAGTACCTGCCCGGTCTCGGGCTGACTTGGCAGACCACGCCCGCGCTGCAAGTGTTCGCCAGCCTCTACAAGGCCTTCTCGCCCGCACTGAACGCCGATGCCCTGGATGCGCTGACCGATCAGGAACTGGATGCGGAACGCTCCGTCAACCTGGAGATCGGCCTGCGCGGCGGCGATGGCCGCATCAGCTACGAGATGGCGGCCTTCCGCATGGACTTCGACAATCAGATCATTCCGGCCAACAGCAACAGTCAGTTCCAGCGCACCAACGGCGGCGCGACGCTGCATCAGGGCATGGAATTCGGGGCGGGCATGGAACTGGGCAGGGGCTTCAGCGTGGATGGCAATGCGACGTGGATTCCGGATGCCGAGTTCGACGGTGATCGCTTCACTGCAGCGGGCGTGCTGACAACGCCCGATGGCAATCGCATCACCTACACCCCGGAGTGGACGGCCAACCTGAGCCTGAATCACCAGATCGGCGGCCTGCGCTCCTCCCTGAGCCTGCACCACACCGGCGAGCAGTACACCGACGTGCTCAACAGCGTGGCGATCCGCGAGAACCTGACCGGGTTCTTCACGGGCCGCATCGACCGCTACACGCTGCTGGACCTCAGTGCGGTGTACGAGGTGAACAGCCAGCTGACGCTCAGTGCCAGCATCAAGAACCTGACGGATCGTCGCTACATCGCGAGTCTGCGTCAGGGCATCTACGTGGGCACCGAGCGTGCCGTGAACGCGGGCTTCGTCTACCGGTTCTGACGGCCCGCCTCACTTCTTCTTCAAGGCCTGCTCGAACAGCGAGGCCATGGTGCCCAGCTGACGCTTGTCGGCTGCGGCCGCCGCGAAGTCCTTCTTCTGGCGCTGGGCATACTCGGTCTGGTTGCGCCGCGAGGAATCCCCCTGACGGCCCGCGGTGGCGCCACCGGCGGCGGGCAGCTCGTCGTGCAGGCGCATGGTCAGCGCGATGCGCTTGCGTTCCAGATCCACCTCCAGCACCTTCACCTTGACGATGTCGCCCGCCTTCACGGCCTCGTGCGGCGACTTGATGAACTTCTCGGAGATCGCGGAGATGTGCACCAGGCCGTCCTGATGCACCCCCACATCGACGAAGGCCCCGAAGTTGGTGACATTCGTGACCGTGCCTTCCAGCGTCATGCCGGGCACCAGATCGCTGATCTTCTCCACGCCGTCCTTCAGCTCGGCCGTCTTGAATTCGGGACGCGGATCGCGGCCGGGCTTTTCCAGTTCGCGCAGGATGTCCTGCACGGTGGGCAGGCCGAACTCGGGCGTCACGTAGTCCTTCGGGTCCAGGGCGCGGATGAAGGCCACGTCGCCGATGATGGACTTGAGCGATCGCTGATGGCGCTTCGCGATCGCCTCCACCACGCCATAGGATTCCGGGTGCACGGCGGAGGCATCCAGCGGATTGTCGCTGTCGTTGACGCGCAGGAAGCCTGCCGCCTGTTCGAAGGACTTGTCGCCGAAACGCGGCACCTTCTTCAGCTCGTTGCGGCTGCGGAAGCGGCCATTGGCGTTGCGGAATTCCAGGATGTTGTTCACCAGCGTCTGATTCAGACCGGACACGCGCTTGAGCAGCGGCGCCGAGGCGGTGTTCACATCCACACCCACCGCGTTCACGCAGTCTTCCACCACGGCGTCCAGCGAGCGCGCCAGCTTCACCTGACTCACATCGTGCTGGTATTGACCGACGCCGATGGATTTGGGGTCGATCTTCACCAGCTCGGGCAGCGGGTCCTGCAGACGCCGTGCAATGGAGACGGCGCCGCGGATGGTGACATCAAGATCGGGGAACTCCTGCGCCGCGAGTTCGGAGGCGGAATACACCGAGGCGCCCGCCTCGTTCACGATCACGCGCTTGATGGCGAGTTCCGGATGGGCCTTGAGCAGCGTGGCCACGAACTGGTCCGTCTCGCGCGAGGCCGTGCCGTTGCCGATGCTGATCAGCTCCACGCCGTAGCGCTTGCAGAAATCCAGCAGCACCTTCGCGGCTTCGGCCGTGCGATTCTGCGGCATGGTCGGGAAGATGGCGGTGTGATCGAGCACCTTGCCCGTCTCATCCACCACCGACACCTTGACCCCGGTGCGCAGGCCTGGGTCCAGGCCGATGGTCACCTTGCGGCCGGCCGGGGCGGCCAGCAGCAGGTCCTTGAGATTCTTCGCGAACACCTCGATGGCATCGGCCTCGGCACGCTCACGGATCTCGGTGAGGAAGTCGGTCTGCAGATGACTGTGCAGCTTCACGCGCCAGGTCCAGCGCACCGCCTCCAGCAGCCAGGCGTCGCCCGGGCGCCCCTGCTCGCGGATATTCCAGAACGAGCCGATCAGAACCTCGCAGGGGTGACGCTGGGCCACTTCGATATCCTTGATGTCCACATCCAGCTGCAGGATGCCTTCCTTGCGCGCACGAAACAGCGCCATGGCGCGGTGCGAGGGGATCTTCTCCAGCGCTTCGGAGAATTCGAAGTAATCGCGATACTTGGCGCCTTCCTGCTCCTTGCCCGGCACCACGGTGGAGATCACCTGCGCCTTCTGCCAGAAATACTCACGCAGCTGACCGAGCAGGCGGGCGTCCTCGCTGAACTGTTCCATCAGGATATGCCGCGCCCCTTCGAGCACGGCCTTCACATCGGCGAAACCGGCTTCGGCATTGAGGAAGCCCTCGGCTTCCTGCTCGGGCACGCGCTGCGGCTCGGCGAACAGCCGATCGGCGAGCGTCTGCAGTCCCGCTTCGCGGGCGATCTGGGCCTTGGTGCGACGCTTGGGCTTGTAAGGCAGGTAGAGGTCTTCCAGTTCGGTCTTGGTGCCGGCGCCGCGAATCTGTTTCTCGAGTTCGGGGCTGAGCTTGTCCTGTTCCTTGATGCTCTTGAGAATCGCGTCGCGCCGCTCTTCGAGCTCGCGCAGGTAGTGGAGCCGCTCCTGCAGCTGACGCAGCTGCGTGTCGTCGAGACCGCCGGTCACCTCCTTGCGGTAACGGGCAATGAAGGGCACCGTGGCCCCTTCGTCCAGCAGGGCAACGGCGGCCTCCACCTGGGCGGGACGGGCGGCGATCTCGGAGGCTATCTGTTCAAACAAGAAATGCATGCTGTCTCTAACCTGTAATGCAAGAGTGAAAGGGATTGAAAGGCGGGGCGCTGCTCAGACGCTGTCGTCGGTGTCTTTCTTTGCAGCGCGTTTTTCCTGCCGCTGCTGCTCCACGCTGATGCCACGGTCGGCGCGCTCCTTGAGCATGTCCACGTGGGACAACAGACCCCGCAGGATGCTGATCTCCATCTGATCCGGGCGGATGCGACCAAACAGCCGGCGCATGCGCATCATCAGCAGGCGCGGATTCTCCGGGTCGTGGAAGTTCAGGTCGACCATGACCTGCTCGAGATGGCTGTAGAAATTCTCCAGCTGCTGCCCCGTGGCCTTGGGCACGTCCCAGTCCACGCCATCGACGATGGCCTGTTCATCCGCCACGCGTGCGGGCACGGCCTGCGCGGCACGACGCAGCAGTTCCATGCGCACCTCGTAGCTGATGACCATCACGGCGGCAGCCAGATTGAGCGAGCTGTACTGTTCATCGGCCGCGATGTGCACGTGGAAATGACACAGCTGCAGTTCCTCGTTGGTCAGCCCGGAATCCTCGCGACCGAAGACCAGGGCCACCTCGTTGAGGCGGCTCTCATCGGCCACCTTCACGGCGGTTTCCATCGGCGTGAGCAGCGGCCAGGGAATGCGGCGCACGCGCGCACTGGCGCCGATCACCAGGCCGCAGTCGCGCACGGCATCTTCCAGCGTGGGCACCACCTCGGCGCGCTCCAGAATGTCCACCGCTGCGACGGCGCGACCGGTGGCAACGGGACTGGGGAATTGTTCCGGGTCCACCAGCGTGAGCTTCGACAGGCCCATGTTCTTCATGGCACGCGCGGTGGCGCCGATGTTGCCGGGGTGCGAGGTGTTCACGAGCACGATGCGGATATTGTTGAAAGCGCTGAGAGAATTCGACTGTTCTGACAAGGGCATTCCTCTGCCCGGCACGGGCGGCAATAAAAACTGGCCGGGATTATAGCAGCTAAAAATGGCGGCCTTTGCTATGATTGCGCGTCCTCAAAACCGCCAGGTCCCTCTTTGCCATGCATGCAGTCGTCAATATCGCTCTCAAGGCCGCGCGTGATGCCGCCGAAGTTCTTGCCCACAACAGTGATCGTCTCGACCGCGTCCGCGTCGTCGAGAACAGCGGCGGGCAGCTGGTCACCAACATGGATCTGGACGCCGAGAAGACCATCCTCTTCCACCTGCAGAAAGCCTATCCGGACTACAGCATCCAGTCCCGCATCAGTGGCTTCACACCGGGGCCCGACACGAACAACGTGTGGATCATCGACCCACTGTGTGGCGGTGCCAACTTCCGTCGCGGCATCGCGCACTACTGCGTCTCCATCGCGCTGGCCAGCGGTGACCGCGTGAATCACGGCGTGCTGGTGAATCCGCTGCTGCGCGAGGAATTCACGGCCAGCCGTGGCGGCGGCGCCCAGGTCAACACCCAGCGTCTGCGCGTCAGCAATGCCCGCGCCTTGGAAGGCGGCGTGGTGGTGCTGGGCAGCGAGCCGACCAGTGCGAGCCACGGCAGCACCCTGCTGCGTCTGCAGCAGCAATTGCAGGCCGCACAGTGCGATGTACGCGTGACAGGCTGTCCGGCCCTCGATCTGGCCTGGGTGGCCGCCGGGCGTGCCGAGGCCGGCTGGCTGGGCGAGAACGATCCGGCCTCGATTGCGGCCGCCCTGCTGGTGCTGCACGAATCCGGCGCGCTGATCAGCGACGCCGCCGGCAACCCCGATGTCAGTGCCAGCCCGGAGCTGGTGTTCGGCAACCTGAAATGCTTCAAGCAATTGCTGCAGATGCGCCTGGTGGGCGGTGACCGAGGGGCCTGAACGAAAAAAAGACATGGCACCCTGCGCTGGAATCCCGCCTCCACGGGTCTGCTTGGTGCAGTGATGACATGAAATCAAGGGCTGTACGCACAACAACAAGAAATGGCAGAGAGCACCCCACACAGACGTCACAGCCTTGTCGAGGATCCGATCCCGACAACGCTGATCCGCATGACAGGGCCGATGATCATCGGCATGTTCATGCTCTTCACCTTCAATCTCGTCGACACGGTGTTCATCAGCATGATGGGCACGGAACCACTCTCTGCCATCAGCTTCACCTTCCCCGTCACCTTCATGATCCTGAGCCTGGCCATCGGCCTGGGCATCGGCACCTCCGCCGTGGTGGCCAAATACCTCGGCTGCTGCGAGCACGAGAAGGCCAAGCAAGCGTCCACCGTCACCAATTACACCTCGATCCTGCTGGCCCTGGTGCTCTCGCTGATCGCCTATGTGTGGATGGACGAGATCTTCCTGCTGATGGGCGCGCGCGAGGAACTGCTGCCGCTGATCCGCGACTACATGGCGATCTGGCTGCCGACCAGCGCCCTGCTGGTGGGCATGACCACGGCCAACAGCGTGCTGCGCGCCTGTGGCGATACGCGCACGCCGAGCCTGGTGATGGCGGCCGCCGGCCTGATCAATGCCCTGCTCGACCCGATCCTGATCTTCGGTCTGGGGCCCATCCCTGCCATGGGCATGCAGGGCGCGGCCATCGCGACGCTGATCTCCTGGATTGTCGGCTTTGGCTATCTGTTCTATTACCTGATCTGCCGGCTGGAACTGATCTACAAGGGCATTCCCTCTTGGAAGACTTTCGCGTCCTCCAGCCGCGAGATGTTGCGCATCGGCATTCCCGCCTCCGGCGCCAACATGCTGACACCGGTGGCGGCAGGCATCATGACCGCGATCGCCGCCGGCTATGGCGAGAGCACCGTGGCCGCCTTCGGCGTGGGCTCGCGCATCGAGTCCATCGCCAGCCTGCTGGTGCTGGCGCTCTCCTCCACCCTGCCGCCCTTCATGAGCCAGAATCTGGGCGCCGGGCGGCTCGACCGCATCGCGGAGTCGTATCGTCTGACCCTGCGCTTCATCCTGCTGTGGCAGCTCGGCATCTATGTGCTGATGGCGCTCTCTGCGGCCCTGATCGCCGCCGTGTTCACCGACGACGAGAGTGTGGCGGACGCGATCCGCCTGTTCATCTGGATCCTGCCACTGGGCTATGGCCTGCAGGGCGTGATCATCCTGACCAACTCGGCCTTCAATGCCCTGCACAAGCCGATGATGGCCCTGTATCTGAGCGTCGCGCGCTTCTTCGTTTTCTATGTGCCGCTGGCATGGCTGGGCAGTGCGTGGTTCGGGCTGTGGGGGTTCTATGCGGGGGCCCTGCTGGGCAATGTGCTGATGGCGATCCTGTCCTGGCGCAGTTTCCAGCGGGCGATTGCGGGGTATGGCGAGCAGGCGGGCGTGACCCAGCCGGCACACTGACGCGGGAACTCAGCTGCGGAACAGGCTCTTCAGCCCGGCCAGCAGGCCGCCGTCCTTCGCGGGCGGCGGAGTCTGCGGTGTCAGCACCACGGGCTCGTAGACCTGCACGGGCGAGGGCGCCGCGGCCGCCTGGTTCTGCTCCAGCGCCGCCTTCTGCGCGTCGTCGATCAGACTGAAACTCTTGTCTTCCACCTTCGCGCGCACCGGACGACCGTTGTCGTCATCCAGACTCAGGCGGTTGTTGCTCTCCTGGAAGGCCAGCATTTCCAGACAGATCTCGTTGTACTGCTCCGCCGTCAGCAGATCAGGACGCTCCTTCATGTTGAGCGTGAACTGCTTGTCATTGGCGGCCGACAGATAGTGCAGGTTCTTCTTGGTGGTCAGCAGCAGGCCCTCGGCCTTGGCGCGCTCATACAGCGGCGTGCCGCGCAGCGGGATGTAGGGGAAGAAGAAGAAGAATTCCGGCGCGATGCGTCGGTTCAACTCCAGCGTCTGGCGCATGTTCTCGGCCGTTTCCAGCGGCATGCCGACGATGTTGAAGGTCAGGCGGTTGATGCCGGCCTTCTTGCAGTTGTCTGCCGCGTCGATGATCTGCTGGTTGGTCATCTTGCGGCCGAGAAAGCCGGTGCGGTACTTCTCGTCGCCACTCTCGATGCCGAACCAGATCGTGTGACACCCGGCCTCCGCAGCGGATTCACAGAACTTCTCGTTCATCACTTCCACGCGGGAGTTGATGGAGAACGGCAGACCGATGCGCTCCTTGTAGATCTCGAAGAAGGCGCGCACGAACTTCAGGTTCGACAGGAACAGCTCGTCCCAGAATTCGAAATAGCCGACGTTGTAGCGATCGCGCAGGCGGATCAGTTCGTCGACCATGGCCTCGGGTTCGTACTTGCGCAGGAATTCCTTCTTTTTCTTCCAGCCATCGAGCAGCGGCGTGTTGCAGCAGTAGGTGCAGCGATAGGGGCAGCCACGGCCCGTCATCACGGGCAGCACCACCTTTTCCTTCGGCCCGAAGATGGAGGTGTTGACGTCGCGGAAGCTGCCGTCCTTCTCAAAGATGTCGTAGTCCGGGAACGGCAGAGCCTGCAGGTCACCGATTTGATGCGGCTCGGTGCGGAAGACTTCGCCGTCGTTGAGTTTCTCCCACATGCCATCGACCGGGCCGTCCTTGCTGCCGCGCAGGAACTGCACGAGATTGCCGATGGCATATTCGCCGTCGCCCACGCAGATGAAGTCGATGTTCGGGTTCTCGATGGTCTGCTCCTGCGACAGCATGGCCTGATAGCCACCGATGCAGATGGGCAGCTCGGGCAGCATGGACTTGAGCACCGCGAAATAGGGTTCCATCGGGTACCAGTGCGGGCTCATGACGGAGAAGGCGATGAGATCGGGCTGCAGCTCGGCGATGGAGCGCGCGTAGTTCTCGGGGTTGTAGGCCTCGGCATCGCGCAGGATCAGGATGGGCTTGAGAATGACGTCGACCCAGGGGAAGTCCCGCTTCAGATAGGCGGACATGCTGGCCAGCGGCATCGCCACTTCATTGCCATCGGGAGAATAGAAGCTGAAAACCAGTTTCAGGCGTCGGCCCGCCGTCTTGCCGAACCAGCGCGATATCGCCTGCGGGTAGACGGGACGTTCGGTACTGACGGCGATCAGGTCGGCAACGGAATTCATGCAGGGGCCTCGGGGCAATGCGTGGTCTGTGTTGTTCTGAGTACAGGCAATTGTTGAGCATTTTAGTGGGAATTAATACCACAAAGAAAGCGCGATTTTCGGCCTGGCAACGGTCGCTCCCAATTTGCCACGAGTTCCACTATTCTTGCCCGCAGTCAGGCCTGCCCCGCCGCTCGCGGCTTACGGGCCGGGTCTCCCCGGAATCACTGCACAGGTCTCCCATGGACGCACTCTCCGCCCTGCTCACCCGCACCTCCATTCCTCGCGTCACCGGCCCCGTGCCTTCGGAAGAGGCGCTGCAGGCGATGTTCGCTGCCGCCCTGCGGGCACCCGACCACGGTCAGCTGCGACCCTGGCGCTTCCTGCGCATCGAGGGCGAATCGCTGCAGCGCCTGGCCGATCTGTTCGGCGCGGCGGCACTGGCTGACAATCCCGCGCTCGCTCCAGAAGACGTCGAATCCGCTCGCGGCAAGGCCCTGCGTTCCCCGCTGGTGATCGCCAGCATTTCCTGCGCCGTCGACACGCCCAAGGTGCCGGCGCTGGAACAGGACATGGCCACCGCCTGTGCCACCCATGCCATGCTGCTGGCCGCCCATGCCCAGGGTATCGGCGCCGTGTGGCGCACCGGGCCATTCGCCATGCACCGCGTGGTGCGCGAGGGCCTCGGTCTGGCAGCCCACGAAAAGCTCATCGCGTTCCTTTACGTCGGCCAGCCGGCAGGCCCGCTGCGCACGCCGCAGCCGCTGGCCATCGCCGACTTCGTGCGGAGCTGGTAAGCCATGCGCCGCACAGTCTTCAATACGCCAGTCATCACGCCGCTGCTGCGCCTGCTCGCCATCGTGCTGCTGAAGCTGATCGGCTGGAAAGCGGTGGGCAGGCCGGTGGAGGGCGCCCGCTTCGTGCTGATCGGTGCGCCGCACACCAGCAATTGGGACTTCCCGCTGATGCTGATGGTGGTGCTGAAGTTGCGCCTCCGGGTGTTCTGGATGGGCAAGCACACGCTGTTCCCCTTCCCGGTCGGCTGGTTCATGAAGTGGCTGGGTGGCATTCCCGTCAATCGGAGCAAGGCGCAGAACCTGGTGGAACAGACGGTCCAGCAGTACCGCGAGCATCCGCAGCTGGTGGTGCTGGTGCCGCCCGAGGGCACGCGTGCCAAGGTCAAGGAGTGGAAGACGGGCTTCTACCACATCGCGGTGAATGCCGGCGTGCCGATTCTCATGGGCTATGTGGATGCCGCCACGAAGCAGGCAGGACTGGCCGACTTCTTCCACCCCACTGGCGACATCGAGACGGACATGCCCGCCATCCGCGCCTTCTATGCCGACAAGGTGGGGCTGAACCCCGCGAACACCTGAACGCCCTCAGGCCGGGCGATACCCGAGATTGCGCAACGTGGTGTCCAGCACGAAGCGGGCGTAATCCTCGACGCGCGTGCCGCTGCGCGCGAACTTCCAGCGCTTGAGATACCACTGCTGCAGCATGGCCGTGGTGTTGGCCGCCAGCAGCGCCAGCGCATCACTCGCGAACAGCCCCGCCGCCACCCCGTCCTCGAAGGTCTGCAGCAGGCGGGCATCGAACTTCAACTCCATCTGCATCGCCGCCTCGCGCTGCTCCCGCGACAGGCCCTTGGCTTCCAGATAACAGAAGTAATACCAGGGGTGCATGATGTCATTCATGTAGAGATCGCCGTGGATGATGGCGCGCAGTCGCTGCACAGGGGCCAGGTCGAGCACTTTGCGTTCCGACATGACATCGTCGAGCGTGCGCCGCAGCACTTCCTCGATGGCTGCGGCCAGATCGTCCTTGCTGCCGATGTAGGCATAGAGACCGCCCATGCTGATGCCGGTCGCGCGACTCAGATCGCGCAGGCTCATGGCCTGGAAGCCCTTGGCGTTCGCCAGCTGGAACGTGCAGGTGAAAATGCGTTCGAGATTGGGCAGGGCGATGTGCAGATTCTTGATCTGCATCTTGTCCCGGTGCGTATCGTAGACACGCTGCCAGAGCGGTTCACCCTCGAGTGGCCAGGCCTTGCGGAAGGCAGCCTGGCTGATGTCGTGCGGCCATTGGTCCATGCTTTTTGTTCTCCTTATTGTGCCAATGGTCGCCAGTGTAACCTTTATTGCGCTGGCGGCCCATTTGCGCCGTGATATGCTCCCAGCACACGGATTCATCACCAGGAGGCACACGATGTCACAGTATCAGGCACCGCTTCGCGACATGAAGTTTCATATCGATGAAGTGCTGGACTTTCCCGCTCACTACGCCGCTTTCCCGCAGGGCCGCGAAGCCACGCCGGACATCGTCGACGCCGTGCTGGAGAGTGCGGCGCAGTTTGCCGAGGAAGTGCTCGCGCCACTGGACAGCGTGGGCGACGCCGTCGGCTGCCTCTGGAAGGACGGCGAGGTCACCACCCCGCCCGGCTTCAAGGCGGCCTATGACGAGTACATCGGCAATGGCTGGACCAGCCTGTCCATGCCGCTGGAACTCGGCGGCCAGGGCCTGCCCGCGTCGCTCTCCGGCTTCTGCATGGAGATCCACGCCACGGCCAACCACGCCTGGACCATGTACCCGGGGCTGAGCATGGGCGGCATCCAGACCATCAATGCCCATGCCAGCGACGACATCAAGGCGCGCTATCTGCCGCCGCTGATCGCCGGTCGCTGGTCGGCCACCATGTGCCTGACCGAGGCCCACAGTGGCTCCGACCTGGGCCTGCTGCGCACCCGCGCCGTGCCCGCCGACGACGGCTCGTATCGCATCAGCGGCAGCAAGATCTTCATCTCCTCGGGCGAACACGACCTGACGGAGAACATCATTCACATCGTGCTGGCCCGCCTGCCCGATGCACCCCCCGGCATCAAGGGCATCTCCCTGTTCGTGGTGCCCAAGTTCCTGGTGAACGAGCGCGGCGAAGCCGGGGCCCGCAATGGCGTGCGTTGCGGTTCGCTGGAACACAAGATGGGCATTCACGGCAATGCCACCTGCGTGATGAACTTCGACGAGGCCATCGGCTATCTGATCAGCCCGCCCCACAAGGGCATGGCCTGCATGTTCACCTTCATCAACGAATCGCGCATGGGCGTGGCCCAGCAGGCGCTGGCACAGATGGAAGCCTCGCATCAGACGGCCTTGCGCTATGCCCGCGAGCGCGTGCAGTTCCGCGCCACACAGCGCCCCGATCCCACCACTGCGGCCGATCCGATCATCCTGCACCCCGACGTGCGCCGCATGCTGCTGACACAGAAGGCCTTCGCCGAGGGCGGCCGCGCGCTGAGCTATTTCCTGGCGAAGCAGACCGACATCGAACGCTATGGCAGCGACGAGCAAGCCCGTGCCATGGCCGATGCACTGCTCTCCCTGCTGACACCGATCGCCAAGGGCTTCCTGTCCGAAGTGTGCATCGAGGCCACCAGCCACGGCATCCAGGTGCTGGGTGGTCACGGCTACATCCGCGAGTGGGGCCAGGAGCAACACTACCGCGACGCCCGCATCACCTCGATCTACGAAGGCACCACCGGCATCCAGGGGCTCGACCTGCTGGCGCGCAAGATCCTCGCCAGTCGCGGCGAGGCCCTGAAGCCCTTCGTGCAGGAAGTCACGCTGTTCTGCCAGCGCAATCCGCACGGGCCATACACGGCCGTCTTGCAGCAGCAGCTGCAGAGCTGGATCGCGCTGACCACGGAACTGGGCATGAAGGCCATGCAGAACCCCGACGAGGTGAATGCCGCCGCCTATGACTATCTGATGTTCGCGGGCTACACCGTGCTGGCCTGGATCTGGGCCGATGCGGCGCGCGTGGCCAGTGCCGCGCTGGAGACGGCACACGAAGGACCGGAGCGTCAGTTCTACACCGGCAAGCTGGTCACGGCGCGTTTCTACTTCGAACGCCTGCTGCCGCGCACTCTGGCGCTGGCGGCCAGCCTGCGCTCCGGCGTGGCGAATCTGCCGGAATTCCCGGCGCTCGACTGACTCGGGCGACTCAGAACCAGAACGAAAGCACGGCCGCCACACCGGACACGGTGCACAGGGCCAGTGAACCGAGACGCAGCTGTCGATGGGGCAGCTGCCGCATCGTCCACTGCGCCAGCAGGAAGCCGGCGAAAGTGGCCGGCCACAAAGGAATGGACAGGACAATCTGGCGCAGCCCGAACTGCCCGAGCGGCGCCAGCACCACCAGCGACATCAGACAGCCCACGATGAAGAACGCCGCCAGATTCGCGCGGATCAGACTCACCTCCTGATGCTGCCACAGCAGCGCCATGGGCGGCCCGCCGATGGACGAACTGGTGCCCATGAAGCCCGACATGAAGCCGGCCGCCAGCATGCGTCCCGGCGTGGGCTGCCAGCGCAGCGAACTCAGACTCACCGCCACCGCCCCCAGCACCGACAGGCCGATCCACAGCGCCAGCCACTCCTTGTCGATCCACAGCAGCAGCGCCGCTCCCAACAGCGAGCCCGGCACGCGACCGATCACGGCCATGCCCAGACCGCGAAAGCTCACATGCCCCCGATAGCTGTAGACATTGAACACCGAGAGCACCAGCGCGCAGGTGGTGATGGGTGCGGGCACGTAGTAAGGGTCGATGAAATACAGAATCGGCGCGGCGATGACCGCCAGCCCGAAGCCGATGGCGGTCTGCACGAAGGCGCCGATCATCACGACGAAGCAGGCGAGCAGGACATCCATCGGGCCACCTTGGGCAGGGGAAAGTGGCCGGGATGGTAGCAGCTCGGCTGCGCCGCCGTCAGCGCGCCTTACTGGTCCGCCACCTGGGCCAGGGCATTCACGCGCTGCACCGCCACACTGCCGGAGCCGGCCTCGTGAATGGTGACCTCTTCCGTCACATCCTGCACGTCGATGCTGCCGGAGCCGTCGCGGATGTCGACGCGGCCCTGCACGTCGGCGATGAACAGGGCGCCAGAGCCATCCTTGACCTCGACATTTCCGGTGATCTGGCTGATGCGCAGATCGCCCGAGCCGTCACTCACCCGCACATCGCCCTGCACACCTTCGATGCGCGCGGTGCCGGAGCCATCCTCGAGGCTCAGCGCGCCGGTGCCGCTGACCTGCACGTCGCCACTGCCATCGTCGATGCTCACGGGCAGGCCGACAGGCAGCGTCACCGTCAGATCGAGACGCAAGTAATTGCTCGTCCAGAACGTGGTGTCGGTGTCGGGAATCTCGGTCTCGATGAACTGCGTGCCATCGCGCAGGGCATGACGCAGGGCGACGCCTTCCAGCAGGCTCTTGCGGCTGGCGCAGACGCGGCCATGCAGATGAATCTGACCGTCAGTGCTCTCGCCACGCACCTGCAGGCTGCCGGCGCCCGCCTCGATCTCGAGTCGAGCCACCTCAGCGGCAGGCAGGGCGATGTCGAGGATCTCCTCGTGGGCGCAGTCGTCGGCGAGCGCGACGACGGGCAACAGCAGCATGACGAACGCGCCGGCAAGGCGCAGGGAGAGCGGGTGTCTGGCAAGGGCATGGTGGCGTGGGACGTTCATGGGGGGCTCCTGTGCGAAAACGGGGGATCAGTCGACGCCTGTCGCAGACTGTCCAGCACTTAACGCAACATCTGAGCCAACTGCAATTTATGCACTCAACACTTTGTATTTGAAAGTATTAATCCCGCTCCCAAAGGTCATAAACGCACGCAGCGCTGTCAACCCCGCCGCCCCTTGGCGATTTCCACCACAGCGGCGCAAGACCAGAAGTCGGCACCTGACAGGAGTCTGGTGGGCACTGCTCAGGACCGTCAGCCGCCAGGGAAGGCGGCTGCCGAGCTTACAGGGACGTACTTGCAGCGTGTCCTGAGCAGTGGCCACCAGACTCCGACGGACGCACATCTCAACTTGTGCCGCCCACCACAAGCACTGTATTTTATTACAGCCCCCACCACCGAGACCTCACCCGCATGCACACCCCCGCCGGCCCTGCCCCGACAGACAGTTCCAGCCCCGCCACGCCCCCCGCGGCCGACTGCATCCGCATCCGGGGCGCCCGGCAGAACAATCTGAAGAACCTGAACCTCGACCTGCCCCTCGGGCAGCTCATCGTCATCACCGGGGTCAGCGGCTCGGGCAAGTCCACCCTGGCCTTCGACACCGTGTATGCCGAAGGCCAGCGCCGCTATGTCGAGACCTTCTCCGCGTATGCGCGGCAGTTCCTCGACCGCATGGACAAGCCCGCGGTGGACAGCATTCTGGGCATCCCGCCAGCCATCGCCATCGACCAGAGCAATCCGGTGCGCACCTCGCGCTCCACGGTCGGCACCATGACCGAGCTGAACGACTACCTGAAGCTCGCCTATGCCCGACTCGCCGTGCTGCACTGCCCGCAGTGCGCGCGCGAGGTGCGCCGCGACACGCCGCAGAGCATCGTGACCGACCTGCAGGCCCGGCTGCCCGCCGAACAGCGTCTGCACGTCTGCGCGCCCCTGCGGGTGCCGCACAATTTCAACGCGGAGGAAGTGGAACAGCTGCTGGCCCGGCAGGGCTACACCCGCGTGCAGGGGCGCCAGGGCGATGTGGTGGAAGCGGTGCAGGACCGGGTGCGCCTGAATGCAGCCCACCGCGAACGCCTGAGCGAGGCATTGGACATCGCCCTGCAGCAGGGCCAGGGCC
>JAURIJ010000012.1 GCA_030832825.1 Gammaproteobacteria bacterium
CGTTTCACCACCCAGCGTCAGGAAGCCGACGAAGTGCGGATTCTTTCCGGCGTCTTCGAGGGGCGCACCACCGGCACGCCCATCGGCCTTCTCATCGAGAACACCGATCAGCGCTCCAAGGACTATGGCCGGATCGCCGAACAGTTCCGTCCCGCCCATGCCGATTACACCTATCTGCAGAAGTACGGCATTCGTGACTACCGCGGAGGTGGCCGTTCCTCTGCCCGTGAGACTGCCATGCGAGTGGCCGCTGGCGCCATTGCGAGGAAGTATCTGCTCGAACACTGCGGGGTGCAGATCCGGGGCTATATGTGCCAGCTTGGCCCCATCAAGATCGAGAATTTCGACTGGGATGAAGTCGAGCGCAACCCGTTCTTCTGCCCGGATGCGGCTCGTGTGCCGAAAATGGAAGCCTATATGGCGGCCTTGAACAAAGAGGGCAACTCCATCGGCGCCCGCATCAATGTGGTGGCCAGCGGAGTGCCGGTCGGCCTCGGCGAGCCGGTGTTCGACCGCCTCGATGCCGACCTTGCCCATGCGCTGATGAGCATCAACGCGGTGAAAGGGGTGGAGATCGGCGCCGGTTTCGAGTGTGTGACCCAGAAGGGCACCGAGCACCGTGATGAGATGCGCCGCGAGGGTTTCTTCTCGAACAATGCCGGGGGCATCCTGGGTGGCATTTCCTCAGGTCAGGACATCCTGGCCAGCATCGCTCTCAAGCCCACCTCCAGCATTCGCCTGCCCGGCCGCTCCATGGACATTCACGGCAACCCCGTCGAAGTCGTCACCACCGGCCGCCATGATCCCTGTGTAGGCATCCGTGCCACGCCGATTGCCGAGGCCATGATGGCCATCGTGCTGATGGATCATCTGCTTCGACATCGTGCGCAGAATGTCGGCGTAGTCTCTGCCACGCCAGTGATCGGCGCGGGTCAATAGAATTCCTGCAAGGAATCCAAATAATAAAATAGTTTCATTTCGGTTATTGAAGATCGACGAGTATAGTTTTCCCACATCTCACAGTGATGGCCAAGACGGTAAATTCTCATGACTGGTAAAACCTTGTACGACAAACTCTGGGACTCTCATCTCGTGAAGCAGCGCGATGACGGGACGGCACTCATCTATATCGACCGCCAGCTGATTCACGAAGTCACTTCGCCCCAGGCCTTCGAGGGTCTGCGTCTGGCCGGGCGACGTCCGTGGCGCGCAGAGGCCAACTTTGCAACGCCCGACCACAACATCCCCACGACTCGCGAAGAGCGCCAGCAAGGCCTGGAAGGCATCCGCGACCCGATCTCCCGCATTCAGGTCACGACGCTGGACGACAATTGCCGCGAATTCGGCATCTTCGAGCTGGACATGAATGATGAGCGTCAGGGCATCGTGCATGTGGTCGGTCCGGAGCAGGGCGCCACCCTGCCGGGCATGACCATCGTCTGCGGCGACTCCCACACCTCCACGCATGGGGCGCTGGGCGCGCTGGCGCATGGCATCGGCACCTCCGAGGTGGAGCATGTGATGGCCACGCAGTGCCTGCTGCAGACCAAGATGAAGAACATGCTGATCCGTGTGGATGGGCGATTGAATCCTGGTGTCACCGCCAAGGACATCGTGCTGGCCATCATCGGCGAGATCGGCACGGCAGGCGGCACCGGCTACACCATCGAGTTTGGCGGCGAAGCCATCCGCTCCCTGAGCATCGAAGGCCGCATGACGGTGTGCAACATGGCCATCGAGGCGGGCGCTCGCGCCGGCCTGATCGCCGTGGACGAAACCACGCTGCACTACATCAAGGGGCGTCCGTTTGCGCCCAAGGGTGACATGTGGGAGAAGGCGGCTGCCGCCTGGCGTTCCCTGGTGAGCGATTCCGATGCGCATTTCGACCGTGTGGTGGTGATCGATGCCGCGGACATCATTCCACAGGTGACCTGGGGAACCTCGCCCGAAATGGTGGCACCCATCACCGGCGAAGTGCCTGATCCGGACAAGGAAGACAACCCGACGCGTCGCGAGAACATGCGCCAGGCCTTGAAGTACATGGGCCTGAAGCCAGGCACGCGCATCACTGACATCAAGCTGGACTGCATCTTCATCGGTTCCTGCACCAACTCGCGCATCGAGGATTTGCGCGCTGCCGCGGCGGTGGTCAAGGGCCGCAAGGTGGCTGCCAACGTCGAGATGGCGCTGGTTGTGCCAGGTTCCGGCCTGGTCAAGAAGCAGGCGGAGGCAGAAGGTCTGGACAAGATCTTCATCGAGGCAGGCCTGGAGTGGCGCGAGCCCGGCTGTTCCATGTGTCTGGCAATGAATGCCGACCAGCTCGGGGCGGGCAAGCATTGTGCGTCCACCTCCAACCGCAACTTCGAGGGGCGTCAGGGCTTCGGCGGACGCACGCATCTGGTGAGCCCGGCCATGGCTGCGGCAGCTGCCATCCACGGCCATTTCGTCGACGTGCGTGACATCCTGTTCACGGCCGATCGACCCGCCTGAGACCGTCCCATGTACTCGAATTCAAGCAGAGGTTCCAAGCAATGAGAAAGTTCACCATGCAGTCCGGGCTGGTCATGCCTCTGGACAGGGCGAATGTCGACACCGACTTCATTATCCCCAAGCAGTTCCTCAAGTCGATCAAGCGCAGCGGCTTCGGCCCGAATCTGTTCGACGAGCACCGATATCTGGACAAGGGCGAGCCCGGACGAGACAACAGCAGCCGGCCGCTGAATCCCGATTTCGTGATGAACAAGCCGCGTTACAAGGGAGCCTCCGTGCTGCTCGCGCGGGAGAACTTTGGTTGCGGCTCCAGCCGCGAACACGCGCCCTGGGCGCTGGACGACTACGGTTTCCGCGTGATCATCGCCCCGAGCTATGCCGATATTTTCTTCAATAATTGCTTCAAGAATGGGATCCTACCCATTGTTGTTGATAAGAAAATTTTCGATCAGCTCTTCCTGGAGGTGGATGCCGCCGAAGGCTATTCCCTGACCGTGGATCTCGAGCGTCAAGTGATCGTGAAGCCCGATGGCAGCACCATCGCCTTCGAGGTGGACAGCTTCCGCAAGTACTGCCTGCTCCATGGGCTGGACGACATCGGCATCACCCTGCAGGACGCCGATGCGATCAAGGCCTTCGAGGCGCGCTGGAAGGCGTCCGCTCCCTGGTATTTTGGTGCGCAGGCCTGAGTCTCAGGCCGCGCAATTGAACTCTGATTTCCGACAGGACGACTTGCAATGAAGACTTACAACGTGGCAGTGGTGGGCGCAACAGGAGCGGTCGGCGAGACGCTGATCAGCATTCTGGAGGAGCGCAATTTTCCGGTGGGTGAGCTGTTTCTGCTGGCCAGCGAGCGCTCCGCCGGCACGAAGCTGATGTTCCGCGGCAAGCCTGTCACGGTGCAGAACCTGGCTGACTTCGATTTTTCCAAGGCGCAGATCGGTCTGTTCTCGGCCGGCGGCAGTGTGTCGGCGCAGTACGCCGAAAAGGCGGGCAGGGCAGGGTGTGTCGTCATCGACAATACCTCTCACTTCCGTTACGAGGCCGACATCCCGCTGGTGGTGCCCGAAGTGAACCCGGAGCGCATCGCGGATTATCCCAATCGCAACATCATCGCCAACCCGAATTGCTCCACCATCCAGTTGCTGGTGGCGCTCAAGCCGATTCACGACAAGGTGGGCATCGAGCGCATCAACGTCGCCACCTATCAGGCGGTATCGGGCACGGGCAAGCTGGCCATCGAGGAGCTGGCCAAGCAGACGGCCGATCTCCTCAACGGTCGCACGCCGGTCACCAAGGTCTACCCCAAGCAGATCGCCTTCAATGTGCTGCCTCAAATTGACGTGTTCCTGGACAATGGCTATACCAAGGAAGAGATGAAGATGTCCTGGGAGACCAAGAAGATCCTGGGTGACGACTCCATCCGGGTGAATGCCACCTGCGTGCGGGTGCCGGTGTTCTATTCTCACTCCGAAGCCGTGCACATCGAAACGCGCAGCCCGATCAGTGTCGAGGAAGTGCGCGCGCTGCTGGCAAACGCGCCGGGTGTGGAGTTGATGGACGAGCGCAAGCCCGGTGGCTATCCGACAGCGGTAGGAGATTCCGCCGGCAAGGATGCTGTGCTGGTGGGTCGCATCCGTTCCGACATTTCGCATCCCAACGGACTGAATCTGTGGATTGTGTCAGACAACGTGCGAAAAGGGGCTGCGCTGAACTCCGTACAGATTGCCGAAGTGTTGATAAAAGACTATTTGTAATGAATACTTGCACGCGTTTTTGAAGCGTGTTTCTCGGGATTGTGAGGTCGCTTAGACCTCCTTTCCCTGCGTGCACCCAACCTTCCAGCAGTCGAGTGTGACAGCCTCACCAGCCATAAAAAGAAGGAACGGAAAATGGTCAGAAAGCCGGTGGTGATTTTTACCTCGTTCGTGCTGTTGGCGGCGGCCAATGCCAAGGCCCTCGGCCTGGGTGAAATCACCCTAGAGTCGGCGCTGAACCAGCCCCTTCGGGCCAATATTCCCGTTCTCCAGCTGGGTAGCGTTCGCGCCGAGCAGATCAGTGCCCAGCTGGCTTCCGACAGCGACTTCGAACGTTTCTCCATCGATCGCGAAGCCTTTCTCGACAATATCCGCTTTGATGTGCGCCCCGCCGGAGCAGAAGCGGTTGTGCAGATCAGCACCCAGGATGTGGTGCGCGAGCCCTATCTGAGTTTTGTGCTGGAGACCCGCTGGCCGTCCGGGCGTCTGCTGAGCGAATACACCGTGCTGCTGGACCTGCCCGCGTTTGCGCAGGATGCCCCGGCACTGGTGATTCAGCAGCCGTCGCAGCAAGTCGAAACGCAGGAATCTTTTTCACAAAAATCTATAAATCAATCAATTGCGGCTGATTCTTCGGGCGATTCACAAGCACAATCCATGCGGCTGGCAGCGCCTGCCGAGCCGGCTCCGACGAGTCCGGCACCCGTCGAGGAACCGCCTGCAGCGCTGGTGGCACAACTGGATGCGAACGCCGGGGCGGACGCTGCTGCGCCCGTGAACGCTGCGGCTGCGCCAGCGCCTCAGACTCCCGCCACACCCGCTGCCACGCCCGGCCCACTGGCGGCCCCGGCAGACGCTGAAACGCTGACCACCGATGCCAACGACACGCTCTGGGACATCGCACTGCGCGTGCGCCCGGACAGCTCCGTGTCGGTGCAGCAAACCATGCTGGCCATCCAGCGCCTGAATACCGACGCCTTCATCGGCGACAACATCAACATGATCCGGCGTGGCCAGGTCCTGCGTCTGCCGGACATCGAGCAGATCCGCGCCCTGAGTTCGCGAGAGGCCACGGGCGAGGTTGCCCGCCAGAATCAGCTGTTCGAGAACCGTCGCAATGTGCCGCTGACTTCCCAGCCACTGACGCCGCCGCCTTCCGCTCCCGCCACACCGGACGCCGGCCCGCGCGGCGAACTGAGCGTGGTGAGTGTCGACAATGCGGCGCCGGGCACCCAGGCGGTGAGCGGCCAGAGCGCTGAGCTGGATGCACGCATTGCCAGCCTGGAAGATGTCCTGGCGGTGCAGCGTGAAGAGGCCGATCGCGCCGCCCTGCTGAATGCCGAACTGACTGAGCGGTTGGGCCTGCTGGAAGAGCAGATCGCGTCAGCCCAGGAGATCATCCGGCTGCGCGACCTGGAACTGGCGCAGCTGCAGGAGTCGCTCGCGAATGCCCCCGCCGAGGAACCCGTCGTCGAGGAGCCTCCCACCGTGATCACCATGGCGCCCGAGCGCAGCTTCCTCGGGACGCTGCTGGCATCGCTGGTGGCCAATACAGCCGCTCTGCTGGCAGTGACAGCGCTGATCATTTCCCTGCTGGTCTTCATGCTGATCAAGCGCAATCGCGCCGCCGAGCAGGCGGCAGCCCTTGCCGGCATGGACGGCTTGGCCGCTGAACTGCGCATTTCCGAGAACCAGCTCAAGGTGGGTGTTGCGGAAGAGTTCGAGCGCGGTGCGATCGCGGCCTACGAAAGCAGCGTCAGGGTAGAGCCCGGTTCTCTTGCGAAGGCTGCTGATTACAATGATCTGCAGTTCGTCGACGAGACTGTGCTGAGCTCGCTGGAAAAGCCCGAAGCCGACAAGGCCGCTGTCGAAGACGATGACGACGTGTTCGAATACCTCTCCGATGCCGACGAAGCGGCCACCAAGCTGGACCTGGCCCGTGCCTATTTCGAGATGGGCGACAGTGACGGCGCGCGCGAGATTCTTGAAGAGGTCCTGCGAGAAGGCGACGAGGATCAGGTCAAGGATGCCCGGACACTCCTGAGCAAACTTTGAACCTGGAGACACCCTTTCCCCACCGCATCGCCCTCGGCGTCGAGTATGACGGCGCCGCCTTTCATGGCTGGCAGCAGCAGGGCAGTCCTGTCCTGCCCACCGTGCAGGCTAGGTTGGAAGCCGCTCTGTCGGAGATCACCAGTCATCCCGTCAAGCTCACCTGTGCCGGGCGCACGGATACTGGCGTTCACGGCACGGGTCAGGTGGTGCATTTCGATTGTGCCGTTGACCGTGGTGAAAAGGCCTGGCGTCGCGGTGGCAACAGTCTGCTGCCGCCAAGTCTGCGCATCGTCTGGGCGAAGTCCGTGCCGGCCGATTTCCATGCGCGCTTCTCGGCACAGTCCCGCCGCTATCTTTACGTCATCTACGACAATCCGGTGGAGCCGGCCGTGCTTGCCCGCCATCTCACCCATACTCGGGAAACCCTGGATATCGATGCCATGCACGCCGCCGGGCAGTTGCTGCTGGGCGAGCAGGACTTCAGTTCCTTTCGTGCCGCTGGTTGCCAGTCGCGCACACCGTTCCGCAATGTGATGCACCTGCAAGTCACCCGGCATCACCGCTTCATCGTCATCGACATTGAGGCCAATGCCTTCCTGCAACACATGGTGCGCAACATCGCCGGCACCTTGATGGAGATCGGGGCAGGGCGACAACAGCCCCAGTGGGCAGCGACAGTGCTGCGGGCGCGCGATCGCACGGTGGCCGCAAAAACCGCAAGCCCTTGTGGTCTGTATCTTGTTTCCGTGCGTTATCCCATGGAGTTCGGTCTTCCGGAGGTTTCGGTCGGGCCGGCTTTTTTGCAGCCCTTTGCGTAGGCTCCCGCAGGGTTCTTTGCTAGAATCGCAACCTTTTCCAGAACCGGGCAGTAGTGTGCAGCGAACTCGCATCAAGATCTGTGGATTGACCAGCGTAGAGGATGCTCTGCAGGCAGCAGAGCTTGGGGCCGATGCCATCGGCTTGGTGTTTTACCCGCGCAGCTCACGCGCCCTGGACGCACAGCGTGCTGGCGCCATACGGCGGGCGCTGCCCGCCTTCGTGAACGTGGTGGGCCTGTTCGTGAATCCCACCGAAGCCGAAGTCGAGCTGGTGCTGAAGCATGTACACCTCGACTGCCTGCAGTTTCACGGCGATGAATCGCCCGCCTTCTGCGCCTCGTTCGGTCTTCCGTTCATGAAGGCGATCCGAGTTCGTCCCGATCTCGATCTTGCCAAGGAAATTTCCAGATTTTCAAATGGTTCCGCCATTCTTCTCGATAGTTACGACAAACACATGGCCGGCGGAACCGGCACGGCATTCGACTGGGCTATCGCCCAGCGCTGCGTGGCGGAATCCGCCTCCAAGATCGTGCTGGCCGGGGGCCTCGATCCCGCCAACGTGGCAGGTGCCATACGGCAGGTCAGACCCTATGCAGTCGATGTCAGCAGCGGCGTTGAATCCGCCCCAGGACGCAAGAGCGTAGAACGCATGCGTGAGTTCATAAACGAGGTAAATCGTGTCAACTGTTAAGCCAGAGCAAGTTGTCGGCGCCACTGCCGCAGATCCCTTCAGCGGTCCCGACGCGCACGGCCATTTCGGTCGCTACGGTGGTGTCTTTGTGGGGGAAACCCTGATTGCCGCCGTGGAGGAACTCGATAAGGTATACACCACCATGGCGGGCAAGCCGGAATTCTGGGCCGAGATCGACCGGGATCTGAAATTCTATGTCGGCCGTCCGTCACCTTTGTATGTGGCCGAACGACTGACCGCGCATTTCGGCGGTGCGAAGATCGTGCTCAAACGGGAAGACCTCAACCATACCGGTGCGCACAAGATCAACAACACCATTGGGCAGGCATTGCTGGCGAAGTTCATGGGCAAGCCGCGCATCATTGCCGAGACCGGTGCCGGTCAGCACGGCGTGGCCAGTGCCACCATCGCCGCCCGTCTCGGGCTGCAGTGCGACGTTTACATGGGCGCCGAGGACATCAAGCGGCAGTCTGCCAACGTGTACCGCATGAAGCTCATGGGGGCCCGCGTGATCGCCGTGGAATCCGGCTCGCGCACGCTCAAGGATGCCTTGAACGAAGCGCTGCGCGACTGGGCCACCAATGTCGACAATACCTATTACATCATCGGCACGGCGGCAGGGCCGCACCCGTACCCGCGCATGGTGCGTGACTTCCAGTCAGTGATCGGGCGCGAAGCCCGGCAGCAGTCCATGGAGCTGTTCCGCCGGCTGCCCGATGCGCTGGTCGCCTGTGTCGGCGGTGGCTCAAACGCCATCGGCCTGTTTCACCCCTTCCTGCATGATACCGATGTCAGCATGTATGGCGTGGAAGCGGGTGGCGATGGTCTGGAGACTGGACGGCATGCGGCGCCACTAAGTGCCGGTCGCCCTGGGGTTCTGCATGGCAATCGCACCTATCTGATGACCGACGCAGCCGGCCAGATCATGGAGACCCACTCTGTGTCGGCTGGTCTGGATTACCCGGGCGTGGGGCCTGAGCACGCCTGGCTCAAGGACATAGGCCGCGTGAATTATGTGGCGGCGACGGATACCGAGGCGCTGGAAGCCTTCCGCTATCTAAGCCGCATGGAAGGCATCATTCCGGCGCTCGAGTCCGCCCACGCCATTGCCTACGGATGCAAGCTGGCGGCACAGTTGCCGAAAGACAGGATTGTGGTGATCAACTTGTCCGGGCGCGGCGACAAGGACATCCACACTGTTGCCGGCATCGATGGCATCGAAATCTGATCTCAAGTCTGCGAGTCACATCTCATGAGCCGTATCAGTCAGACCATGGCCGCCCTGCGGGCAGCAAAACGCAAGGTTCTCATTCCCTATCTGGTCGCGGGCGATCCCGACAAGGGCACCACGCTGGCCCTGATGCATGCGCTGGTGGCTGCCGGCGCCGACATCATCGAGCTGGGCATTCCCTTCAGCGACCCTTCGTCGGACGGCACCGTGATTCAGCTGGGCGCCGAGCGGGCGTTGCGCGAGGGCACCACACTGCACGACGTGATGGATATCGTGCGGCAGTTCCGTGCACACGATGCCACGACCCCGATCGTGCTCATGGGCTATCTGAATCCGATCGAGATCATGGGTTACGAGGCCTTTGCCAGTGCCGCTCAGGCGGTGGGGGCGGATGGCGTGCTTATCGTGGACATGCCGGCCTACGAATGTGCGGAGCTGTTCGACGCGGTGCGACCGCGCGGTCTGGACACGGTATTTTTGGTGGCGCCGACCACGACTCAGTCGCGTCTTGCCTCGATCTGCGCCAGTTCCACCGGCTATCTCTATTACGTTTCGCTGAAGGGCGTTACCGGAGCCGCGATCACTGACAAGGGCGATATCAAGTCCAAGATTGAACACCTGCGCACCATGACCGACCTGCCGGTCGTGGTGGGTTTCGGCATCAAGGACGCGGCCTCTGCCGTCGACATGGCGAGCATCAGTGACGGTGTTATAGTGGGCAGCGCCCTGGTGGATGCCATTTCGCGTCTGCACAGGGGCGGCGTGGCGACACCGGATGATCTGGCAGCCACCGTGGCGGTCATCGCGTCGATCCGCAGCGCCATAGAAAACATCAAGTAATCGTTATATCCACTTGATTTGAATATTTAAATTGTGAATCACGGTAGTCTGTCATGAGTTGGATCAACAAAATTCTTCCTTCCATCCGCAGCTCTGGCGCGGCTGATGGGACGCCCGGCAAGCAACGCGCCAGTGTGCCAGAGGGTCTGTGGAAGAAGTGCCCGCGCTGCGAGGCCGTGCTCTACCGGCCCGATCTGGAGCGCAATCTGGAAGTCTGCCCGAAGTGCGACCATCACCTGCGCATCACGGCGCGTCGCCGTGTGGAATTGTTTCTTGATCCGGCAGGCCAGGTCGAACTGAATGCCGACATGGAGCCGGTCGATATCCTCAAGTTCCGTGACCTGAAGAAGTACAAGGATCGCCTGTCAGCCGCCCAGAAAGCGACGGGCGAGAAGGATGCCCTGATCGTGGTTGAAGGCACCGTCAACGGTGTCGAGATGGTCGTGGCGGCCTTTGAATTCGCCTTCATCGGCGGCTCCATGGGCGCCGTGGTCGGCGAGAAATTCACTCAGGCCGTGAACACCTGCATCGACAAGCGCCTGCCGCTTGTCTGTTTCTCCACCAGCGGTGGGGCCCGCATGCAGGAAGCCTTGATCTCCCTGATGCAGATGGCCAAGACGTCAGCAGCCCTGGCTCGCCTGCGCGAGAACGGTCTGCCGTTCATCTCCGTGCTGGTGGACCCGGTGTACGGCGGTGTTTCTGCCAGCCTTGCCATGCTGGGCGACATCAACGTGGCGGAACCCAATGCGCTGGTCGGCTTCACAGGCCCGGATGTGATTCGCCAGACGGTGCGGGTGAAGCTGCCCGAGGGCTTCCAGCGCAGCGAGTTCCTGCTGGAGCACGGGGCCATCGACATGATCGTGCATCGCAAGGAAATGCGTGACCGCATCTCGTCACTGCTTGCCAAACTGATGCATCTGTAAGCGGATGCCCCTGATCAGTTGTCTCACCTCGCGGATGGCCTGAACGCAAATGCCGACACTAGCGCAGTGGCTCGACAGAATTCAGGCGCTGCATCCCAAGGAGATCGACCTGGGCTTGAAGCGTGTCCGTGAGGTGGCACGCCGGCTTGGCGTGTGCAGGCCCGCTCCCCTGGTGATCACCGTGGCCGGCACGAACGGCAAGGGGTCTACTGTGGCGATGCTGGATGCCATCCTGCGCGCCAGCGGCCGGCGCGTCGGCACCTGTACCTCTCCCCATCTCCATGTCTACAACGAGCGCGTGGGCCTGCACGGCCAGCCCGCCACAGACGCGCAACTGTGCGCCGCCTTCGATCGGATCGAGGCCGAGCGTGGCGATATCTCCCTGACCTATTTCGAGTACAGCACCCTGGCCGGCCTCTGGCTGATCGCCCAGGAGCAGGTCGATGTCGCCGTGCTGGAGATTGGTCTGGGGGGGCGCCTGGATGCCATCAATCTCGTCGACCCGGACATCGCCATCATCACCAGCATCGGGCTGGACCACATGGAGTGGCTGGGGGATACGCGCGAGGCCATCGGGCGCGAGAAGGCCGGGATATTACGCGCCGCCACGCCAACCTTGTGTGGTGATCTCGACCCGCCCGTGACGATTCTGGAGGAAGCCCGGCGACTCGGCGCACCGCTGCGGGTGCAAGGGGTGGACTTCGGCTTCGAGAAGAGCGATGTGACGTGGCGCTGGTGGGGGCGGGACGGGGACGGTGCCTCACTGGCATGGAATGATCTGCCTGTGCCGGAGCTGGATCTGCTCAACGCGGCCACCGTGCTGCAGGCCTTGCAGTGCCTGGCATTGCCTCCGTCCCGCGAATGCGTCTGTGCAGCGCTGGACGGCCTCGGCCTGCAGGGGCGTTACCAGCGCATCGAAGACTCGCGCCACGGCGCGCAGCTGCGTGTCGATGTCGCGCACAACCCGCATGCGGCGCAGCTGTTGCTGGAGAAGCTGCGGCGCTTCAGGCAGCAGGCCGGCACTGCGGCGCGCGTCCATGTCGTGCTGGCCATGATGGCCGACAAGGATCAGCTCGGCTTCCACAAGGCCTTAGAATCCGCAGTGGACTTTTGGTATATTGCCGCATTCGCTGAAACCCGCGGTCTGAGTGCGCAAGCGCTGTTCGAATTGCTGCAGGCGCAGGGCGCACAAGTGCTCGGGCCGCATGCCAGCGTTGCGCAAGCCTACGAGCACGCCATGGCCTGTGCCGCCGAGTCTGATCTGGTGCTGGTCACGGGGTCCTTCGTCACTGTTGCCGATGTCGTTCGGCATGTGCACGCAGCGGCCAGCAATCCAACACCGTCTGACAGCGTGCGCTGAGCCGCGGACAGTCGATACCTAGGGGCACTACTGGTTTGGACCAGAGCAGAAAGCAAAGAGTTGTTGGTGCCATCGTGTTGCTGATTGCGGCCGTGGTCATCCTGCCGATCCTGTTCGACGGTCAGGGCAGTTACCAACTTCCGCTGGAAAGTCGCATTCCCGCCGCTCAGCCATTTCCCGAGGTTCCTCGCATCGAAGCGGTGCGCCCCGAGATTGCCGCCGACTCCGATCAGCTGAGCTTTCAGCCCTATGCGGAACCCGTGGACACGGTGGTGGTAGCAACCCCAGCGCCGTCTGTCGAAGCCCCTGCTGACGTTGAGGAGTCGACAGCGCCTCCTGCTGACACCGCACCCGATTCAACGACTGCCGCCACTGCCGTGCTGCCCGTCGTGCCGCCGCCTGTTCTCGACAGTGACGGCCTGCCCGAAGGCTGGAGCGTGCGTCTCGCGTCCTTTTCCAGTGCCGCCAACGCCCAGGCGCTGGTCGAGCGCTTGCTGGCCCGTGGGCACCGTGCCTACGCGCGACAGATCACCTCATCGCAGGGGCCGTTGACGGCCGTGTTCGTCGGGCCGGGCGCGGATCGCGCCGCCATGCTGCAGCTGCAGCGCCAGTTGCAGGACGAATTTCAACTCTCGGGCATCGTCGTGCGCTACGAAATCGAGGCGCTCTGAGGGCGGAGTCTGAATCAACAAGGGAATCATGATGCAGTTGCATTGGCTGGATGCGAGCTTTCTGGTGGTGACCGTGGTGTCGAGCCTCTTCGGTCTCTGGCGCGGCTTCGTGCGCGAGGTGCTGTCCCTGCTGGCCTGGATTGCGGCGCTGCTGATCTCGCGCCTCTACAGCGAGCCCCTGGCTCCCGTGCTCGGCGGCTGGGTGGACAGCCCCGCGATGCAGCAGGCCTTCGCTTTCGCCATCCTGTTCATCGGCACGCTGATTGTTGGAGCCCTGATCAACAACCTGGTGGCGAAACTGATCGACATCTCCGGCCTGAAGCTTACCGACCGGCTTCTCGGTGCGCTGTTCGGCGTCGCGCGCGGGGCCGTGATCGTGATGGTGTTCGTGTATTTCGGCGGCAGCTTCTTTGCCGATGAGCCGTGGTGGCAGGAGTCCGCAGCGATTCCGCACGCACAGGAATGGATTGAAAGGTCACGAATGTTCGTGACGGATATGGTCCCGGCAACGCAGGCGTCCCTCTAGGGCCCGGTGTCGCTGGCAAGCAGGAACTTTCGGAGTAGGTGTTATGTGTGGTCTGGTTGGAGTGGTTGGCAAGTCCGATGTGGCGGTCTGCCTTTACGACACGTTGACGGTTCTGCAGCATCGCGGGCAGGACGCGGCCGGCATCGCCACGAGTGACAATGGCAAGTTGAACTTGCGCAAGGACAACGGTCTGGTCAAGGACGTGTTCCGCACGCGCCACATGGAGCGACTGGCGGGCAACATGGGCATCGGTCACGTCCGCTATCCCACGGCAGGCAGCTCCAGTCCGGCGCTCGCCCAACCTTTCTACGTGAATTCGCCGTACGGCCTGAGCCTGGCGCACAACGGCAACCTGACCAACGCGGCCGAACTCAGCCGCGACCTCTTCAAGGAAGACCTGCGGCACATCAATACCGACTCCGACTCCGAAGTCCTGCTCAACGTCTTCGCCCATGAACTGCAACTGCTGGCCAAGATGGTGCCGAGCCCCGAGGATGTCTTCACGGCGGTGCGCGGCGTGCATCGACGTTGTCGTGGCGGGTATGCCGCGCTGGTCATGCTGGGCGGTTACGGCATCGTCGGTTTCCGCGATCGCAACGGCATCCGCCCTCTGGTGTTCGGCAAGCGCGAGCGAGACGGCTTCACCGAGTACATGCTGGCCTCCGAGAGTGTGGCGCTGGACTCCCAGGGCTTCACCTTGGTGCGCGATGTGGCCCCAGGCGAGGCAGTCTACGTGGACATTCTCGGCAATCTGCACACGCGTATCTGTGCAGGGCCAGCGGAATACACCCCCTGCATCTTCGAGCATGTCTACTTCGCACGCCCTGACTCGCTCATGGACGGCATCTCCGTCTACAAGGCCCGTCTGCGCATGGGCGAGAAGCTGGCCGACAAGGTCAAGCGTCTGCGCCCGGAGCACGACATCGACGTTGTCATCCCCATTCCCGACACCAGCCGAACGTCGGCGCTGGAACTGGCCAACCAACTGGGCGTGAAGTACCGCGAGGGCTTCGTCAAGAACCGCTACATCGGCCGCACCTTCATCATGCCGGGACAGAGTCAGCGCAAGAAGTCCGTCCGCCAGAAACTCAATGCGATTGAACTGGAATTCCGGGGCAAGACGGTCCTGCTGGTGGACGATTCCATCGTTCGAGGCACGACCTGCCGTCAGATCATCCAGATGGCTCGCGATGCCGGAGCGCGCAAGGTGTATTTCGCCTCGGCAGCGCCGGCGGTGCGCTATCCGAACGTCTACGGCATCGACATGCCGGCGGCCAGCGAGTTGATCGCCCACGGCCGCACCGATGAAGAAGTGCAGGAGCTGATCGGCGCCGACTGGCTGATCTTCCAGGACCTGGAAGACTTGATTGCCGCGTCGTCCGAAGGCAATCCCGCCATCAAGCGCTTCGAGTGTTCGGTATTCGACGGCCAGTACATCACCGGCGACGTCGACGCCCGCTACCTCAAGCGGCTGGAAGACACACGCAACGACCTGGCCAAGGCGGGCAAGTCAGGGGACTGACACTCGCGCAATCGCCTGAGCTGCCAGACCAACAAGAATCGCAGGACAGGGGACAACATGCAGGACAGAATCGGAGCGGCGGTCGAGGAGATCGGCAAGGTGCTGCTGGGCAAGGAAACGCAGATCCGGCTGGCCTTGTGCTGTCTGGTCTCGGGGGGCATCTGCTGATCGAGGACCTGCCCGGCATGGGCAAGACCACGCTGGCCCACGCTCTGGCCCGCGTGTTCGGGCTCGACTTCAATCGCATCCAGTTCACCAGTGACCTGCTGCCTGCCGACATCCTCGGCGTGTCTGTCTTCGATCAGGCCAGCGGCAGCTTCAACTTTCATCCCGGCCCCATCTTCCGCCAGCTCGTGCTGGCCGACGAGATCAATCGCAGCACGCCCAAGACCCAGAGCGCACCGCTGGAGACCATGGAGGAAAGTCAGGTGTCCGTGGAAGGCCAGACACGCGCACAGCCGTCTACCTTTTTCGTGATTGCCACCCAGAACCCGGTCAGTCTGGCCGGGACCTTTCCGCTGCCTGAATCCCGGCTGGACCGCTCACTGGGTATCGGGCTGGATACCGCCGTGCCTGTTGATTGTCGGGGTGGTCTTCAAGCTGCTGGAGATGCGCGATCGGCGCGACATCCAGATCGTGATCGCCTTGAGCTATGTGCTGGCCATGCTCGGTTTCATCTACACCCAGACCATTCTGGCCACGCTGCATGCCATCGTCTGCTTCATCCTGATCACGGGCACCATGCTGTCGCTGTATCGGGACAATGCCCGCAACACCTTGCGCGACAATGCCCGGCTCGCAGTGAAACTGGTGTTGCAGAGCATTCCGCTGACCATCGCGCTCTTCATCCTGGTGCCGCGCATCTCGCCGCTGTGGTCCATGCCGCTGCTGGTGTCGTCGTCCACCAACATGGGCGTGTCGGACGAGATGACACCCGGTGACATCACGAACCTCGGGCGTTCCGGCGAGCTGGCCTTCCGCGTGAGCTTCGGCGGCGAGGCCCCGGCCCACAAAGACCTCTATTGGCGCGGCCTGGTGCTGGACTTCTTCGATGGCCGCACCTGGCGGCGGGCCGGCTCTACCCTGCAGACCTATCAGATGATCCAGTGCTTTCCGAGCACCTTCCGCGGGGTGCCGCTGCTAGAACCCGTGGCCTACGACGTGATTCTGGAGCCCACGCAGCAGAGTTGGGTCTATGCCCTGCAACTGGCCGAGACCCGCACGGACGGCATGGTGCAGGATCGCAATTATTCGCTGATCACCGACAAGCCCATCACCCAGCGTTACCGTTGAGAAGTGCGCTCCTATCTGCGGCACCAGAGCGATCTGGAATTGTCGGCGCCCCTGCGCGCCCGCGCCCTGCAATTGCCCGAAGGCAATCAGAATCCGCGCACGGCAGCGCTGGCGGCACAGATGCGAGCCGCCGCCGCGAGTGACATGGACTATGCCACGGCGGTGCTTCGGCTGTTCCGACAGGAACCGTTCTACTACACGCTGACACCGCCGGCCCTGGGCGACGAGAGCATCGATGAGTTCATGTTCACGACGCGTGAAGGCTTTTGCGGCCACTACGCCGGCATCTTCGTCTACATGATGCGGGAGGCCGGCATTCCTGCCCGCGTGGTGGTGGGCTATCAGGGCGGCGAATACAACCCCTACGAGGACTACACCCTAGTGTATCAGTACAACGCTCACGCCTGGGCCGAGGTCTGGTTCGAGGGGAGGGCTGGGTGCGCTTCGATCCCACGGCGGCGGTGGCGCCTTAGCGCATCACCCTGGGGGTCGAGTCTATCTTCGCCGATCAGCCGGGTTTCATGGAGGACGCCGGCTTCTCGATGATGCGTTTCCGTGATACGCAGTGGCTGAACACCTTGCGTTTGCGGGTGGAGGCCGTGGATTACGCTTGGAACCGCTGGGTGGTCAGTTACGACGAGGATATGCAGATGCAGTTGCTGGGCAGCTGGTTCGGCGAGAACGCCCGCCAAGGGTTGCTCGTGGCGCTTGGGTCAGTGATCGTGCTGTTCTTCATGCTGGCGGGCTGGCTGCTGCTGCGTCAGGGGTCGCACGGCCGGCATGATCCTGCCATGCGAATCTATCTGGCCCTGTTGCGGGAGCTGGCGGTCTGCGGTTTGCCGCGTCAGCGAGGAGAGGCGCAGGGGGATTTCTGTCAGCGGGTGGCCCGCCTGCGGCCGGAGTACGCGGAAGCACTGCGGCAGGTGACGGTACAGTTCGAGGCGCTCGCCTATGTGCCGAATTCGTCGCAAGCCGTGGCGGGTGCGGATGCAGGGTCCCGGCTCAAGGCCCTGGAATCGACAAGCTGGCAGCTGCGCAGGCGTCTGCTGTCGCCATGGCGCCGGTTGCTGGTGAATGTCGGAGTGGTTTCGTGAGCCGGGAAGTCAGCCTCCAGCCAGCTTGACCTTGTAGCCCTGGGCTTCGAGCAGGCTCTGCAGCTGGGTGCGGTGATCCCCCTGGATCTCGATCACGCCATCCTTCACGGTGCCGCCTGTGCCGCACTTGTTCTTCAGCTGCTTTGCCAGCGCCAGCAAGGCCTCGTCCTGCAGGGGCAGGCCGTCGATGAGCGTCACCCCCTTGCCACCACGCCCCTTGGTTTCCCGTTTCAGTCGCACGATGCCATCGCCCGTGGGGCGCGCTGCCTGCGCGAGACGCTTGCATTCGCATGCCGCCACGGGGCGGCTGCAGTCGGGGCAGTGACGCCCCGCATCAGTGGAATAGACCAGCGAAGAACCGCGTGCCATGGCCTCAGGCCTTGTAGAGCGGCGGAATGATGTAGTCCTGATCCTTGCTGTAGCGCGTCTGCCGCTGCCGGTGGGCAGTGCGCAGTTCGGTGATCAGCTGCTGCAGGCGCTGGATGTCGGCGTCGATGGCCAACGCCGTGCCGCCCTGGCCGTACAGCGCCTGCTGCAGGTGCAGGCAGATCTCGCGAATCTCCGCGTTTGCGGTGCGCAGCGCCACGGCATCAAGTGTGTGCAGCTCGGCGTCGGCGAAGTACTGACGCCCCCAGCCGATGAGGGCCAGGCGCAGGGCAGGGAGGTTCTTGCCTGAGCAGCTGCTGTCGAAATCCTTGAATGCCTTGGTCTCGGCCTCGGGGGCGATGCTCTGGCGATACATCGGTGCGGCCACTGGATAGACCTTGGCGGGTGCCGGTCGCGGCGCACGCGGTTTGAAGCGCACGAAGGTCAGCGCGAAGATCAGGGCGGTCAGAGCAGCGGCCAGGCTCAGGATCCACAGCGGGGTAGTGGGCGAACTCACCAGGGTCTCAGCTTCAGCCTCTGCCTGCGCAGCCGCCGTGGACGCCTCGAAGGTCTCGCGCGTCGGCTCTTCCATGTCGGCATTGGAGAGCAGCAGGGTTTCGGAGGTGCTGCCTGAGCGGGCGGCTCCGACGCTGATGGCGCTGTCGGTCAGGGTGGCGTACTTGACCTCGCCGGTATCGATGTCATACCACGGGATGCTGACGCCCGGCACCCGCACCGTGCCGGGCGCTGTCATCAGGAAGGACGTCGACTCCACGCGCTTGCCCACGATGCTGCCGTCGACGAAGCTGCGGTCGATGGAGGCAGGCTCGGGATAGGTGTTGACGCCGTCGATCTGTGGTGCCTCCAGCGGCGGCAGTGCGGCGCCGTCCAGGCCCTGGGCCTCGATCTCGATGACGCGGTAGACGGAGTCGCCCACCCGCACATTGGTGAAGTCGTTGTCCCAGCGCTCGCGCACGGTGATCTCGGAGGCGGGCAGCCAGAGGGCGTCTGCCGGATAGCTGGCGGGCTTCTCGGTGACGTTGATGATATGGCCTTCGGCGTAGGAGGTCACGGTACGGGTGTTCAGATTGCGGAAGACGTAATTGCTCGAGCTGTCCGTCACTTCGCCGCGGAACATGATGTCCGGAATCTCCAGCGTGCCGCTGCGCTGCGGGAAGATGGCGTACTGCTTTTCATAGACTCCGTAGCGCATGCCATCCACGAGGGTTTCGTACTGATTGGGCGTGCCGATGGTCTGCACCACGGCATCAGGCAATTCCAGATCGGTGAAGATCGGGTTGCGAATGCCGCTGATGGTGTAATAGAGCCGAAGTGAGAACAGCAGCTGCTCCTGCACATAGACCGTTTCCTTGCTGACCACGGCCTCCATGAACAGCTCTTGGCCGGACAAGCCGGTGGCGGAGCGCGGTTCCACCTGAATGGTCAGGGCAGGCGTGGTTTCGCCAGCAACCACCAGCGGGGGAATGGTGACTTCACCTTCATTCAGCGGAAACAGTGTCAGGTGATAGTCGATCCTGGCGTTCATGCTGTTGTTGACACTGCTGATCTGACTGGACGTGCGGGTGGAGATCACCTGGAAGCCGGCTTCCAGCGGGCTGAGGTCCATGTCGACGCCGCCGGATTGCCCCTCGACACGAATGGTCAGGATGACCGTCTCGCCGCGCACGATTTCGGTTCGATCAAGCGTGGCGGTGACCGGTTGTGCCTGCACCAGTATGGAGAACATGCAGAAAAGGGCGGCCAGAAGGCCGGTGCGCAGAATTACCATATTTGCCCGTCCGTCTGTGTTGATGAGCGGTTGTCCAGCTGGCGACGACGGTACTCGAACTGGAACTTGCGCTGCATCAGCTCGCCCGGATCGTCGTCGATGCGGCGCAGCCACTGTTCCAGTGACTCCTGGTTTTCCGTTTCGGCATTGCTCTGGTTCGGCTGTTCACCCTGCTGCTGTTCTTCCTGCTGCTCCTGCTCCGAATTCTGCTGCTGCTCGGTCTGCTCCTGCTCTTCCGATTCTTCGCCGTCCTGTTGCTCTTCCTGCTGTTGCTGCTCCTGTTCCTGCTCGGTCTGCTCGCCTTCCTGCTGCTCTTCCTGCTGTTCTTCGTTCTGATCCTGTGGCGAGGTCATGTCGTCACTGGATTCCTCGTTCTGCTCGTTCTGCTGCTGTTCCAGCAGAGCTGCCACGATCTCGCGGTTGTGGATGGCGTCGGCGTGTTCCGGGTCCAGCGCAATCGCGATGTCGTAAGCGCTGATTGCGGCCTCGAAGTTCTGCGTCATCGCATAGGCATTGCCCAGATTGTAGTGATTGTCGGGATTGGTGCCAGGGTCGAGGCTGTAGGCCTGCACGGCGCCGGCGAAATCCCCGGCCCGATAGGCAGCCGTGCCACGCCATTCGGGCGACTCGAACAGCCCGGCGGCGGCCACGACATCTTCCTGCGCAAAGGCTTCTTCACCTTGCTGGTCGCGGGTCTTCCATAGATCAGTCCATTCGGCTGCCTGTGCCTGCTGTGTGGGGGTGAAGAGGGCCCCCGTGCCGGTCAGCACCAGGGCGATGCTCAGCAGCCAGCCGCGGCGGAAGGCCATGGCGCCCAGCAGCAGGATCAGCACCAGCAGCCAGGGGCCAGCCTCAAACCAGATGTCGAAGTTCTCTTCCACGGCGCTGAGTTCGTCCTCGTCCAGGAAACCATTGTCTTCCAGCAGATAGTCCAGGTCCCGGCCGGTGAGGTCGAGATCGGCATAGCGTCCGCCGGTTCGTTCCGCCAGGTCCTGCAGGCTGGTGCGGTCCAGGCGCGCCACCACGATCTGACCGTTGGCATCGCGCAGGAAATCCCCGCCGGCGGCAGGAATGGTGGCGCCGGCATCGGTGCCCACGCCCAGGATCAGAAGGCGGTAGCCGCTCTGGGACAGCATCAGTTCCAGGTCGGCGTGATCACTGCGTTCGACGCCGTCGGTCACAAGAAGGATGGTGCCGGAGGTAGCCCCGGAGTCGGCGAACAGCTGCCGCGCCTGTTCGATGGCGGCCACGGTGTTGCTGCCGAAGGCCGGCATCATGTTGGGGTTGATCGAGGGTACCAGGGAGCGGATCGTCACCGAATCCTCGGTCAGAGGGGTCACCACATGGCCATCCCCCGCATAGACGATCAGGGCGGTCTGGCCTTCCACGCGACGGTCGAGCACATCGATGATCTTGCGCTTGCTGATGGTCTGGCGGTTGGGTTCGTAGTCGGTGGCGTACATGGACAGGGACTGGTCGTAGACAATGACCATGGCGTCCTGCCGTGCCTGCACCGGTTGCGGGATCTTTTCCCAGACCGGCCCGGCCAGCGCCAGGATGGACAGCACCCAGAGGGCGAGCAGGATCACCAGCGGCGTGCGTTCGGCCGCGCTCCTGGTGTTGTCCAGCAGATAGGGGAGCAGCTCCTTGTCGATGGCTCTGTCCCAGGCACTGGCGGTCTCGTTCAGACGCCACAGATACACCACGAACAGCAGGGCGGGAATCAGGGCCAGCAGCCACAGCGGCCTCAGGAAGTGGAACTCGTTCAGGAACAGGGCAAGCTGACCGGAATCTGGCATCACTGACCTCCCGTTGCGGTCTGTCCGGCATTCGTGCCGGTCGGCGCCGCAGCCGAGCGACTGAAGAGGATGGCCCAGGGGAAACTCAGGATGGCGAGCAGGAAGCTGAGCAGCACGGCCAGCCCGAGAGGCCAGTAGAACAGGACGTTGATGGGGCGGAAGGTCTGCTGATCCTGTTCGATGGCTTCCAGGGTGTCGAGCTCGAGATAGATGTCGATCAGGTCCTGCACATCGCGCGCCCGGAAGTAGCGGCCGCCGGTGGATTCGGCGATCTGCGTGAGATTCTCTTCATCCAGCTCGGCAGACGGGTTGATCGCCCGCGCGCCCTGGAAGGAACGCTGCACGAGATTGTCGGCACCCATGCCGATCGTGTAGATCTTGATGTTCTCGGTCTGGGCCAGCTGGCCGGCCTGCAGCGGCGTCACCGCGCCGGCATTGTTCACGCCGTCGGTGAGCATGATCATCACCCGGCTGTCGGCCGGGCGCTCGCGCAGATGCTTCACGCCCAGCCCGATGGCGTCACCGATGGCCGTGGCGGATTCCTCGATCATGCCGATCTCCAGTTCTGCAATCAGCTTGGCGACTGTGCTGCGGTCGAAGGTCAGCGGTGTCTGGATGTAGGCGTGGGCGGCGAAGAGAATCAGACCGAGACGATCGCCTTCACGGCGTTCGGCGAAGTCGCTGACCACGGCCTTCATGACTTCGAAGCGGGACAGCTGGGCGTTGTTCAGCACCATGTCGCGCGCTTCCATGCTGCCGGAGATGTCCACCACCAGCATCAGGTCGCGTCCTGTGGACGGCAGCTCGATGGGTTCGCCCACCCACTGCGGCCGTGTGGCGGCGATGATGAGGGCGATCCAGATCAGAGTCAGCAGGATCAGCTTGATCAAGCGATTGGTGTCGGAGCGCACCGAGTCGCCCTGCAATTGCGACATGCGCTGGAAGAAGGGGACATACAGGGCGGCATCTTGGCGCGCCGCCCGCCCGAAGAAGCGGTACACCAGCAACGGGAGGGGCAGTGCCAGCAGGGCCCAGGGCCAGGTGAACTCAAGCATGGTCAGACACCAGCGTCGTCGACGACGCATTCTTGGGGGACTTGTCCGGGGCGATTCTAGCCAAATAGAGGCTGCTGATCCATTGATGGGCCATCTTGTAGACGCGGTCCGTGTCAACCTCCCATTCCCTTGCGAAACGGCCCTCGCTCAAGGTTCGCGCGAGGCCGTCATCGAGCAGCGAGGCATCGCCGTGATTGCGCAGAAAGCTGATCCACGCGGCGCCGCCGAGGCTGGCAAAGTTCTCGTGCGGGAAGTTCTTCATGGCGACTCGGCGCAGCACCGCATTGACGTCGCTCACAAAGACCAGGTTCAGGGCAGCGATGTCCTCGGGCGACCGCCCCTCGGATTGCTGCCGCAGTGTCGCCAGTTGCTTGTCCAGCTCGGCAATGGCGAATTGGCGCGCCCGCGTCTGCTTCCAGCCGGCGTAATAGCGGCGAGCGAACCAGACGGCAGCGGCACAAAGAAGGAAGAACAGAATCCACCAGCCCAGTGCCGGCGGCCAGAAGCCTACCGGTTCCGGCAGGTGAATGTCTGCAAGCTGGCTTAGAGGGTCTGCACTGTCCATTGTCGGATCTGCTCAACTACGTACTGATTGGTTCGGATTTTCAGATGGGGAATCTGAAGACGCGTGAATTCGGCCTGCAGTGCTTCCATCCGGTTCTTGAACAGCGTGTGGTAATCACGTCGTGCCGTCGGGCTGTAGGAATTCAGCGTGCCTTTGCTCATGCCATCGGTGATCGTGTAGTAGCCCGGCACCGGCAGGTTTTCCTCCAGCGCATCGTAAATGACGCAGCACACCACATTGTTGTGTCGCGAGAGCTGGTTCAGGTACTGGATGCCAGTATCGTCCAGGGTGCTGAAGTCACTCAGGACATAGAGGGTGCTGCCAGGCTTGGCAATGCGACGGATGTCCGCCAGGGCCTTGGTCAGGCCGCCTGGCGTGGTGCCGGACTGAGCCGCCGCCAGCCGCGCTTCCTTGTCGGCAAGCCGGGCATTGAAGGATTGCAGTTGATTCAGCAGATGCAGCGCTGAACGACGGCTGCGCTTGGGACGCACCAGCGATTCCTCGGTGTCCGAGAACACCAGTCCGCCCACACGATCGCCATTGTCGATGGCCATCCAGCAGAAAATCGCTGCTGCCTGGGCTGCAATCACCGATTTGAACGCCACCTGAGAGCCGAAGAACATGCTGCTCGATTGATCGATGGCGATGATGACCGGACGCTCGCGCTCCTCCCGGAACACTTTGGTGAAGGGCGTGCCCGTGCGTGCGGTGACTCGCCAGTCGATGGTGCGGATGTCGTCGCCCTGCTGGTAGGGGCGGAACTCCTCGAAGTCGATGCCGCGGCCGCGCATCTTCGACATGTGCAGGCCGGAAATGCCGGCGATCGAACGCGCATAGGAAACATACTCCACGATCTTGGCCGCGTGGCGCTGCACGAGCAGCTGCTGCAGGCTGATGACTGCGCCTCTGCTCTGGTACAACGCCTGCTGTTGATCACTCTGCATGGCAATGGACATGGTGATGACGGACTCGGTGCACGGCACTGAGGGTGCCTTCTTGTTGATGTTCTCTGCGTGAAGCGCCTTTCAGGCCGCAGGAACCCGCTCGAGGATCGTGGTCAGTACCTTGTCCGGGGTGATGCCGCTTGCCTCGGCTTCGAAGCTCAGGAGCACGCGGTGGCGCAGGACGTCGAAGAAGACTGCCTGAATGTCATCGGGACTCACGAAGTCCTTGCCCAGAATCCACGCATGCGCGCGGGCACATCGATCCAGGGAGATCGTGCCTCGGGGGCTGGCGCCGAATTCGAGCCAGGTCGCCAGATCATCCCCGTAAAGCTCCGGGTGACGGGTGGCCATGATCAGTTGAATGATGTACTCCTCGACAGCCGGCGCCATGTGCATGGCCAGGATCTCCTGGCGGGCGGCGAACAGATCGGCCTGGCTGATGATGCTGGGCGCGGCGGGTGCCTTGTTCTGGGCCTCGTTGCGCACGAGCTGGAGGATGCGGCGTTCAGCCTCGGTGGAGGGATAGCCGATGGACACATGCATCAGGAAACGGTCGAGCTGAGCTTCCGGCAGCGGGTAAGTGCCTTCCTGCTCGATGGGGTTCTGCGTGGCCATGACGAGGAACAGCGGCGGCAGCTGGAAGGACTCGCGTCCCACGCTCACCTGATGCTCGGCCATCGCTTCCAGGAGGGCGGACTGCACCTTGGCTGGCGCACGGTTGATTTCGTCGGCAAGCACCAGGTTGTGGAAAATCGGGCCGGGCTGGAAACGGAAGGAGCCATCTTCCGGACGGAAGATCTCGGTGCCGGTGATATCGCTGGGAAGCAGGTCAGGGGTGAACTGGATGCGGTGGAAGTCCCCTTCGATTGCTCTGGACAAGTCCTTGATTGCCTTGGTTTTCGCAAGACCTGGTGCGCCCTCGACAAGCAGGTGTCCATCGGCCAGCAGTGCGATCAGCAGTCGGTCAACCAGTCGCTCCTGCCCGATGATCTGCTGCGAAAGCCAGTCCCTGAGTTCTGTAACAATAGCGTGATGACTCATATTTTTTCTCTGTTTCTTTTTAGTTAAATGCTTGATCTGGTTGGGCGAAAGTCAGGGATTGTAACCGTTTTGCCTGTGAAGTCTAGGGACGATTGGGCGCAAGTTTGTGGCGGTTTGTGCGCCGCGTCAACGAGCGTATGCGCGCGCAGACGAGCAGTGCCTGATCGCCTATAATGCCGTTGTCTTTTCATGTGCAAGGTTGGCCTGAGTGCCGGCCTGCCGACAGGAAATCATGCGCAAGCTGACCATCGACTTATCCCTTCCAGCCGAACGTTACGAGGCCTTGTACACCGGCGTCGTGAAGGACGTGCAGGCTGTCTCCCGCGAGGGAGTCCGAGTCCGCTTTCCCGGCATGATCTTGCAGAAATTCCTGCAACACGATGGTGTGCACGGAACCTTTGTCATCGAATTCGATGACGCCAACAAATTCAGAGCGATCACCAAAATTGTATAGTCTTCTGCGACCCTTGCTGTTCACGCTGCCTGCCGAAACCTCTCATACCCTCACACTTCCACTGCTGGACATCGCGGCAGGCACCGGGCTGATTCGACTGCTGGCCTCACAGCCTTCACACGTCACGGCGCGTGAGGTGATGGGCCTGTCGTTTCCCAATGCGGTGGGTCTGGCGGCGGGCCTGGACAAGAATGCCGATCACATCGATGCCCTGGCGGCACTTGGCTTCGGGTTCATCGAAGTGGGTACCCTGACGCCCAGGCCGCAACCCGGCAATCCGCGTCCGCGGTTGTTCCGTCTCGCGCCCGAACGCGCCATCATCAATCGCATGGGCTTCAACAACAAGGGGATCGATCACGCCCTGGCGGCCATCGCACGCAGTCGTTTCCGCGGCATTCTCGGCATCAACATCGGCAAGAATTTCGATACCCCCGTGGAGAAGGCCGCCGACGATTACCTGATCTGCATGCGCAAGTGCTACTCGGCTGCGAGCTACATCGTGGTCAACCTGTCCTCACCCAACACCCCCGGACTGCGCAGTCTGCAGTTCGGCGATGATCTGCAGCGCCTGCTGGGTGTGCTCAAGGCAGAGCAGGCGGCGCTCGCCGTGCAGCATGTTCGCAAGGTGCCGCTTGTCGTCAAGATCGCACCGGATCTTTCCGATAACGAGATCCGGCTGATTGCGAGTGCCCTGCGTGACAACGAGATTGAAGGCGTGATCGCCACCAACACCACACTGGATCGCAGTCAGGTGCAGAGCAGCGTCCACAAGGATCAGGCTGGCGGGCTCAGTGGTGCGCCGCTGGTCGACAAGTCCACCCATGTGATTCGTGTGTTGCACGAGGCGCTGGGGGCAGGCATTCCCATCATCGGTGTCGGCGGCATTCTCAGTGGCGATGACGCCGCGGCCAAGATTGCTGCAGGGGCGAGTCTGGTGCAGCTCTACACGGGAATCATCTACCGTGGGCCGGCGTTGATCGCGGAGGCTCTCGAAGCCATCGACGGTATGGCATGACGGCCAGGGTGTTGCTGTTCACGACCTCGGGATGTCATCTTTGCGAACAGGCTGAAGGCATGCTGTCAGGCATGCTGGTCCATGCCAATCGACTGCGTGCCGAGTCCGGGTTTGTCCCACTTGAGATTCACGCGGTGGAAATATCCGAGGAGCCTGCGCTTGTCGAGCATTATGGATCAAGGATTCCAGTGCTGATGCTGGAAGAGAGTGCACGAGAACTGGCCTGGCCTTTCGATCAGGGGCGCCTGTTCAGTTTTCTGAGCGGCATGTTGACCTGATCGCACACGCCTGCATTCAGGGCAGTGCGAACAGTCGCCGTGCGTTCAGCGTTGTCTGACGCGCCACCAGGTCCGGCGCCTTCTTCATCGCCTCTGCCGCCACGCGCAGCACTTCCGGCAGCATGGCGGGCTCATTGCGCCGGCTTTTCGGCCGTGGACGCAGCGTACGCGGAAGCAGATAGGGCGCATCGGTTTCCAGCAGCAGCCGATCCAGCGGGATGTCGTGCAGGAATTCCAGCATGTGCGCCCCGCGTCGCTCGTCGCAGATCCAGCCGGTGATGCCGATGTGCATGTCCAGATCAAGATAATCGTACAGCTCGTGCCGCTCACCCGTGAAACAGTGCACCACGCCGCCTGCGCGAAGGGCGTCACGCTGATTCTTCAGGATCGGCAGGAAACGCGCGTGAGCATCCCGCTGATGCAGGAACACCGGCTTGCCGAGGCGGGCCGCCAGCTCGAGATGCTGCTCGAACACGCTTTCCTGAATCGCGCGTGGCGAGAAATCGCGATTGAAGTCCAGACCTGTTTCGCCCACAGCCTTGACAGAGGCATGCGTGGCGAGCCTCGCAATCTCTGCGAACGCCTCAGAATCGCAATGCTGCGCTTCGTGCGGATGCACGCCGGAGGTGGCAGAAAGCAGGGCAGGGAATTGCGTGGCCAGATCGAGCGCTTTTGCTGTGGAAGCAGGACTGGTGCCAGTGACCAGCAAGTGCACGATGCCGGCAGCTCGAGCGCGTTCAAGCACCGCAGCCAAATCGGTGTCGAAGGACTCGTGTCCGAGATTCGCGCCGATATCGATCAACGGCTCCGTGACGTGATCAAGCATTGCCGACGACATCACCCAGTTGCGAGGCCCAGCGAATGCTTTCCCGGTAACTGCTCTCCAGCTCCCTCGCGCCGATATTCAATTTCGCCAGCGCAACCCATTCGATGGTCTGCCAGTTGGCCTGTTCGTAGGCCACGACAGTCTTGAGCACTTGTCCTATGGCGCCGCTGCCGTTCATCAGGCCATCGACCACCACCTGTGACAGCGGCATGGAGGCGATGATTTCCTGCAGCTCGACATCAAAGAAGGCGTCCAGATTCGAGAGCAGTCCGGTAGTGAAGTAAGGGTCGCTACTGGCCGAATTGGTGAAGCACGCCGCCAATAACTGGCACATCTTCGCGCGTGTCATTGCGAGCACGGAAAGTGCATTGGGCTTGTCGGCCATGTTGCTCAGCGAAAGCAGCGTGGCCCAGCTCTTCACCTGGCGCAAGCCGAGCATGGAGACGGCGTGTTGCAGAGAGGTGATCTCGCGACGCCCCGAAAACGCTGCGGAATTGACGAGCTTGATCAGCTTCACACTGAGCACAGGATCCTTGGCGATGATGCCTGCGATATTCGACAACTCGACATCCGGGTTCTGCAATTGGGCCAGCAGATTCAGCACCACCAGTTTGCTGGCCGGCACCTTGCGACCCTTGACCTGTTCCGGCTTACTGAGGGAATAGCCCTGGAAGAGCTTGAACCCCAGGCCTTTGCAGAAGTGGAACATCTCGTGTCTTTCCACTTTCTCGGCGAGCAGCGTCACATTGAATGGCTTGAGAAGTTCGACGTGGCGCTTTATTTCGGCTCCATCGAAGGCGAGCACATCGATCTTGACTATGTCCGCGATATGAAGGGCGGTGTCCCACTTGCTGTCGTAAACGAAATCGTCGAGCGCGATGGTGTAGCCGGCTTCCTTGAGGGCCTTTAGGTTGCGATTGAGCTCCGCGTCCTCTTCCAGCGTTTCCAGCACCTCGATCACGAAGCGCTTGTTGTCAAAGGGCGGTGGGTTGATCATCAGATTGCGCGTGAAATTGATGTAGGCGGGGTGGTTCTGCACCACATCGCTGAAGTCCATTTCATTGAAGGCATTGAGGAACACCTGCGATGTCGCGGAATCGCCATCGAAGATGTTGGCCTGATTCGTGTTGTCGGCGCGGAACAGCAACTCGTAGGCCGCCACCTTGATGCTTTCGTCGAAGATCGATTGTGGGGCCAGAAGAATATGTTGCTCTGTCATCACGAATCTCAGGGTGGGCGCAGCTCTTTGGCATTGTAGCCGAACAGCCTGCTTTTGACAGGGGCTTGAACCAAAATGCAATCAGTTGTGTGGTAGACCGCGCGCGGGTGCTTCGCCATAATACCGCGCCATGCGTGAAGCAAGGCCATTTCCGGGCCAGCCACGAAACTTTCGCGAAGGTAATTGAAGTGAGTGATTCCAAGGCAAAGAAGGAGCTCAACTGGGCTGAACTGGGGTTTCAATACCGCCAGACTGACTTCCGGTTCAGTGCAACATACAGTGACGGTGCCTGGTCTGCTGGCGAACTGCTGGAGTCTCCTCTGATTGCAGTGCATGAAGGTGCACCCGCGCTGCATTATGCCCAGCAGTGCTTTGAAGGCATGAAGGCACAGACCGCGCCGGATGGCCGCGTGCTGCTGTTCCGCCCGGAACTCAACAGCGAGCGCATGAACCAGACCGCCGAACGCCTGCTGATGCCGCAAGTGCCGCTCGAGCTGTTCCTGCGTGGTGTGGAACAGGCCGTGCGTGCCAACCATGCCTGGATTCCGCCCTATGGTTCCGGTGCTGCGCTGTATGTCCGGCCCATGCTGATCGGCGTGGGGGAGAACCTGGGGCTGCGTCCGGCAAAGACTTTCGAGTTCCGTGTGTTCGTGTCACCGGTCGGGCCTTACTACAAGAGCGCAGGGCTCGCCGTGATTTCGCTGGCGGTGTCCGACTTCGATCGCGCAGCACCGGCTGGAACGGGCGCCTTCAAGGCGGGCGCGAACTACGCCGGCGGCCTGCTGGCCACCCGCCATGCTCAGGCACTGGGCGCCAACGAGGCGCTGTATCTGGATTCAAAGACCCGCACGTATATAGATGAAGCAGGTTCCGCGAACATCGTTGTGGCCATGAAAGGCAATCGCCTCGTCTCGCCGAAGTCCAACGCAATTCTGCCCAGCGTCACCCGCCGCTCGGTGATGACCCTGGCCGAAGAGCAGATGAAGATGCAGGTGGAGAACCGCCCCATCGATCTGCGAGCCGAACTGGCCGAATTCGACGAAGTGGCCGCCTGCGGCACGGCCGCCGTGCTCTCGCCGGTCGGGAAAATCTGGGTGGACGGGGAGTGGCATGCGTTCTACGGCAACGGCGAAAAGGTCGGTCCCGTCATGCAGAATCTCTACGATCTGCTGGTCGGTATTCAGCGCGGTGAGCTCGCCGACGTTCACGGCTGGACCCGCGAAGTGCGTATCGACTAGCCACCGCGACGGCGGATTTCAGGCTGTGGCTCGCTTGAATTCCGCCCGGCTTGCCGTCGCAAACCGGCAAACTAAGGCTTGACCCTCACGCAGCCACCCCTTATATATGTCGCCTTCTTTCAAACCCGGCAGCTCGAATATTGTGCAGCGCGGGCTCCTTCCACCCCCCGCGCAGTAATCAGGAACCGTTACAAGCAATGAGCAAATCGTTGGTGATAGTGGAATCGCCTGCCAAGGCCAAGACCATCAACAAGTATCTTGGCAAGGAATTCGTCGTCAAATCGAGCGTAGGGCATATCCGGGATCTGCCGTCCGGCGGCAACAGTCAAGCGGTCGACACCAAGGAGCGCGCCAAGGCCGCTGCAGCGACGCGCAAGCTCAGCGCCGATGACAAGGTACTGCACAAGCAAGCCAAGGCGCGCGAGCAACTGGTGGCGCGCATGGGCGTGGACCCTGAGCGCAACTGGGCCGCGAAATACGAGATTCTTCCTGGCAAGGAAAAAGTGGTCGCCGATTTGCGCAAGCTGGCCAAGGATGCTGATGTCATCTATCTCGCAACGGACTTGGATAGAGAAGGGGAAGCCATCGCCTGGCACCTGAAGGAGTCCATTGGCGGCGACGCCTCGCGCTACAAGCGGGTGGTGTTCAACGAGATCACCAAGAAAGCCATCAACGAAGCGTTCTCGCACCCTGGCGAACTCGACATGAAATACGTGCAGGCCCAGCAGGCCCGCCGGTTCCTCGATCGTGTGGTGGGCTTCATGGTCTCACCGCTGCTGTGGGCAAAGGTCGCACGCGGTCTGTCTGCGGGGCGAGTTCAATCCGTGGCCGTGCGGCTCATCGTGGAGCGCGAGCGCGAGATCCGGGCCTTTGTGCCCGAAGAGTACTGGGAAGTCTTTGCCGATGTGCACACGGCAAAGCGCGAGGCCTTGCGCTTCGCGGTGACCAGGCAGCATGACGAGACCTTCCGTCCCGTCAGCAAGGCGCAGACCGATGCCGCATTGCAACTGCTGCACAAAGCGTCCTATGTCGTTTCGCGGCGTGAGGACAAGCCCACGTCGTCCAAGCCGAAGGCACCCCTGATCACGTCCACGCTGCAGCAGGCTGCCAGCACGCGGCTCGGCTTCGGCGTGAAGAAGACCATGACGCTGGCTCAGCGTCTGTACGAGGCCGGCTACATCACCTACATGCGTACAGATTCGACGCACCTGAGCGACGACGCGCTGAGCATGTGCCGTGACTACATCACGAAAAAGTTTGGCGCGCGTTACCTGCCCGAGCAGCCGGTGCGCTACAGCGCGCGGGAAGGGGCGCAGGAAGCGCACGAGGCCATTCGCCCCACCGATGTGAACACCTCCAGCAACGATCTGCAGAACATGGAACGTGACGCCGAGCGTCTCTACGCCTTGATCTGGCAGCATTTCGTCGCCTCCCAGATGCCGCCGGCCCAGTACCTGAGCAGCCTCGTGGCGGTGACCGCCGGCGAGTTCGAGCTGCGCACCAAGGGCCGCATCATGCAGTTCGACGGCTATCAGCGCGTCCTCGCCACCAAGGAAGAGGATGTCGTGCTGCCTGCCGTGCAGGTAGGCGATACCCTGAACCTGCAGGCGCTCAATTCGCAGCAGTTCTTCACCAAGCCCGCCGCGCGTTACACCGAGGCCAGTCTGGTGAAGGAACTGGAGAAGCGCGGCATCGGCCGTCCTTCCACCTATGCGGCCATCATCTCCACCATTCAGGAGCGCGGCTACGTCAAGGTGGAGAGCCGACGCTTCTACGCCCAGAAGATGGGGGACATCGTCGCCGAACGCCTGCTGGAAAGCTTCACGGAGCTGATGGACTACGACTTCACCGCCAAGATGGAGGACGATCTGGACAAGGTTGCCACCGGCGCCCTGGACTGGAAGCAGGTCCTCAACACCTTCTACAAGGATTTCAGGCAGCAGCTGGAAGTCGCCTCTTCCGACGACGCAGACGGCATGCGCAGCAACAAGCCGACGGACACCGACATTCCCTGTCCGAAGTGCAACCGCCCCATGCAGATTCGCACGGCCTCCACCGGCGTGTTCCTGGGCTGTTCCGGTTATGCACTGCCACCCAAGGAGCGCTGCAAGTCCACGATCAATCTGACGCCTGGCGAGGAAGCCATCAGCACGGACAATGCCGAGGAGGCCGAAGCGGCCGAGAACGAGCTGCTGCGCCACCGCAAGCGCTGCCCCAAGTGCAATGCTGCCATGGACAGCTATCTGATCGACGAGCGCCGCAAGCTGCACATCTGCGGCAACAACCCGGATTGTTCCGGTTTCGTGGTGGAAGACGGCGGTTTCAAGATTCGCGGCTATGAAGGGCCGGTGATCGACTGTGACAAGTGCGGCTCGCAGATGCAGCTCAAGTCAGGGCGTTTCGGCAAGTATTTCGGCTGCACCAGCGAAGACTGCAAGAACACCCGCAAGCTTTTGCGCAGCGGGCAGGCCGCTCCGCCCAAGGTGGCGCCAGTGGTGATGCCGGAATTGCGCTGCGACAAGGTGGACGACCACTACGTGCTGCGCGATGGCGCGGCAGGCCTGTTCCTGGCCGCCAGCAAATTTCCCAAGAACCGGGAAACCCGTGCGCCGCTGGTGGCCGAATTGCTGCCGCATCGCGATGAGCTGGACGAGAAGCACCACTATCTGCTCACGGCGCCGGTGAAAGATCCGCAGGGCAACATGGCGGTCATTCGCTACAGCCGCAAAACGGCTGAACAGTACGTGCAGTCGGAGATTGCCGGCAAACCCTCGGGCTGGAAGGCCTTCTATCGGCAGGGGCGCTGGGTCGAGGAGTAGGGCGCAGGCAGCGCGTGAGTGCGCTGCCTGGCTATGCCGTCAGGCATTGAGCGAGCGACGGATGACGCCCACGCTGATGCCTTCGATCATGAATTGCCGCTCCCGCAAATCCACTTCAATTGGCGGAAAATCTTCATTTTCTGCAATGAGTTGCAGCGAGAACTTGCTGTTGCCTCTCAGCAGTCTTTTCACCGTCACCTCGTCGTCGATGCGTGCCACCACGATATCGCCGTCGCGCGCCTGCTCCGTCTTGTGCACGGCCAGCAGGTCCCCGTCGTGAATGCCGATGTTGATCATGCTGTCTCCCTTCACCGTGAGCAGGAAGTCCGCCCGGGGCGAGAAGAAGTCCGCTGGGATGGTGCAATAGTCCTCGATGCTTTCCACCGCAAGGATGGGGCTGCCTGCCGCCACTCGGCCCACGATGGGCAGGCCGTGCTGCTCCTGCGCGGTCAGGCGGATGCCGCGTGAGGTGCCGGGCAGCATCTCGATGGCCTGCTTGCGCTCGAGGGCGCGCAGATGCTCTTCCGCCGCATTGGGCGACTTGAAGCCCATCTTGCGGGCGATTTCCGAGCGGGTAGGGGGATAGCCCGTTTCCTGCTGATAGTCCCGGATGAACGCCAGAATTTCAGCCTGGCGCGGCGTGAGCTTGATCATGGCAGTGGCACCTGTGGTGGGCGAATGTGCTGTAAGTATATACAGGGTTCCCGGGATGACAAGTGCTTTGCCGCTCCCGGGCTAATTTGTGATAATCGCGCGGCCTGATTTCCACGCCCGAGTTGTTCACTCATGGCCCATTTCGCTTGCTTCAGCGCTGGCCTCGGAGGCCCTTGCCCGACATGACAAAACCGCCTGCCCTTGTTGATCCCGGAGTGCTGATGCTCGATTTGGCCGGGCTGGAACTCACGCCGCAGGAGTGCGAGCTGCTGCGTGACCCGCATGTCGGTGGCGTGATCCTGTTTGCGCGCAATGTGGCCAGCGCGGCACAGGTTCGGGCGCTGAACGACGCCATCCGGGCCTGCAATCCGGCGCTGCTGATCGCCGTGGATCAGGAAGGCGGGCGTGTCCAGCGTCTGCGCGAGGGCTATACCCGGCTGCCGCCCATGCGGGTGTTTGCCGCGCAGTGGGAGCGTGAACCCGCGCTGGCCGAAGGCCATGCACGCGAATGCGGCTGGCTGATGGCGGCCGAGATGCTCAGCGCCGGATTCGACTTCAGTTTCGCCCCCGTGCTCGATCTGGATGCCGGCGTCAGCGCCGTGATCGGGGATCGCTCCTTCGGCCGTGCTCCGGAGCAGGTGGCCGGTCTGGCCGGCGCCTTCATGCGCGGCATGCGGGAGGCCGGCATGGCCACCACGGGCAAGCATTTCCCGGGTCATGGCAGCGTGAGCGCCGATTCCCATACCGATATTCCGGTGGATCCACGCCCTCTGGCGCTCATTCGGGAGCAGGATCTGCGTCCGTTTGCCGCCTGTCTGCCCTATATGGACGCCGTCATGCCCGCCCATGTCATCTACGAGCAGGCCGACGCACGCTGTGCCGGCTTCTCGCCGTTCTGGCTGCAGACGGTGCTGCGTGGCGAGCTCGGCTTCACGGGCGTCATCTTCAGCGATGACCTCGCCATGGCGGGTGCCGCCACGGCTGGCGGCATCGAGGCGCGAGTCGACGCCGCACTCGACGCCGGCTGCGACATGGTGCTGGTCTGCAATGATCGTGAGATGGCCCTGGCAGCTCTGGCGCATCTGCGCACGCGGCAGCAGCCTGCCAGTGCGAGGCTTGCCCGCATGCGCCGCCGCCACGACCAGGAGCGCGAGGCCTTGCTGGCGTCGGCGCGCTGGCAGAAGGCCCGCGCCACGATCGACGCGCTGGGGGGGCAGGCATGATCGAGGAAATCAACCGGGTCATGGCCGAGGCGGATTGCCTGGCCGACGAGGCGTGCCTGCAGAGCATTCTGGACACCATGGCCGCGCAGTTGCGCGAGCGCGTGGCACACAGTCGGCCCGTGCTGCTGTGCGTGCTCAACGGCGGCCTGATCCTCACGGGCGCGCTGCTGCCACGGCTGCAGTTCCCGCTGCAACTGGACTATCTGCACGCCACGCGCTACCGCGAGCGACTGAGCGGGGCAGACCTGCAGTGGAAGGCCATGCCAACGCTGTCGCTGCAGGGGCGGGTGGTGGTGCTGCTGGATGACATCCTCGATGAAGGCGACACCCTGGTGGGCATCCGCGAGTATTGCCTGGCGCAAGGGGCAGCGCAGGTGCTGACCGTGGTGCTGGTGGACAAGAATCACGAGCGCCGGCACCCGGCCCTGCCGCGCGCCGACGTCACGGGGATGGATGCCCCGGATCGCTACCTCTTCGGTTATGGCATGGATTACAAGGGCTGGCTGCGCAATGCGCCCGGCATCTACGCCGTGGCTCAGTCCTGAGTCGAGGCCGCCCAGGCAAGGAGCTCTGAACCGCTGCCCCGGAAGACCACACGGTCCAGGCGTTTCGCCAGCTGGTGGCGGTACATCGGATCGTAGTAATCCTGCAGCAGACGCGTGATCCAGCGTCGATGTTCCTCTGTTGCCCCCGTGCGCTCCTGCACTGCAAGGGCATCCTCCATCAAGCGCCTCAGCTCGACATGCTGCTCGCCGCCCAGACGGCGGGTGATGCGGTCGAGGCTGCCCAGCAGGTACTGGGCGAAGCGGGAGAAGGCGTGCTCCGGGTCGGCACGCTCGAAGTCGGCCAGATTGCTGCGGATGTAGTCATTGAGGATGGTGTCGGCGCGCACGTCCAGGGGCTCTTCGATCAGGGCGATGGGCGCCTGCTTCATGGCGCTGTAGAGCACGAAGGGCACCGACTGCGAGCCTATGGCGTGGCTTTCGTCCTCCAGCACCAGGCGGCCATTGCATTGGCGCTGCTCCAGGCGCAGCAGGTCGATGGCCAGGGCATTCTCGAAGTCGATCTGGCTGGGTTGGCCGCCAAGCAGGGCGCCGAAGGCCGAGCCGCGGTGTCGCGCATGGCCTTCCAGATCGACGCCCTCCGGCAGGCGACGCAGCAGATGGGTCTTGGCACAGCCCGTGGCGCCGGCGATCACCAGCAGCGGGCGTGCGTGGCTGGCCTGCTCGATGGTCTCCACCAGGAACTGACGCATGGCCTTGTAGCCGCCCGGCACACGCGGGCAGGGCGTGCCGGCCTCGGCCAGCCACTGCTGCACGATGGCCGAGCGCAGTCCGCCGCGAAAACAGTACAGCCAGGCGCCGGGATGGGCCTGCAGCCAGGCCTGCCAGCGTTCGATGCGCGCCTGCTTGATCTGGCCCTGCACCAGCCGGTGACCGAGCGCGATGGCGGCATCCTGACCTTCCTGCTTGTAGCAGGTGCCGATTCTTTGACGCTCGATGTCCTCGAGCAATGGGAGGTTCTCGGCGCAGGGAAACGCGCCGCGTGCGTATTCCACGGGGGCTCTGACGTCCATTAATGGAGTATTATTGAGCAGCAACGTGCGAAACAAATTCTGGTCTGCTTCTTGCAAAATTACGTTCCCCGAACCGTCAACGTGTTCAAGCTCCTGAAAGAGCGGCCGATATTGCATGAATGGCACCTCAGGAACAAGGACGCAGTCCCGTTGCTCATAGACCCGGCAGCCCGAAAGGCCGGACATGGATAGATTGTGACTAATGCGACCGCACGACCAAGCACTACCCACCAGCCCCTCGATGGACACAGCCCCCGGTAGTGGTGGCCGCTGCTGATTCACGCCCGCCACCTGCTGCTGGCAGGCGTGCCTGTGGCCTTGATCATCGCCCTGATCGGCTTTCTGCGCGAACCGCAGTTCAAATCCAGGACCCTCGTGGAAGTGCAGGCACCGATGTTCGCTGGCGCCTCGCAGGATGCACGCCTGGCAGCCAGCCTGCCGATGCTGATGGAGACCCAGAAGGCCATCGTCGGATCCGTCGCCGTGGCCGGTGACCGTGCGCCCGACCTGCGGGTGGAAGTGGTTCCCCAGACTTTCCTTTTGGCCCTGCATTACCGTGCCGGGGACGCCGAGACAGCCCGCTCTGGCGCGAGTGCCGTCGCCCAGGCCTATGTCGACTTCACCGCCAGTTCTCAGGTGGAGGAGATGCGCCGTGCGGCCAGTCTGCTCATCGCCCGGCTGGACAGCCTGACGCGCCTGCCCGAACCCAGCCAGCCGGATGTCGGCGATGTGGAGCCGCCGCTGGTCGCGCTGAGCGCCGATCCGCTGCAGGATCTGATTCCGCCAGCCTGCCCGAGGCCCCGCTTCACGGCGGACAGCTGTGGTGGGTGGTGTTCGGCTACCTCGGGACGGTGGCTGTCCCGGCGCTGGTGCTGGCCGCGCGCTTCCAGTGGAGCGGCAGTCTCGATTTCCCTGCCGATGTGCCCGCCCGTCTGGCGCGACCCTTTGCGGGCAGTCTGCCCCTGACACCGGCCGTGAACATCCCCGAGTTCCTCGCCGATCGTCCGTTCGCCCAGGCACTTGCCGAGCTGCGGACCCGCTTGCAGTTGCGTCGTCCGGCACCGGACCCTCTGGTGCAATTCCCCCGTGGTCGTGTGCTGCTGACGTGCTCGACGGCACCGGGCGAGGGCAAATCCACACTGGCGGCGAGCCTCGCCCTGACGCTGGGGCGTTCGGAGCGAGTGCTGCTGATCAATGCCGATCTGCGCACCAGTCAGGAGTTCATGGGCCTGCCGGCCCGCGCGCCGGGCCTCTCGCATCTGATCGCCGGTGCCGCCCAGTTGCGCGACTGCGTGCATGCCCGACCCGAACTGGGAATCGACGTGATTCCCGCCGGCGTGCTGCCGCCCAACCCGCAGGAACTGCTGGCTGGCAAGCGCCTGCGCCGCGTGCTGGAGATGCTGCAGCGGCGCTACGACACCCTCATCATCGACACGCCGGCGCTCGCGCAGTGCAGTGATGCCATGTTGCTGGGGCCCTTGAGCGATGACATCCTCTATGTGCTCGCGGCAGGCAGCGGTGATCTGGAGCAGACCAGGAGCCAGCTGCACAAGCTCGATATGGCCGACCTTGGCCCGATCCACCTGGTGATGAATCGCACGCAGCCGATCGCGCTGAGCCCGCTGCCGTTGTGGAAGGGAGCCGCATGAACCTGAACGAGCTGCAATCCCTGTTGACGCAGGGGGAGGACGACGTCGGACCGGATGCGGAGGCGCAGGCGCCCGTGAAGCTCGTGCCTCGACGTCAGGACCCTGAGAGCCCCGCGACGTCCGCCACGCCCCCCGCGGCCACTCTGGCGGAGCGGCTGCAGGAAATCGAGCTGGCCATGAAGCTCGGCTATCTGCTGTGCAAGTGCACCTGGCCGCCGCAGATCATGGTGTTGACCGGGGTGGACCATGTCTATCGCTGCCGGCGCTGTTCCCGTGTCCGCGAGATGTAATTGGCAAGCTATGTGCTTGCACAGGGGATACACGCGGAAACGGTCCCCAGTGGCCAATTCTTGCCGCCCTGGACTCTTTCGCGAGGTGTGACTCCCATGATCCGTGCCTGTATCGGCCTCTTCCTGCTGCTGACGCTGGTTGCCTGCAGCAATACCCAGTCGCTGCGCGGGGAAATGGTGCATGTCTACAACCAGGGACTTGCACTGGCTTCCAGCGCGGGCATTCTGGACGATCATGCCGTGACGCGCAGTTCTCACTGGGTACTGTCCCAGGATGTCAGTTTCTACATCGCACTGAGTGGACTCGAACAATACCCCCTGCTGCGGCCGACCCAGCCGGAGGACCTGCCGGCGACACTGCCTGTGCCCGAAGACAGCCTGTCCCTGCTGCTTTCCGGCGAAGTCCGCCGGCAGTTCCCGCGCGTGCTGCGCGCCGAGCGCAGCGAAACCCTGTTCGATGCCCGGCAGTCGGCGGTGCGAAATCGCATCGACTTCGTGATCTTCCCCCGCATTCTGCTGTGGGAGGACACGGTGCGCACCTGGCGTGAGATGGCCGACACCCTGCGTCACCGCAGCGGCAAGGAGGTGCATGACGCCTTCGGGCTGGATCGCGCCCGCATCCAGCTGACCGTGCTCGACGTGACCACCGGCCGTGTGGTCGATGTCGTCGCCATCGATACCCGTGCCGGCCTGCTGGGCCTGTACGAGGACTCGCCGGATCGCCTGCTGGTGGCCGCCATTGGTCGCTACGTGGACAGTCTGGTACCGTAAGGGGCCATGACCGACTCCCTGCGTTCCCTCGCCAAGACACTCGCCACTCCCACGTCCGACCGCGCGTCGACGGGGCCTGACGCCGCCTGGAGCCCACCCTGTACCGGCGCAATTGCCATCCGCATCGCGGCCGACGGGCAGTGGTATCACGAGGAGCAGCCCATTCGCCGGCCCGCCCTGGTCAGGCTGTTCGCCTCCATCCTGCGGCGCGAGGACGATGGCGAGTTCTATCTGGTGACGCCGGTGGAAAAGCTGCGCATCCAGGTGGACGACTGTCCGTTTGTGGCAGTGCTGGTGGATGTCGAAGGCGACGAAGACAAGACCCTGCGCTTCACGCTCAATACCGGCGAGGCGGTGGAGGCCGGACCGCAGCACCGGCTGTGGGTGGAGCAGAGGAACGGAGCGCCGCTGCCACTGCTGGAAGTGAGGCAGGGCCTGCACGCGCGCGTGGCGCGAGCGGTGTTCTACGACCTGGTGGCGCGTGCCGACGTGCTGGAGCGGGAAGCGGGGGCGCTGCTGGTGCTAGCGAGTCAGGGCGAGGTGTTCGTGCTCGGCCCGGTGGACTGAGCGGCTCATGGCTGGCTGGCGCGCTGTTCCAGGGCGGCGTCTTCCTCACGCGTGGCCGGGCGCAGGACGGTGATTGCCGCTGTGGTGACATCCGCTGCCGCCTTCTTGCGGTGTTCGACACCCTTGTCTGCGCCCTTCACTCAGAGCTTTGCCGCCATTGCGGCTGTGCCGGCCACGGGTGCCAGGAAGAAGCCGCAGCCGCTGAGTGTGAGGCTCAGGCAGAAGGCGAGGGGGATGATGAGGATGTTCCTGGGCATGTCGAGAGGTCTCCGGGGCCGTGTGGGCAAGGCGATTTCATGAGCGATTTAGCAAATTCTGTGCCGAAAAGAGGCGATGGGCGGCTGAATTGACGCTCTTGGATAAACCCGGCATCATTGGCGCCTTTTCGGGCAGGGCGCAGCGTATCACGACAATCTATTGTCACTGCCTGTCTCCCGCGTGACCCGTTCCAACTATCTCACTACTCACTTCCAGGTGGAGAGTCCATGAAGATTCTGGTGGCCGTCAAACGTGTCGTCGACGCCAACGTCAAGGTGCGCGTCAAGGCCGACAACAGCGGTGTCGATCTGACCAATGCCAAGATGGCAATCAATCCTTTCTGCGAGATCGCCGTGGAAGAGGCCATCCGGCTCAAGGAGAAAGGCCAGGCCGACGAGGTGATCGTGGTCTCCATCGGCGACAAGGCCTGCCATGAGCAGATCCGCACAGCCCTGGCGCTGGGCGCCGATCGCGGCATCCACGTCGAGGCGCAAGACGGGCTGCAGCCGCTGGCCGTGGCCAAGCTGTTGCACGCCATCGTGCAGCGTGAGTCCATCGACCTGGTGCTGGTGGGCAAGCAGTCCATCGACTCCGACAACAACCAGGTCGCCCAGATGCTGGCCGCCCTTGGCGGTATGCCCCAGGGCACCTTCGCCTGCGGCGTCGAGGTGCAGGACGGCAAGCTCAAGGTGGTGCGCGAGATCGATGGCGGCGAGCAGACGATCCTGTTGTCCCTGCCGGCCGTGGTGTCCACGGACCTGCGTCTGAACGAGCCGCGCTACGCCTCGCTCCCGAACATCATGAAGGCCAAGAAGAAGCCGATCGACTCGCTGACGCCCGCCGATCTTGGCGTGAGCGTGGCCGCTCGTCTGCGCACCGTCAGCGTCGAGCCGCCGCCCGAGCGCAGCGCCGGCATCAAGGTCGCCAGCGTGGATGAACTCATCACACGCCTGAAGACGGAAGCCAAGGTCATTTGACGCCCGGGCCGCGCCCGCCACACGAATTCAAGCAGAAGGACGACACATGAAGATTCTGGTGATTGCAGAGCACGACAATCTCAGCCTGAAGCCCGCCACCCTGAGCACGGTGACGGCCGCCCTGGCCATCGGCCAGCCCGTTGATGTGCTGGTGGCCGGCGCCGCCTGCGCGAGCGTGGCCAATGCCGCCGCAGCAGTGGCCGGCGTCAGCCGCGTGCTGGTGGCGGATCACCCCGCGCATGCCGCGCAGCTGGCCGAGAGCATCGCCGCCCTGGTTGCCGAGATCGGCACCCAGTACACCCACATCCTGGCGGCCGCCACCACCACTGGCAAGAACCTGCTGCCCCGCGTGGCCGCTCTGCTGGATGTGGCTCAGATCTCCGAGATCGTCGCCGTGAAGTCTGCCGACACCTTCGTGCGCCCCATCTATGCGGGCAATGCGCTGGCGACGGTGCAATCCGACGATCCGGTGAAGGTGATCACCGTGCGCACCACGGCCTTCGCCGAGGCCGCCAGTGCGGGCAATGCCGCTGCCGTGGAGCCGCTCAACGTGGTGAAGGAGCAGGCGCTGTCCGCGTTCGTGGGCCAGCAGTTGTCGACCTCCGAGCGTCCGGAGCTGACGGCCGCCTCCGTGGTCATTTCCGGCGGGCGTGGCATGCAGAGTGGCGAGAATTTCGTGCTCATCGAGAAGGTGGCCGACAAGCTGGGCGCCGCCATCGGGGCCTCCCGTGCGGCGGTGGATGCCGGCTTCGTCCCCAATGACATGCAGGTCGGTCAGACCGGCAAGATCGTGGCGCCCGAACTGTACATCGCCGTGGGCATCTCCGGCGCCATCCAGCATCTGGCCGGCATGAAGGACAGCAAGGTGATCGTGGCCATCAACAAGGACGCCGAGGCACCGATCTTCCAGGTGGCGGACTATGGCCTGGTGGACGACCTCTTCAAGGTGCTGCCGGAGCTGGCGGAAAAGCTCTGATCCCAGCTGTCTGACACTGGCTGCCAGTGTCGCCAGCGCAAAAGTGAAAGGCCCGTGAGTCCAAAGGAGTCACGGGCCTTTTCGTTTGCTGGCCTGCGCCCTGCTTAGGCCTGCGTGTCGTTCTGCTGTTGCTGCGCGGCTTCGAGCATCTGGCGACGCTTGATTTCACGCGGATCGTTCGGTGCACGGCCGGACAGGGCCGGAATCACCGGAGCGGCCTGTGCAGCAGGCGCCGCGGCCACAGCCAGTGCTTCCACGGGCGCGGCCGCTTCCGGGGCCTGCACGGGCGCTGCGACCGCTGCCTGGGACTCGACCGGGGCTTCGATGGCCTGCTCGACGGCTTCCTCTGCCACGCTCACCTGCACAGCCGCTTCAACGACGGCGACGTTGTCCTGCGGTTCGACCGCAAGCGCGGCGCTGCTCTCTGCAGCGGCGCTCTCGGTCAGGATGACCTCCACGGGGGCGGCTTCCACGGCAGCGGCGGCCGGTTCGTTCACGTCCAACTCGGATGCCGCCGCTTCGACGGCGCCTGCATCAGCCTGCTCGCCTGCGGCGGCATTGCCACCACGATTGCGACCACGACGACGGTCAGACGGGCGACGGTTGCGACGGGAGGCACGGGGCGCCTCGCCACCATCGTCTTCGCCCTCGGCATCGTCCTCGCGGGCCATGTTGGGCTCTGCCACATTGCCGTTGACCTCCATGTCGAGTGCCAGGTCCTGACCTTCGTCGGCATCGACTGCGATGTTGTCGACGAAACGAATGCCGGAATCGGAGTCGACGTCGACTGCCTCGTCGGCAATCTGGTTCACGGTGTCGGCATCAAGCTCCTGTTCGGCCGGGGCCTGCAGAGCGCCTTCTTCCGGACGCGGGCCACGACGACGCTGTGCATTGTTGCGCGGACGGCGATTGCCGCTGCGACGCTGCGCACGTGCTTCGCCATCGGCTGTCTCGACGCCCTCGACTGCGTTCAAGGTCTCTTCGTCTGCCGGCAGTTCCTCGCGACGCGGCTCGCGCTTCTCGTCACGTCGACCGTCGCGACGCTGTTCATCACGGGGTGCTGCAGAACTTTCGCCGCCACGACCGCGATTGCCGCGCTTGCGACCCTGGCCGCCTTCACGGGCGGACTGGCCTTCCTGCGCGCCACCGCGCTCTTCATTGCGGGATTCGCCGGCTTCCGCGCGGTTTTCATCGCGCGCGGAGTCGCGACCGGAATCACGACCCCCTTCGCGACGTCCGCCCTGCTTGCCGCCACGATTGCGTTCACCGCGCTCGCCACGATCACGATCACGATCACGACCGCGCTCACGCGAGCGACCACTGCGCTCCTCGCGGGCTTCGGGTGCTGGCGCCTCGGCTTCCTTTTCGCCACCAAACAGACTGCCGATGGCGGACAAGAGGCTGCCGAATAGGCCCTTGCTCTGGGCGGGCTGCGCCGCCGCAGGGGCAGGCGCGGCAGGCGCCGGGGCCGGTGTGGGAATGGGCGGCTGCGAGAGCACCGGTGCCTGCACCGCTGCCTGTTGCGGGGCTGGGGCGGGGCGGGCATGACGGTGGCTGGGCTCGTGGGATTCCGGATGAATCTCGATCTCGAAGCTTGCCAGCGGTGTCGCGTCGGACTGGCTGACGCCCTGAATCTCGTAGTGCGGGGTCTCCAGCGCCGCGTTGGGCACGATCACCAGCTTGGTCCCGCTCTGCGCTTCCATGGCCGAGACAGCAGCGCGCTTTTCGTTGAGCAGATAGGCGGCCACGGCGATCGGCACGATCGCGCGGATCTCGACGCTCTTGCGCTTGTTGGCCTCTTCTTGCAACACACGCAGGATGGACAGCGCCTGCGACTTCACGTCGCGGATCGCGCCCTGGCCGCTGCAGCGCGGGCAGACGATGGTGCTGGTCTCTTCCAGCGAGGGGCGCAGACGCTGTCGCGACATCTCCAGCAGGCCGAAGCGGGAAATGCGGCCGACCTGCACGCGGGCACGGTCCGCTTCCAGCGCATCGCGCATGCGGTTCTCGACTTCCTTCTGGTTCTTGGCCGAGCTCATGTCGATGAAATCGATCACGATCAGGCCGCCCATGTCGCGCAGACGCAGCTGGCGCGCGATCTCGTCGGCGGCTTCCAGATTGGTGTTCAGGGCCGTCTCTTCGATATCGGAGCCGCGGGTGGCGCGGGAGGAGTTGATGTCGATGGACACCAGGGCCTCGGTCGGATCGATCACGATGGAGCCACCGGACGGGAGCTTCACTTCGCGCTGGAAGGCGGTCTCGATCTGGCCTTCGATCTGGTAGCGGTTGAACAGCGGCAGCGACTCCTGATAAAGCTTGATGCGCGCTTCGTAGTGCGGCATCACCTGACGCACGAAGCTCAGCGCCTCTTCGTAGGATTCACGCGTGTCGAACAGCACTTCGCCGATGTCCTGACGCAGGTAGTCACGGATGGTGCGGATGATGACATTGCTTTCCTGATAGATCAGGAACGGGGCGGAGCGGGTAGTGGAGGCCTCGGTGATGGACTGCCACAGGGCCAGCAGGTAGTCGAGATCCCACTGCAGTTCCTGCTGTTGCTTGCCGACGCCGGCCGTGCGCACGATCATGCCCATGCCGTCAGGAATGTCCAGGCCGTTCAATGCTTCGCGCAGTTCGGAGCGGTCGTCGCCCTCGATGCGGCGGGAGATGCCCCCGGCACGCGGGTTGTTGGGCATCAGCACCAGGTAGCGGCCCGCCAGGCTCACGAAGGTGGTCAGGGCAGCGCCCTTGTTGCCACGCTCTTCCTTTTCCACCTGCACAATGACTTCGGTGCCTTCGGCGACCGATTCCTTGATGTTGACGCGGCCTTCGGCATTGGCGCCACGCTTGGTGAAGTACTGCGGAGAGATTTCCTTCAGGGGCAGGAAGCCGTGACGCTCGGCGCCGAAATCGACGAAAGCGGCCTCGAGGCTGGGTTCCACGCGGGTGATGCGGCCTTTGTAGATGCTGGCCTTTTTCTGGATTCTGGAGCGGTTCTCGATGTCCAGGTCGTAAAGACGCTGGCCATCGACGAGGGCAACACGCAACTCCTCTTCTTGAGTTGCATTGATCAACATTCTCTTCATGTGAGGTTCACTTCTCTGTTGGGTGCCAGAAAGGTGAACCCGGGGCCATCAAACCTGCGGGCAGTAAGTTACCGAAAGCGGATCAGCTTTCATTTCGAGAAAACCATGGTGACATCTGAACTTCATCGCTGTACCTGGTGGTCCGTGAACCGAGTAATCCGTTGTCTGTCTCTATGCACACCGGCCGGCAGCCGTCGGGCTGCGCCGGGTAGTTTCAAGTAAACCTGACTGCTTTGCGGCCCTGCCTTTGTCGCTGTTTCGCGCTGGCAGGGCGTTACTGAATTTGATACGTCCCGGATTCATCCGGCTGTATTGACTATCCATTCATGACGACCAGCAAGGCCGTCACTCCGTGCAGTGGCAACGTCGAGTTCAAACGTTGTTCCTGCGGTTTTCACTGTTCAAAACCGTTGTTTCATTCTTTTGCGGGCTCGATAGCGTCGAGCGCCCGAATATCCTTGCGGCATCGTCACGAGCGACCAGTCTGTGCATGCAATGGCAGGTCGGCTGTGCAGAAGCTGTCTCTTCGTCAGGCACTGGCGTGTGCCGGCGTGGCTGACGTTTTGCGAGGCCCACCGAATATACCAGCAAATACTTTTTAATTCAAACACCTGGAGGCTTTGCCAGGGCCCTTGTTGCCCTTGCTCGACAGGCAGGCGTACACTGATTGGCAGGCGTGGCATTGTTCATGCAGAGGCACAATCATGAGAACGGTGATCTACTGGCGCACATCGCCGCTGGAGGCGGAATACGAGGCTCAGCTTGCCTTGTCGCAAGGGCAGGGCACCCTTGCGCAGGAGGAGGCTGTTCTGCGGGCCTGGTGTGCCGAGCACGGTCGCGGTCCCGTCGAGCGCGTGGTGGATGCGGGACTGGCGCTCTCGCTGACGTTGGCGGAACGCGAGGGCGGGGCTGACTTGCTCGACACCCTGCGGGCGGGAGACGTGCTGGTGGTGCATGCCTTGGAGCGCCTCTTCAGCTCCTGCTATGATGCCGCGGCCATTCTGCAGCGGCTGCGTGAGCGGCGTGTCGGGCTGCATGTGCACACCCTGGGCGGCGATGTCTGCGCCCCTGGCTTCGTGCTTGATGTCGTGACGGCTGCCCGTGCCTTTGCCTTGCTGGAGCGTCGCCGTTCCGTCGAGCGCATCCGCAGCGTCAAGCGCACCCAACGCAGCAAGGGCCGCTATCTGGGCGGCAGTCGGCCATTCGGCTACATGATCCATTCCAACGGACGCCTGATCGAGAATCCCATGGAGCAGAAAGTACTCAAGCGAATCCTGCAGCTGCGCGAGCAGGGCTGGTCTCTGCGAGCCATCGCCGAGGCCGTCAGCACCCCGGTCGTGCCCATCAGCTTCAAGACCGTGCAGAGGATCCTCCAACGCCATGTTTAAGCCGGTAGCCCTGTTCATAGGCTTGCGCTACATCCGTACGCGCAAGAAGAGCCAGATCATCTCCTTCGTCTCGGTCGTCTCCACACTGGGGATCACCATCGGCGTGCTGGCGCTGATCGTGGTGACGTCGGTGATCAATGGCTCCACCAGTACCATGCGGGACGAGACACTCAAGGCTGTGCCTCATGCCAGCATCAGTGCGGGCAGCGGGGACTGGCCGGGCCTGCGCGACGCGCTGGCGGCACAGCCCGGCATCCTGGGCGCCGCGCCTTATGTAGAGGGCGAGAGCTGGCTGCGTTTCGATGGCGCAGCGGAATTCGTGCAGCTGCGCGGGGTCGACCCGCGACTCGAGGGCCAGGTGCTGCAGGTGCAGAACCCGGATCTCGACGCCATGCTACAGGCGCTGGCCGCCACCGAAAATGGCATCATCCTGGGCATCCGGCTGGCCAATCGGCTTGGCATCCGGCTCGACGAGGAGGTCACCCTGCTGTCGCTGCCCAGCCTGCTCAATCGCAAGCTCGACGAGTCCATGCACTTTCGCGTCGTCGGCGCCGCCGACTTCGGCTTCTACGGCAATGACAACACGGTGATGGTGGACTTGAAGGCGGCGCAGACCCTGTTCGGCCTGGACGCGGGCGGGCAGGACGTGCGGTTGCGGCTGCGCGTTGACGATGTCTTGAATGCCGGGCCCATCGCGGCGAACGCCCTGCAGACACTGCCCGATCCGACCCTGGCCGCCGGGCGCGCCAGCACCAGCTGGAGCGAGACCCAGGCCAGCCTGTTCGATGCGCTGCGCCTGGAAAAGACCATGACAGGCTTCATGCTGCTGATGATCGTGGTGATCGGCGCCGTCAACATCGTCTCCACGCTGGTGATGGTGGTGGCCGACAAGAGTGCCGACATCGCGATCCTGCGCACCATGGGTGCCAGTCGTGCCACCATCATGAGCATCTTCGTGACTCAGGGCACGACGGTGGGCGTGCTGGGCACGGCGCTGGGGGCACTGACTGGCGTGCTGCTGGCGCAGAATCTGCCCCAGGTGCTGGGCTGGATCGAATCGGCCCTGAACGCCACGCTCTCGCCGGGCGATGTCTACATGATCAGCTATCTGCGCGCCGAGCTGCAGGTCGAGGACGTGGTGCTGACCTGCATCAGTGCCCTCGTCGTGAGCTTTCTGGCAACCCTTTATCCGGCGTATCGGGCCACCCGCATTCAGCCCGCCGAAGTCTTGAGGTATGAATGAGCATGCGTGAAATCCGCCAGTCGCCCACCGCCCAGATGGTGTCGCCCGACATGCAGGAACCCGAGCTGATGCTGGAATGCCGGCAGTTGTGCAAGGTCTACACCCAGGGCCCGGAGCGCGTCGAGGTGCTGCGCAATCTCGATCTGCGCGTCTATGCCGGCGAACGCGTGGCCATCGTCGGTGCCTCGGGTTCGGGCAAGACCACGTTGCTGAACCTGCTGGGGGGGCTCGACCTGCCCAGCTCCGGCGAGGTGATGATCGCCGGCCTCAATCTGGCCAGCCTCAACGAGGCGCAGCGTGACCGGATGCGCAATCGCAATCTCGGTTTCGTCTATCAGTTTCATCATCTGCTGGGCGAGTTCACGGCATTGGAGAACGTGAGCATGCCGCTGCTGATTGCCGGCAACGATGTGCGGCGGTCGGCAGCGCGGGCGGCCGCCATCCTGGAGCGGGTCGGCCTCGGTCATCGCCTGCAGCACAAGCCCTCCGAGCTTTCCGGCGGCGAACGTCAGCGCGTGGCGATTGCGCGGGCCCTGGTCACGGAGCCGCGCTGCGTGCTGCTGGACGAGCCTACCGGCAATCTGGACAGGCACACCGCGCACGAGATCCATGCCTTGATGGCAGAGTTGAACACGCAGCTGGCCACGAGTTTCGTGGTGGTGACGCACGACGAGGAGTTCGCCCGCTCGCTCGACAGGGTGCTGCTGCTGCGCAACGGTCAGCTGGAAGAGCTGGACGCGGCCACTCGGTCGGCCATTGCGGCGCGCGGTCTGACGGCGAGCCTGGTCGAAGCGCCCGCGCAGGACGATGCCCATGGCGAATGAGCCACGCCAGCCGCCCGCTCTGGCGCCTTACGCCGAGCACTCCTTCGCTGCCTTCATCGCGCTGCGCTATGTCAGCGTGGGGCGGCGCAGCCAGCTGGTCTCGTTCATGTCCGCGCTCACCGTCAGCGGGCTGGCGCTGGGCATCGCCATCCTGATCACCGTGCTCTCCGTGATGAACGGCTTCGATCGCGAAGTGCGGGAGAACATCCTGGGCATCCTGCCCCATGCCGTGGTGAAGGCGCTGGAACCCCAGGGGCCGGAGCGCTGGCAGGCCATCGAAGAGGTGCTGCGCGCGCATCCCGCCGTGCTGGACATGGCGCCGCAGATCGAGGTCACCGGCGTCGTCTCGGCCAACGGCTTCGCCAAGGGTGTGCTGGTGCAGGGCGTTGACCCGCAGGCTGAGCAGCGTATCTCCCGACTCGACCGGTTCATGCGCGAGGGCAGTCTGGCCGGGCTGGAGGAGGGACGCTTCCGCATCATCCTGGGCGCCACGCTGGCCGCCAATCTGGGCGTGGGCATTGGGGACAAGGTCAGTCTGTATTCGCTGGAAGTGTCGGTGAATCCGCTGCTGCCACTGCCGACGCAGCGCCAGTTCACCGTGGCCGGCATCTACCGCGTGGGCACTCTGGAGCTGGACAGCGCCATGGCGATGATCACGCTGCAGGACGCGCGTGCGCTGTACCGGTTGCGCGACACCCATACCGGCCTGCGCTTCCAGATCGCGGACCTGCTGCAGGTGCGGGCGGTGGCAGCCGAGCTGGGGCCGCAGTTGCCGCAGGGCGTGCAGGTGGACACCTGGACGCGGGTGTTCGGCAACATCTACGAGAACATCCAGTTCTCGCGCACCGTGGTCGGCCTGCTGCTGTGGCTGCTGGTGGCGGTGGCGGCGTTCAATCTCGTGGTGAGTCTGGTGATGATCGTGCGTGACAAGCGCGGCGACATCGCCATCCTGCGCACCATCGGCGCCAGTCCCGAGACGATCCGGCGCATCTTCATGACGCAGGGCTGTCTGGTGGGGCTGATCGGCACCGTCATCGGCATCGCCTTCGGCGTGTTCTTCTCCCTGACCGTGGGGGACTTCGCTGCCTGGCTGGAGAATGCCTTTGGCATCACCCTGCTCAGTGCCGAGGTGTATCCGGTGGATTTCCTGCCCTCCGAGCTGCGCCTGAGCGACATCGTCGGCGTGAGCCTGGGCGTGTTCCTGCTGTCCCTGCTCGCCACCCTTTACCCTGCCTGGCGCGCCTCCCGCGTGCAGCCTGCCGAAGCCCTGCGCCTGGACTGACGCCACGCGCCACCGGCGCGGCCTGCCTATACTTGGCGGGCGACACTGACGTCGCCCAGCGCCGGATTCCCCATGCGTTCACGGATGATCGCTGCCAGCCTCGGCATTGCCCTGGTGGCCCTGCTGCCTGTCCTGCCTGCCATTGCGCTTTGGCAGAGTGTTCCCGTGCTGCTGCTTCTGCTGCTGGGCTGCTGGCGGGGGCAGGGTGTGCCTGCACTCTGCTGTGCCTTGCTGGGTGGCCTGCTGTGGGGGCTCATCAGCGGTCAACAGCGGCTGCAGGCCTTGCTGCCCGAAGCGCTGGAGGGGCGTGACTTCTGGGTGACCGGCGTGGTCACCGGGCTGCCCCAGCGCTCGGAGCGGGCGCAGCAGATCCAGTTCCGCGTGGAGCACAGCTGCTTCGACCTGCTGCCGGCAGACTGTACGGCGCATGTGACGCTGTTCCGCGACCGGCTCATACAGCTCAACTATTACGGGCCGCTGACCCTCGAGCCGGGTCAGCGCTGGTTCTGGCGCGTGCGACTGAGTCGGCCGCGCGGTTTCGCCAATCCGGGAGGCTTCGATTACGAGGCCTGGCTGGTGCAGCAGGGCGTCGCCGCGCGCGGCTATGTGCGGGACACGGCGTTCAATCTCCGGCTGGAGGATGGCGGAGCCTGGCTGTCGCGGCTGCGCCATGGTCTGCGTGCACAGTTGCTGCAGGCGCTGGAGGGGCGCGCGCAGGCAGGCATCATCCTGGCGCTGGTGCTGGGGGATCGTGACCTGGTGAGCAGTGACGACTGGGCGCTCTTCACGCAGACAGGCACCAATCACCTGATTGTCATCTCCGGCATGCATGTCACGTTCATCGCCTGGGTGTGCGCACTGCTGACAGGATGGGGCGTGCGACTCTGGCCTGCCGCCTTGCTTTGGGTGCCCGCCCAGCAGTGGGGCAATCTGGCGGCCATTCTCGGCGCCGTGGCCTACAGTCTGCTGGCGGGATTCTCCGTCCCGACGCAGCGATCCTGCGTGATGGTCCTGGTGTTCGCCGGGGCACAGCTGGCGGCCCGGCGGCTGCCACACTCCTTCAGTTATGTCCTGGCCCTGCTGCTGGTCTTGCTGCTGAATCCACTGAGCGTCACGAGCGCAGGTTTCTGGCTGTCCTTCGGCGCCGTCGGCACCTTGCTGCTGGCGTTTGGCGGCTGGCATCGGCTGCACCGGCGTGCGGACTCGCTGCCCCCAGCGCAGCGCCGGCGGTGGCGCGTCGACTGGCGCGATGTCTGGCAGCGCTGGGGGCAGCCGCAAGGGGTCATCTTCATCGGAATGCTGCTTCCTCTGGGTCTGTGGCTGCAGCAGTTCTCCCTGCTGGCCCCGCTGGCCAATCTGCTGGCCATTCCGCTGGTCAGTCTGCTGGTGGTGCCTTTGTGTCTGCTTGGCGCAGCGCTCTTGTCGCTCTGGCCGGCGGGTGCCGCCGGGCTGCTGCATCTGGCCGATGCGCTGCTGGTGCTGTTCGCCCTGGGACTGCAGGCCGTGATCGCGCTGCCAGTGCCAACCTTGTGGGACATCGCGGGTGTCACCCTTCTGGAGGGTGCACTGGCGCTGGTGGGCAGTGTGCTGTTGCTGATGCCGCGGGGCTGGCCCCGGCGCTGGCTCGGTGGCGTCCTGCTGTTGCCCATGCTCGTGCCAGGCGGGTCGCCCGTGCCGCCAGGGCAGGCGCAGATCAGCGTGCTGGATGTGGGGCAGGGGCTCGCCGTGGTGGTGCGCACGGCGCAGCACACGCTGCTCTATGATGCCGGCCCGCGCTTCAGCGAACGCTTTGACGCCGGTGCAGGCATCGTGCTGCCGTTTCTGCGTCATGGCGGCGTGCGCCGTCTGGACCTGGTGCTGGTCAGCCATGGGGACAATGACCATGCGGGTGGTCTCGCGTCCCTTTTGCAGGGGATCGAGATCGCGCATGTCCTGACAGGGGAGTTGCCGGACGAGGCCGAACGCACGGCGCTGGCGGCGGCACAGATGCCGGCCGCTCGCTGCGAACGCGGCCAGGCCTGGCAGTGGGATGACGTGCGTTTCGCCGTCCTCTGGCCGCCGTCGGGGGCGCATGCAGCGGGCAATGACAGTTCCTGCGTGCTGCGGATCGAGGCGGGCGGGCGCACGCTGCTGCTGACCGGGGACATCGAACGCGGGGCCGAGGCTGCGTTGCTGCGCGCCGACGCCGATGCCCTGCGCAGTGACTGGCTGCTGGTGCCGCACCATGGCAGCCAGACCTCGTCCAGCGCGGGTTTTCTGGCGGCCGTCGATCCTTGCTGCGCCCTGTATTCGGCAGGTTACCGCAACCAGTTCCGGCATCCGGCGCCGGCCGTGGCGGCGCGCTATCACGAGCGCGGCATCCGGGTCTGGAACACGGCCTTGCGGGGGGAGCTGCAGCTGTGTCTGGGGGCCGGGGAGGGCTGCGCCGGCGAGCCGAGTGCCTGGCGCGAAAGTCGGCGACGCTGGTGGCAGGCGCCTGTTTCGCCAGCCTCGCGGGCGCTGCACGGCGAACTGCCCGTTGCCCCGCAGGCCATGTGATTCAAGGGCTGCAGCGCGGCGCAAGCCACACTCACGGGCCCTCGGATGACTGTGGTAGAGTACGCGCCATCACGCCCGGAGGTTCCCAGTGGTAGAAATCGTCAAAGCCGGTGGCTGGCTGATGCTGCCGATCATCCTGTGTTCCATTGTCGCCATCGCCATCGTCATCGAGCGCTTCTGGACCCTGAGCGCCGCCCGCATCGCGCCTCGCTACACCCTCGGCCAGGTCTGGACCTGGATCAAGAACAACGAGCTGGACAGCGCCCATCTGCGCGAGCTTCGTCTGGCCTCACCGCTGGGGCAGATCCTCGTGGCAGGGCTGGTCAACTCCAAGTACGGCCGCGCTGCCATGACCGTCAGCATCGAGCAGGCCGCCAGTCAGGTGATTCACGACCTGGAGCGCTATCTGAGCACCCTGGGCACCATCGCGGCGATCACGCCGCTGCTCGGGCTTTTGGGCACGGTCATCGGCATGATCGACGTGTTCACCCAGATCATGGTGCAGGGCACCGGCAACGCCAACGCCCTGGCCGGCGGCATCTCCCAGGCCCTGATCACCACCGCGGCGGGCCTGTCCGTCGCCATCCCCACCTTCATGTTCCACCGCATGTTCATGCGCCGGGTCGACACGCTGGTGATGAACCTGGAGCAGGAGTCCATCAAGCTGGTGGACGCGCTGCACAGTGATCGCCGCGTGGACATCAAGGAGATCGGCAACCCGTGAAATTCCAGCGCCGCATTCAGGAAGAACTCTCGATCAACCTGACGCCGCTGATCGATGTGGTCTTCCTTCTGCTGATCTTCTTCATGGTGTCCACCACCTTCACGCGGGAGACACGTCTGGCCGTCAATCTGCCCGAGGCGGACGGCGAGCCGGCGCCCGACGCGGAGCAGGTCATCGAGATCTCGGTGAGTCAGAGCGGCGCCTATGCCATCGATGGCCGCACCCTCGTCAACGCCGAACTGAGCACGCTGATGCAAGGGCTGGAAGAGGTGTCGCTCGGCAATCGCAATGCGGCGCTGATTCTGATTGCCGATGCCGACGCGACACACCAGTCGGTCGTCACGGCCATGGATGCGATCGGCCAGTCGGGCTTCAGCCGGCTCAGCATCGCCACCCGCAAACCCAGCGAAGAGAACTGACGCCACGCCATGACTGCTTCCGTGAACGACACTCCTGCCAAGGGCTGGCACGTCTACAAGCGCCTGCTGGCCTATGTGAAGCCGCATAGCGGCCTGTTCGCGATCAGCGTCATCGGTTACATCATCTTCTCCATCACCGGCGTGGCCACGGCCGAATGGCTGGGCTGGACGGTCGACCAGGTGACGGCGCAGAACTCCGACGCCCGCATCCTCAGCCCCATCCTCTGCGTGGTGATCGTGCTGGTGCGCGGTATCGGCGGCTTCATGGGCGGATATACCCTGGAATACATCTCCAACAGCATCATCCACACCTTGCGCTGCGAGATCATGGACAGACTGCTGGTGCTGCCCATGCGCTACTACGACAACAGCACGGCCGGGCGCCTGGTGTCCAAGGTCACCTACGATGTGCAGCAGATCAGCGGTGCGGCCACCAATGCCGTCACCGTGATCTTCCGCGAGGGCCTGACCGTGGTGGGTCTGCTTATCTCCCTGTTCTGGAGCAACTGGCGCCTCAGCCTGGTGTTCCTGCTGGTGGCGCCCTGCGTGGCCATCGTGGTGGGCACGGCTTCGAGCAAGTTCCGCAAGTACAGCCGCCAAATGCAGAACTCCATGGGCGATGTCACCCAGATCACCAATGAGTCCATCAAGGGTCAGAAGGTGGTGCGCAGCTTCAACGGCCGCCGCTTCGTCTTGAGCCGCTTCGAGAAGGCCAGCGAACGCAATCGCCGACAAAACATGAAGATGGTGGGCACGCAGTCCATCGCCATCCCTGTGATTCAGTTGCTCGTCAGCATCGCGATGGCGGTGCTGATCTGGTTCGCCATGGCGCCGGAGTATCTCGCCGAGGCCTCGGCAGGCGACTTCGTGGCCTTCCTCACCGTGGCCGGTCTGCTCGCCAAGCCCATCCGACAGCTCTCCCAGGTCAACTCCGTGGTGCAGCGTGGCATCTCCGCCGCCGAGAGCATCTTCTCGCTGCTGGATGAAAGCGGCGAGAAGGATACCGGCAAGTACGAGGTGGCCCGCGTGCGCGGCGAAGTCGAATTTCAGGATGTCAGCTTCCAGTACAAGGCCAGCGAGCGGCCGCCGGAGCAGGAAGGCGGCGAGAACAGCGAGGGCATCGAGGTGGAAGAACCCGTGCTGGCAAATGTCTCACTGCGCGTGAAGCCGGGGCAGAGCGTGGCGCTGGTGGGCAAGTCGGGCAGTGGCAAGACCACGCTGGTGAACCTGTTGCCGCGTTTCTACGACGTGGAGTCTGGAAGCATCCTGATCGACGGCGTCCCCTCGCGTGACTACACGCTGGAAAACCTGCGCCAGCAGATCGCCGTGGTGAGTCAGGACGTGGTGCTGTTCGAGGGCACCATCGCGCAGAACATCGCCTATGGTGACGAGGGCAGCATTAACGACGAGCAGATCATCGAGGTGGCCCGCAGTGCTCACGCCATGGAGTTCATCAGCAAGCTGGAACACGGTATTCACAGCATCGTCGGCGATGCCGGGCTGATGCTCTCGGGCGGTCAGCGCCAGCGCGTCGCCATTGCACGCGCCTTCCTCAAGGATGCCCCGATCCTGATTCTGGACGAGGCCACCTCGGCGCTGGATTCGGAATCCGAGCAGCACATCCAGCAAGCCCTGAGCACGCTGATGAAAGGGCGCACCACCTTCGTCATCGCTCATCGGCTTTCCACCATCGAGAACGCCGATCTCATCGTGGTGATGGACAAGGGTCGCATCGTCGAGACCGGCACGCATCAGGAGCTGATCGCGGCCGGTGGCAAGTACGCCGCGCTGCACCGCATCCAGTTCTCCGATCTTCCCGCAGGCGAGTGATGCGCCTCGTCGATGCCTGGTATGACCCCTCCGGACGCACTCGTCCGTGGTTGTGGCCGCTGTGGCCCGTGTCACTGCTGCTCGCCGCGCTGGGTGCCGTGCGGCGTCGTGTTCTGGAACGCCGGCGTGGCAACGGCGAGGGGCTGCCGCCGGTGGTGGTGATCGGCAATATCACGCTGGGCGGCACGGGCAAGACGCCCCTGTTGATCGCCCTGGCTCGGCTGCTGCGGGCACACGGCCTGCGGCCTGGCATCGTCAGTCGTGGCTATGGCGGCGACGGCCTGCCGGCTTTCGTCACCGCTGCGTCGCTGCCGCAGAAGGTGGGCGATGAGCCGGTGCTGATCCAGAGGCAGACGGGCTGTCCGATCCGCGTGGATGCCAGGCGTCTGCGCGCGGTGCAGATGCTGGCCGCAGACCAGCCCTGCGATGTGATCCTGAGTGACGACGGCCTGCAGCATCACGCCATGCCGCGTGCGCTCGAACTGGTGGTGATCGACGGCCACCGGCTGCTGGGCAATGGGCATTGCCTGCCGGCAGGTCCGCTGCGTGAGCCGGCCTCGCGACTGCGCGAGGTGGACTGGCTGGTCATAAATGGCGGAGACGAGGATGTGCTGGCGCGACTGCGTGCGGTGGCCGGTCTGAACACACGGCTGCCCCCGGTCACGACCATGCGCCTGCAACCCGCCGCCTGGGTGAACGTGCGCAGCGGCCAGCGCGTGGCGCTGACCGAGCTGCCACTGACGCCGGACAGGCCACTGCACGCGGTGGCAGGAATCGGCAATCCGGGGCGCTTCTTCGCCACGCTGCACGCGCTTGGTCTGGCACCACAGTTCCACGCCTTCGCCGATCATCATCGCTTCACGGTGGCCGATCTGCCCTTCGCGCAGGACGCCACGGTATTGATGACCAGCAAGGATGCCGTCAAGTGCGAAGCCTTCGCCGGGCCGCACTGCTGGTCTCTCGAGGTGGAGGCGTCTCTGGCGCCGGAATTCGCAAGCGCACTGCTCGCCGCAGTGCAGGGGCTGGTGCAGGCGCGAGCCGACACAGGCACGACACGCAATTGAATGAGGAGTCTGCAATGGATCAGAAACTGCTGGCCATCCTGGCCTGCCCGCTGTGCAAGGGGCCACTGAAATTCGATCGTCAGGCGGCAGAGTTGCTGTGCTACGCCGATGCACTGGCGTTCCCGGTGCGTGACGGCATCCCCGTGATGCTGGAGAACGAGGCGCGTGCCCTGACGCTGGAAGAGCGGGAGAACCGCTGATGAGCTTCATCGTCGTGATTCCCGCGCGCTTCGCGGCCACGCGACTGCCAGGCAAGCCGCTGCTGGACATCGCCGGCAAGCCTATGCTGCAGCATGTCTACGAGCGGGCTCTGGGCAGTGCGGCGCAGGCGGTGTGGATCGCCACCGATGACGAACGCATCCAGGAGGCCGCGCTGCGCTTCACGACGAATGTCTGCATGACCAGTGCCAGCCATCAGTCGGGCACCGATCGCATTCAGGAAGTGGCGGCCCGGCTCGGATTGGCGCAGGACGCCATCGTGGTGAACGTGCAGGGCGATGAGCCGCTGATTCCACCGGGCGCCATCAACCAGGTGGCGCACAATCTGCAGCAGCATCCCTCGGCAGGCATCGCCTCGCTTTACGAGGAGATCGAACACGACGCGGAGTTCCATAACCCCAATGCCGTGAAGGTGGTGACGGACTTGCAGGGTTATGCGCTGTATTTCAGTCGCTCGCCGATTCCCTGGCGCAATCCGGCGCTCAGCGCGCCTGCCATCCCTGCCAAGCGTCACATCGGCATCTATGCCTATCGCGTGGCCACGCTCAATCACTTCATCGGCTGGCCGCAGGCGCCGCTGGAGATCGCTGAGCGTCTGGAGCAGCTGCGCGCCATGAGTCACGGCGTGCGCATCCACATGGACAAGGCGGCCCAGCGCATCCCCGCCGGGGTCGACACGCCAGAGGATCTAGAGGCGGTGCGCGCTTACCTGCGAGCGCAGGCATGACAGCGCCGGTGCGTGTGCTGATGGTCTGCCTGGGCAATATCTGCCGCTCGCCGACCGCCCACATCGTTTTCGCCCAGCGCTTGGCTGAGGCAGGCCTGCAGGCGCGGGTGCTGGTGGATTCCGCGGGCACCGGCGACTGGCACATCGGCCACCCGCCGGATGCGCGCTCGCGCGCGGCAGCGGCGCAGCGTGGCTATGACATGACTGACCTGCGCGCGCGGCAGGTGCAGGCGCGGGACTTCCACGACTTCGATCTGCTGCTGGCGATGGACGAGAACAATCTGCGCGATCTGCAGCGCCTGGCCCCGCCGGAACACCGCCACAAGCTGCGCCTGTTCATGGACTTCGCCGAGCTGGACGAGCGCAGTGTGCCCGACCCTTACTATGGCGAGGCGGAGGATTTCCAGCGCGTGCTCGATCTGGTCGAGACGGCCGCCGACGGGCTGCTGCGGCATCTGCGCCAGCAGTTGCGGGAGTAGGGGATGCAGCAGCACGTCGATCTGCAAGCCTTCAACACCTTTGGTCTGCCGGCGCGGGCGCGCTGGTTCTGCGTCGTGGATTCCGTCGTCACTCTGGAAGGGGCGCTGCAGTTCGCCCGTGCGCAGACCCTGCCCGTGCTCGTGCTGGGGGGCGGCAGCAATGTGCTGCTGCGCGAGGATTTCCCCGGTGTGGTGCTGCACATGCAGCTGCGTGGTGTGCAGCAGCTGGCGGACGACGGCGACACGGTACGCGTGCAGGCCGCCTGCGGGGAAAACTGGCATGACTTCGTCAGCACCTGTCTGGCGCACGGCTGGCACGGGCTGGAGAATCTGGCCCTGATTCCCGGCAGCGTGGGCGCGGCGCCGATCCAGAACATCGGCGCCTATGGCGTGGAGGCGGGGGAGCGCATCGAGTCCGTGCAGGTGTGGAATCGCGAGACGGCGTCTGTCGAGTGGATCGCAGCTGCCGACTGCGGCTTCGGCTATCGCGACAGTGTCTTCAAGCGGCAATACCGCGATAGCAGGATCATCCTGCAGGTGGTGTTCCGCCTGCAGCGCAGCGCCACAGTGAACCTGAGCTACAGCGCGCTGGCCCAGGCGCTCGCCGGTCAGGAACCAGTGACACCGCAGGCCGTGTTCGACGCCGTGTGCCGCATCCGCCGCAGCCGACTGCCCGATCCGGCGCAGCTGGGCAATGCTGGCAGTTTCTTCAAGAATCCCGTCATTCCCGCTGCGCTGCATCGCCAATTGCAGCAACGTTTCGGGGATATGCCGGGGCATGCCGTGGCGGGGGCCGAGCCCCTGGTCAAGGTGCCGGCGGCCTGGCTGATCGAGCGGGCAGGCTGGAAGGGGCGTCGCCTGGGGCATGCCGGCGTCTATGAGAAGCAGGCGCTGGTGCTGGTGAATCACGGCGGCGCACGGGCACAGGACGTCGTCGACCTGGCGCAGGCCATCATGGCGGATGTGCGGCAGAAGTTCGGCATCGCCCTGGAACCGGAGGTGCAGTGGGTGCCGGCGCAGCAGGGCCTAGACTCCCGTGTTTGCTGAGCGAGAGACGACTTGCCGATGTACTTGCCTGCACAGCTGTGTTATTGCTCTTGTCAGTATCCCTATCGCGTGTTCTCGAAGTTGCGCCTCTAAAGAGATGCAGGTCTGATCATTCACGTGGTGGGTCACGGACTTTTTGACGTTAAAGGCTAAAGTGCACCCCGCTGATCCTCCCTTCGATGCCAAGGCCACCATTGCCAGCCTGACGACGCGTCCCGGCGTCTATCGCATGCTGGACGCGTCAGGCGGCATTCTTTATGTGGGCAAGGCGCGCAACTTGCGCAAGCGTGTCAGCAATTATTTCCGCGCCTCCGGGCTCGATGCCAAGACCATGGCTCTGGTGGCACGCATCTGCAACATCGAGGTCACCATCACGCGCAACGAAACCGAAGCGCTGCTGCTGGAACAGACCCTCATCAAGCAGCACCGACCGCCTTACAACATCGAGCTGCGCGACGACAAGTCCTACCCTTACATCCTGCTGACCAGTCGTGACACCTACCCGCGGCTGGCGTTTCATCGCGGCGCAAAGCGCCAGGACGCGCGTTATTTCGGGCCGTATCCCAGTGCGAGTTCCGTGCGCGAGAGTCTGGCCATCCTGCAGAAAGTGTTTCGTCTGCGCCAATGCGAGGACAGCTATTTCCGCAATCGCACGCGTGCCTGTCTGCAGCATCAGATCGGGCGCTGCACGGCGCCGTGTGTAGGGCTCATATCGCCCGAGGACTACGCGCGGGATGTGCATTTTTCCGAGCTGTTTCTCAACGGTCGCAGTGATCAGCTGATCCGCGAGCTGACGCAGCGCATGGAAGAGGAATCGGCGCAGCTGCAGTTCGAGCGCGCGGCCACGATCCGTGACCAGATCATCGACCTGCGCCGCATTCACGAGCAGCAGTATGTGGAAGATCAGAGCGGCGATGCCGACGTGCTCGCCGCATCCCTGCAGGGCGCTTTCGCCAGCGTGCATCTGGTGGTGATCCGTGGCGGCCGTCTGATCGGCAGCAAGAGTTTCTTCCCACGCGATCGCCTGGCCGAGGACGAGGGCTCCCTGCTGGCGGCGTTCATCGCGCAGTATTACGTGAAGGAAGACAACGCGGCGGCGATTCCCCGCGAGCTGATCATCGCGCCAGCCATTCCCGAGCCTGGCCCGCTGGCCGAGGCACTGAGTTTCTGTGCGGGCAGGGCGGTGAAAATCAGTGCCAGTGTGCGGGGGCACCGTGCCAGGTGGCTCGCAATGGCGGTGACCAATGCGCAGCAGAGTCTGCAGAGTTTCGTCAGTAACAAGCAGAACGTGCAGCAACGCTTCGAGCAGCTGCGCGTGGCGCTGGATCTCGATGCCGTGCCGCAGCGCATCGAATGCTTCGACATCAGTCACACGGGGGGCGAGAGTCCCGTGGCCTCCTGCGTGGTGTTCGATGGCAACGGGCCGCTGAAGACGGACTATCGCCGCTTCAACATCGAGGGCATCACGGGTGGCGACGACTACGCCGCCATGGAGCAGGCCCTGACCCGGCGTTACACGCGTGTGGCCCGCGAGGCCGAGGAGTCTGTGGACGGTGGCAAGGTGCCCGACATCCTGCTGATCGATGGCGGCAAGGGGCAACTGGCGCAGGCGCGACGCGTGCTGGATGAATGCCAGCTCGACAGCGTGCAGCTGATCGGCATCGCCAAAGGCATCAGCCGCAGGGCAGGGCAGGAAACGCTGTTTCTGTCCCAGGGCGAGCAATTCCACGAGATCGTGCTGCCGCCCGAATCCTCGGCGCTGCATCTATTGCAGCAGATCCGCGACGAAGCCCACCGCTTTGCCATTACGGGACATCGGCAGCGTCGCGCCCGCACACGCAATCAATCCGTGCTCGAGCAGATTCCGGGCCTGGGCCCCAAGCGTCGACGGGAATTGCTCAAGCATTTCGGCGGCCAGCAGGAAGTGCTGCGTGCCACCGAGGAGCAACTGGCCCAGGTGACGGGCATCAGCAGCAAACTCGCCGCGGAGATTTATGCCTGGCTGCATAATGAGTAGAATGCCGGCCACGATCCTGGAAGCGCCCGGTCTTGCCGCCGCGTTTTCGCAAGAGCCCATGTCATGAATATTGCCAATCTTGTTACCGTCTCGCGCGTCATGATGATTCCCTTCGTGATCGTGCTGCATTATTCGGGGCTGCCTCACAGCAATCTGCTGGCCGGGGGGCTGTTCGCGATCGCGAGTCTCACGGACTGGCTCGATGGCTATCTGGCACGGCGGCTCAAGCAGACCTCGGCCTTTGGTGCCTTTCTCGACCCGGTGGCCGACAAGCTGCTGGTGGTGGCGGCCCTGGTGCTGCTCGTCGCCAATTACCCGGCAATCTGGTTCGTGCTGCCCGTGGCCATCATCATTGCGCGTGAAGTGTTTGTCTCGGCGCTGCGTGAATGGATGGCCAATTGCAATCAGCGCGACCTGGTGAAGGTGGGCTATATCGGCAAGGTCAAGACCACGGTGCAGATGATCGGCATCACGATTCTGATTGGGGTCGACGCGCAGACGCCGGCCATTTTCACGCAGCTCGGCATCGTGCTGGTGTATGCCTCGGCGGTCTTCAGTCTGTGGTCGATGATCCTGTATTTGCGTGCCGCTTTGCCCACTTTGCGGGCCTGAAAAAGGGCAGAAGAAATACACGTTTCAGGCGCTTGACATAGATTTTCATCTGATTAAAATGGGCGCCTCTTTCAGCTGCGGCGCTCAGGAACACCGAGCGATGGCACTGCAAAACGCTGAAGGAAACGGTTGCAGCAAGGCTTTCGCAACCGGGTCAGACTGAAATAGATGCGGGAATAGCTCAGTTGGTAGAGCACGACCTTGCCAAGGTCGGGGTCGCGAGTTCGAGTCTCGTTTCCCGCTCCAGTTTCACGTCTCACGTCTCTCTTCCGGCCCTCTGACTCACGTCGGCCAGTACAGCTGAAGTCTGGCTGCGCAACACAAGAGTTGACCTTTGGCTGGGTGGCAGAGTGGTCATGCAGCGGACTGCAACTCCGCGTACGCCGGTTCGATTCCGACCCCAGCCTCCACTTCTCTCTTCGCAATCTTGACCGACAATCTCACAATGCCCTGTGCCGCAACGCCTTGCGCGCCTGCTTCATGCTTCGGGCAAAGTTCGTAGGAATCCCCCGGCCGTTGCTTTACAATCCGGCCGCGCGTGTTTCTCTCAGCCCCTCCTTCCTGCCCGGGTGGCGAAATTGGTAGACGCAAGGGACTTAAAATCCCTCGACCGCAAGGTCTTACCGGTTCGATTCCGGTTCCGGGCACCAATAAAATCGAAGTGTTTCCTAAAAAGGCACGTCGCGGTTGAGCTCGCCATCGCGCATTCCTCAATCCAATTGACCATGCTCAAATTCATCCATCACTTTCCAACGCTTTGCCTGGCTCTCGCGACAGCCCTTTGCGCGCTGTTGGCAAGCCAAAGCGCTGCGGCCCAGGAGTTCGCGTCGTCAACGCAGCTGCATGCGCCGACTGCGGCCGACATTCCCGCGATAGCCAGGGCGATGGCGCAGAACGTCACGACCTCTGGAATGCCCAGGAGCTACGTGGAGCCTTCCCATGAGTATTATCGCGAGATATACCAGGGCCGCGAGAACGCTCCCGAATCGGTCATCGAACGCTTGATGATTCGCTATGAGCTGAACATCTATGACGCGGCGGTGTGGCAGATCGCCTTGTCGCTGCAGAACAATGCGGCCTGGCAAGCCTTGGTGGACGCACACACGCAGCGCCTGTTGAGCGGTGCGTCCGGCAATCTGGGCATCCTGGCGCAGTCGCCTGCGTTCACTTACAACGGGCAGAGCGTCGTCGGCAATGAGTCCTGGATGTTTCGTTCCATCGCTGAACTCTACGGGCCGATGACAGATCCACTGACCAACAGCTCGGTGGCGCCACCTGGATTTCCTCAAGCGTCACATGGTCTGCACAAAACGGATTTTCGACCGGTGCTGGGCGAAAATGCCTGGGCGACCCTCATCGGTCCCTTGCAAACAGCCTCTCTGAAGCATGGCGAGACAATACCGCTCGACGCACCGGAAATGCGCCTGGCTGTCAGCCGATTGGCGAGCTTCGAGATCATGCAGGATGCTCTCACGGGCGGCGTTTTCTATGCGCCCACGGGCACGTCTGGAATTCAAGAAGGAGGCATCTCCGCCGAGAACAATCTGTCGCTTCTGGCTGGCCTGCGCCTGTTGCGAGAGGCGCTTGGGGAACGCGACCCGGGCACGACCAGGCGGATTGATGCACTCGTCATGCGCGACGCCAAGGGCCCGGGCATTGAGGATTATTTCCGAGAGCGTGTCTACGATCAGGCACAGGGAATACTGAGCTCCGGGGGCTTTGTCTGCCGTGGTGTCGATGGTGGCGCCTCTTATGTGGCGTACGAGAATCTGGCGGTGGATGTGCAGACCTGGGGCTTGACGATACTCGGCGCGCAGTGGGTGGATGCGCAATTCGGTGCGGGCACCGCGTTCACCCTCTGGAACAACACGAAGGCACGTGCGGGCGTGGTGCAGGAGGGCGTGTTGCAAGGGGTCGGCTATACCGATGGCAACAGCATGCTCTCCGGTGAATGGACACTGGGCGCGGTGTTGATGGCGAAGGAGATGGCCGAGGCCTATCGTGACAGTCATCCGGAATGGGCGCGGCAGTTGCAGCAGGATGCCGAGGCCATGCTGCTCGGCGTTCAGGCGCTCAAGGTCACCCGCCCTGACGGGTCCATCGCCTATCGGTACGCCGGCATGGATGGTCCGACGGGGTTCGGCTGGATGGCCCGCCGCATTGAGCACACCGGTGCCACCAATGGCTGGATGATATTCGCCCTCGCAGACTTCAATCCGTTTGCGCTTGGGGGTGGCTTGTCAGCCCGCTGAGCGGCATCCCCCTCCTTGATCCAGCGTAAACTTTCCGCGGATTTTTCCGCTATCCCGCCGACCTTGGTGCCAGATCAAGGTTTTTGCCCGCGCCGCTCTCTACCGTTCTCTCACCTGAAGATGAATTTATTCCAACAAGGGAGAGAATAATGATGTTTCCATCAAGGGCATTGAGCAGAGCAATCATGGGCGCAGGACTGGTGCTGGCCACGGTGCCGGCACTGGCGATCGAGGAGGGCGACGTGATCGTGCGCGTGGGCGCCACCAGTGTGCAACCTGCAGAGTCGAGCAGCGTGATCACCACGGCGGCCACCGGTCCGCTGGCCGGCACCGGACTGTCGCTGGACGATTCCTGGGGTCTTTCCACGCGTGCCGGCGTGGACTGGGAACTGGGCAATGACTGGCTGGTGAATGCGTCGCTGTGGCGCATCGACATCGACACCACGGCCACCCTGGGCTCGGCCCTGGGGCGGGTGCGGGCCGATGTGGATCTGGACCCGTGGGTCTGCATGGTGTCGGTGGGCTACAAGTTCTGAGGCTGTACTCCGGAGATTGCCCCCAGCCAGGGTGCACGAGCGGTTTGTGGTTACTCGCGTTTGAATGTCCC
>JAURIJ010000039.1 GCA_030832825.1 Gammaproteobacteria bacterium
CCTTGATGTCGCGTTCTGACACCCGCACCCTTGTATAGCCCGAGTTGGGAATCAGGACGCCGCTGGTAAATGCAGAGCTATTGAAGAGCGAATAGTTCGGATCGGCCGGCTGTGAGAGCGTCTGGTAGGTGATGCCATCGCGTACCTGACGCACCCAGATGTGATCATGTCCTTGAAAGAAGATGTCCACGCCGTTGTCGACAAGCAGTTGATGGATAGTAGACGGCATATTCGCGCGATTGGCCGCGAAGCCATTGGTACGACCATCATTGTTCAGCCCTCCCCACTCGAACTTGGTAGTCAGCTCTATGCCGCCGCGCCCAGTCCCGAGCACATGGTGCGCCATCACGAATTTGTGTTTGGCCGTGCTCTGCTCGAGGGTCTGCTTGAGCCAGTCGTATTGCGCCGTTCCGAGGGTGACGTCCCACAGATTGGTGCGCTTGTTGTCGTCGTAGAAGGAATTGTCGACGGCAACGTTCGAACCCCAGTAGAAGTCGATGACCACGAAAAGAGCATCGCCCCAGGTCCATGCAAAGTAGTTCCTCAGCTCCCCGACATGAGGGACACGCTCCGTGTTTCCGCTGTAGAAGGCGTCTGGTGCAGGCTGCGAGTACAGGCTGTTGCGCGCATTCTGCGCCCACACCGCCACACTGTCGGGCGTGCCGTTAAGCAGGTAGCGAGCCGATTGCTCGTGGTTGCCATTCACGAGGAACAGCGGGGCCGAACTCGCGAGCGGTGCTAGATAAGGCCGCTGCAGGACATAGCGCTCGACTACCTGCGACTTGGTGATGGTGGCGTAGTCGAGATTGTCAACACTGAAGTCATCGCCCATCAGAATGTAAAAGTCGGGACGGTCGGCTGCGACCGTTTGCAAAGTACGCGCATAAAGCCTTCCGTCGAATTGCGAGCGTTCGCGTTCCGGATGCGAGTCACCCTGCAGTGCGAAGGTGAAATCGCTGCCTGCGGCCCGCTGGGTATGGAAGCTGTACTCGGCGGTGAGTCCAGCCTCTCGGCCAGCAGCGTCACGATAGTGCAGTCGGTAGTAGTAGCGCGTGTCGGGACGAAGGCCCCCCAGCAGCAACTCGCTACCTTCAGCGGACTTCAGGGGCATGGTGGCGGAGCGCTGGCTGTAACGTCCGGGTTCGCTGCCATAAACTGCGTAGACTTGGCCATTCTGTCCGACTGAATAAACGTTGAGCCGCACGGAGTCTTTAGTGGGTGAACCCAGCACCATATTGCCGCGGAAGGCGCTGGCCGTTTCGGGGGTGCCAAAGCAGGTGCCTCCGCAGAACTCGGTATCGGCTGCTTCGAGGGCCCCGAACTGCTGCCAGCCAGCACCGAGCGAATACCAGAGAATCCCCTGGTAGACTCCGACACCCACCGCACCACTGCCACCGTAGCGACGAAAATACCCGTCTCCGCCAGGATCGGGAAAAACCTGCAGAGTTGAGCCGTCCGTAAGAAGGGTGGGGTATAGATGCTCCAGCATACTCAGCAGTCGCTCAGTTTGTGCCGTTGAAGGCGTCAGGCAGGCAACTGCGTGTGTGCACTCAGCCTGCACCCCAAACGAAGCCAGTCCCAACAACCAAGCCAGCACAGCAACTTGGGCGTGCTTTTTGGTCAGTAGCGCTGATCTGCTTTTCTTCGTCTCTTGTAGATCAGTTCGGTAGACAGCCATGGTTCACTCCTTTCTCTTGATGACCCACTGGTGGTCAATCTGGCCATTCCGGCGCTGAGGCGTTTCCTGCTCAGGCAGCCACGTACGGACGTACGCGGCAGTGACGTCATTCGGTGTCACGGTAACTCGCAGGTGGCCCGCGCTGCTTAGCACAACTCCGCTATCGTAGTGATACTCGCGCGCAAGGTTGGCTGCGCTGTTGGTGTTGAGCGCGGATGGCTGGGGCACCTCCTGATACACGATGCCATCAAGCTCCTGTTTGACATAAAGGTGATCGTGGCCATGGAACACGACCGACACTCCGTGCCTGACGAAGAGATCATGGATAGGGGCACTCCAGCCAGGACGCTTGCTGGCGAAGCTGTAAGTCGTGTTATCGCTGTCATAGCCACCCCATTCGAAGAAGCGTGCTGCCTCTGCTCCACCGCGCATTTGACCGTCCAGTCCGCCCACCAGACTGTGCAGGAACACAAACTTGAAGGGCGCTGCACTGGCGGCCAGAGTAGCTTCGAGCCAAGAGTACTGCTGCGCGCCCAGCGTCATCGACCAGCCGTCTCCTCCTTTGGTGCGCCCTGAATACCAGTAGGGATCCAGGACCACGAACAAGGCAGATCCCCACTGCCATGAGTACCAGGCTCCCCGTGCGAAGCTGCCTCCCTCGCCGCTGTAGAAACCACCGCTCGATGGCGCCACGAAATGGCGCTGGCGGGCTTGCGCTGCCCAGTTGGCAATGTCATTGCCGGCATTGGTTTTCAGCCAGCCAAGTTCGCCCTCGTGATTGCCATTGGCAAGAAAGATCGGAATATCTGCAGCGATGGCGGCGAAGTTGCCACGTTCATAGACGTAGCGCTGCTCGACTTCAGAGGAATTGGCAGCAGGTGCCGAGGTCAGGGACAGCGGCGCCTGATGCTTTTCAGTCATGAAGGTATCGCCGAGATCCACGTGGAAGTCGGGCTGCGCGGCGAGCACGTTGGCCAGGGTGCGCTGGTACATGCGCACGATCGAGTTCTCGTCCATGTGCGAATCGGCCTGAATTGTGAACGTGAAGCTGCTGCCGGGAGGCCGCGCAGTCTGGAAGCCGTGCACCTCGCCCGCTACGTCGGACGCATGACCTCGCGGCTGAAACAGCACGCGATAGTTGTAGGCAGTATTGGCTGCGAGGCCGTCAAGTGTGAGCACAACCGGCTGACCGGGGCTGAGAATAATGCTGTCAGATCGTTCATTCAGTGCCTGCCCGCGCTTTCCGTATTCCACTCGCAAACTTCCACTCTGTTCCTTCGCGTAAAAGTTGAGGACAATTCCCGAGTCGGTGGGCGCACCAAGCACTACTGATCCGCTGAAGGCGCCGTCGGCAGCGGGAGTGTCCAGGCACCGACCGCCACAAAACTGTTGATCCCCCTCGTCCAGCGTACTGAAACGGATCCATTGATCTGCAGACCGATACCAGAGACCGCCCTGCCATGTGGCAAGACCCCATCCGCCTTCTTGGCCGTACTCGCGGAAAAAGACCTCGGCTCCGTCCAGCCACAGATTCTGTGTGAGCGCGCCCGGGAAGAAAAACTGGGGATAAAGGTTTTCTATTCTGTCAAACAGTGTCGCGGCTTGCGCATGTGCCGGTTCAATGCAAGGACTTCCCCGACAGCCAGTTTGATTCTGCGCAAGCAAAATGCCAGAGAGAAGTAGCATGAATATCGCGAAAAATACACTTTTCATTCAAAAATCCAGTATTGTGGAAGACTGATCAGCACCAAGCAATCGCTGTCGGGGTTGATACCATAGAATGGTCGCAGGCATCATCAGATTGGGTAGCTTGAGCGTCAGTCGCTCTATGGGAAGCATGTCGCTTGCCTCGGCGCGCACCTCCAGTGCGCTGCCCATGGCGAGCTGCTCATCACCAACGATTTGCGCAGCGAGTTGTTGACGGAGTGAAGCCTGCACAGCAGCAATCGGCGGCCAGACCCAATGATTCAAAGTTAGCGTGCTTCCGCGACTTGCAATCACAACTTCCCGCTCCAGGAACGCTTGCAACTGCGTGTACGCGGAGGTCAAGCTGGCGACATCGGCGATCGCTGCCGCAAGTAGAAATTCTTCCTCAGAGTTCATAGGAACAAGATGGCTCTGCAAAAGGTGCGCGAAATCCAGACTCATCACGACGGACAGGCTGTGCTGCTCGTGCAGCACCACCGTAATGCTGTTGTCCGTGATTTCGTGTGCCACCGGCAATTGCGGGGCGCCAAGAGTCAGCAGGAACACGGAAAGAAACACGAGTCGAATGCGCATGTTGGCTCTATCGGCAATAAATGAAATCCGGTTGCGAACTTGCGCCAGCATCGGTGTTGAACTGAAAGGACCAGCAGGCGGCCTTGTTGACGTTCCTGGACTGCTGCAACTGTGCCAGAAGTTCGGCGCCGGTCAGTTGCCGGTAACGGATGCGGTAGGTCCCAGGAGCATTCGCGTACCGGTCAGTGCCGGTTTCGGTGGTGATGAAATTCAATGCCGAGGTGAATCGAAGCTCCTCATAGCCGTCAGACGCCATCGTGAGTGTCATTCCGGATACAGCGAAAGGCTGTACCGGCGGCTGACGCAAGGGCCTGAATTTTGCAGACTGACCTGCCAGATCCGGACTGGGGATTCCACGGAAACAGGAAAGCACATAGGGAGAAACGTCAGTCACATGGTAGCTGTATCCAGCCGGCGCGTTGCTGACCTGATCGGTGTTGCCACCACAAACGCTATCTCTACTGGCTGGCGCTCCACTGGCATTCAGATAGCCGAATATGGCAAACCCATCCAGCGCCCATCCCACCGGATGCGTGGCCCAGTAGGACGACGGTCGAGCTGCCATCACGCACACCGGTGCAGCGTGGTAATGGTAGTCATCGGCGCGTCCGGCATGGCCGTTGCACAAGTCAAGTTCACCAAGCAACTTGGTGTCTCCATTCTGGCAACCACCCTGTTTGCAGGGATTGAATATCGGCACACCGTTTATCGCCACGCCAATTGGGCCATCGACCGCAGATACCGGCACTGCTGCCAATTGCGGACGCAGCGGTATCTTCCAGCCACTCGCGCCCAAAAAATTCTGGCTCAGCGGCACCTGCAGGTTGGATGCGGTGATACCGTCCATCATGGAATGGCTTGGCAACGCTATTGAACTGATGTAAGCGAAATCGTCGTCACAAGCGACAGTGGGGAAACCAGTCGTGGATACAAGCGTCGAACTGCGTACATTGACACAGTCGGCACTGCTGCCGCTGGGTATGGAACGATCATATCCTAGAGTGAAGCTTGCTGAAGCAAGCGTGTACGGCGCAAGAGCGGCGGTGAGTACTTCACCGGTGATCACCTGTCCGGCAGGCAGTACAGGAGCAGCCGACAAGGCGTAAAGAGTCCATGTGTAGAGTTTTGTTCCGGGCCCCTGCGAACAAGGGGGCTGATAGGCCGCCATGGGCCCATCACTGCCGACACCTAGTTTACCTACGCCGAAAGCGTCCTTTTTGAGCGAGCGTAGACTGCCATCCAGGTTGTACAGCACCCAGTTCCACTTTAGGCTGCCATCGCGCGGCAGTGTAGTCATCAGCAGCGCGAACTCGCGTGTTCCCGATGGGACATTGCTCCAGTTCAGCTCAGGAGATGATCCAGCGCCATCGCAGGTGTACTCGCGTGGGAGGTTGCCACCGTTGAGAGCCAGACTGCTGGTGAGAGCAAAGCCACTGACGGAACCATGTGGAATAGCGCTTACAGGCTCGGACATGTTGCTTATGCCCGATGCATTGATGGCGAAAACGCTGCAGGAATAGCTGCGCCCGTTGGCGAGGCCTGCCACCACCAAGGGACTGCTGACACCCGTGGAGGCCCCCGTGCTCTGACCATCGCCGCAGAAAGCTGTGTAACTGTCGGTTTCACCGCCATTGGCAGGGGGAGAAAAGTTGAGCGAAATGGTCGTGTTGCCAGGAGATGCCTGCAGACCTTGCGGGACTCCGGGCCGCGGGATCCCCGAGACGCTGCAATCACTGGCCAGCGCTGATACAAGCTGCAAATTCAGCGGAATATCTGCCACGCGCATCAAGGTGACGTCGTAGCAAGTGGAATTCGGCAGACGCAGGGCAAACACTGTAAGTCGCCCGTCGTTGTCACTGTAGATCGCCGCCTCGCCGCTACTGCAGGTTTTAAGCTCTGCCGATAGGATCTCGAGGATGAGGGGCTGACTGGAGGTGGTCCGCATGGAAACTCTGTAGCAGTTGCTGCTTCCAGAAACAGCGACCGAGGGCAACGAAAGCAATCCGGTATCCGTGTCGTAAGCGGCCGTTTGCGCACCTGCATGTGTCGTCAACAAAAATGGGAGTGCCAGCAAAATGGCAGAGAACAAGGACTTCATGCGCGGTTGACCTGACCGTAGCTCGGGGAATTTGCCGGCTTAACGCAGGAGCGTTCAAGAGGTTTACACGTCGATGTTTCCGCCTGACGACTTCCTGGGCTGCTGAATGGCTCGTTGCACTGTGGCGAGAGAGCGGTCCTAAGATATCGCGCGAAGATGCCCGGCGTTTCAGCCTCTGAACGGTGTGTGAACTCCTCATCACATTGCTGCGTATACTGGGAACACAACAACAGCCAGGGAATCTTGGACCATGAGTGACACCCCCTCTTCTTCCGCCGCCGGACGCGGCCTTGTCGGCATCCTGATCTGCATCGCGCTGGGCGCGCTCGTCGGCCTGGCCGGCAGCGCCGGTGGCCTGCGCCTGAACACCGGGATCGGTGCCATCCCCCTCTTCCTGCTCTGCGGCACGGTCGGCTTCGTGCTGCACTGGCTGATCTTCGTGCCCTCGTTTCTGGCGCAGACGGAGCATTACTTCGATCTGACGGGCGCGTTGTCGTTCATCGGCACGATCCTGCTGGCCAACTGGCTTGCCGGCGCCACGACGGGCGCTGACCTGCGCGCGCTGCTGCTCTCGGGCATGGTGCTGGCCTGGTCGCTGCGTCTGGGCAGCTTCCTGTTCATGCGTGTCAAGCGCGCCGGCCAGGACCGCCGCTTCAACGAGATCAAGACGCGCTTCTGGCGCTTCTTGTTCACCTGGACCCTGGGCGGTCTGTGGGTGCTGATCACGGTGGCGCCGGTGCTGGCGGCCATCACCTCCGGTCGCGCCGTGCCGATGAATGCGCTGGCCTGGATCGGCGTGGCGATCTGGCTGGGGGGCTTCCTGCTGGAAGTGGTGGCCGACCGGCAGAAGACCGCGTTCCGCAAGGACCCGGCGAATGCCGAACACTTCATCACCAGCGGTCTGTGGTCCGTGTCGCGCCACCCGAATTATCTGGGCGAGATGATCCTGTGGGCGGGCGCGGCGCTGGTGGCCCTGCCTGTGCTGCAGAGCTGGCAGTACCTGACCCTGCTCTCGCCGGTGTTCGTGGTGCTCCTGATCACGCGCATCAGCGGCATTCCCATGCTGGAAGAGCGCGCCGATGCAAAATGGGGCGACGACCCGGCCTATCAGGCCTACAAGCGCGCCACGCCAGTGCTGGTGCCGGGCTTCCAGGGGCGTGACGCTCAGTGACAGACGCTCGCGAGCCTGCGCGCTCCCAGCCGGGAGCAGACGAGGCGCACATCGCCCGCTATTACGACAGCAACACACGGCGCTTCCTCAAGTTGGGCGGCAGCGGCGAGGTCGCTGCGATTCATCGCGCCATCTGGGCCCCTGGTGTGCAGTCGCGTGCCGAGGCTTTCGACTTTCTGAACCAACTGGTCGCCAATGTCCTGCGTCCGGCGCTGCCGGCGAATGTCGCGCAGGCGCATCTGCTCGACCTGGGCTGCGGCGTGGGCGGAACGGCCACGGCGGTGGCGCAGGCGCTGGGCACGCAGGTGACGGGTGTCACGCTCAGTCAGGCGCAGGTGGCCCTCGCGCGGCAGCGTGCCGCGGTGATGGGCCTGCAGACGCAGGTGCACTTCGCCTTGGGCAGTTTCGCGGCCATGCCGGCACTGCCGCCAAGTCATGGCGCCTGGGCCATCGAATCCTTCGTGCATGCCGACGACGCCGCCGGCTTCTTCCACATGGCGGCACAGCGCCTCACACCGGGCGCGCGACTGGTGCTGTGTGACGATGTGCTCAACCCACCCCACGATGCCGAGGCCCAGCGCTGGGTCGCACGCTTCACGCGCGGCTGGCATCTGAATTCCCTGCTGAGTGAAGACGAGATCCGTGCGCTGGCAGCGAACGCGGGCTTCCGACTGGTACAGGTGCAGGACCTGAGTGCCCACCTGCGTGGCTTCCACCCCGTTGTGCTATGGGCGATGCGCGTGCTGACACGGGTGCCGCTGCCCTGGGCCTATTGGGACAATCTGGCGGGCGGCACGGCGCTGCAATGGTGTGTGAAGAAGGGCTGGACGCGATATCTGGCGCTGGTGTGGGAGCGGGAGTAGGAGCTTGCTTGCAAGCGAACTCACTTGTGGAGTTGACCCGGCCCCGCGTCGCCGTCAGCGCCTTCTGCGTCTGACCCGCATCGGTCCCCGATGCCCTCGCATCGCCGGGAGCCGCGGTCTCCCGGCTCACTCGGTGCGGGTCTCTTATGCCGCTGAAGGCGCTGACGGCGCCACGGGGCCTAGTTCAGTGCCAGCGATGGTTCGCCCGCCCGCCAGCTCCCACGTGAATGAAGCCAAGTTGAACATTCGCTGGCCTCCCCCCGGCCTGTGACCGTGATGCGGCAGCGCTCGACAAGACAAGCATAGTTTTTGTTCCAAGACATCGAAGCTCCCTCACGCCTTTACTTTAAAGCCTGGACAATCTTGCCCATGCGCCGGTGGGGGATGCCGACTTCCTCGAACACTTCCGACTCCCCCTGATAGCCCTGCCGCGCATAGAACGCCTCGGCGCTGAGCCTGGCGTGGAGCAGCAGCTGCGTGGCCCCCTGATCCCGCAAGCGTGTCTCCACCTCGGTCAGCAGATGTGCACCCAGACCCTTTCCCTGAGTGTCTGCCCGCACGGCCATCTGCCGCAGCTTGAAGATACCCTGCGCCACAGGCACGGCCACCACGCAGGCGAGCAGGGCGCCGGCGGGGTCGAACAGGCCGAAGTGCCACTGCGCGTCCTCACCCTTCTGATCCTGTGCTGAGAGCGGCAGGCCCAGCGGCGCTCGCAGCACGGCCTCACGCAGGCGCAGGCTCTGTGCATACTCCAGGGAGTTGAAGGCGATGCGCCGCACGCGCGGCGAAGGGCATCGTGCCAGCACACGCTCGGCCAGAGCCCGGCCGCTGTGCCAGGCGCCTTCCACCTTGTCGTCCTGCAACCAGTCGCCACACAGACCGAGCCCGAGCGCCACGTCCCACACACAGGGCTGACCCAGCGTGCGTTCGGTGTCCGCGTAGCGCCAGCGATGCAGTTGCCACTGCGCGGCGTGCGATCCGCCCAGTGCCACGAAGGCGTCCTGCAATGCGTCGGCCACCTGTTCCGGAGGCCACTCCAGACGCGGCGCACTCCAGGCCGGCGTGCCATGCAGCAGCCAGATGTCCTGCGCGCCACGTCCTGGCTTGCTGCTGTCGCGGGCCACCCAGCGCAAGGGGCCGGCGTTGACGAAGGCTGCGTCAAAGGGCAAGGACAGCGGTGTGTCGAAGCGCAGCATCAGCGCCCAGGCCGGCCGCATCACCACGCTGCCGACCTGGGCAGCGAGCGCGGGTGCCACGTCGCCCAGCAAGGCCTGCGCCTGCGGTGCCGGCAGCGCCAGCAGCACCCCATCAAAGGGATCGGCGATGTCACCCGCCGCGCTCTGCAGTCGCCATACCGCCCCTTCGCATTGCAGGCCCGTGATGCAAACCTCGGTGTGCAGCTGCAGCCCGCTGGCAAGCAGGCGACCTGGCGCCGTCATGCCCGGCGTGCCCACGAAGCGCTCCACGCTGGACGCATGCGACGTCCAGTCTGTCGGGCCGGGCCCGGCGTAGACACGCATTCTCGGCTCCCACAAGGCGGCGGCACCCGCTGCGATCCAGCGCTGCACTTCGGCGCGGAAGGCCGGGTCGCGGGCCGTGAAATACTGCGCGCCGTGATCGCACTGCCAGTTCTCACTGCGCCGCGTGCTCATGCGGCCCGACACGCCGCGACTCTTCTCGAACACCTGCACGGCGAAGCCGGCCTCTGCCAGGGCGGTCGCACAGGCGAGACCGGAGATGCCGGCACCGATGACGGCAATGCGTGGGGATTGGGTTGGGAACATGACAGCCTCCGCAAGGTGGCGGCCATCTTACCCCGTTTGCGTGCCGCCAGCCTGCTCTCGGAGAAGCCAAGGGCACAGGGAATCGACGTCACCAGCACAGTGCAAAAGGCGCATGGTCATGCGGACTAGCCTTCTTGAAACGAATGATGAGGGAAATTGGCGCTTGCTTCTCGGTTGCAGGTTATCGCGTGTCGTCGTTGACGGGTCTGTGGCTGCGTTGCGCTGCAATACTGGTGTTTCGCATGGGTAGGGTAGAACGCCTGTCGTGAAGCCTTTGGCAGCGGCTTGGCAACTGTGCTCTACTGCCGCAAACACCGCTCTGGAGGTCGACATGAATCGCTATGCCCTGCCCCGTCGCGTCGTGCACTGGGCCATTGCCGTCTGCGTGGTCGTGCTGGTGCCTGTCGGCCTGTGGATGGTCGCGCGCGGCGAGGCCAATCTGTGGGATCAACTCACCAACACCCTCTACGGCATTCACAAGGCCACGGGCTTCAGTGTGCTGCTGCTCATGGCGCTGCGCATCGTCTTCAAGCTGCGCAGCGCCGATCCGGCCTGGCCGGCCGATTTCCCGCGCGCGCGCCGCATCGCCGCGAAGAGCCTGCATCACACGTTCTATCTGTTGCTGGTGCTGGTGCCGCTGCTGGGCTGGGCGGGCGTGACGGCGTTTCCGGCCTTGATCGTGTTCCCGGGCCTCGACCTGCCGCCCATGCCCTTCGTGCCGGTGGATGAAGCGCTGGCCCTGCGGCTGTTCCATATCCACGGCGCGCTGGCCCTGCTGCTGGCACTGCTGGTGCTCGGTCACATCGGGGCGGCGCTGCAGCATCTGCTGATCGCCCGCGACGGCCTGTTCCAGCGCATCTGGTTCGGCCGCGTCGGCCGGTCAGGAAGCTAGGGGGGGCGCAGCTCCCGTCATGCAGTGCACGCCATGTCAGATTGCCCAAGGAAACGGCGGCTGCCTTGGAGAAACACCTGCAGCAGCACCTGATTGGCTCCGTCGCTGACGTAATCCACCCTGTTATCTGAGCATGCCCCGGCGCCACGATCATGATACCGACAATGCAAGCCCGAGAATGTCCCTTTGCTCCAGACTGCGCCAGTAGCCGACTCAGTGCCGGGTGATGCGGTCCAGTGCGCCCATGGCGAAGGCGGAGATCACGAAGGTGAGATGCACGATCACGTACCACATCAGCTTCTCGCTATCGACATTGTCCATGTTCATGAACACGCGCAGCAGGTGAATGGACGAGATCGCCACGATGCTCGCGGCCACCTTCATCTTCAGCGAAGAGGCGTCCATCTTGCCCAGCCAGCTCAGGGTCTCGCCCTCGCCCTTGCTGTCCAGCTCGGACACGAAGTTCTCGTAGCCGCTCATCATCACCATGATCAGCAGACCGCCCACCAGGGAGATGTCGATGAGCGAGAGCACCACCAGCACCACCTCGGCTTCCGTGGCACTGAAAATGTGGGCGAACAGGTGCCACACCTCCTGGAAGAACTTGATCATCAGGGCGATGAGCGCCAGGCTCAGCCCCAGATACACCGGCGCCAGCAGCCAGCGCGAACGCAGCATCAGGGTTTCAATCGTCTTTTCCATGGTGGGGATACTCTCTCGCAGATCGGTTCAGAGGGCGGCACGGCGGCCGGCGCGCGAGTATAGCGAAATGCGCGCGCCAGAGCGCGGGACGCTCAGGATTTCGGTGCTTCATCGACATCGTGGAAATCGCTGCGCAGAGACCCGGCCTGCGCCTGGAACTGTTCACTGTCACCGTATTCCACGAAGCGCTGGTAGCGGCTGTGTTCGCGCTTGAGCTGCGAGGCGTGCTTGATGGGACACCAGTACTGTTCGGTGCGCGCCGCGATTTCGCCCACATAGGCCATCAGACCGTTGAAATAGGCGCAGAACAGGCAGTTGGCCTTCTGGATGATGTTCAGATACGCCAGGTAATGGCGGTCGAACACCAGGTAGTCGCGGCGCTTCACCTTCGGGATGCCGTACACCGGAAAGCAGACGGCCTGATAGAGCGTCACGATCAGGTCCATGAACAGCGCCGGGAAGATGCACAGCCAGATCACCGGCGCGGTGAGCACATGCTTGAGCCGGGCATGGCGCAGATAGTCGAACAGACGCTGAGCCTGGGCCTTGTGGTGGGCGCGGATCTCGTCCTTGAAGCGCACCGTGCGGTCGCGGATCTCGTAGGTGTCGATGCGGATGCGCTGGATCTCCTCGCGCATCTCCTTTTCCAGTGCCTTGATGCCGGCCAGCAGTTCTTCGATGCGCTTGTTCATGACGACTCCCGTCAGGGCGGCTGGAGCGGCGGTTGTGGTCGCCGACAATGTGGGAGATTATGCCCGCGCCATGACAAGTCACCCATCTTTTATCCAGTTGCAGCGCAGCGGCGTGCTCGGCGCGCTGGCGCTGCTGTGTGCCGCCGCGCCCGTCGCCCTGCTGCAGAACCTGCCTTATGCGGGACTGTGGCTGCTGCAGAGTCTGGCGCTGTGGGCCTTGTGCTGGCAGCAGGCCTGGCAGCGGCGCACGCGCAATCGTGTTGCGCCCGACTCGCCCCTGCATGCCAGCCTCGGGCTGGCCAATCAGCTCAGTCTGCTGCGCGGCCTGCTGATCGCCGCGACGGGCGGCTTCGTGCTGCAACTGCCCGACGCGGCCCTGCTCATCTGGGTGGCGGCGGCCTGCTATTCCGTGGCCGCGATCCTGGACCGGGTAGATGGCTTCGTCGCGCGGCGCACGCGGCAGACCAGCCTGCTGGGCGCGGAGCTGGACACCGTCTACGACGCCCTCGGCCTGGTGGTCGCCCCCGTGCTGGCCGTGCTGCTGGGCAAGGTGCATGCGAGCTATCTGTTGGTGAGTGTCGCCTATTACCTGTTCGTGCTGGCCCGTTCGCGCCGCGAGCGCCTGGGCCTGCCGGTGTATCCGTTGCTGCCGAGCACCCTGCGCCGCACCCTCGCCGGGTTTCAGATGGGCTATGTAGCCGTGGTGCTGTGGCCTCCTTTCCAGGCGGAGCTGACACGCATCGCCGGCATCGCCTTCATGCTGCCGCTGCTGGTGGGCTTCGTGGTGGACTGGCTCGTGGTGAGCGGCCGCATCGGGGCCGCGCGGGCCACCACGTTCGACGCCCTCGCCTTGTTCAGCGAACGCTGGCTGCAGCCCCTGCTGCGCGTGCTGCTGTTGCTGCTGTTGCTGGCGCAGAATGTGGCGGTGGACGCCACCAGCCTGGCGGTGCAGATCGGCAGTGCGCTCGCCGCGCTGTTGATCGTGAGCGGCATCGGCGCCCGTCTGGGGGCTCTCCTGCTGCTGGTGCTGTGGGCCCTGTGGCCGCCGCTGGCGGTGACGGCGCCGCTGTTCCTGAGCCTGCTCGCTTGCACCGTGGGCGTGCTGTTGCTGGGCAGCGGACGCTTCAGTCTGTGGCAGGGCGATGACCACTGGGTGCGCCGCCACGACGGTGCCGCATGAATCGCGCCACGCTCATCACACTGCTGCTGTGGTCGCTTGCGCTGGGGCTGGCCACCTGGACGCTGCGCCAGCTGCCCCTCGCGGCCATGGGCGCGGCGGTGGCCGGCCTGACACCCGGGCAATGGCTCGTGTGGCTGCTGCTCAATGTCGTCGTCATGGCACTCTCCACCGGCCGCTGGCAGCTCTTCGCCCGCGCGCTGGGCGATCGTGTGGCCCTGTGGCCGCTGCTGCTGATCCGCATGGCAGGACAGACCGTCAGCTTTCTCACCCCCGGTCCGCAGTTCGGCGGCGAACCGCTGCAGGTGTTCTGGCTGTGCCGGCGCCATGGCATCGCCCTGCATCGCGCCGTGCTCTCGCTCGGGCTGGACCGCTTTTTCGATCTGTGGGTGAACATCGCGGTGCTGCTGGGCGGCGTCGGCCTGCTGCTCGTCACCCGTCTGGTGCCGAGCCAGGAATGGCAGGGCACGCTGCTGGTGCTGACGCTCGCGCTGGGCGCGCTGCCGGCGCTCGGACTGCTGGTGCTGCGCCAGCCCGCCTGGCTGGCCTCCCGCCTGGGCGCACTGGTCGCACGCTGGGAGCGGCACCCGCGTCTGCTGCGCAGTGGCGCCGCTCTGAGCGAGCACTGGCAGGCACTGCAGAATGCCCTGCGCCAGTTGCTGCAGACCCAGCGCGCGCCGCTGCTTGCAGGCCTGCTGCTTTCGCTGCTGGGCTGGGCCGCCATTCTGGGCGAACTGCGCGCCCTGCTGTGGTTCTTGAACGTGACAGTGGAAACGGGAGACTTCGTGCTGCTCTTCGTCGCCATTCGCCTGGCCATGCTGCTGCCCCTGCCAGGCGGCATCGGCACCATCGAGGCGGCGGTGTTGTGGTGTTTCAGCACGCTGAATCTGGGCACGGCTGAGGCGCTGGGCCTGATCGCGCTGATGCGCCTGCGCGATGCGGCGATCCTGGGGTTCGGCCTGAGCTGCCTTGCGACGCTGTCACGCAGGGGATTTGCAGAGCTCGCAAGTGACGATTGAGCGGCGGCTCAATGCCTGGCGCAGCTCGACGCTCTCGAGCCTGCCGACGGGGGCGGTGTTGCGGTCATCTTTGTCGACCAAGAACAGCTACAGCTTTCGGACACCCATGGCTGTATTGCAGCGTTGACATCACCGGTGACAGCGTCAATTGGCTTGGCCAGCAGACATGGGACGCCCCATACCCCGCATGCTACGGCCGCATCACCGTGGTCTCGCTTTCACGGAACATCCACAGGAAGCCCACGCCGAACCCCGCATTGAACCGGTTCGCGAACAGCGGGCTGCCGACATTCTCCGCCCCCTGGCGATAGCTGGTTTGCAAGGTGACGAACATGCGCGCCTGCCGGTTGAAGCGCCAGGTGCCCGAGAAGTTCAGGCCCGTGCCGAAGTAGCCGCCATGCGCACGAAACGCCGGGCGCGTGGCATTGCTGAATTCCGGCGTCACATCGTAGAAATAGCCATGGACGTCGCGGGTAGCCCACAAAGGCTTCAAGGCGACCGTGGCTTCGAACTGCGGATGCCATGCGCCCTCGTGCCGGTAGCGCAGCATGGGTTCGAACACGTAGCCCTGATGCTCCAGTGCGCCGAAATCCGTCGAGAACGCGGCGCGCGTCTGCAGCGCCAACTGCAAGTTGGAGCGCTGCCCATCGCCGAAGTCGCGCTCGCGCAGGTCGATGACGAGCTGTGGCCCCACTTCGAAAATGAAATCCAGATCGGGCATGTTCTCGCGCAGAGTGTTGCCTTCGCTGTCGGCATCGAAGGCGGCGGCGAACGACAAGGACAATTCCACTTTCTCATTCTCAAGGGCCACCGCCCGCGCCGCGCCGCCATCGCCAATCCGCAGAATGTCGCCGCGATACACCACAAACGGCAGCCCCAGGCCCCGGGTCTGATACTCGTCAGAGGCGGGGTATTGCGGTTGCAGCAGCACCCCGCCCCCCACGCCAAGTTCCCACAGAGGTTTGGCGCTCAAGGCAGGCTCTGCCGCTTGCAGGGAATTGCTCAGGATGGCGGTGTGCAGCAGCACGGTGAGAGGGGCGAGACGTGAAAGCGAACGAATCATGGGGGTTCCACGCAATTGCAATGGGTGTTGCCTGTGCTTACGCCAGGCTTGCGCAAGTGGATGCCAGGAGGGCATCCCTCCTGCCGCTCCCCGTGACCTGCTCAGAGCTGCAACAGACTGTTGATCTTGATGGCGAAGCCCCGATTGCGCAGCTCGAAGCTGTCGGGCCTGCCGAACGGGTCCGTGTTGCGGTCATCGCTGTAGACCACGAACAGCTCGCTGCCCGGCGCCCACTCCCAGCGGAAGCGGAAGTTGGTGCTGAAGGAGCTGGCATTGGATTCGTACTGCACCAGGCCGCCGATGTACATGCGCGGCGACAGCGTGTACGTCAGGCGCATGCTCGAGAGTTCCGTGCGGAAATCGCCCTCGGGCAGCTCCACCTTGTTGATGGAATAGCTCGGCTCCAGCGACAGCTGGGGCGACAGTTCGATGCGCCCGCTGCCGAAACCGATGGAGGTGTTGCGTCCGCTCCAGAAGTCGCCCGTGCGCAGCGACAGAATGCCGCTGACCTGGCGCTGGGCGCCGAACTGGTAGGAAGCCTGATAGCTGGTGAAGTCGAATTCGCCTGGCAGCAGCGTCACCCCCGTGGCGATGCGGAAGGGGCGCGTCAGCCTCTCGAACTCGTCATTGATGACGAAGCTCAGGATGTCGCTGGTCTCGAATTCGGTTGCGAAGCTCATGCCGTACTGGCGTGATTCGAGCTTGTCGGTGGTGGCCGACCAGAACGACTGCGTGGTGGCCTCCAGGTTGAAGCGGCGAATCCACTCGATGGACGCCGGTCGCGGGCTGAAGCGTGCGCCGCCCGCGAACTGCTCGAAGTTGTTGCGGCGCTTGAAGCCGATCTCCGGATTGAAGTTGTTCTCCACCACCACATAGCCCGTGTTGAGCCCGTAGCGGTCACTGTCGTAGGCCAGGTTGACCATGTAACTCTTGTCGTCATCGCGCAGGTTCGGGCTGTCCGTCTTCGCCAGATAAGTGTCGATGGCGAAGTCCTGCAGGAAGTCGAAGGAGCCATCGACGGCGTAGAGCTGACTGCCGCCATCGCCCGTCAGTGCTTCGGAGCGGTCGGTGACCATCACCCCCACCGTGCTGCGGCTGAACACATCGCGCTTCACGCGCAGCACGGAAAATGCCGTGGATTCCAGCGTGGGAAAGTCATCGGCATCGGTGTTGATGGTGAGCGCGCCCACATCGTAGTCGCCGATCTTGCCCGTGAGCCGTGCGCCCATTTCAATCGGCACGATCTGCCCCTGCTCCAGGCCGATGCGGCGGCTGAAGAACAGGGTGGGAATCTCCAGGCCACGCGCCTGGGTGAAATCGAAATTGCCCCGGCCCTCCAGGAAGAACTCGCGCTTCTCGGGGAACTGCTGACTGAAGCGGGTCAGGTTGACCACGCGCTCGTCCACTTCCACCTGCGCGAAGTCGGTGTTGTAGGTGAAGTCGGCCGTGAGGTTGTTGGTGATGCCGAACTTCACGTCCATGCCCACCTCGCCCTTCGCCTTGTCGTTGATGGCCGGCGTGACATCCCGGTTCGTGGTCACATTGCCCAGGGCATAGGGCTTGATCTCCAGATTGAAGGTGCGGGCGGGCACCTGCAGGTTCTGCAGCGTGCCCGCCTCGGAGATGCGCCACATGCCCGACACCAGGCTGTTGCCCCGCGCCGCCGAGATCGGCACCACCGTCATGTAGGAGGCCTCGTTGAAGCGCCGGATGATGCGCCGCAGCTGCAGGCCCCAGGTCTGCGCCTCGCCCGGCTCGTAGCGCAGCGAGCGGAAGGGGATCTCCATCTCCACCGTCCAGCCGCCGTCGAAGCGGCCCACCCGCGAATCCCACACCACGTTCCAGTCGAAGTTCACCCCGCGCCCGCCATCGCCCTCGTTGGTGATGGCGAAGTCCGAGAAGCCGCCGATGGGCGTGACCAGGAACGCCGAGCCGTTGCGCCGGTCGAGGTAGGTGTCGAGCAGCACCGAGAAGGAATCGTTGGTGCGCAGCTGGCTGGTGTCGCGTCGCATCTCGTTGGCGACCCATTCGCTTTCTGGAACGGACTCGTACACGCGCGCCGCCACGTAGAGGTTGTTCTCGTCGTAATAGACCCAGGCCTCGGTGCGCTCGCTGGCCGGCTGCCCTGCGTCGGGAATCTGCTGGATGAACTCGCTGATGGGCGCCAGCTGCTGGTAGATGGCTTCGTCGAGCGTGCCGTCGATGCGCACCTCGCCCTCGAAGCGCGTGGCATTGACGGTGATGCGGCCCTGCGCGTCGCGGCCGATCACCACGTCCTGCGCATGGGCCAGGGAACCGAGCAGGGGCAGAGAGAGCAGGAGCAGCCGAGCGGGTGCAGCGAACGGGGTGGACATCTGGGGCGTCCTCGATGATGAGCGGGCTGTGTGGGCAGGCAGTGCGGGGATGCTAGGGCGGCGGGGCTGGGGAAGTCAACGAAGGATTCCCTGTATTCGCGGGCCGCCCGCCTGCACTACAATCCCGTCAACCCCAACAATCACAAGAAGGTGGTGGACATGGCCCGTTCCCGCAATGCACTCCTGCTTATCAAATCGCTCGTTCTTCTGGCGCTCACGCCGCCGCTCGCCCAGGCCCAGGCCCAGGGCCAGTTCGATGGCGTGGAGCTTTCCATCACGCCCGTGGCCGGCAACGTCTACATGGTGCAGCGGCCCGGGGGTGGCGGGAACATCGGCGTGCAGGTGGGCCCCGAGGGCGCGCTGCTGGTGGATTCGCTGTTTGCGCCGCTCGCCGACAAGCTTGTGGCCGCGGTGAAAACCGTGACTGAGGAAGACATCCGGTTCCTCGTCAACACGCACATCCACATCGACCACGTGGGCGGCAACGAGAACCTGGCTGCCGCGGGCGTGCTGATCTTCGCCCACGACAACACGCGCCTGCGCTTTCTGGAGGAACGCAGCCACTTCCCCCGCAACGGCGGCACCTTCGCCGAGCAGCAGCCCGCTGCCGCGCGACCCGTCATCACCTTTGACCACGGCATCACCTTCCACTTGAACGGCGAGGAAGTGCGGGCTTTCCTCGCGCCCCCTGCGCACACCGATGGGGACGTGTTCGTGTATTTCACCGAATCCGATGTGCTGCACCTGGGCGATGTCTACCGCACCACGAGCTACCCAATCATCGACATTTACAACGGCGGCACGCTGAATGGCACGATCGAGGCGCTGGACCTGGCGCTGCAGATCGCCGGCCCGCAGACGAAGATCATTCCCGGCCATGGATTGGAAGTGATGAGTCGCGACGATGTCGTGGTGTTCCGCGACATGGTGCTGGACATTCAGGGCAAGGTGCTCGCGCTGATCCGCGAGGGCAAGAAACTGGACGAAGTCGTGGCCGCGCGGCCCACGGCGGACTACGACGCGCAGTGGACCAACGACCCGGGCTGGGGCCCGGACGACTTCGTGCCAGTGGTGTATTACCAGCTGGGCGGGGCGGGGCGGGTGGCGGATCGATAGCCCGCGAGTCATCACGATGCGTTTTCTCAGGCATGCCATCCCCCATTCACAAAGGAACCCTGCCCCATGATCCCGAACGTTTGCCTGTCCCGAATCTTCGGCGCGCTCCTCTGGGCGTTGACGCTCAATTTTTTCGCCACGCCCGGGCGCGCGCAGCCCGCAGTCGACACGGCAGTGGTGTATCAGAACGCGCAGTTCATCGCCGGCGATGGCCGCGTGCTCGATGATGGCGTGATGGTCGTGCGGGCGGGCGTGATCGAGGCCGTCGGTGCCCGTGCCACGATACCAGTGCCGCCCGGCGCGGCAACGGTGGACTTGCAGGGGCGCACCGTGATGCCGGCGCTCATCGATGCCCATGCGCACATCGGCTATGAGGCCTACACCGGCTGGGGCGCCGAGCATTATGGGCGCGAGAACATCATCGAGAACCTGCAGCGCTATGCCTGGTACGGTTTCGGGGCGGTGTTTTCCGCCGGGAGCGATCCACTGGAACTCGCCCGAGAGATCGAGGCGGCGCGCCAGGCGGGCGCCTACCAGGGGGCGCGCCTGCTGGTGGCCTCCGGCATGGCTCCCCCTGGCCAGGGCCCCAACGCCGCCTTCCTCGCCCATGTGCTGGCGGTGGAGGCCCGCACGGGGCAACGCATTCTGCGCGGAGTGGCCACCGCGGAGCAGGGCCGCGAAGCGGTGCGGGAGATCGCCGCCAGCGGCAGTGGCTACATTAAGATCTGGGTGGACGACCGCGGCGGTGCTCAGGAAAAGATGCCGGCCGAGGTGTATCAGGCCATCGCCGCAGAAGCCCGCCTGTCCGGCATCCGGGTGCTGGTGCATCAACAGGCCGCCGACGACATGCCCGGACTTATCAGCGCGGGAGTCAGCGGATTTCTGCATGGCCGGATCGGCCCCGAGCTGGACGACGCAATGGCTGCGGCCATGGCTGCGCGCGACATTTTCCTGGTGCCCAATCTGGGCCTGAGTGAGCTGCGCTCGGAACGCCTCGCCGATGATCCCTTCCTGACGGATCTGCTGCCTGCCGCCGTCGTACAGCGGCTCGGGGACGCCTTCGACGCGCGCTCGCCTGCCGCGCCCTCACCCAGCGACGAGCTGGCGCTGCGCGAAGGCGTTGCCCGCCTGCAGGCGGCGGGGGTGGACATCGTGCTCGGCACGGACGCCGGCGCCGTGCGCGATCATTTCTTCGGCTATGCCGGACACCGTGAGCTGGAGATATTCGTTCGCCTGGGCATGACCCCTCTGCAGGCCATCAGCGCCGCCACTGGACTGGCCGCGCAGCATCTCGGGCTGACGGACACCGGCACGCTTGCGGCTGGCAAACGCGCAGACTTCGTGGTGCTCGACGCCAGCCCGCTGGCCGACATCCGCAACACGCGGCGCATCCACCGCGTGTTTCTGGGCGGCGAGGCGTTTGATCGCGAGGCGTTCCAGCAGGCCGCGCAGTGAGCGCGCGCCTGGCACACAGCAATCCGCGATGAGCGAGCCGACGTATCTCCGATGTCACTTCACTTTTCCCCCATGCCGGGGGCCCCGGAGAAAAACAATGCAACAGACCCGTTTGTTCGTGCGCGCTCTTGCGCTTGTCGCCTTAACCACGCTGGTGTCATGCGCTGCCAATGGTCCCACCAACTCGGCCGCCAATGGCGCCTGGGATTTCAAGATGACCAGCCCGTTTGGCGAACTCGCCGCGAATGTCTCGATGCAGGCGGCCGATGGCCAGCTCTCCGGCAGCTTCGATCTGGGTGGCGGCCGCGTCTGGCCGATCGAGAACGGCACGATTGCGGACAATCAGCTCAGTTTCCGCCTGACTCGTGACGGCTCGCCCATGGTGTACGAGATGAGCGGCGTCGTGGAGGGTGGCAGCGTCAGCGGGGTGGCCAAGGCCATGGGCATGGAAGCGCCCTGGGCAATGACGAAGAAGCCTTAGCCTTCGCGCAGACTCAGCCGAGATACCCGTGCTGTGCCAGTTGCACGGAAATGCCGTCAGGGTCACGAAAGTACAATTGGTCGCCCCCGCTGGTCCGATTGGCCGGGTCGCGACTGATGGTGGCGCTCAGGCCGTGATCCTGCAGCTTCGCGGCCAGCGCCTCCGCCTCGTAATTGTCCACGCCGATGCACAGATGATGCATGCTGCCGGGATTGTTCAAGGCATACAGGCCCAGAAAGCTTTCGCTGCCCAGCCCCAGGTTCAAGCCGCCGTTGGCGGGCCGGCTGATGATCTCGAGTCCCAGCACTCGGCTGTAGAAATCGGCCGAGCGATTCACGTCAGAGACAGACAGCGACACATGGTTCATCGAGCGGCCAAGCGCGACGGGCGGGGGTTGCTGTGCCGCCGTCGTGCCGCCTGCGAGCAGCAGGCCGGTCAGACCCACCAGCGAACTCACCAGTTCGCGGCGGCTCAGACTCTTCTGTTCATAACGCGTCACCAGCATTTCGATTTCGTTCAGCATCTGCCTGCTCCTTCTTGTTGTATTTGCAATTGACTCGCCTGTGTCCGCCGAGAATACTGTGCGGCGCCAACAACAAAAACAATCATTTTAGAAAGGCCCTGCATGCTGGTCTGGATCGAAAGCACCTCCATCGCCCAATGGGTGAGTCTGTCGCTGTATGCCTATCCTCTGCTGTTGTGCGTGCACATCATCGGTCTGGCCGTGGTCGTCGGCCTCTTCATGATGCGGGACCTGCGCCTGGCGGGCTGCTTCAAGCGCCTTGACCCGCTGGCGTTTCTGTCGCTCGGACGTGTGGCCTGGCTGGGCTTCTTCTTCAATGCGCTGTCCGGCCTTGCGCTTTTCACCTCCCAGGCCCAGACCTTCGCCGGCAACACGGCGTTCCTTGTGAAGATTGCGTTGATCCTTGTCGGAATGATCCTGGCCGGCCTCATTGAGGCGCGTCTGCGCAAAGCGCAGCAGCAGGGCCGGGCTGCGGATGAGGATCACACCCTGCGCACCGTGGCCCTGTGCTCCCTGTTGATCTGGACGGGCGCGATTATCGCCGGCCGTCTCGTCGCCTACATCGTCTAAGGGAGCGCCGCATGCTGGAATCTCTGGTGTCGGTTGTCGATGGCAGTGCCCTCAATCAGTGGATCGTGGCCGCCTGGTGGATCTGGCCCGTGTTCGAGATCGTGCACTTCTTCGGGCTGTCACTGCTGCTGGGCGGCCTGCTGGTGATTGACCTGCGGCTGGCAGGTCATTGTCGTCGCCTCGACCCGGTCGCCACGCATGCCCTCATTCCCGTGGTGGTGGCCGGGTTCATCCTCAACCTGCTCAGCGGCATTCTCTTCTTCTATGGAGATCCGGTGACCTATGCGGGCAACGCCGTGTTCCAGCTCAAGATTCTGCTGATTCTGCTGGCCGGACTGAACGCCGCGTTCTACTACTGGAAACTGCACACGCAGGTGCTCACGTGGACGGCCGACACGGTGCCTCCGCGCACGGCGAAACTGGTGGCCTATGCCTCGCTGGCTCTGTGGGGCGCCGTGATGCTCTGCGGCCGGCTGATTCCTTACATCGGCGAGTATCTCGGCGCCGGTAATTGATCGAAACAATCACAATCACGCGTACAGGAGAACACCATGACAACACGACGACTGCTTGCTGCAGCCACCCTGGCCACTTCCCTGGGAGTGGCCCTCATGATGACGCCCGTCATCGCCCACCACGCCAGTGGTCCCTTCTATGACCCTGATCGCCGCGTCGAGATCGAAGGCACAGTCAAGCGCTTCGTGTTCCGCAACCCCCACGCGTTTCTGTTTGTCGATGTGGCCGATGCCAACGGGGCGATGACTGAATGGCAGATCGAGCTTGGCGCGCCGGTAAGCCTGCAGCGCACAGGATGGACGCCTGATTCGCTGCCGCTTGGCATGGTGGTGAAAGTCTCCGGGCAGCCCTCGCGCGCCGAAGGCTCCACCGGCCTGTGCTGTGTGCGCATGACACGCCAGGATGGCAGCCCCGTGCTCTCGGGAGGGCGTGTGGAAGAGGCGGTGCAGCCGCCCCGCTGATCGGCCTGGCATGCGGCCTTGCCGCCCCAACAACAAGAACCTTCATTGACAAGGAAAGGCTATGCATCACGACAACACGACATTCACGCACGGTTTGACCACACTGACCCGTCTGGCCCTGCTCGGGCTGATGACCCTGCCCACTGGCGCACTGCTGGCGCAATCGGATGAAGCCGCAATCCCTGATCTGTCCGGGGTGTGGGACGGCGGCGGCCGAGCCCGTCCGGTGAACAGCGAGACGGTGCCCTGGACCACCGAGAATTTCCCCGTCCTCAATGAGCGCGCTCTGGCCTACCAGGAAGTGTTCGAAGAGATCATCGCGCCCAAGTACGATTGCCA
>JAURIJ010000060.1 GCA_030832825.1 Gammaproteobacteria bacterium
AAGAAATCCGCTTCCTGGCTGACTTCCTCGCGTCTTCGCTTGGCAGTTTCCTGGTCGATCAGCCCGGCATTGAGGTCGGCATCCACCGCCATCTGCTTGCCCGGCATCGCATCCAGGGTGAAACGGGCAATCACTTCCGACACGCGCCCGGCGCCCTTGGTCACCACGATGAAATTGATGATCATGAGAATGGCGAAGATGATGAGCCCCACCACATAGTTGCCCGCGATCACGAATTGTCCGAAGGATTCGATCACCTTGCCCGCTGCGGCCGGCCCGTTGTGACCTTCCACCAGCACGACACGTGTCGAGGCCACATTCAGCGCCAGGCGCAGCATGGTGGTGAGCAGCAGGATGGAGGGGAATGCCGAAAACTCGAGCGGCTTGGTCACGTTGATGGCGATCATGATGATCATCAGACTGACCACGATATTGAGCGTGAAGAACAGGTCCAGCAGCAAAGGCGGCAGCGGCACCACCAGCATGGCCATGATGATGAGGATGAGCAGTGGAATCCCAAGACCGCGGAGACTCGCCTGAAAGCTGGGTTGTCGTAAAATTGACAGTGCACTTGATTGCAATTTAAAAACCTTTTATATCAATAAGATACGCCGAAATTTGACAGTAATTGCGCGTCAGCGAGCGACGTTTGTCAGATAGAAGCAATAACCCGGCCAACTTATTTTGACGCTGCCGTAAAGTCGGGCCGGGCAAGTGCCGACAATTCCGGCATCAGTCTTCCCGAATCCCGAAGGAGAACGCCCCATGAAGCAACGTCACCCTGGCCATTTCCTGGTCCTCGCTATCCTGTGCGCAGCCATGCTCAATGGCTGTATTGTCGCGGAACGCAGTTCGCCCGGTTCAGTGATGCAGCTGGTGGAGCTGAGCGATACCATCACCGCGACGGGCTACGCCGTCATCGAGCTGCAGCTGAGCGACCTGCCCGAGCAGCGCCGTCTGCTGGCGATCCGGGCGTCCAAGCTGGATGCCTACCGAGCCCTGGCGGAGCAGGTTTACGGCCAGATGATCGACTCGGAAACCTCCGTGCGGGATCTGGTGGTCAGCAGCGACGCCTTTCGGGCACGCGTCCAGGGCGTGATCTATGGCGCCGAACTGGAAAGTATTACCCCGGTAGGCGCCGACACCTACGAAGTCACCCTGAGTCTGCGCCGCTCCGTGGTCAATGATCTGCGCCGGCTGTATCTGCAAATGAGCCGCGAACAGCGAGCATGAGGAGAGTGACGATGATGCGTCCGCCTCTGTTGCGTCGAGTCTGTCTTGCGCTGAGTCTGGTCTGCGCCCCGCTGCTGCAGGCGCAGACGACAGGCGAGGAGCCTCTCGTTCCCGCGCCGGGTGAGGCCGAGCAGCTCCTCGAAACCATCCGTCAGGTGCTGGTCGAAGCGGCGGTGGAGGACACCGTCACGGTGGTCAGTAGTGCCTACATTGATTCCGAAGGCCGCCTGATCGAGTCTGCCTACTTCGACACCGAAACCGAGGTGCGCGGGGTACGCATGCTGGAGTACCTGCCCCAGGACAGCGCCGCGCCGGATCCGGCAGAGCGTCTTCCAGCCAGTCTCGCCGGTGTACGCGACGGTGTCTGTGCTCTCGCCCCGGCGCGCCAGTACGCGCCCACCCTGATGGTGACTGCGCAGGTGGCGCTGGGGCAGGGCCGCCTGAACAATGCGCACAGCGCAGCATTGATCGCGCAGACCACTCGCGCCATCGATGCGAGTGTGGCGCGCAGCTCGGCCTGGGTCGCAGTACATGAAGACCGCCGCCTGGCGCAGGCCAATGCTTACGAGCGAATCGTCAGTGGTCTGCAGGCCTTCGGGCCCACGGACTACGCTCTGCGTTGGACTCTGAGCGAAGCGCCCGCAGAGGCCCTCGCGCCCGCTCAGCGTCTGCGACAGGGCTTTGAGACCCTGAACAGTGCCAGCCGCGCTCTGTTGGCGGCAAATCCGCTGGTCCCGCTAGAGCTGGCTGCCCGTACCCCCACGGTGATGGCGCAGTTTCACGTCGAGCTGGTGGACCTGGTGCGCAATCAGGTGCTCAGCAGTCGCACGCACAGTGTGCCGCTCTGGTCCGGGACGCCGGCCCTGGTGGCCCGCGCGGACGATCTGGCGGTGCTCGAGGCCGATCTGCAGCGCCAGATCGACGACTTCCTGGCCGCAGCGCAGCGCGATCATCGGTGCGGTCTGCGGCAGTTTGCTCTGCACACCTCGCCGCAGGATCCGTCACACTATGTGCTGCGTCTGGGTACAAGGAATGGCGCCCGCGCCGGCGATCGCTTCCTGCTGGTGGAAGCGCCGTGGAGCGGCGCCGATGACACGCTCAATGGCGATCTGGTCGCCACCATGGCTATCGCCGAGATTGTCGCTCTCGGGCCTTACGAGGCGACACTGGCCATTGTTGCCGGGCCCTCGACGCCCGGCGCCCCGCGCATGGCAATTGCGTTCTGAGGCCCGGTGCCTTGCTGCTTCACAGGAGACTGCCTGCATGATGACCTTACGACAGAACACCCTGCTGACCTTGCTAGTGCTTGCCCTGTCTGGGCAGGCTGTGCAGGCCCAGACGCCGGGCGGTCAGCCCGCCGTGATCGACGAGGCCCTGCAGCGCTTGCTGGGCGATGCCGATATCAATGACTTCCTGGAGACGCGCCGCAGCACCGAGATTCGTGACGGCCGCTACCAGGTGCGCACCGGCGACACGCTGGACCAGTTGATCGAGCGCATGTTCGGCGCCAGCCTGCTGCGCCGCGAGCTCTTGCAGCAAGCCATCATGCGCGCCAATCCACACGCCTTCCGCAACGGCAATCCCAATTGGATGCTCGCCGGCGCCCAGCTGCGAGTGCCCACCGCCGACGACGTGCTTGGCTTGATCTTCAGCGACCTGGAAGGTGTGCGTACACGCATTCGCGGCGGGCACCCGAACTGGGTGCAGTACCCCTGATGCCACCGGCGCTGCCTGCATGATTCCCGATCTTCACGCCAGTCTTGTCCGCGCCCCGCAGGGCGCAGAGCCGGAGACACTCGGCGTGCTGCGCCTGAGCACGGAACAGGGCCGTCAGCTGGGTCTGCGCAACGATCAGACCGTCCGTGGCGTGGTAGATGCCACGGGCACGCAGATTCAGCTTGATACCGACACGGCTGCTCCCCTGCTGACATTGTCCGGCCATGCGCCCTCTTTCTCGGAATGGTTGTTTCGCGTGCGTCTGGGTCCGCTGGGCGTGCAGTTGCTGCCGCAGCGCCAGCTCGGCAGTCCCGCTGCCAGCCCGCCGCCTGCACAAGGCCTCGTCCGTGAGGCGCCTGCACTGCCAGGCCCCTTGCTGCCCGGCCGCGTGGTCAGTCTCTTGTCCTTGCAGACGCCACTCAGTGCGCTGGCAGCGCTGGCCGATCCGCGCGTGTTGCGCCGCCTCCTGCAAGAAACAGTTCCCCCCGCCCAGCGCGCGATTGCAGATGCCGCCCTGTGGCATGCCCGCGATGCCATTACGCCTGACGCCGTTCGCGCAGCCCTGCTGGGCAGTGGTTTCGTCACGGCCCGCGGTGGCGGCACACCCGTCTTCAGTATCAAGAAACTGATGGAGCAATTGCGCGACAGCGCGGACGCTGGGGAAAGTGAATTGAGCGCCACGGAGTACAGTGCCGTGCAAGAGGGGATCGACGCCCTCGAGGCCATGCAACTGCAGGGTCTGGCCAGACAGGAGTCGCAGGAGGCCTTGTACCGTTTCCCCATGCTGTTTCAGGATGCCCCGCCTGCCCAGCTGGGCCTGCAGCGCGACGCTCCGCCGCAGGAAGGAGCCGCTGCCGCAGTGCCCTGGCGGGTGGATCTCGACTTGCCTCTGCCCGACGGGCGCGCTCTGGAGATCAGCGTGCAGTGGCAGGCCCGAGGCGAACTCACCCTGGTGGTGTGGACGCAGGACGACGCCCTGCACGCTGCTCTGCGACAAGAGCTCGCCAGTCTGGCGCAGCGACTCGAAGACTGGGACATGATGCTGGGGCACTGCCAGATCGTGCTGGGTGAGCGGCCAGAACGGGCCCACGCGACGCCTTCGGCCTGGGCTTCACGCCTGGATTGCCGTACATGAAGACGCCATCCCCGCCCACTCGGGCCGTTGCTCTGGAGTATGGCGATCACGCCGCGCCGCGAGTGCTGGTGCGTGCAGAGGGCGACCTGGCCCCCTTGCTGGCCCGCGCGGCGCAGGAGCTGGGCATTCCGCAATGCCGGGACGAGTCTCTGGCTGCAGTGCTCAGCCAGTTGCCCCTTCAGGAAGAGATACCGCAAGACTTGTATGTGTCGGTGGCGGTAGTGATGGCCTGGGCCTACTGGGTCACCGGCAGGGTGCCCCGGGCCTAGCTCCGGGGTGCGCTGCGCTGCGCCGCCTGCTGCCAGGCCTGTTGCAGGGCGCTGAGAATATCATGCACTTCACTCAGGGCCGTGGCGTCGTTGTGCGCGTGCGCATAGGACAGTCGCTGCAGTGAGTAGGCGTACAGGTCGTCCAGATTGCGTGCCAGGTCTCCCCCGATATCGAAATCCAGCGTGTCACGCAGGGCCAGCAGAATTTTCTGCGCCTTTGACACGCAGTGTCCCTTCTCGAAAAAGGCCTTCTGCTGCAGATGACGCTGCGCGTCGATCAGCGCATCCGTCAATCCGCGGAACAGCAATTGCAGCAGGTCAGCGCCGGAGGCGTACTCTGCTGCCGAAGCGTAGGTGACCTGGCCGTAAGTCTGCAAAGCGCGGTGGTAATTTCCATACATGGGGGTTGATCCTCGTCGTGCTGAACGATGCTAGTCCAAGGCGACACCACGGCCGCCTGTGCACGCAGAAGTCGGCACAACCCGCCGTGCACTTTAGAGCGCAGTGGGTGAAAAAATCCCGATTGCCCGTTAAAGCCCGGCGCCGCAAGTGCCGACCTTTCCCCTCGACAGTCGCAGGAGGGGGGTGACGACGCAGACCGATTAAAGTCGCGCCACACAACTGTCGATTACAGGATCAGGGCCAGCAATTGCAACGCTTCTTCCTGCAATCGCATTTCCTGGCCGACCGCAAAAGAACGTCAGCAAGGCCCCAACACTTTTACAGCTACTTCAGGAGATAAAGCATGTCAGCAATCAACACCAACGTATCCTCAATCCTGGCTCGCAATGCGCTGGTCAGCAACGAGAGAGCCATGAGCACATCCATGCAGCGTCTGTCGACTGGTGTGCGCATCAACAGCGCCAAAGACGACGCCGCAGGTCTTGCCATCAGTTCCAAGATGACTTCCCAGATTCGCGGCCTGGACCAGGCCGTGCGCAACGCCAACGACGCCGTGTCTCTGATCCAGACGGCCGAAGGCGCCCTGGTGGAGACCACCAATATGCTGCAGCGTATGCGGGAACTTGCCGTGCAGGCAGCTTCAGACACGAATGTGACAGCGGACCGCACTGCGCTCAATGAGGAATTCCAGCAGCTGAAGTCAGAGATCAACCGCATCGGCAATAATACGCAGTGGAACGGGACAAACATTCTTGACAAGAGTTTTGCTGGGACTACGACAGGCACATTCGTATTTCAAGTAGGTGCGAATGCCAGCCAGACGGTGTCTCTGGCAATCGGCAACTATCGAACAACCGGATCCTCAAGCGGAACAGCCGCTGTTGCAACGACAACTGGGGGTGGTGCTGCGGCAGCGCAGGTGTCGACGATTACAATTGCTGGGACCTATGCCACGGGCGACGTTATCAGTTTCAACGTCGGAGAAAAGAGCTACGATTACACCGTGACTGCTACGGACATCGCTGCTGGGGGTGCCAATGCTGCGTCGTACGCATTAATCGCTCAAGGTCTCGAGGCGGCCTACAATGCTGATCCGACAGATGGTATAACTGCGTCCGACAATGCTGCCGTTTTGACGTTTACTGGCACTGCGAACACAAATCAATTTGCCATTTCTTCGACAGTTGGTGGATTGCTCGGAAGCGTCGATTCATCGACGATCACATCTCAGTCAAACGCCAATTCGGCGATCTCAGCTGTAGATTCGGCGATCGCAACTGTGAACACAGGACGCGCCGAGATGGGCGCCGTAATGAATCGATTGCAGTACGCAGCCGACAATCTCTCAAAAGTCTCCGCTAATGCCACCGAGTCCCGCAGTCGTGTGCTGGATGCCGACTACGCGAAGGAAACCACCGAGCTGGCCCGCACTCAGATCATCGCGCAGGCAGGCACGGCGATGCTGGCGCAGGCCAATCAGGTGAAGCAGACAGTGCTCTCCCTGCTCAAGTAAGCTGAGAGGGCGGTCAGGCAAGCCCGCGCAGCTGCGGCTGGCGCGGGCCCCTGCCTGCTCTTGATGACCCGAGGGAATGATGATGACAACGATTGAAACCTTCGCACCCGCCCAGATCCCGACGGCGAAGCCGGTTGAGAGCGTGACGCCGAGGCCAGCGCCTGCAGTCGACGCGGTAATGAAGACGATTCGGGATGTCTCCGCCCAGACGCAGCAGGTCAATGCGCAGATCGCAGAGCAGCGCAATGCCGCGGCCGAGCAGATGGAAAAAATGAAGGCTCGACTCGACGAGGCCATCCGTACTCTCAACGAGTCCATCGACATGAATCCGAACAACCTGCAGTTCTCGGTGGATGCCGTGTCGAAGAAGATCATGGTGGTGGTGACCGATCAGGTGACCGGCGAAACGGTACGACAAGTGCCCGCCGAGGCCCTGCTGCGCGTCGCGCACAATATCGAAGCCATGAAAGGCATCCTGTTCGACAAGGTTCTCTGAGCGCGCAGCAGGGAACCTTGTGGTTCTTTGCCGTCCTCCGCCCTCCTGCAGACGCCTCTCCGGCGGCCCGCTTCTGTTCTCCCGGCAAGTATGCTAGGGTCGCGCCACCCGACCCCACAGGCCAATTATTGAGCAAAAATGACCAAGGCGACTGTGTTTTTTGGCAACAGCGAGGCGATGCGTTCGCTGCAAAAACTGCTCGCAACATGTGCTGTAAGCGACGCCTCGGTCTTGCTCACGGGCGAAACCGGGTCCGGCAAGGAAGTGATGTCCCGCGCCCTGCACGACCAGTCGCCCCGCCGCACTGCCCCGTTTGTCCCCATCAATTGTGCCGCCATCCCAGCGGCGCTGCTGGAAAGTGAACTCTTCGGCTACACCAAGGGTGCCTTCACCGGGGCGATGAGTGATCGCAGCGGCCGTATCGAGATGGCCAACGGTGGCACCTTGTTCCTGGACGAAATCGGGGACATGCCGCTGGAGCTGCAGGCAAAACTGCTCCGGGTGCTGGAAGAGCGCGTGGTCGAGCCTCTGGGCAGCGGGATGACCCGCGAGATCAATGTCAGGGTCGTTGCCGCCACCCACCGCGACTTGAATGCCCTGGTGCGCGATGGTGCGTTTCGCGAGGACCTGTACTTTCGATTGAATGTTCTTCCCTTGCGCATTCCCCCCGTGCGCGAGCGCTCGGGCGACATTCTCTCCTTGTGCCAGTGGTTCGCTGTCAAGCACGCGCGCGCGCAGTCGCCAATTCACTTCACCCGCCGCTCTGCGCAGTGGCTGGAGGCCTATTCCTGGCCCGGCAATGTCCGGGAAATTTCCAATCTGATGATGCGCTTCAGCGTGATTTACGCGGCGCAGATCATCGACCTGAGTCGGGTGCCTGCGGAGCTGCTGCCACCGGGCCTCTGGGAGGTGGTGCAGCGCGACTGCCCCGACGGGGCTGACAAGACCGAGGCGCGCGACGAGGCGCAAGGCCCTTGGAAGGAGCAGCCTCAGGAGGCGGGAAGCCTGTCGCTCCAGGGCGGTGCCGAAGCGCTGGCCGATCCAATCAGCCCCCGTTCGATCGAGCAGATCCTGAGGCTTTCCCATTCCGTCAGTTCCCTGCCCAGTGAGGGCGTGCCAGCCCGCAAACTGATGGCCGATATCGAGATTCAGCTGATCAAGGCAGCACTGACACAGGCTGAAGGCAGCGTGAGCAAGGCGGCCCAGCTGCTGCATCTGCAACGCACCACTCTGATCCAGAAGATCTCTCGCTACAATCTCAATACCTCCTCCCTGTAGGCGCCCCGGCGGCTCGCCAAATTTCTGACATGGCCTCTAAAACCTGTCAAAAAATGTACAACTCTATTTTATTTATCATTTAAAACAATAACTTGAGAAACTGGCCTGCTTATTGCTAATTGTCGTCCGCACCTCCATGAATCACCCGATGAGTGTAACGATGATGACGCATGCCACCACCCGAACGCAGCCCTTCGTATTTGTTGACCCCCAGAGCGCGCAGATCTTTGCGCTGGCGTGCCGGGTGGCTGCATCGAGCATTCCCGTCCTGATTGCCGGGCCAACCGGTTCTGGCAAGGAGATCCTCGCCCGCGTGGTGCATGAGGCCTCACCCCAGGCCGATGGCCCTTTCATTGCCGTGAACTGTGCCGCCATCCCGGCGACACTGGCCGAGAGCTTGTTTTTCGGGCATGAAAAAGGCTCTTTCACCGGCGCCAACAGCAGCGCTGCAGGCTATTTCGAGCAGGCGCAGAATGGCACGATCTTCCTCGACGAAATCGGCGAGATGCCGCTGGAGCTGCAACCCAAGATCCTGCGTGCCCTGCAGGAGC
>JAURIJ010000009.1 GCA_030832825.1 Gammaproteobacteria bacterium
AGTCGATGATGCGTTCCACCAGGGTGATCTGCTGCTCACTGAAAAGCCCGGTGTTGATGCGCGTGATCTGCAGAGCCTGTTCATAGCCCTGCAGCGCCTGCGTGAAAAGCCCCGCCTCCGCCTGCAGATCGGCCGCCGCCAGCAGCGGCTCAGTCAGTCGCAGATCATAGGGGCCGAATTCCGCCGCCATGTCGCCGACCAGCGCGACATGCTGCGCTGCCTGCGCCTGCAGATCGGGCGCAGCAGTGGGGGCAGAAGAGAGACCGTCGTCCTGTGCATGAGCGAATGTGCAGGACGCTGTCAGGATTGCCGTGTAAAAAAAAGTGCGAAGAAAGCCATCATTCTTGTAGTTCATCTCCAATACCGTCTTTCTAGTTTTTGTGCAGGAAATATCCTCCAGGAACCCGCCTCAGGCAACTGAAAAGCGCCGCAATTTCATGAATTTTTCATGACATGTGACTGCCGTGTTACACAGACATGACAAATGAAAAATGAAAAAGCCGGAAAAACAACAGGATGGGATTGTGACAAATATGACAGGGCCGTGATCCGGCCCTGCACTCAGCGGTAGGTGGTATTGGCGACGCGGGTCTCGGCCAGCAGCATGAGCATGACGAGCAGCAGCAGCCACCACCACACGCGTTGCGGCCCCTCGATCTCCGCGATCAACTGGGCCGTGCGCACGTCTTCCGACTGCACAGGCTCGGTTTCGGGATTGGTGACGGCATCCTGCAGGGCCGAGGGCGCGATGCGCGCCAGCGCCGACTCCTGCGGGTCGGGGTTCACTGCATAGAACTGCACCGAATCCCCATCATCAATGTTCATGAAGCCGGCAGTGGTGGCCGTGAGCAGGCGATCGCCCGCCAGCAATTGCGTGCTGACGCCAGCGACATCGGTGATGGTCAGCGTCGCGTCTTCCGCCACGGCCGTGGTCAGGTCGATCACATCTCCCACCCGGTAGGCACGCTCCTTCTCGGTGGCCTGCGCCAGGTAGCGCAGGGACTCGTGCGCGAAGGGCAGATACAGCCCCTGCAGTGGCAGATTGTTCCACTCGGTGTCCAGCGCGGAAGCGAACAGCAGCACCCGTCCCTGTCCCACCGCACGTTCCAGCAGCGCCGGGCTGCCATTGTCGAACTGCATCAGCACGTCGGCATCGGCCGCAGCCGTGGCCGCCCAGTAGCCTTCGAAGCGCACGCCCCAGTCGGTGCCCAGCGGCAACAGGACGGGGTGACGCTGATCAATGTCGGCGATCAGCAGATAGTCCCCTGCTGCCAGGCGCACGGGCTGATCCAGGGCAGCGGGACTGATGGCCGAGAACAGCAGATTGAACGGGCCCGCAGCCACGCGATCTCCCGGCGCTAGCAGCATGCTGCCACCCGCGCGGACGAAGTCGTTCAAGGCGCCGGCCTGAGTGGAATTCAAGTCGCTGCCGGCATTGAGCAGCACCACGACATCGTGCTGCGCCAGCAGGGCCGCGTCCAGTTCGCGCGGCGTGCTGCGCGTGAGCACGAAGGGCGACTCTGCCGTGCCACCGATGGCCAGCCCCAGCCAGTGCGCCTCGTCCTCATACCAGTTGGGCGAAGGCTCCCCGTTGACCATCAGCACCCGGACCTTGGCCATGACATCCACGGTGAAGAAGTAACTGTTGTCGATGGCAAAATCGTCGGTGCCCACACGGATCTCCCCGCGGTGAGTCCCCGCCGTGTCGAAGACGGCTGGCAGCCGTACCACCTCCTCGGAGAGATCGGTGAGATTCACCGGCATGCGCGCTGTCTCGACGCCGTCGAGCAGCAGCCGCACCTCGGCCTGATCGACATGCACGCTGCCCGTGCTGCGCACCCGGGCCAGGATCTCGTACTCGCTCTGATTCTCGATCAGCTGGTCGGGCGAGCGCACATCCGTGAGCAAGAGATTGCGGGTGGGACCCTCGCCCACATCCACCGGATTCAGGCGCACGCCGGCCGACATCACCCAACCGGAGTCATCATTGCCCATGCCGCTGGCCTGGAAGTCGGAGATCAGATGCACGGTGCGGGCTTCGTGGCGGGCCGACTCGAGCAGGTCATTGGCCAGGCGCAAGGCCGGCATGTAGCGGGTGACGTCATAGCCGGGCTCCGGAAGACCATCGAGGAAGGCGCGCGCGCCATCCAGATCGGTGCTGAGTTCACGCACCTGCAGCGCAGACCCGCCGAAGGCCACAATGGCCACCTCATCACCGGCCGACATGCCTGCCAGCAGGTCCTGTGCAGCCGCCCGCGCCTGCTCGCTGCGCTCGCCGTAGCGCATGCTCATGGAGACATCGAGCAGGATCACGGAGGACTCCGGCGCGGCATCCACCAGGGACGCGATGGCCCCATCGAACAGCGGCCGGGCGAAGGCGAACACCAGCAAGGAAATCACGGCCGCCCGCAACAGCAGGAGCAGCCATTGTTGGATCTGCTGGAACAGGATCAGCTTCTTCGAGGTGTTCTTCAGGAAGCGCAGGGTGCCGAACACCATCTTGGGCGGGGTTTCCTTGCGGATCAGGTGAATGGCGATGGGCAGTGCCGCCGCCAGCAGACCGAAGAGAAACAGCGGGCTCAGGAAACTCATTCAGAAACTCCTGGCGCGGCGCGAGATGTAGGAATACAGCGCGGTGTCCAGCGGCTGCGAGGTGTTGAGCAGGCAGTAATCCACACCGCTGCTCTGGCACTGCTTCTTGCAGAATTCCAGGTACTTGCCCAGGTTCTCCAGATAGGCATCGCGGATGGACTGCGGCTGGGTGATGAAACTCTCGCGGGTCTCGGCATCGATGAATTCGGTGGCTTCCTGGAAGCGGAAGTGCAGCTCGGCATCGTCCAGCACATGGAACACGATCACGTCATTGCCCATGGAGCGCAGACGCTGCAGCGTCTTGATGATCTGCTCCTCGTCTTCCAGCATGTCGCTGATCAGGATCACCATGCTCTTGCGGTTGAGGTTGCTGGCGAGATCGGACAGTGGACGCACGACGTCCGTGCGCGCCCCCGCACTCAGGCCTGCCAGCACGCGCAGGATGCGGATCAGATGCGGCTGCCGACACAGGGCGGGAATGTATTCGTTCACCTTCTCGTCGAAGGTGATCAGCCCCACGGCATCGCGCTGACGCATGATGAAATAGGCCAGCGCCGAGGCCAGGGTGCGACCGTATTCCAGCTTGCTCATCGCACCGGACGCATACCCCATGGACGCACTGGAATCCAGCACCACATAGCAGCGGACATTGGTCTCGTCCTCATACTGCTTGATGTAGAACTTGTCGCTGCGGGCGTAGAGCTTCCAGTCGACATGACGCATGTCGTCGCCGCGGTAGTAGTGACGATAGTCGGTGAATTCCACACTGAAGCCGCGGTGCGGACTCTTGTGCAGACCGGAGACGAAGCCCTCCACCACCACGCGTGCGCGCAGCTCCAGATTGTCGAGGCTGGAGAGTACCGTCGGGTCGATGAAGGTCGTGTTGCTCGTCATGAGGATGCGTCCGCCACGGGCCTAGTTGCCGGACGTCGGCTCGGGCACCGCCTCGATCAGGCGGCGGATCACCTCGTCGGTGGTGATGCGCTCGGCCTCCGCGTGGAAGTTCAGCAGCACACGGTGACGCAGCACGGCCGGGGCCAGTGCGCGAATGTCGCCATAGGAGACGTTGTAGCGCCCGCGCAGCAGCGCGCGGACCTTGCCTGCCAGCACCAGATTCTGCGAGGCGCGGATACCGGCCCCCCAGCTGACCCAGTCATTCACGAACTGCGGCGCCACCGGGCTGTTGGGACGCGAGGCGTGCACCAGTCGCACGGCATAGCGGATCACCGCCTCGGCCGCCGGCACCTGGCGCGCAATGCGCTGGAATTCCAGGATGTCGTCGCCGCTCAGGGGGTGGGACACGGTGTTGTCGACGATCTGGGTGGTGTTGCCCACCACCATCACCTCGTCATCTTCCGACAGGTAGCCAAGCTCGATCTTGAACATGAAACGGTCGAGCTGGGCCTCGGGCAGCGGATACGTGCCTTCCAGCTCGATGGGGTTCTGGGTGGCCAGCACGAAGAACGGACGTCCCATCTTGTGGGTGACGCCGGCCGCCGTCACCTGGCGCTCTTCCATGGCCTCCAGCAGCGAGGACTGGGTCTTGGGCGGCGTGCGGTTGATCTCGTCCGCCAGCAGGATATTGGTGAAGATCGGGCCCTTCACGAACTTCAACGCGCGGTTGCCGTCCTTCTCCTCCACGATCTCGGAACCCACCACGTCGGCGGGCATCAGGTCGGGGGTGAACTGGATGCGGCTGAACTTGACCTGCAGGATGTCGGCGACGGTCTTGATCAGCAGCGTCTTGGCCAGGCCCGGCACGCCGGTCACCAGACAGTGACCGCCCGCGAACAGCGCAATCAGCAACTCGTCGATGACCGCTTCCTGACCAACGATGACCTTCTTGATCTCGGCGATGATCTGATCGCGTCCGTCCTGCATCTTCCTGACCAGCGCCAGATCGTCCTGGCTTTCCAGTCCCGCTACGGCGCCCTCTTCGACTTGCTGAATCTCTGACATGGGGTGAGTCCTGTTTTCGCTGTGGTTCCTGTGGATGGTGTGTCTCAGTGCGTGAACGCGTATATCAAGTAGTTGATGGCGATCTTGTACGCCTCGTTGCTGTAGCGCGTGGGATAAGGTTCGAAGAACGTGTGTTCCCAGCCGTCGCCCAGGTCCGCATTGTGATTGGCGACGAGCATAACACGGCCATCGTCGTCGAGAATCGCGTACACCGCGGGCGGATAATTCGGATCATCCAGACTGAAGCCGCCGTTGAAATCCCATGTGACTGCGCGACCTGGCACCTGCACCACTTCCTCGACATCGAAGAAGGTGTGGAAGATCTCGTGATCGGTATCGAGCTTCACCAGCGGCCGCTCCGGGAAGAGCTTGCCCATCTCGGTCTGGAAGTCCTCCAGATGCGCATCACCCCAGAAATCGTCGAGCAGGATGAAGCCGCCGCGGAACATGAATTCGCGCATGGCCTCGATTTCCTCGGGGCTGAAATTCGGGCCGCTCATGGCGCTGCCGATGGGCACACGCTTCATGTTCATGTACAGGAAGGTGTGCTCGAACAGGCGCGGATCGGTCAGCTCCAGGAAGTCGTAGCTCTTGCTGTTGGCGTCGATGTTCGTGTAGCGCTGCACGCCGCGCAGGAAGTTGGACTCGGCATCGGGATAGTCGGTGTCCCACCAGCCGCCGCGCCGTCCGCCTCCGCCGAAGCCTCCACCGAAACCTCCGCCAAAGTCTCCGCCCGAGAAGCCTCCGCCACGGCGCCCGCCACCGCCCCCGTAGTTGGTGTAGCGGCCACGGATCCAGGTGAACTCGGTGGGGATGGCCTCTTCGGAACTGGCCTCGCGCAGAAAGGATTCGGGGTCGAAATCCAGCGGCACGGCAGTGGACTGTGCCTGCAGGCCGGCACTGCACAGGACTGCGCCGACGCCAGCGACCAGCGGCCGCAACGCCTTGCCCAGAAGAGTGCCTGTCACCCGATTCCCGTCCATCGACTCGTCTCCGCGGGCCCGCCCGCCTTACTGCGTTGCATCCACCGCCTGCAGCAGCACTTGCTGGGCACGTTGATAACTCGGTGCAATCTCGAGCGCATTGAGGATGTTGCGCCGTGCTTCCGGCGCCTGACCATTGGCCAGATAGGCCTCGGCCAGATCGGTGCGCGCTTCCACCGGATCGTTGACGTCCAGATCCACCAGCACTTCCAGTTCGCGCACTGCCATCTGCGGGTCGTTCTGCCGGCGGGCGATCTCGGCGCCAATGCGATGCACATCCAGACGATAGGGCGTGATCGCCACGGCGCGATCCATGTAGTAGCGCGCGCCTTCCAGGTCGCCGCTCTCCAGCGCCGCCGTGGCCATCAGCACCGTGGAGTCATCGTCATGCTGCTGGTTCTGCAGCATGATGCGCAGCTGCTCCAGGCGGGCAGGCTGATTGCCCTCGCGCTCGAAGATCTGCGACAGCACCAGGGAGGGGCTCGGGTAACCTGAGTAATCGGGCAGGATGTCGTGGGCGGTCTGCAGATGCACCTTGGCCTCGTCGAAAGCCTCCTCCTTGAACAGCACGATGCCCAATTGCAGATGCGCCTGGAAGTCACGCGGCTGATCCTGCACACGCTGGCGCATATGCTGCTTGAGCGAGGCATTGTTGTAGAGCTCGGCCATCACGGCGCTGGAGTTCTCGCGCTGACCGTGGCCATGGGCCTCGCCCTCGTCTGCAGCATCCTCGGTGTGCACGTAGACATTGATTTCCTGCACGCGGCGATCGACCCAGGCACGGAAGCCTGCGTCGAAGTCGTCGATGGACATCGCGAACACGGTCTCGAACATCGCCGACTCTTCCTTGATCAGGGCGTACTGCTTGACCAGCTCGATCAGCTTGTCGAAGCCATGCTCCTGCGCGATGTAGTCCACCACCAGGTAGGACTGGAAGTAGGCGAAACCCAGGTCCTCGTTGCTGTCCGCGCCGGTGAAGCCGGCGTTCAGATTGCCCACGGGCAGCAGCTTGTTCTGCTGGGCGGCACGCACCAGCTCCATGCCATGACGACGCCCCCACTCGGGCCGCGCCTCGCGCTCCTCCCACACCGAGATGCCCTCGGAGAGCCAGCGCGGCATGCGGTTGTTGGTCATCTGCAGGGTGAACACGTGCACCAGCTCGTGCCAGAGAATCTCCTGCCAGTTGGCGTCCAGGGTCTGCGGCGAGATCAGGGTGACGACCTTGCCGAAACAGATGCCCACCAGCGGGCCGATGTCGGGCAGGCCGACGGAGCGCACCGCGAAATCGTCCGTGCGTTCGAAGACTTCCACCAGCACCGGCGCCTCGGGTTCGAAGCCATACTTCGCGGTCAGCGTGGTCCAGCTCTCTTCCAGCAGCGGGGCCATGTAGGGCCACAGCACGCGGGCGTCGCGCTGGCTCATGCGCACCTCGAAATGCTCTGTGCGCAGCGTGGCGTACTCCTCCAGCGTGTCGAACACCTTGAGCATGTTGGAGGTCATCACGTTGAAGGGGTCATTGTCGAAGGCCAGCTCCAGCGCCACGCGGCCCTCCTCTTCCTCGCCCAGACGGATGAGATTGGTGCCCAGCAGGGTGTGCCCCTGCCAGTAGTTCGGGTCAGCGGCCACGGCCTGCCGGGCAAAACCCACGGCCTCGGTGAAACGGTAGGCATTGCCGAAGGCATCGGCCAGATCGCCATAGAAACGCGCATTGCCCGGGCTGAAGGCATTCACGCGGGCCTCCAGCTCGGCGTACTCGTCGAAACGCTCGTGCAGGGCGGCCTGCGCGGCCAGGATGCTCAGGGACTTGAGCGATTCCGGGTTCACTTCCAGCGCGCGTTCCACATACTCCACGGCTTCCTCGGCGCGGTCGTTCATGACCAGCAGCGTGGCCATGGTCTCCAGCGCGGCGACATCGTTCGGGTTGACGTCGAGGGCGAAGGCCAGGGAGCGCTCGCCGCCACTGATCTTCGCCTGCCCCACCAGCGCGGGGGTGTAGCGACGGTTGATCTCGAGCGCGGCGTTGTAGGACTGCTCGGCGTCGACGACGTTGAACTTTTCCATGAACAGGTCGCCCCATAGCACCTGGGCCTCGAGGTTCTGCGGGTCCAGCCGCACCGCTTCGCTGAACAGACTGTTGGCATCGTGGAAACGATCGAGCAGCCAGCTGGCCTGCGCCACCATGGCAATCTCCTCGGCATCGAACACCATGCCGGCGTCATAGCGGCCGATCGCCGCCTCCAGCTGCACCCGCGCCTCGTCGCGCCGACCGTTGTACTGCAGAAGGCTGCCGTACTGCACCAGGGCGCGCACGGGCGGCGTGGTGTTGCCTGTCACAATCTCGTCCAGAATCTGCAGCGCCTCGGAAGACTGGCCGGTGGCCCGCTTGAGCTCCGCCAGTTGCGTGGCCAGCCGCGCCGAGGCGGCGTAATCGGAGATGGCGTCTTCCAGGGTCTCGATGGCGCGCTCGTACTCGCCCGTCAGGGCCAGCGCCTTGCTCAGGCCCAGCAGGCCGGCTTCCTCGTCGACGCTGTCGACGCGCTGGAACAGCTCGATGGCCGCGAGATAGGAGCCGGATTGCAGCAGTTCCTGGGCCCGTTCGAGCGCCGGCGGCATCTGGACGATGGGTTCCTGGGCCGAGGCCGGCTGCGCCAGCAGGGACGCCTGCAGCAGCAGGCACAGGCTCAGGGGGCGAAGGGCAAAACGCAGTGCAGAGCGCTCAGGGGAGTTCATTGTACCGTCCTGTCTTTCTTGCCAGATCGATCAACAGTGTTTCCATCCGGGTCCAGTAGTCCTCTTCGAGATAATTGGCCTTCTGGCCGCGCAGCAGGAACACCGCGCGTTCCAGTTCCTGCATCTCGGCCAGCAGGGTGCGCGCCTCGGGCGAGCTCTTCTGCGGCCCGGCGCTGTGATTGTCGAAATAGGCGATCTCGGCGAGGCTGCCATCGCCGGCGCTGGCCGAGGGTTCCAGACTGAAATTGCCGTCGCCGTTGTCATCGATCACCGAACGCTCCGTCGGCAGCCGGCCCTGCTCGGAATACCAGCCCTGCACGCTCTGACTGGCGAACGTCCAGGCTTCCAGCACCGAGACGCGGCCGTTCTTGTCGCGATCGCCGGCACGGGCATCGAGCGCCTCGATCAGATAGCGGGCAAACATCGGGTCGTATCGCTCGGCGCGAGTGCGCGTGGCCGAGAGGATGACGCGCCCCGGCGCGGCCAGTGCCGCCGAGAACTCGAAGCTGCCGCTGGTGGTGTTGATGACCACGAGATCCTGCTGTCGGAACGCCGCGAGCAGCGTGGCGAACTCGGCCCCGGTGATGTCGGGCCCGACGATGTTGAACTTGGCCGCGGCATCAGTGGAGGAGCCGTGACCGATCATGAAGACGGTGAGCTGATCTGCGGCCTGCAGGGTCTGCTGCAGCCGGTTCACGGCCGACTCGATGTCCTCGCGCCGCGAGCTGCCGTCCACACGCGGGTTCGCGCCGGCGGTGGTGCCGTCATCCAGCAGCAGCGTGATGGTGTCGGCGCTGTAACCGTAGTCGCGTGCCAGCACGTCATGCAGCGAATTGGACCACTGCGAGAAGCGGGCGCGGATATCATCCGAGGCCGCAGCGCCCGTGATGATGAGCGCATGGCGGGCCGCTTCGGGACCGCCGCGGAACCAGACGTCCTCCTGGTCGGCGCCCTGGGCGAGCAGCGTGGCAGGCAGACTGAGACCCAGCGTGAGCGCCAGACGCGCCGCCGCGGTCAACCGAGTCGTAGTGCGCATCGCATGCATCATGACAAGCCCTTGAATCGGCGCGCGACCCAGTCGGCGCACAGCAGCAGGATCAGGAGGAACAGCAGGGCCGGGGTGTCCCACAGGTCTTCCTGCACTTCCACGGAGTAGGCATTGGGCGTGTAGGTGATGTCGTTCACCAGCGAGGAGGACTGCTCCAGGTCGTAGTAACGCCCGGCGCTGACCTGGGCGATGCGCTCCAGCAGGGCGGTGTCGCGACCGGCCGAGGTGAATTCGCGCAGGGAGGGCGTGACGACGAAGGCACTCATGCGCTCCGTGTCGCTGCGATCCGCCTCGCCGGCGGCGCTGGGCACATCCACCAGCAGATTGAACACGCCCTCGTTCTGCACCTCGAAGCTGGTGCGGTAGACACCGTCACGGTCGATGTCCCACTCCATGGCAGCGTCCAGCAGCTCGCCCTGCGGGCCGGTCAGATGCACCCACACGGAAGCATTGTTGTCGGGCTGGTAATTGATGTCCCGCACGGTGGCGGTGACCTCGACGCGGTCGCCCACGTGATAGAACTCGCGGTCGAACTCGATGGTGACGCGGTCGAGCGCCGACACCGAAAGCCAGCGCAACAGCTGACGCCAGAGGCGCTCATGGGACTGGTCCTCGGCCGGCATCATCATCTGCCAGCGCCAGGTGCTGGCACTGGTGATGGACATGCTGCGCCCACTGCCATAACGCTGCATTGCAATGATCGGCAGCGCCTGATTCTGGAACTGCAGCGCATTGTGCTCCATCAGCACGGTGGCGCCGGGCTTGGCGCGGCCGGTGACATAGGCACCCTGCAGATCGGGCATGGCAGCCCACAGGCGACGGTTCTCGGCGTCGTCACTGTGCAGGCGCAGCAGTTCAGAGAATTCGCCCGCCGTGGTGAGTGTCGGCGTGAAGACCTCGCCTGTCAGATGCGTGCCGCGCGTGATGCCGCCCTGCAGGTTCTGCGGCAGCACAGTGGACGGCACCAGGGTCACAGGCAGGATGTCGGCCAGCACGGTGTCGACGAACTCGTCCTGCAGCACGCCGGCCACGAGCAGGCCGCCGCCGCGCTCGGCCACGAAATCCTGCAGCATTTCCAATTGCTCATCGGTGAGGAAGTCACGGTCGATATCGCCCAGGATCACCGCCTCGTACTGATAGAGTTCCTCGCGCGACGAGGGGAAACCGGCGGACAGCTCCAGCGCCGACTCGATGCCCTGGCGGTAGAACTTGCCGGGGCCCGTCTGCAGGTACGTGGCCAGGCGCAGGGAGGTGTCGCCCTCCACGGCGCGGCGGATGAACTTGTATTCGTTGCGGGGGTGGCCGTCGACGTAGAGCACGTCCAGCGCCGGGCGTTCGGAGTTGTCGACGAGAAAGCTGTAACGATTGTTCTGCAGCACGATCTCGCCTTCCTGCTCCGCCACCTGCAGGGTGTAGACGATGGCTTCGCGCCGCTCCGGCTCCAGCTCGATGCTGACGCGCCGCGTGGAATTGTCGTCGCCCAGCACCACCTGCTGGGTGCTCACGACCGTCTCGCCTTCGAGCACGGCCACTTCCACGGAACGATTGGCATAGCCCTGGTTGCTCAGGGCGATGTCCACATTGAAGACCGAGCCTTCCAGCACCGTCTTGGCCGCCACCACATCGACAATGCCGACGTCGCGGGGAATGTTCTCCTGCCCCACGCCCACGGTGAACACCGGGATCTCGCGAGCGCCGAAGCTCTGGGCGCGGGGCAGCGGGTCGACGCCTTCGTTGTCGGCACCGTCACTGATCAGCAGCACGCCACCCAGGGCCAGTCCGCTCAGTTGCTCGTCCACATACTGCAGGGCCTGATCCAGCGAGGAGGCCGTGCCGGCCGCCGTGAGGGCGCCAGGCTCCGAGACACGCTGGGTGTTCTTGTCGAAGCGGAAAGTGCGCACCTGGAAGGTGTCGCCCAGGCCCTCGACGGTGCCGGCACTGCCGTACAGCAGTTCGCTCACGGCTGCCGCCCTGGTCTGCGCGCCGGCCAGATCGGGAATGCTCATGCTCTGGGAATCATCGACCAGGATGGCGAGGTAGGTCTCCTGGGGCACGACCTGCTCGGTGGTGACCACCGGCCGCAGCAGACAGATGAAGAGCAGGATCAGCACCAGGGAGCGCAGCGTGATCAGCCCCGTCTTCCAGGCCGGCGACAACGCGCGGGTGGTCTTGCGATAGGACCACCAGACCACACTGACCAGCGCCACCACGAGCAGCAGCGCCAGCCAGGGACTGAGGCCGTAAGCGAAGGTGAAACGCCCCTGCGCGATGGCCTCCAGATAGTGTTGGTCCAGAATGAAATTCATCGTCAGGGCGCCGTGCCGCCTGCCCCGTTGTTCTCGGACAGCACGCGATAATACTCCTCGACGAGGCGGCGGTATTGATCGGGTACGTCTTCCTCAGCCGAGGCATAGAGTTTCTGATTGATGCGGTCCAACTCGGCCTGCGCCCGCAGCGCGGCTTCCAGTTCCATGATCGGCTGCAGCAGGGCTTCGAACAGCTCCGGCTGACTCAGGAAATCCTCGATGCCCTGACGGGTGATCTCGCTGCGGATGGAGCGAGCATTGCCCAGAGCAAGCGTGGTGCCGCCGGTGCCCGGACGGCCATCACCGCCGCCGGCATTCTGCCCCTGCTGCGCCTGCCCCTGCTGTCTGCCGGACTGCTGCCCCCCCTGACTCTGCTGGCCCTGTTGCCCGGGCTGCCCGGGCTGACCAGGTTGCCCGCCCTGCGCCAGCTGGCCGCGCTGGGCGGCCGTGCGCTCGGCCATCTGCTGCTGTTGCAGCTGTTCGGCGAGTTGCTGGGAGAGTTGCTGCGAACGCTCGAGCTGCTGCCGCATCTGGGCGATGGAGGCGTCGCTCTGATTGCCGCCATTCAAGGCCTGCACCTGATTCTGCAGCGCCTGCATCTGTTCCATCAGCTCGGCCGCGTCACGCGCGGCCTGTTGGATCGGATCTGCCGAGTTCGGCTGATTGGCAGAGTTCATGGCTTGGAGACTGGCACCGAGTTCCTCCAGAGAATCACCCACTTCCCGCTCCAGATCGACGGCCAGATTGACCATGCCATTGCTGAGCACGCGGCCACTGGTGTCCATGGTCTCGCGCAGCGGACGGATGGCACGGCTGGCCTGCTGGGCCTGGGACAGCAGCTGCTGATCCTCGGCCTCGCCCCGCGCGATGATGGCGCGCAGCATCCTCTCGATCTCTTCCAGCTCGCGGCGCTGCTGCTGTTGCTCGGCCACCAGCTCCTGCAGTTCCTCGTTGCCGCGGGCCGTCTGCCGGGTCTGGCCCAGGCCCTGCTGACGATTCGCGGCTTCCAGCGCCTGCTGCAGTTCGCGCTGATCCTCCAGCAACTGCTGGCCGCGCTGGGCGGCGTTCTGTGCCAGCTGACTCACGGACGTGGTCTGCTCGGCCCGCATCTGGCGCTGCTGCTCTCGCAGACTCTCCAGCGCGCGCTGGCTGCGGGCGGCTGCCTGGGCAGGGGATTCTGCCTGAGCGGCTTCGGCCATCTGCTGTGCAGCACGCTCCAGCTGGCTCTGCCCCCCGGACTGCTGGGCGGTCTGCTGGGCGGTCTGCTGGCCGCCCTGCTGCTCCGGAGACGACTGCCCGCCGGAGGCCCCGGCCTGCTGGGACTGGCCGCTCTGCTGTGACTGCCCGGACTGCTGGGACTGGCCAACCTGGCCGCCCTGCTGCCCCTGGGCACCCGGCTGCTGCTGACTCTGCTGGCTGCGCTGGCCGCCCTGCTGACGCGAGAGTTGCTGGGCCAGCTGCTGCACTTCCTGACTCAGCTGTTCCTGTTCACGCTGCAGACGCTCCAGCTCACGTCGGCGCTGCTCTTCATTCATGGCTTCCAGACGACGGGCCAGATCGCGCTGGGCACGGGTCAGCCCTTCCTGGCGCCGCGCCAGCTCCTCCAGCTTGTTCTCTTCCTCGGTGGCCTGAGCCCCACCGCCGCCACCGGCGCTCTGCGGGGTCTCATAGCGGTTCTCGAGCTGGCCCATCTCCATCTCGAACAGCTCGCGCAGGTCCTCGCGCTCCTGCTGGGCGCCGCCGCCCCCGCCGCCACCCCCGGCCTGCTGGGTGCTGATGTCGGTGCGATTGATCTCTGCCTCGGCCTTGAGCACGTACTGCAGCGCCACCTGTTCCGGCTTGAGGGCACTGGTGACCTGCTGCTTCTCGAGTTCGGCGATCGCCAGATTCATCTGCTCGATGGCCAGTTGCAGGTTCATCACCGCGTTGTCGTAGCTGTCATCGGAGAAATTCAGCCGCTCGGCAAGACGGTCGATGGACTGCTGCGCCCGCGTGGTGGCCTCGGCCTGGGACTCGGCGATGATGCGGATATCCTCGGCCAGCGTGGCCGGATCGGTGTCGATGGGCAGATTGCGCAGCTTCCAGGTGGCCGCGATGATGTCCTTCTGCAGCGTGACCAGGGCACTGCTCTCGCCGCCCTGCTGCCCGCCTCCGCCGCCACCACCGCCCTGCTGCCCGCCCGCGCGGCGGAATTCCTGGTCGGTGGGAATGACCTGCAGGAAATAGATGTCGGACACCACCTGGGCGGGGCCGCTGAGCCCGTTGTTGTCGGCCAGGGTGAGGTAGTAGCTGACGAAGTCCCCCGGGGCGACACCCAGGTCTTCCAGGTAGAGCATCTCGGCGCCGGAAATGGTGCGGGTCTGCTCGTCCGGCAGGAAATCCACTGCCACCTCATCACTGCCCACCACGTTGTAGTGCAGATTGAATTCGCTCAGGCCGTAATCGTCGCTGGCATCGACTTCCAGCACCACCTCTTCCAGCGGCATCACGTCGGTGTCACGCCCCGGGCTGCGCAGCGCCAATTCCGGCGGCAAGTCGGGAATCGCGCGGATGTAGTAGTCCGCCGGGTCCTTGCTTTCCAGGTCTTCGAAGTCGCGGGCCACGATGCGGTAGACGCCGTCAGCCGCCACAGTGAAGCTGGCCGTACCTGTGCTGCCGTCGATGTTCAGGGGAATGCTGGTGTAGCCGGAGCCTTCCTGGAATTCGATGCTGGCCGTCTCGATGGCCTTGTTGAAGCTGACCTGCAGGCTGACCTGGGTTCCCTCGGGCACCAGCATGTCGCCGGCATCCTCTTCGGTGTTGTCCGCGATGCCGGTGTAGTCGGGGTACTCATAGGCCACGTCGATCGACTCGACGCGGGGCAGGTCGAACACGGTGATGCGGAACTGCTCGGAACGCTGCTCGCCGTTCTGCTCGAAGTTGACGTAGTAGACCAGGCTTTCCTGCACCGATGGCAGGTAATAGCTGTAGCTGGCGCTGTCACTGCCGCTGGCCTCCTGCGGCATGCTCAGATCCTGCCAGTTGACGTTGTCGCTCTGGATGCGCAGCTGGATCTCGCTCGGCATGGCATTGGTGACGCGCGCCACGATGGTGGCGGGCTCGCCGCGCTGCATGGAGATGTCGCCCGGCTCGATGCTGATCAGTATCTCGCGCGGCGGCTCCTGCACCGCTATTTCGGCCTGCGGTTCGGCGCTGAAGGGCCAGAACAACCGGCTCGCGGCTGACAGCATGACTTCGGAGAGCATCAGGGCCACGACGGCCACCCCGAAGGCGGCGGTCGCGGCACCGAGGGAGATCCAGGGCGTCTTCGATTCGGCCACCTGTTCGACGCGGGCCTGCTGCTCCTGCACGTGGGCCTCGGCGTCCGCCCACAGCTGTCGCACGAACTGGCGCGAGACACCGGAGCGACCGGCGCCCTGCTCGTCGGAGGTGAACTCCAGCGAGGTCAGCAGCCGCTGCTCGAGGTCGGGAATGCGATCCTCCACGAAATGCGCCAGGAACTGGTCGTCCCCCTGCAGACGGCGCAGACTACCCGCCGTGAACCAGGCGGCTGCCGCGATGCCGCCGAGCAGCAGCAGAAACAGCAGAACGGCACCGGTGCGACCGGGATTCAGCAGAGCCTCTATGCCGGCGAGCAGCAGCGTCCAGGCGACGATGGCGAAGACGGCGAGACTGACATGGTGCAGGGTGTTCAGCCGGGTGCGGCGACGACGGATGGTGCTGAGGGTATGGCGCAGGTTTTCGAGTGTGGGAGATGCCATGTCGATTCTTCTTGCCTCTGCCAAAACGTGAGGGACACCAGCGTTTCAAGACCATGTCGCATTCCGCAAAATGCGCCCGACAGGACCTGCTCCTGTGCCGCCGGGAAGGCCCAACTATCCCACTAACTCCGCAGCGAAAGCAAGCAAGCCGCAGCCCGTAGGGGAGACCGCAGGCACGCGCCAAGACTTTCCGCTGCGCTCCACATTTTGCCACCATTGCGGCCAGCCGAGGCTTGAGAACCTTGCCCGAGGTCGCTAGATTGCCCGGGTTTGCCGCCCTCTGGATGCCTTCATGAAAGCCCTGCTCCTGTCTGCCTACGACGCCGCAAGCCATCGTGTCTGGCGGGAAAATCTGTACGCCATGTTGCCGCAGATCTCGTGGACCACGCTGACACTGCCACCGCGCTACTTCGCCTGGCGCGTGCGCGGCAACAGCCTGAGCTGGGCATTCAAGCACCGGTCCGAGCTGACAGAGCACCACGACTTCCTGCTCTGCACCTCGATGACGGACCTCTCGGCCCTGCGCGGCTTCGTCCCGTCACTGGGGCAGCTTCCCACCATCGTCTACTGTCACGAGAACCAGTTCGCCTACCCGGAGAATCCGCAGGGTCCGCGCGTGAACCCGGTCGAGCCCCAGATGCTCAGCCTCTACACGGCCTTGTGCGCTGACCGCCTCGTCTTCAATAGCGAGTGGAACCGCAGCAGTTTCCTGCAGGGTGCCTCGGCCCTGCTGCGCAAGCTGCCGGACGAGGTGCCCGATGGGCTGCCGGAGCGCCTGGGGCGCAGCGTCGTGCTGCCGGTGCCACTGGACGCCTCGCTCTGGCAGCCGCGATCGACGCCGGCGGAAGCGGAGGTGCTGAGCATCGTGTGGAATCATCGCTGGGAATTCGACAAGGGCCCGGCGCTGCTGCTGGCGATCGTGGACGCGCTGATCCAGCAGCGCGTGCGCTTTCGGCTGCATCTGCTCGGACAGCGCTTCCGCCAGGCGCCGCCCGAGTTCGGCGCCCTGCAGGCACGGCTCGCGCACTGGCATGTTGAGACAGGCATCCGGGCCGGCCACATCGGCTGCGTGGACGAGCAGAGCGCGTATCGCCAGCTGCTGGCGGCCAGTGACGTGGTGCTGAGCACCGCCCTGCACGATTTCCAGGGCCTCTCCCTGCAGGAGGCCAGTGCGCTGGGCTGTGCCGCTCTGGCGCCGTCACGACTGGTCTATCCGGAATACCTCGCGCCGGCGCATCTTTATCAAGGCACGGGGACGGTGTCGGAACAAGCGGCGAGCGCAGCGGCGCGTCTGCAGGAATGGGCAGGGCGCAAGGCGGCCGGCCTGCCGCTGCCCTTGGCCGACATGCGCGCCTGCCATCCCGAGACCCTGCGCTCCGGCTATCAACAGCTGATTCAGGGGCTGTTCAGCCCGCCTGCAGCACCGTGAGAACAGCAGGCGCCGGGGAGAATCTTCTTGAACGCGGCGCCGCCGAAACGCTACAGTTCGGCCAGACCGGATGCTGCCTGCGCGCAGGCCGCCACTTCACCTCGGAGCCACCATGACGTCAGTTCGCCACGGATTCTTCACCCTCACCGCTCTCGCCGCTGCGCTCGGCGTCAGCCTGCTGCAGGCGCAGCCGGCAGAACAACCCGCGCCCGAGCCGGTGGATGACACCGCCGCCTTCCAGGCCTGGCTGGCGGATTTTCGCACCGAAGCGCTGAGCCGCGGCATCCGCGCCGCAACACTGGATGCCATCCTGCCCACCATCGAACAGCAGCGCCGCGTCATCCAGGCCGATCGCGCCCAGGCCGAGTTCGTCGAAACCTATGCGGATTATCTGGAGCGCGTCAGCCCGCGCCGCATCGAGATGGGCAAGACCCTGTTCGCCGAACAGGGTGCCATGCTGGAGGCAGCTGCCGCTCCCTACCACGTGCAGCCGCGCTTCGTGGCAGCAGTGCTGGGCATGGAAAGCAACTACGGCACCTTCCCGATCACCGAACCACTGTTCAATGTGGTGGCCACGCTGGCCTTCGACAGCCGGCGCGGCGAGCAATTCCGCAACGAGCTGTTCGCCGCCTTCGAGATCGTCGACAAGGGCTATGCCACGCCGGACATGATGAAGAGCTCCTGGGCGGGTGCGCTCGGCGCCCCGCAGTTCATGCCGGGCAGCTATCTGCGTCTGGCGGTGGATCAGGATGGCGACGGCCGCCGCGATCTGTGGAACATGGGTCCGGATGTGATCGGTTCCGTGGCCAATTATCTGAACTCCACGGGCTGGCAGGACAATCAGACCTGGGGCCGCGTGGTGAGCCTGCCGCCGGGTGGCGAACAATCCCTGCCGGCGCCGCAGAACGTGGGACTCGACCCAGACGCCACCTGCCGGCGCTACACCACCATGGGCGCCTGGCGCAGTCTGAGCGATTGGCAGGAACTCGGGGTGCGCAAGGCCGACGGCACGGACCTGCCCACGCGGCCGCTGGCGGCGGCGCTGATCATCGGGGATGAAGGGGATGACAAGGGCTATCTGGTGTACCGCAACTTCTGCTCGCTGCTGCGCTACAACCCGTCGTTCAAGTATGCGCTGGGCGTGAGTCTGCTGTCGGACGCCATCGCCGGCATCGAGGACTGAAGGCTCAGCCCCCGGAGCTGCTCTGCAGCTGCACCGGCTCCAGCACGGGGAAGGCCACGGTCTGGCCGATCTGGATCTGACGGAAGTTGAGGTCGGGGTTGTACTGGCGCAGCAGCCACATCGGCACAGAGTACTTGCGTCGGGCCAGGTTGGCGATGTTGTCGTTCACGGCCACCTTGTACTGGTCCACATTGCGGATGCGGTACTGACGGAAGAAATCCTGCTGCTCCTCCACATGGAACTGGCGCCGCTTCAACTCGAACTCGGCCACCGACACCTGGCTGAAATCCAGCACCAGTCTGTCTCCCATCACCACCGGTGCGCTCGCGCGCAGATTGTTCAACTGGCGCAGCCGCGCACTGCTTACCCCCAGCCAGTCGGCATAGTGGCTCAAGGTCTCGGAGGCCTGGATCTCGATACTCTGGTTGGTGGCCACACTGTAATCCGACGGATCGGCGGCAAGGTCTTCCTGCGCCTGCGCATTGCCTTCCTCGACGCTCGGGGCCTGCGCGAGTTCCGCCGGAGCGTCGCCATCCGACACGTCGTCCTGCGGCATGACTTCGAGCACAGGAGCGGCATCGTCCTGGATACTCAGGCTGACAGGGGCCGGCGTGGGCTCGGCCGCAGGCAGAGGCACCGCCACCGGCTCGCGGGGCGTGACGTACACGACAGGCTCTGCGGCAGGGGCATTGCTGCCGGGCAGGCGCAGTGTCTGGCCGGGATAGATCAGGTCAGGATGATCGATGTTGTTGGTCTGCAGCAGCGCCCGCTCGGAGACGCCGAAACGCCGGGCGATGGAAGAGAGCGTGTCGCCACGACGCACATCGTAGCTGGTGGCACCCGGCCGGCTGCTGCCGGCGCTCGCCGTGCTGGTGTTGCCACTGGCCTGCGCGGTGGCCGTCGCCGCGATCTGTGCCGAGGTCTGTCCGGTGGCGGCAGCGCTGTCCTGCGGCAGCAGCAGTCGCTGGCCGACGCGGATGCGGTGACTGTCCGCCAGTTGATTCAGGGACGTGAGTGCCGCCACCGAGGTGCTGAAGCGGCGTGCGATGGCCGACAGGCTGTCGCCGCTCTGCACCACATAGGCGATGTCGGGTGTCTGGATCGGGAAACGCTGATCGGCGGGAATCTGGCTGACCAGCTGGGCCAGTGGAGCACGCAGGGCTTTGCGCTGCACCTTCACCACATAACCCTTGGGAATGCGCTTGCTGCCGTCCCAGACCACGGGGCGCAGGGCGGGATTGTCGAACTTGAGATGCTCCAGTGCGATGCCAAGGGTGTCGGCCAGGGTCTGGGCCTCCACGTAGTGGTCGAGTTCGAATTCGTCATACTCCGGATGCGGGTCGAGCTGCAGCACGCCGAAGAGCGTCTGCGCCTGACGCTCGACGTCCAGCACCGCCAGGAACTGCGGGTAGAAGTTGCGCGAGGCGAAGCCGAAGCTGGGCCCCTTGTAGTTCATGATGATGTCTTCGATACGGTTGGTGCCCGTCTCGCGCACCGCCCGGCTCATGCCGCCGGTGCCGTGGTTGTAGGCGGTCAGGGCCAGCGGCCAGGTGCCCAGGATGCGATAGTTGTATTCCAGCAGGCTCATGGCGGCGTAGGTGGCGGTGTACGGGTCCATGCGCTCGTCGACGATATGGTCGATGCGCATGAAACGCTGACCCGTGGTGCGCATGAACTGCCACATGCCGGCAGCCGCCACGCTGGAATAGGCGCCGGGATGGAAAGAGGACTCCACGTGGGGCAGCGCACCCAGCTCGATGGGCAGGTTCTTGGCCCGGATCACGCTGTGGATGTGGTCACGGTAGGCGCCGGAGCGGATCAGCCCCTCGACGAAGCGGTCGGACTGGCCGAGCTGGAAGCGGACATTGCTCGCGGCCGTGGCCAACGTGTCGTTGCTGACGCCCGCTGGCCAGAGATCGAGGATGTCCTGCTCCAGGGATGTCAGGCCGCTGCGCTTGCCGCTGGCGAGTACCTTGAGGGCATCCTGGATGCGGGTGCGCTGGCGTTCGAGTTCGGGCCGGTCGTAGTCGACGCGTTGATAGACGATGGCGAGGTTGTTGGCGTCGTGGAGAAAGCCGCTCTCAGTGTCCACTTCGGTGTAGACGCGCGTCCAGAACTTGATGGCGGGCTCGAGTTCGGGTGGTCGCGGCAGCAGGTCGGAACCCTGGGCAGTCGCCGCTCCCGCGAGGCAGAGCAGGCACAGCAGCGTGAACGTGCGCAGGATTGAGGGAACAGGCGGCATATCGAGTCTCTCTGGGACACTGGCTTGGTAGACCGTCGTTCGGGACATAAATTCCGTCAGGCCGGGGCCAATACTACAAGAGCCCCCCGCAATGTCCAAGCCTGCGCGCAGCCTGTGCAGCGCCCGGGGGGCGGCGGTTTCGCCGGCATCGGCAATTGACTATACTGCGCGCCCGATGTTTCGAGCGGCAGCGCTGACGATGACCGACAACAAGAAACTGGCCGAAGCCAGCCTGGAGAGCCTTTACCGCATCTTCACCGTCCCGGAAGCGCCGGATTCCACTCTGGGACTGATCGACCAGTCGATCTCCCGCAACATGGCGGGCTTCCTGCAGGAACACATCGTTGCCGCCGAGCGCGACCTGCAGCTGATCGAGAAGGACTTCGCCAACCCCCGCATTCCCGACAAGCCGATCTTCGTCTCCGAGCAGATCGACTTCCTGCTGGACAAGGTCGTCGCGCAATCCGTGCACATCGCCTCGCCCGGCTTCGTGGGCCACATGGCCTCCGCCCTGCCCTACTTCATGCTGCCCCTGGCACGCATCATGACGGCGCTGAACCAGAACCTGGTCAAGGTGGAGACCTCCAAGGCCTTCACGCCACTGGAGCGGCAGGTGATCGGCATGATCCACCAGCTGGTCTACCAGCAGGACGACGCCTTCTACGAGCGCTGGATGCACGACCGCAACCACGCCATCGGCAGTTTCTGCTCTGGCGGCACCATCGCCAATCTCACTGCGCTGTGGGCCGCCCGCAATGCACTGTTCCCGATCACGACCGATTTCGCGGGCATCGGTCAGGAAGGCCTCGCCGCCGGGCTGGTGCAGCAAGGCTATCGCGCCCTGGCGATCGTGGTCTCGGAGCGCGGGCATTACTCCCTGGGCAAGGCCGCTGACATCCTCGGCATCGGTCGCCGTCAGCTGGTGGCCGTGGAAACCGACGCCCGCAACAAGGTCAAGCCCGCAGAACTGGCGCGCCGCTGCGACGAGCTGCAGCGCGAAGGCGTTCGCGTGATGGCGATCGTGGGGGTCGCGGGCACCTCGGAGACGGGCAGTGTCGACCCGCTGGAAGCACTGGCCGACATCGCCGCCGAACGTGACATCCATTTCCATGTCGACTCGGCCTGGGGCGGCCCCACGCTGTTCTCGCGCACCCACCGCCATCTGCTCACGGGCATCGAGCGCGCCGACTCGGTGACCCTGGATGCCCACAAGCAACTGTATGTGCCCATGGGCGCCGGCCTGTGTGTCTTCCGGCGCCCGGAAACGCTGTCCGCCGTCGAGCACCACGCCGAATACATCATTCGCAAGGGCTCGAAGGATCTGGGCAGTCACAGTGTGGAGGGCTCGCGCCCCGGCATGGCCGTGCTGGTGCACGCCGGCCTGCACATCATCGCGCGCGAAGGCTACGAGCTGTTGATCGACCAAGGCATCGCCAAGGCCAGGGCATTCGCCGAACGAATCAAGGCCACGGACGACTTCGAGCTGATCTCGGAGCCAGAGCTGAACATCCTGACTTACCGCTATCTGCCCGCTGCCGCACGTGAGCTGCTGGCCTCCGACAATCCGCAGATCCGCCAGCAGGCCAACAGCGTGCTCAACGCTCTGACCCGCAGCCTGCAGAAGACTCAGCGCGGTCTTGGCAAGTCCTTCGTGTCACGCACACAGCTGACGCCCGAACACCATAAGCGCACACCCATCGTCGTGTTCCGGGTGGTGCTCGCCAACCCACTCACGACACTGGAGATTCTGGACAATATCCTGCAGGAACAACGGGAGCTGGCAGCGCGCGCCCCGGTGCTGCAGTTTGTCGAGAAGCTGCAGGCACTGGCGCAGGGCGCGCACTGAGCGGAAGAATCAAGGCAGCGAGTCGGCCTCGTTTTCCTTGGGCGGGGGCAACAGGTCTTCCTTGCTGACATTCATCATCAGCAACAGAGTGGACCCAACGTAGATGGACGAATACGTGCCGATGATGATGCCCAGCGTCAGGGCGGTGGCGAAGCCCTTGATGGAGTCACCCCCGGCGAACAACATGGCCAGCACCACCAGCAACGTGGTGCCTGACGTGATGGTGGTCCTGCTCAGTGTCTGATTGAGGGAGATGTTGATCAGCTCGGCCGGCGTGCTCTTGCGCAGCACGCGGAAGTTCTCCCGCACCCGGTCGAACACCACGATCTTGTCGTTCACCGAATAGCCAATGATGGCCAGAACTGCCGCCAGCACGGTGAGATCGAATTGCAGCCTGGCCAGCGAGAATACCCCCAGCGTGATGATCACGTCGTGCATCAGACCAAGCACCGCCGCAATGGCGAACTTGGACTGAAAACGGGCGCCGACGTAAATCATCACCATGCCCAGAGACACCAGAATGCCCATGCCACCACTTTCGGCGAGTTCTTCGCCCACTCGCGGTCCCACGAACTCCATGCGGCGTATCTCGACGTCGGCAGAGGTCCCCGCCTGCAATGTCGACAGCAACTCCTCACCAAGCACAACGAGCTGGCTGGCCATTTCGACCTCGGAGAGGCTTTCGTCTACCGGCATGCGAATCAGGATGTCCTGATCCGAACCAAAGGCCACTACCTGGGCTTCTTCATAACCTGCCGCAGCCAGTTGAGCACTGATCTGGGGCACCGCCACAGGCTCGGAGTACCCTACCTCCACCAGTGAGCCGCTGGTGAAGTCCAGCCCGAGCTCCAGCGAGTTGATCAGCAGAGATCCAAGCGAGATGAGCACTGCCACTGCAGAGACATACGTGAGCCTGCGGCCCGTGGTCACGAAGTCAAACGATGTTTTTCCAAACGCCATACCTTTCTCCAAAACCTTTCATGACGGCCTTGCTGGCAACTGCACGACTGGCAGTGCGCTCAGGCATAAGCTCCGATGGACAGTGACTTCACCTGACGGCCGCCGTACATCAGATTCACCACGGCACGAGTGATCACAATGGCGGTCCAGACGGACGTGAAGATGCCAATCATCAGCGTGACGGCGAAGCCCTTCACCGGACCTGTGCCGATGGAGAAGAGCACGATGCCCACCAGCAGGGTGGTGAGGTTGGCGTCCAGGATCGTGCCGAGTGCGCGATCGAAACCGGCAGCGATCGCGCCCTGAGGGGACAGACCATTGGCAATTTCCTCGCGGATTCGTGTGAAGATCAGCACGTTGGCGTCCACCGCCATGCCCATGATCAGCACGATACCGAAGATGCCGGGCAGAGTGAGCGTGGCGGAGATGATGGACATGATGGCCACCAGCAACAGCAGGTTGACGCCCAGGGCGATATTGGCAGCCAGTCCGAAGAGCCGGTAGTAGAACAGCATGAACACCACCACCATGCCGACTCCGATGAACGTGGCGCGCTTGCCCTGCTCGATGTTCTCTGCCCCCATGCTCGGGCCCAGCGTGCGCTCTTCCACGAAGTACATCGGCGCGGCGAGAGCGCCGGAGCGGATCAGCAGCGAGAGCTCGTTGGCTTCCGTCGTCGTCAGACCGGTGATGACAAACTCGCGGCCGAGCGCTGCCCGTATTGTGGCGTGACTGATCAGACGCTTCTCTTCGTAGGTCTCCTGACGTTCGACCATGTTGCCGTTCTCGTCAGGTTCCAGCACCGTGCGCGTCTTGGTCTCACTGAGGACGATGTCCATCAGGCGACCGATGTTGTCACGGGTCACACGGCTGAACTGCTCCCCGCCCTGGGCATCCAGGTTGATCGCCACCTGGGGCAGACCCTGCTGGTCGAGCGTGGAACGCACGTTGCTGACACGGTCGCCCTGCAGAATGACTTCATTGCTGACATCCACCAGCATGCCCTGATAGTCGTAGGTGGTGTAGGACGAGGGAGGCGATCCGGGCGCGGCTTCCAGATGGAAATTGAGCGTGGCGATACGCTGCAGGATGCGCTTGGCCTGGGCCGTGTCCTGCACGCCCGGCAACTCCACCACGATGCGGTTGGCGCCCTGCTGCTGCACCACTGGCTCCGCGACGCCGAGCGAGTCGACACGGTTGAGGATGGTGGTCTTGTTGGCAGCGATGGTGTCACGCTGCATCTGCAGGATGTCGGCTTCCGCAAGACTCATGTCCAGGAAGAAATCGTCGCCCTGCTCGCGGTTGATTGTCTGCAATTCCACGAAGTTCTCGCGAATGAGGGCACGGGCTGCGGAGCGAGACTCCTCATCATCGAAGCGGGCAACAATCAGGTTGGGCTCATCCAGTTCGATCGCACGAGAGCGAATGCGCTCGCTGCGCAGCAGCTGGCGGATGGTGCTGACGGTGTTGTCCATGCGTCGCTCGAGGGCCGCTTCCATGTCGACTTCCATGAGGAAGTGCACACCACCCTGCAGGTCGAGCCCCAGGCTCATCTTGCCGGCGTTCAGTGCCTGCAGCCAGCCGGGAGTGGTCGGTGCCAGATTCAGCGCGGTGAAGTAACCACTGCCAATGGCGGCCTCGATCACCGACTTGCCTCGCAACTGATCGTCGAGATTGGCAAAGCGGATGATGCCGGAACGCCCGTCCACCGTCTCGCCGAAGAAATCGATGCCTTCGGCACGCAGCGCGTCGGTGGCAGTGGCAATCAGGAATTCGTCGACGGGATCGCTTTCGTGCGTGATCTGCACGGCAGGGTCGTCCGGATAGAGATTGGGTGCCGAATAGATGGCACCCAGCACCACGACAAAGAGAATGAGGAGATTCTTCCAGAGAGGATACTTGTTCAGCATGTCATGTTCACTCGCAGAGGCTGCCTGATGACTCGGCGGCCGGGTTCACTTACTGAATCGACTTGATCGTGCCCTTGGGCAGCGCGGCAGCGATCGACAGCTTCTGCATGCAAAGCTCTACCCCGTCGGCCACCTGCAGAGTGACGTAATCATCGGTGACCTTGGTCACTCTGCCGAGCAAGCCACCGCTTGTCAGCACTTCATCGCCCTTGACCAGGCCGGCCACCAGCTCGCGGTGCTCCTTGGCGCGCTTGGACTGCGGGCGCCATAGAACCAGATAGAACAACACGAACATGCCGCCAATGAAGATCAGGTTGAAGACGGGACTCGGGCCCTGGACCGCGGCGTCCTGCGCATGAGCGGCGCTGATGAAGAAGTTCATGGTGTCGATCTCTCTGTAGATGATGTGCGATGCATGGGGTCTGTGGCGCTTCGTCAGCGACCCGACTCGGGCCGGCGATCTGAAGGCTTTGGATCAGGGCGACTCCGACTCGGCAGGCGCTTGCCGCGCCTGGAATGCTGCGACGAAGGCCGTCAATCTACCCTGTTCTATTGCCTCGCGCAAACCTTGCATCAGTTTCTGATAGAAGCGCAGATTGTGGATGGTATTGAGCTGCGCACCCAGCATTTCCTTGCATTTGTCGAGGTGGTGCAGGTAAGCGAGACTGAAGTTGCGACAGGTATAGCAGTCGCATTCCGGGTCGAGCGGACCCGTATCGTCGCGGTAGCGGGCATTGCGCAGACGCACCAGTCCGCCACTCGTGAACAGGTGGGCATTGCGGGCGTTGCGCGTGGGCATCACGCAGTCGAACATGTCCACGCCACGCAGCACCGCCTGGATGATGTCGTCCGGCGTGCCGACGCCCATCAGGTAGCGCGGCTTGTGCGCAGGCATGCGGTGAGCGATGTGATCGAGCACGCGAATCATGTCTTCCTTGGGCTCGCCCACCGAGAGCCCCCCGATGGCATAGCCGTCGAAATCCATGGCGGCCAATGCCTGCAGGGACTGCTCGCGCAGATGGGTGAACATCCCGCCCTGCACGATGCCGAAGAGCGCCGAGGGGTGATCCATGTGCGCTTGCCGGCACCGCAGGGCCCAGCGCAGCGAGAGATTCATAGAAGCCTCGGCCTCCTGCTCAGAGACGGGATAGGGTGTGCATTCGTCGAATACCATGATGATGTCCGAGCCCAGTTCCTGCTGCACCTTGATGGCGGACTCCGGGCCGAGGAACACCTGCGCGCCGTCCACCGGCGAGCGGAACTTCACGCCCTCTTCCGTGATCTTGCGCATGTCGCCCAGACTGAACACCTGAAAGCCACCGGAGTCAGTCAGGATCGGCCGGTCCCAGCCGATGAAGCCATGCAGACCGCCGTGCCGTTTCACGATCTCGGTGCCGGGCCGCAGCATCAGGTGGAAGGTGTTGCCCAGCAGGATCTGCGCCCCAGTGTCCTCCACCTGAACAGGCGTCATGCCCTTGACCGTGCCATAGGTGCCGACCGGCATGAAGGCCGGTGTCTGCACCTCGCCGCGAGGGAAACGAAGGGTGCCGCGTCTTGCCAGGCCATCGGTGGCCTTGAGTTCAAACTGCATAGGTCCTCTTGTGCTGTCAGCAACGTGTCAGTGTTCCCGCGTGGCGTGGAATTCGATCTCGGGCCAGCGCTCCTCCATCAACGCCAGATTGACGCGGGAAGGGGCCAGATAGGTCAGGTGCTCGCCGCCATCCACGGCGACGTTGTCGTAGGCCTTCTTGCGGAACTCCTCGAGTTTCGCTCGGTCCTTGCTGCGCACCCAGCGGGCGCTGTGGACACTCACGCCTTCGTACAGACAATCCACCTTGTATTCATCCTGCAGGCGGAAGGCGACGACCTCGAACTGCAGAGCGCCGACCGCCCCCACGATCAGGTCGTTGTTCTTCAGCGGCATGAACACCTGCACCGAACCTTCCTCGGCCAGCTGCTTCAGCCCCTTCTGCAACTGCTTCATCTTCAGCGGGTCCTTCAGGCGGATGCGCTTGAAGAGCTCCGGGGCGAAGTGGGGGATGCCCGTGAACTGCAGCTGCTCGCCTTCCGTGAAGGTGTCACCGATCTGGATGGTACCGTGATTGTGAAAGCCCAGGATGTCGCCAGAGACGGCCTCTTCCGCCTGCTCGCGCTCGCCGGCCAGGAAGGTGACGGCGTCGCTGACACGCACCTCCTTGCCAATGCGCGTGTGCAGCACTTTCATGCCCCGCGTATAGGCGCCCGAGCACACCCGCAGGAAGGCCACGCGGTCACGGTGGTTAGGGTCCATGTTGGCCTGGATCTTGAAAACGAAAGCGCTGAACGGAGGCTCATCGGGCGCCACCAGACGGGTCTGGGTCTTGCGTGGCAGGGGCGACGGCGCCCATTCCACGAATTGCTCCAGCATCTCGCGAACGCCGAAATTGCCCAGGGCGGTGCCGAAATAGACAGGCGTCATGCGGCCGGCCAGATACTCGTTCACGTCGAACAGATTGCTGGCGCCGCGCACCAGCTCGATGTCCATCTGCACATCGTCGGCGTAGGCGCCCAGCAGCGCGCGGGCCTCAGGACTGTCGAGGCCCTGTATGCGGACATCATCCGGAATCCGATCACCCTGCCCCTGCTGGTAGACGTGAATCGTGTCGGTGTAGAGGTTGTAGGCGCCCTTGAATTCCTTTCCCATGCCCAGCGGCCAGTTGATCGGCGCGCATCGGATCTTGAGCACGGTCTCTATCTCGTCCAGCACCTCAATGGGGTTGAGGGTCTCGCGATCGAGCTTGTTGACGAAGGTGAAGATGGGGGTGTCACGCAGACGGCAGACGTCCATCAGCTTGATGGTGCGCTCTTCCACGCCCTTGGCACCATCCACCACCATGAGTGCTGAGTCCACCGCCGTGAGCACGCGGTAGGTATCCTCGGAGAAGTCCTCGTGACCGGGCGTGTCCAGCAGATTCACGATGCGGTCATTGTAGGGAAACTGCATCACGGAGGAGGTCACCGAAATGCCGCGTTGCTGCTCCATGGCCATCCAGTCGGACGTGGCGTGGCGATCGGACTTCTTGCCCTTGACCGTCCCGCCCTTCTGGATCAGGCGCCCCAGCAGGAGCAGCTTTTCGGTGATGGTGGTCTTGCCGGCGTCAGGGTGGGAAATGATGGCAAAGGTGCGTCGACGGGCGATTTCGTCTGCCAGGGCACTCAGGGTCATGAATTGATTCCTGTACTGATTGGGAGCTCGCAGCCCGACGGGCGCTGATCACGGAAGCTTGGGAAATGACAGCTGGCGGGAGACGTTAGTGCACGGTTGCGGAAGCAGGACGACCCGTGGTGATGGCAAAATCCGGATGCAGCAGGTCGGCACGCTTGACCAGCAAAAGATCATGCCGGCTCAGACGCTCATCTTCCCCTTCGGACTCCACATCGATCTCATCCAGCAGAACGCAGACCACTTCCTCGTTGTCGATGTCCACGACAACGCAGCGCTTGAAGCCATCAAGCGTGTTCAGGGATGCGAAGCTGCCAATGTCACAGGGGTGGGCCGGGTAGACGCCGCTTGAGGGCTTCAACACCCCTTGGGAACTGTAGGCCATGCCGAAGCCGGCGGCTGCCACCACGTGAATGATGTCGATGATGGCTGGGTCCGTGAGATCGATGCGCACGCTGTCGAGCATGGCGAGTCGGTGCTCATTCTGTTCGTGTGCCACCAGTTTCAGGAACAGGCTGATGTCGTCCTGATTCCATTCCAGCATTTCTTCGGTTTCCGCGCGCGAGCTGTCAGAGGCAAAACTGACGACGCTGGTCTCGATGGTCAGATCGCGCCGGTCGTCATCGGATTCGTAGGGAACCACCATGGACACTGCGCACAGACCTTCGCTGGACTCTGGGCTCAGCCTCCACAAGAAAGGAATGTCACCGGTCAGCTCTACCATTTTCACGCCACGGATCACAGAAAACACGCCGACACGATACCACCGATGTCCAGACAAGACAAAGTCATAATCCCCCGGCGACGCGCTCGCACGCCCGACTGGTAACACTTTCGAGCAGGTTTTGTTTCCTTCCTGCACACTCGGAAAATGCCCCATCCAATGCTTGCGTCAAGTGGCGCACATTCGCGGCGATTGGCGGTTGACGACGAATGCTGATTGTGATGTGACGCCCTGAAATTCTTTTCCACAGAATCTGTGGATAAGTCAGTTGATAAGGTGAAAATAATGCCCGCAAACGCTGAAAAATCCGCACTTCCACACAAGTTGGTTATTTTTTAACCAATTTCTTTTCTTAATTTATTTCAAATAGATAGCAAATTATCGAACGTTCTCACCGCGAAAAACGTGGGTTTTCAAGAGAAACGTGACAAAGCAGCCAATTGTGTGCATAAAAGCAGGGCACTTTTAAAAAACTTGTTGAATGGCGACGGTTTGAACGCTGTTTTTATTAGCTTTTCTTGCTCTATAATCCGGTTAGATTCTGCTCTTTCAGGCAGCCCCGCACCCAAGTGAACCGCAAGTGAAAACCGGCCTTTTCCGCATCGCTTGCACTCTCGCCGCTGTCGTCTTCCTGATTGCAGGGAATTTCGCCGCCGAGTTCCTCCACCAGATTCGAACGAACGCACTGGAGCACCGTCTGGTCACGGACATCACCCAGTCGCTGCTGGGAAGCGCAGACCCGCCCCCAATCCTGGCACTGGCGAACGCCGGGCTCGACCTCCTGGTTCCCGATCTGGCGCCCTTGCAACGGTTTGGGGAGCTGATCGTGATGGACGCACCCTTCGGCACCGTCTTCGTTCCGCCACCGTTCAGCGGCGTAACAGGAAGCGCCAGCCTGCAGCTGCGCGCCAGCTTGGCCTAGGTCACGGCCGACGTGGCCGCGGACCTGGATTACCGGAAAGGCTCCTGTCACCTGCGCAGCTATGTTCTGACACCGGGGAGCGGGGTAATGTAGCAAGGCGGTTCAGCGCAGTACCACGACGCCGAGCAGAGCTGCCAGCAGCAGATCCTGATCCACCGTACGGCCTCCATGCGGTCCGGCTGGCAGCGTCAAGTCAAACCCCAGCAGCAGCAGCACCACCGCCATCAGGACCAGACTGCGACCCGCCAGCATGACGGTGAAGATAGCACCGCAAAGCACCATGGGCGGATAGCTCGATTCCAGACCAAAGCGACTAAGGACTTCCCGCGCCAGCAACAGCCCGATACAGCGAAACTCGCGAGGACAGACAAGAGTGACTTCACGACGGACAACTCCCAGGCGTCACGCACTCACCAGAAGCGGCAGGCGCGGCGCCACTATAGCGAGCGGGGTGTCGAATGCTTAGCGCGAGAGTGCAGAAGCTTGAACCGGTTCAACAAACGCAGCGTCGAGACTACTCCGCGACCACGCGCAGCAGTTGCTTGTAGTCGCTCAGCCCCATGAAGATCTTGTTGATGCCGTCCTGCTTGAGGGTGCGCATGCCGTCTCGCGAAGCCTGTGTGCGCAGGGTATCGAGATCGGCCTTGTTGTAGATCAGGCTGCGCAGTTCATGCGTTCCCACCAGCAACTCATGGATGCCGGTGCGCCCCTTGTAGCCGGTGCCCCCGCATTCATCGCAGCCAACCGGGCGATACAGCTGCACGGTGGCGGCATCCACCCCGGGCTCGGGGAAGATGTCGCGGCCATAGCTGTTGATCAGGTGCTCGAGTTCCTGCGCGCTGGGCCGGTACGCTTCCTTGCAGCTCTTGCAGAATATGCGCATCAGACGCTGCGCCAGCACCCAGAGCAGGGCATCGGAGAAGTTGACCGGGTCGAGCCCGAGGTCCAGCAGACGCATGATGGTTTCCGGCGCAGAGTTGGTGTGCAGCGTCGAAAGCACCAGGTGTCACGTCAGTGAGGCCTCGATGCCGATCGAGGCCGTTTCGTGGTCACGCATCTCGCCGATGAGAATGACATCCGGGTCGGCACGCAGGAACGCGCGCATGGCCGTGGCGAAGGTGAAGTTGATCTTGGGCAGCACCTGCACCTGTTGCAGCCCCGGCTGGGTGATCTCCACCGGATCCTCGGCTGTCCATATCTTGCGGTCGGGCGTGTTGATGAAGCCGAGCACGCCACGCAGCGTCGTGGTCTTGCCCGAACCGGTCGGACCGACCACCAGCAGCAGACCATGAGGATGCCCCGACAGCTCGACGATCTTGTTGTAGTTGGGGACGGACAGGTTCAGCTTTTCCAGCGGCATGGCACTGCCGGCGGCGAGCAGGCGCAGCACCGCGCTTTCTCCATTGACCGTCGGCACGGTGGCCACCCGCAGTTCCAGCTTCTTGCCACGCACCTTCAGCTTGCACTTGCCGTCCTGCGGCAGGCGACGCTCGGCTATGTTCAAGCGCGAGATCACCTTGATGCGGGCGATCAGGGCGGACGTGTGTTCCTTGGGCACCTTGAGCAGTTCGCGACAGATGCCATCCACGCGGATGCGCACAATGCCGGGCGCCTGATCCTTGCCAGGCTCGACATGGATGTCCGACGCGCCTAGAAGATGCGCCTCGGTGATCATGCGATTGACCAGCTGAATGATGGCCGAGGTGGCCGCGAGACTTTCCTCTTCCTGCTCCTCCTCGGACTCCACCTCGACATTGCCCTGCTCTTCCAGCCGCGAGAACACATCGTCGAAGCCCGCCTCAGCGTCGGTGCCTTCGTCATCGCGCAGGAACATCTGGATGTGCTCCGGCAGGCCGACGCGGAAGGCATAGTTGCGGGCATTGAGCACGCCTTGGATTTCCATGATGCGCTGATAGTCGCTGGGGTCATCGATTAGGATGACGGCCTCTTCCTTGTTGCCCGCCACCGGCAGCCAGAGATTCTTGCGCAGATAACTGACGCCGATGTTCTCGAACAACTCGGACGGCAGAACGTGCCTGGGCTGATACTTAATGTAAGGGACGCGATAGTAATACTTGAGCGAGGCGCCAATGGTGTCGGCGTCAATGCCGAAATCCTCCATCAGGATGCGCGACACCGATCCGCCGTAGAGGCCGACCTTGTTCTGCACATCCTCGAGTTCCTGACTGCTGATCTTGTTCTTCTGCACCAGAAAGTCATAGGGCCCGTGGGTGCTCTGCAATTCCGACCGGAACTGCTTGGCCAGCATCTGCGAGACCATCATCGCGTGCTTGAGGTCGGTCTTGGTGAAGTCGCGATCGCCGACGAAATTGATCAGTTGCAACACGCCGAGCAGGATGCCGTCCTTGATCGGCATCACGATCTGGGACTTCACGGCCAAGCCCTTGGCATCACTGAAACGCCGATCGAAGCGAAGCCTTGGGTGGATGTCCAGCAACTCCTGCTTGCTGATCCAGCACATTGCGAATCACCAGTGCACGCTGGCTCAGCGCCACGTATCCCACCAGGGACGTGGGGCTGAAAGGAACGCGGATTTCCGTGGTGTTGTTGTCGTCGGGGTCGCCCCCCTTGAAACTGGCATGCACTTCCTTGCCGTTCTGCACACACTGATAGATGGTGAACAGACGCACGCCGAGCAGCTCCAGCAATGAGCTCTCGACCTCCTTCATGGCTTTCTTGAGATGCTTGCTCTGCTTGAGCCGCTGATAGATCAGCGCCAGCCCGCGAACGAATTCGTCCTGCGGCTCGGGCTCTTTGACGTCAATGACTTCTGCTGTCTGATTCAAGTAAGCTTGCTCGCACTGTTCTGCACGGGCTGGCAACGCAGGTGGCACTGCCACATTTATTTATGCATTCAACTTCAGGAAATATGCAGTGAAGAAACGTCCCTTGTCCCTTGCGCTGTGGCTGCTCGTCCCCATGCTCTTCAGCGCGTGTTCGCGTCAGCCTCAGGATGAGCTGCCGGCTTTGACGGTCGAGCAGACCGAGTGGATCGGGAAACGCATTTTCGCCAACGAGTGCAACCTGAAAACCGCGTGCTTAACCAGTTGGAACGCGGGCGAGGATTTCCCGTCACTGGGCATTGGACATTTCATCTGGTACAGAGGAGACCAGCAGGACGTGTTCGTGGAAAGCTTTCCGGCTCTGCTCGACTTCTACGAGGCGCAGGGCGTTGCCATTCCCGAGTGGATTGCGAGTCTTCCCGGGCGCGATTCGCCCTGGCCGGACAAGGTCACCTTCCTGGCTGACCTCGAGAGCCCCCGCATGCAGATCCTGCGCGACTTCCTGAACGACACCCGCGCGATCCAGGTGCAGTTCATCATCGAGCGCATGCACGCCAGCCTGCCCGCTCTGCTGGAACACACCGCGCACAAGGAGGAAGTGGCTGCCCTTTTCCTGGAGATCGCGCGCAGTGAACCGCCGCTGGGCATGTACGCCCTGATCGACTACGTCAACTTCAAGGGGGAAGGCACCTCCGAAACCGAGCGCTACGCAGGTCAGGGCTGGGGTCTTCTGCAAGTGCTGGAGCAGGTGCTGCAAACGCGCAACGAGACGCCACTGATGGCGCAATTCTCCCGCTCGGCGAAGGTCATTCTGGCACGAAGAATCATGAACTCCCCGGGCGACCGTGGCGAGCAGCGCTGGCGCGAGGGATGGAACGCTCGAGTGGCCACCTACATGGAAGGCCTTTGAGCAAGTTGATTCCGCCATCGCTCATTCCATGCAATTGAAGTAGCACCAATTAAAGGAACGCTCAATCCATATTCCGCCTCACCAAGTGAATTGAGCCAGCACCGCGGCGCGCCCGACATCCTGATACCAGGTCGCGCTGACAGCGCCGATGCAACTTCCGCCGGCAGGCGGCATGCCATGACACCTGCAAGCGGATTGAACCACGATCCATTAACCAGTAACCTTGGCCGCTCTGATTCCGTCCGGCAGGCCGCACCCCGCGGTCACTGCCGGCCCTGCAGCGACACCCGATCCTATGAGCTACGAACGCCCCAACATCCAGCGCATGACCGGCTACAGTTCCGGTGAACAACCGAACCAGCCGGGCATCATCAAGCTGAACACCAACGAGAACCCCTACCCCGCGAGCGCGGCCGTGGTCGCCGCCCTGCAGGGTCTGCGCGTGGAAGACCTGCGCCGCTATCCTCAGCCGCTGGCCAACGAGTTCCGCCACGTGGCGGCGGAATGTCATCATCTGCAGGTGGAGAATTTCATCGCCACCAATGGCGGTGACGAGCTTCTGCGCCTGATCATCACCACCTTCGTCGAACCGGGAGGCGCCATCGCCATCGCGGAGCCCAGCTACTCGCTGTATCCGGTGCTGGCCGAGATTCACGGCTGCGATGTGGTGCGCATCGACCTGCAGGACGACTGGACGATGGGGGCCGACTTTGCCGAACGCCTGAACGCCAGCGGCGCCAGTCTGGCTTTCCTGGTGAATCCGCACGCTCCTTCCGGGCTGCTGACGCCGACGGCCAGCCTGCGCGCCATCGCCAGCACCTTCAAGGGCGTGCTGGTGATCGATGAGGCCTATGTGGACTTCATCGATCCGACGCTGCGCCACGATGCCGTGAGCCTGGTGCGGGAGCTCGACAATGTCCTGATCCTGCGCACCATGAGTAAGGGCTACTCCCTGGCAGGGCTGCGTTTCGCCTATGGCATCGGAGCCGCCAGCCTGATCGCGCCCATGCTGTACAAGACCCGGGACAGCTACAACACCGACGTGATCTCCCAGGTGCTCGCCACGGCGGCTCTGCGCGACCGTGCCAGTGCCGCCCTGGGCTGGGAGAAGGTGCGTGTCGAGCGCGCCAGAGTGGCCGCAGCCCTGGCGGCACTGGGATTCTCCTGCGCCCCCAGCCAGAGCAACTTCCTGCTGGCGCGTGTGCCCAGTGGCGACTCCCGCTTCGTCAATACCGAGATCATGGCGCGCGAGTTCTACCAGCGACTGAAGGACAGCGGCATTCTGGTGCGCTATTTCGACCAGCCGAGACTGCGCGACAAACTGCGCATCACCATTGGCACCCACGACGAGAACACCCGCTTGCTGCAGCAGCTTGAGTCCTATGTCCGACTGACCTGACGAGGTGCCACCCTATGCCGGCCGATCTGCTCGGTGACTCGCCTGCCGCAGTGCCCGTGCGCCAGCCGCTCTGCCCCGCCTGCCGCAAACCACTGCGCAGGATCGAAGGCCGGATGGGACCGTTCTGGGGATGCACGGGATACCCGGACTGCAAGACCACGCTGTTCGATCTGGACGGCAAGCCATCCAAGGTGCCGGATGAACGCTATCGCTGCCCGGTGTGCACACGACAACTGGTGAGGGCAGAGAATGCCCAAGGTGCCTACTGGTATTGCACGGGCTATGACAAGGCTTGCAAGACGCGGCTTGCGGACGATAATGGCATCCCGGCCAAGGCGTGGCGCTGCACATCCTGCGGGCAACTGCTCAAGCGCCGGCGCGGCAGGAACGGCTTTTTCTGGGGATGCAGTCATTATCCCGAGTGTCTGCACACCTGGCCGGACAAGGACGGTGCCCCCGTATTCACTCGTTGAAGGCAAACAGGCCATAAGCAGAGACCATGAAATTTCCCCGCCTCAAAATGCGCAAGAGCACTCGATCCACTCTCAGCGGCCTGGCCATCGGCGCCGCATCGCTTTACGCGCTGGCCACCGCCTATGCGGAAGCGCGCGACAATCTGCTGCGCTTCTTCATCAGTTGCATTGTGCTTGTCTTGCTGGTGATGGTGTTCGCGCTGATCGTGGTGGCGCTCGTCAATGCGGGGCGCTATGTGTGGCACCGATTCGTCAGCCGCGAGCTTCCAGAGGAAGAGCACACGAAAGAATGAGCGCATCCTCGCGCTGCATGTCGCCGGGCTCCAGAGGGTAGTACTGGCGACGCTCCCCCACCTGCACGAAGCCCATGGCAAGATACAACGCCCTGGCCTCTGCATTGGAAGGACGCACTTCCAGAAAGCACACCCGCGCCGCCTTGCGGTAGCCTTTGTCCAGCAGCTGCCGGAGCATGCGGCGGCCATAGCCCTGTCGCCGGAAATCCGGATGCACGCACAGCGTGAGCACATGGGCCTCTTCCGCGCCAACGGACAGCACACCATGGGCCACGATGCGGTCACGCGTGGCCAGCACCCAGCACTCGTATCCGGCACGCAGGCAATCGGCAAAGATGCGTTTGGACCACGGACTCTTGAGCGACAGGGTTTCGCTCTCCACGACCAGATCGAGGTCACTCGGGCGCATGGCGCGCAGGAAAACATTCACGGAGTCGGAACGGGTGGGTTGAGGCAGCAAGTCGTCACACCTGGGGGCGCTGGTCGCGCGGCGCGGCTTCGACGAGTGCCTGCTTCAGAGGCTGAAGGGCCTCCCACGCGGAGCGCTTGAGCTCGCGCACCGCTTCCATGGCATGCAGGCTGTGGGTGACGAGCACCTGCACGGGGAAATGCGGGTGTGTCTGCAACCCGTCCGTTTGCGGTTGGCTCGCCGCGGGAAACAGAAACTCTGCAGACTGCTCGGCAAGAATCAGCAGAAGCGGCACGGCGCGCAACTTCAGGCGGCGGGACACGAAGCCTTCGAGCATGTGTCGGGCTGTCTGCGCATCCTGCGGCATCTCGCCGGCATCGGCCAGCGGCCAGCTGAACACCATCGCCGCCAGCCTGTCCGCGTCGCAGGGAGCACCAATCGCCTTGAGCATGTCAGCCAGCAACTGCCTGCAGGAAGGCGTCAACACAGCCGAACGCGCCCAGGGCAGCTCGCAGATCACGGCCAGACGCTCGTTGACGGGCACGTAAGCGAACGCGAAATGGACGGCATCGGCTGCTGTCGGAGTCGGGGAGGCCACCGGCCTGGCGGGCGGCACTCGCGCCGGGGGTGGCGACTGGGGTGGCGACGCGAGCATGACAGTTGTCGGCGTCAAGTCAGACGGCTCGACGCCCGACGGGTGCAGTCGCTCAGCGGCGCCCATCATGGGCCGCGGAGCCGGAGTCTCCGGCCGGCCCGACTGCCTGATCGGCGAGGGCCTGGCGCCAGGCACGGCGATACGCGGAACATAGGTCTGGATACCCATTTCCTGCAGAATGACGTGTCGCTGACCTGGCGCAAGTCGCATGCTCGACCCTGTGCGTTGGTGGATGTGCGCGAAGTATAGCCGAGGCGACGCCTCAGGCCAGCGCTCTGCTGCGATAGATGGATGGCGTGACGCCGTGCAATTCCTTGAATGCCTTGTTGAAGGACGACAAGGAGGCATAGCCCACGTCGAGGGCAATGGTCGAGATCGGCACCTGGCTTTCCTCCGCGCTTTGCAGCCGGCGGGCCGCCTCGGCGATGCGGTACTGGTTCAGGTACTGATTGAAATTGCGGTAGTGCAGCTTCTGGTTGATCAGCTTGCGCAGGCGGTATTCCTGCATCGATACCCGCGCGGCGAGTTCTCCAATGGTCAAGCCGGGCTGGGCATACAGCCGCTCGTCCTCCATCAGGGCGTGGATGCGGTCGATCAGGGGACGATCCTTGTCGCGCTCGCTCACCCGACTCTTGAGCGAGGGCAGCGCAGTTTCCACCACGGGCTCGATCAGTTGTGGCGAATCCTTGTGCAGGCGGAAGGTGGCCAGATTGAAGAAGAGAATGAATAGGAAGATGGCCCCGATATACACGCTGAAAAGCCACTGCCCCGGCAACGGCAGAAAGCCAGACCCCACGATGATGGCGACGATGGACCCCATGGTGATGGCAAAGGGGACACGCAGGCGCCGGCGCGGCTCGACCAGATCGCTGCCCAGACCCAGCACCGCCATGTAGACCACATGACAGGCAAAGCCCAGCATGGCCAGCTGCGGGAGCACAAACATCAACAGATAGGGCAGGCCTTCGTCATCACCGACCACCATCCCGACGGCACGCAACGCGATATAGGTGCCGATTATCGCCCAGATCCGAGCGTCCACCTTGGGTTCGTCCACGAAGAGATAGCGGGTGATCACCCACAGCAGGGCGGGCGACGTGATGGCGAGAATGCCGAAGGCGATGTCCAGTGCGCGCGGGCCGCTGTCAAATTCCGGCAGCACCGCCAGGATGAAGCCCATGAGGCAGATGGCATACAGGGCCATCAACTTGCCGAGCATCTGATGACGATAATAGGCCAGGTAGAACAGCGCCATGAACAGCAGCTGCGAAAGCGCAAGAAAGCTTGTTGCGTGCTGTAGCAGTTGCATGATCCTGTCGCTGCAGTGACTCCGTCAAGAACTCAGGCCGGCGAAGATAGTGGAGCCGCCAGGGCATTGCAAGCCAGGCGCTCGCGCTGACGCACGCGAGCCGAGCGCGGCTCATTGAAAGGTCTTGCGCACCGTGAAAACGTATTGTGGACCGGTGATGTTGCAGTTGTTTTCATATTCCACCACCGGTGCCGCCAGCACCAGCGAACCACCGAAGCGTTCGCGTGTCCGGCAGCGCTCGCCGTCGGTGACATTGTTGGCATCCAGCCGGAAAGCATAACCGCCGAAGGCGCGTTTCTCGACAAAGAGGTTCAGCGCAGGTGGAAAGCCGACGACGTCGATCTTGTCGATGTCCACGATCCTGCGATTCCCCTCGATGCCCTTGCGGTAATTCATGCCCAGACTCAGGCCCAGAGCCGGCAGATCCTGACGCACGCCAAGCCGCACATTGCCACGATCGAAGGGCACGATGCGGCGCTCGAAGCCGCCCATCGGATCGATGATGGTGGAGTCCTGCACCAGCAGCCCGGCGGTGATCAGTGCGGGCGGCAGGCCAAGCACGCTGTAGCGGATGCTGGCATCCAGGTTCACCCCGTAGATCTCGCCATCCCCAGTATTGCCATTGGCGGAGAGAATCTGCGTGGGCGAGGGCGAAATATCGATCTTGCCGATGGCGTCCTCGACGTCATAGAAGAACAGATTGGCATTGAGCACGCCGCGATCCTGCGCCAGGCGATATTCCAGATTCGCCGTATAGCGCCAGGACTTCTCCTGTTCCAGTTCCGGATTGCCGGCCACGATGGCCTGCTGTTCATCTCGATTGTTGGCCGATGCCGCCGCGAAGTCCGCGAACGCCAACTGGGAAATGAAACGCTCCACGGTCAGCCGCAGCTGAGTGGACGCATTCATGTCGAAACGGTAATCGACCTTCGGACGCGGAAAGGTGAAGCTGCGGCGATTTTTCACATCGCCCCATTGCTCGATTTCGGACACTTCCACCAGCAGCGTGCTCTCCAGCGCCATGCGCGGGTTGAGCTGCCAGTTGTGCACGCCGAAGGCCTCGTAGCGGATCTCCTGCACGGTGGAATTGGCATTCGGCACGACAACGGGCACCAGGTCCCCATGGGCGGGCGAGGTGCTGCCTCCCGCCACCGCCATGCCCATGCGCAGCGCTGAATCCAGCCGGGTCAGTGCGCGCTCAACCCCGATCTCCACGCCCTGCGAGGCAGCGAGCTGGAAGTTGTAAGACGTGCGCAGAATGCGCTCGACGTTGCGCGTCTGGGTCGCCAGAAACAGGTTCTTGCGCGTGGTGCTGTCGGCGGTGGCACCGGCAAAGCGCTCGCGCACGGTGTCCTGATTCTCCTCATTGAAGATCACCAGTGCACGGTAGCGGCTGCCATTGGGAAACAGGTGCTCATAATCGCCACCGGCCTCCCAGTTGTCCCGCGTGGAGGGCAGGGTCTCGCGTTCCCAGCGCGACACCGCGGGAGCACGATTCAGATTGATGATCTCCCGCTCGAGGCGGGTGGGCGGATCGGTCTCGCTGTAGAGCGCGTTGAACGCAAATCGATCATTCAAGCTCAGATCATAGGTGAGATTGCTGTTCAGGCTCAGATTGTTCTGTTCGCGCACCTGGTCCACGAAGATGCGGTCATTGGGCGAGAAGTCGGCGTTGTAACTGGACTCCCAGCTGTGCAGCGATTCGTAGTTGGCGCGACTCTCGGCGCTGAACAGATAGTTCAGTCCGCCGCGCTGCCCGCTGTAAACCACACTGCCCTGGGGCTCGATGTGGTCATCGCGGTAGGCAATGGCTCCCGCCTCCAGCGACACTGTGGACGTCGCGAGGGTTTCAAGCAGGACGATGTTGACGATCTGCCCGGCGCTGCGCACGTCCAGGTCCCCCGAGGTGCCCCGGATGATCTCGATGTGGCGGACCTGGGCCGCCGCGATCCGGCTCAACTGGGTGCGCGCCTCGTTGTCCTTGCCGGCAAGCCGCTTGCCGTCGATGAGGATCTGCGCGCCGGCCCCCAGGCCGCGATTGTTGGCATTGGTATTGTTCGTCGCCCCGCCGCCACTGGGTGTGCCGGCATTCAGAGCGACGGAAATCCCCGGCACGCGATCGATCATGTCGTTCACGTTCACGGGATTGAACTGGGCGAAGTAGTCCGCGGGGTATATCACGGTGGAATCGAGTGCAGCGGTGTCCTGGGCGACGCTGCTGTCGGTCAAGCCGAGGATGGCACAGCACACAGCCATGGCGACAGCGAGACGCTTGAGGCTGAGCACGGGTTCGGTGACAGGCACTGGCATGTTCATCCACTTCGTAGCAGAGGAGGTTCCGCCCTCAGGCGGACCCCCGTGTTCGGAGCAACACGGGGGCAGCCTGAGGGCGGAGGGAGGTACTCCTTGGGGTCGGGATATCAGAAATCGACGTCCAGACCGAGAGTGAACATACGACCGTAGGGATCATAGAGACGTGTTGCCAGACCACCCTGGATCGGCAGACGCGTCGGTTCCCAGTCAAACAGGTTACGCACTGCCAGACTGATGTTGGCGGACTCGCCGAAACCGAACAGGCTGTCCATCGTGTAGCCATAGTTCAGGTTGGCGCGGTAGCCCCCTTTCACGTTCATCTTACGCAGCCCGCCAGTGGTTGCCGGTGGGTTGGCCAGTGTCACAGGCGCCAGCAGACCGAAGTTCACGTCGTCGTTGTAGCGAACAGACATGCGCACGGAATGCGCCCCACCCATCCAGCTCAGGGTGTAGTTCACCTTGGTCTTGGGCAGGGGTGGTGCCTTGCCGGTGTCACCGTTCATGAAGCCCACCATCTCACGCGTTGCACCGCTGAACTCGGTCAGCATGTAGGTGGTGTAGTGAGTGGCATCAATGGCAACGTTGAAGTCACCCAGGTTGTCCAGCGAGAACCTGTAGGTGGCCTGCAGATCCACTGTCTTGACGTCCATCTGGTCGACGTTCTGCGGTTGACGCAGGATGCGCTGAGCGCGCAGGGTCACTGGATCACGCACGATGGCCGGGTTCGGGTTGGCATTCACGTAGGCACGTGCCGCTTCCCAGGTGGCGGAACCGGGCACTCGACTGAAGGACTCCGGGGTGGCTCCGATCGCTGACAGCACATTGATGAAGTCCTGTGTGCCGATATCCTGGTTGGTCAGCGTGAAGATACGGCCGGTGTACTTGATCTCCTGGTAGTCGATACCAATGGACAGACCATCGAGCGGCTCCCAGGTGAAGCCGATGTTCTGCAGCGTGGAACGCTCAACGTCCAGCAGCGGGTTGGTGGTGGTGCAGCCATCCACGCCGATGAAGGACACGCCAGTCAGCTGATCCGTGCCGTCGCGGGCGCTGGAGCATGCACTCAGGTTGATCGCTCCGACCTGGCTTGCCAGCGGCGCGAGGAAGCCTTCACCCCATGACGCACGCACTGCAAGCGTCGGCAGCGCTTCCCAGCGCAAGGCCACCTTGGGCGTGGTGGTGCGCAGCTTCAGGTCGTCGAACTTCTCGTAGCGGGCAGCAGCCTGCAGCGAGAGCGTGTCGAGGATCGGCACTTCGAACTCCAGGAAGGCCGCACGCACGGTGGACTCGGAGGCGGACTGTCGCTGAATGGCGGCAGGCGCGTTGAAGTCCTCGCCGATGGTGCGCGCCTTGACGGGGTTGTCGATGACCTTGTCGTCACGGATGTGACCACCGAAGGCCACCTGCACGGCACCTGCCGGCAATTCGAACAGCGGGCCGGTCACGACGGTATCGAACACGCGGTAACGACGCAGGTCTTCGGTGGTTTTCTGAATCGACAGCCAATCGACCAGCGCCTGGCTGTTCTCAGTGACACCCTTGCGGAAGAACGGGGAACGCGGATCAGACGACATGAACGGGTTGAACCACTCGTTGCCGTTGGGACCGCCTCGACCCTGGAAGCCGGCAAGAATGCGGCTGGCCTGCTCTTCGTAGGTGGTGTAGCGGTCACGACGCAGCTGATGGCTGATGGACGTCGAACCAGACCAGTCGTTGCCCAGCTCATAACGAGCGGAGAGGGTGTGTCGGTCAGTCAGATACACCGTGTCATCCCACTGCGAGCCTGCCTTCAGGTAGCTGGGCTGTGGCGCCTGTGAGCGCCCGTTGAAGGTACGGAAGGCGATCGGGTAGACCGCCTGGCCGAAGGGGTTCGCCGGGTGGGCGGCCGGAATCACCATGGACGGGCCGCGGGTGGTGTTCATCGGCGACGCGGCTTCTGTCGGGAACACGGACAGGTTGTGATCGAACACGGCCTGATATTCCAGTTCCAGCCAGTCGGTGGTCTGGTGCGTGACATTCACATAGCCCGTGAACTGCTCGTTCGGGCGGTTGTACTCGATCCACTGACCGAAGAAGATCGCGCAGCGCTGGCCATTGGCGAGACGGATGCCGCTGGGGAAACTGTCAAACTGTCCCTTGTCGTTCTGATCGTTGCCGAAAGTGCCACAGGATGGGTCCACCAGGGGCGTTGCGCTGGTCAGGCCACGGAAGGTGCCGGGCGGACCATCGGTGAAGATGTCGTTGTCAGCGCGCAGATACTTCGGGCGCTCGTACCGCATCATCGGGGTTTCCTTCTTTGCCTGCAGGGCGGCAACGATGTTGAAACCGTTGATCTCCGTACCGTAGAGCAAGCCAAGGGAGTATTCCTCCATGGTCCCGTCCTGATCGCGACCATAGGTGCTGCGCGCACGCATGCCGTCGAACTCCTTGATCGGGATCAGGTTGACCACGCCTGCAACCGCGTCGGAACCGTAGAGAGCGGAACCACCGTCCAGAACGATTTCCATGCGGCTCAGGGCGATATCCGGCACGATGGAGCCCACTTCCTCGTTGTTGACGACACGCTTGCCGTCAAACAGGGTCAGCGTGCTGCTGCTGCCCAGACCGCGCAGGTTGAAGCCCGAGGTATTGCCGTCCTGGCCGCCGCCCGGACCGCCGAGAATGTTGCCCACCGCATCGATGTTGTCGGTGTACACAAGGTCGCGCATGAACTGGGAGGTGCTCACAGAGCCCGTGGAGAGCATGGCTTCCTGGTCGATGGTGTCGACCGGCGAGGCACCGGCAAAGGCGCTGTTGCGGATATAGGTCCCCGTGACCACCACTTCTTCCACTTCAGGCTCATCGGTGGCAGCGGCGGCTTGCGCGAAGCTGACTCCTGGCAATGCGGTGGCGATGGCAATCGAGGTGTAGAGAATGGAATGTTTCAGGTGCATCAGGCTGTTGCGGTGAAAGTGATCACTCATTGTGAATCTCCGTCGTTTAGTAGCACTACATCTTGTTGTTGTTCCGTCGCGTTACCGGTGCCATCGCCTTCGCGATGAGTCACGCAACCCATTGTCATCCGTGAGCCGGTCGAGCACCCCGATCCACGCATTGCAATTTCGTCCTGCTCAGGGCGCCACGTTGACCGTGACGTACTGATCGTGAAACAGCCCGCCATCGTCGGCGCGCGCCCACAGCACATAAGTGCCGGGCTTGTCGAAGGTAACGTTCACGGAATACATGCCGTCCTCGGGGATCGGCGGCGGCACCCAGAGGGCGCCCCAGGGCGAATTCGCGGAAGTGCGGGTGTCCTCCCAGGGCTTGACCTGGGGCGGATCGAAGGTGGCATTGCCCTCGCCGCGGTAAATGTTCCAGGACAGGAAGAGGCCGTTTGTCTTGCCGACGGTGACCCGTGTGGGCGGACGCATCATGCGCTGCAGCGGTGTTCCGCCAGCCGGAAATCCGCCCACGCCAGCCGCACGCGGCTTGGGCAGACCGTCATCGGCCACATGGGCCTGGAGTGTCAAGGGCTGGCCCACACGGACGCTGCGCACGATCTCGTCACCGACACGGTCGCCCTGCACGGTGACGAGCGGCGGCTGATTGGAACGCGACTCGGGGCTGCTGGTACCGGCACCCAGTGAGCCGGTTTCGGACGCAATCACCACGTTGTCGATCACGTAGTCGCGCGCCAGGGTGGCATAGGCCACCTTGGTCACGCCGTTGACGGTCAGCGTCCAGGAAAGTTCCTTGTCACCCCAGTCGGCCGGGACAGGGACTTCGAAGGTGAAACGGTTGCGCCGCGGAAGGAAATGCGTGGGCTGGCCACGGTCCTCCAATCCGGGAGAGAAGAAATTGTTTTCGCCTACCGGGACTTTCAGTTCCTCTTCCCAGTTCTCGTTCTGATAACCAAAGATGAATACATAGGTGCCATCGGCATTCTGGCGCCAGCCTTCGTACGCTGGTTCAAGGAACTGTCCCTTGCGGTAGGCGGGCTCGGCGAGTGCCGCGTTCATGAGGCAGACGCTGACGAGGGTGGCCGCAAGCCATGAGACGGTGCCGGCACTGCACAGCCGGCTGATACGGACGGACATCAATGAACTCCCTGAGACGCCGCAACGACGTCATGGTTGGTGGACGAACGGGGAACTCGTAGGAAAGACCGTGTTGAAGAGAATTGCGGCGTGATCGCGACCGGCAGACCGGCTGCCGTCACGAATCCGCCAGCCCGGCGAATAGCGGCATGAATCAAGAGTTTCGAAACCTGCATGGGGCGCTTCCTTTTATTTTTATTAGAGCACGCTGGCCAGCACTGTCGCTGCCAGAAATTGCCGGGCGGCCTCGAACGGGCGCTCACATACGACTGCATGACACCATGGGCGCCTTCAAGCGTCTCCCGCATATCGAAATAGTTCTGGCGTAATCCGGAAAAACCCGATTTTTTGGAATTCGTCAGGCAGAACTATAGTGAACCTGCTGACGCATTCCTGGGGATTTGCCAGATACTGGAATGTCTCCGACATTCCGCTTTACAAGGATCATCCGGGTCATGCTATAAAAACCGCCGTTCATGCACCGCCATCTCGAGGACCTGGCCCATGTCATTGCTGCACTTGAAGAAAGTCTCACTATCCGGCACTCGCCGCGCGGTCTCGAGCCTGTGCGCCCTGCTGCTCGTGCTGCTGAGCCCGCTGGCCAGCGCCCAGCATGTCATGACGATCAACTCCAACAGCGACGTGGTCACGGAAACCGCACCCGTAGACAACGCGGTCCTGGCCGAAGCGCCGGCTGACCTGATGATGCGCTTCAGCACTTATGTGCGCCTGGTGAAACTGGTGCTCAAAGCACCGGGAAACACGCCAGTGGATATCGGCTTTCGCTACAACCCGGATGCCAGCCGGGTCTTCTTCTGGGACCTGCCACCACTGCCGGCAGCGGACTACTACACCGTGGAATGGGCCGCCATCGACCCGGTGAATTTCGTGGCGCGGGGAAGCTTCAGTTTTTCCTTCGGCCCGGATGCAAGTCCGCCCTCTGAACTGATCCCACAGGACGAGGAGCTGGCCCCCGTCATCGTGCCGGACTTCCGCCTGATCGATCAGGGGTTCTGAGCAGCACGTCTCGCGGCTGCGCGCCCTGGCGCACGTCGCAGCGTGACCATGATGGCGCCGGTATTGCCCTCGTCATGGTCGAAGTCCAGTATCTCGCCACTCATCGCCAGCCAGCTCAGCTGGCGCATGACTTCGTCGCGAATCACCCCTCGCCCGACAGCAAGACGCACCCCGACGGCATGACTCCGTCGGCAATCCTGCAACGCGTGCTCCAGCTTTGCCATGGCCTGAGCCACCGTTTCATGCTGATGCGCGATGTCCCGATGCAGCACGGAGCCATCCGTCTGCTCGTCCAGCAGCGCGTCGCATTTTGGGCAAGTCAGAACCCCTGCAGTCACCCGCATGCCACAGCCAAGGCACTCCGCTGCCATTCCACAGCCCTCCTTCTATGCGGCAGACCGCCGCGACACCACACCATCAAAAACAGAAAAAACCAAAGGAATTCATACCGTTAAAGCAAGGAAAAGCTGGCTAAAATTTTACCAGACTGCCTATTGCTTTATCGAATTTTAACTCCATAATTCGCAACGTGACGCGCCGGGCGGAATGTCTTGACAACGTTGCAAAAATGTTTCGCCCAATGCACGTACTTCGCGGGCAATTCGATCGATACACACTGATTGAGCGAGAGATTAATCACATGAAAAGTCATCAATGGGATGATATCGCTGATACCTCCAAGGACTTTTTTGATTCGGCTGCCTTTATTCCAGAGACTGAGATTGATGAGGCGAACGACAAGCGCGTGCACAAGCGCCGTCTGACCGAGCTTCGTCGCCGCACGGAAGAACGCTTGGACTGGAAGCGCATGTATGGCGACCTGCAGTTCGAGGAAGATGGCAACGATCAGAGCTTCAAGGACAGTTACGAAGTCGACGATTACGACGACTACGACGACAATCTCGACGACCACTGAGCAGCCTCAGCGCCCTTCCTGCAGCCTCTGCCATCTGCAGAGGCTGGCCCCCGTGCCCTCCGCGTTCTGGCCCGGGGCGGCCTGAAAAAGGACTCCGCACTTCTATTCACCTTCCCAGACAACTAGTGTACTGTTCCGGTCAACGTGTTCCCACACGGCAGTTACCCACCATCAGATCGGTTAATGAATCATGACGTATTGTGTGGCAATCGCAGTAGATGCAGGCATGGTCTTTTGCTCTGATTCCCGCACCAATGCGGGCATCGACCAGGTCAGCACCTATGGCAAGATGTACAGATTCGGAGTCGAGGGCCAGCGTCAGTTCGTCATCCTGACGGCTGGCAACCTCGCCACCACCCAGGCCACCATCGCCCAGGTCAAGCGCGACATCAAGGAGCGCGCCAACGTCAGCCTGCTCACGGTGGAAACCATCAGCGACGCGGCCGACTATCTTGGCGATGTCAGCCTGGCTCAGCAGGAAAAGCACGCCAAGCTGGGCAACACCTTCGAAGCCAGCTTCATCATTGGCGGCCAGATTGCCAACAGCAAGCACCGCATCATGCTGGTCTACCCGCAGGGCAATCACATCACCAGCTCCAAGGACACGCCCTATCTGCAGATCGGCGAGAGCAAGTACGGCAAGCCGATTCTCGACCGTATCCTGACGCCCGACCTGAACCTGGACACCTGCGCCCTGTGCGCGCTAGTCTCCATGGACTCCACCATGCGCAGCAATCTGAGCGTTGGGCCGCCCATCGAGACGCTGGTCTACCGCACGGATACCCTGACACTCAACGAGCCGCTGCGCTTCGACGAGAACAGCGAATTCCTGCGCGAACTCAAGCGCAGCTGGGATCAGCGATTGAAGGATGCCTTCAGACAGATGCCTCCATTTGCGTGGGCATCGAGCTGGGATAAATCCGCTGATGAACGTAGCGGAGTTTCCTGAGCGTCATTTCGGAGTGAACAAAGGGGTAGGCGTCTTCCAGACCCATGCTGCGATTGAGCGCATTCATGGCAACGGAAACCCGTGACCACTGCCACAGACACCATTCGATGTCGGGCTGACGTCGCAGGTCCATGACGCCGCCCGGCACCAGGCCATAGTCTGACGCTGTCTCCAGCGTATCCATCATGTGCAGATAGTGCGCCCAGCACTCCGCCCAGTCCTCCAGCGGATGCGCCTGGGCGTAGGCACTGATCATCTCGGGCCACTTCTTTGGCGGCATGGGCTGCGTGTAATGGCGAGCCAGCGCGGCGTCGTAGTCCTCCCGCTCGTCCCCGAACAGCTCCCTGAAACCCTCGAGTGCCCCCTGCCGCACCACACACTGCTCGAAGAAGTAATGCCCGCTTTCGTGACGCAGGTGCCCCAGCAGGGTTCTGTAGGACTCGCCCAGCCCCTGCCGCATCTTCTCGCGCTCGACATGGTCAGCCTCGGCGAGATTCACCGTGATGAGCCCCTGCCAATGCCCGGTCAGCACATGCTGCTCCAGCACTTTCGGATTGGAACGCTGATCTTCAAGAAACGCGAAGGCAAGACCCTCGCTCTGCGACTCGGACTTGGACATCACGGGCAGCCCCATGGCCAGCAAGGTGAACAGCAGACGACGCTTGGCCTGCTCCAGCCGCGCCCAGCGCTCGCGACGCAGCGGTGCCTGGGTGCTCGATTCGAGGCCAGGCACGATGTGATTCAGGCGGCAGGAGAGGCAGTATTGCTGATCAGAGTCACTGACCAGCCAATTGCAGACATGAAAGTCGAGGTCATTGCGGCACAGACGGTATGTGAGCTCGGTATCGGCACAGCGCCACGAGCCCCCGGCGGGGTCCGCGTGATCCGGCTCGAGTGCCAGCAGTTCTCCGCGCTGAGGATCGAATCCGAGGCGACGCCTGCACGCCGTGCACAGGGTGTTCTCGAAGAATACTCCCTGGCCGCAGACGCAGGTGAAATTTCTCATGCGGACTGTTGTTGACCGCTGACCACTGGCAGAAACCAGGTCTGCGTGATGCGGGCATGCACTTCGGCAATCTGGATCTGCAGCGCATCAATGTATGCGAGCAGGCCCTGCTGCAACAGCAGCGGGATGTCCGCGTCATTGGCCATGGCCTGCACCCGGGCGACTTCCACCAGGGCAGCGCCGTTGTTCGGCAAGGCCTGCAGACAGGACTCAAGCTTGGCGAGACTGTGCACGACCGAGCGCGGAAACTGACGATCCTGCAACAGGAAGGTGACGACATCCTCGCCGTTCACGCGATCGAGCACATGCTGGCGATACATCTGGTAGGCGCTGAGCGAGTTGAGCACCGCCATCCAGATCATGTTCTCGAAGGGCTCGATCTGCTCGGACTTCACGCCCTGGGTGAGCCCCGGCAGCAGCGTGACGGAGCCGACATCGACGATGCGCGTCGTCATGTCCGCACGCTCGAGACTGCGCGCGATGCGGATGAAGTTGTAGCCACTGTTGTGACTCATGGTGCCCGCGAACAGACCAGCGATCTGCTGGCAATGTGCGATGATCTGATTCAGCAGATGGTGCCGTGGCCCGCGGGCCACGCCCTTGCTGGCATTCTCCTTGGCGAACAGATACAGATTGTTGATCTGCTCCCAGGCTTCCGAGGGAATGATCTCGCGCGTGGTGCGGGCGTTCTCGCGCGCCATGGAAAGCGAACTGAGAATGGAGCTGTAATTGCTGGTGTCCGAGAGCAGGAAGCGGATGACGGAGCGCTCGTCGGGCGCCTGATACTTGTCGGCGAACTCCGCATGACTGCCGGTGATGTCCACCAGCGTGTGCCAGCCGATCTTGGCCCCACGCGGAAGATCCAGCAGCAGTGTGGAATAGACGTTCAGAAGTCGCGCCGTGTTTTCGGCACGCTCGAGATATCTGCCCAGCCAGTAGATACGTTCGGCAACCCGCGACAGCATGACTCAGCGCTCCTCTTCCGTGACGATCCAGGTGTCCTTGCTGCCGCCGCCCTGTGAAGAATTGACGACATAGGACCCCTTCACCATCGCCACGCGTGTCAGCCCTCCAGGCGTGACATAGATGTCGCGGCCCTGGAGGATGAACGGTCGCAGATCGATGTGGCGCGGCTCTGCCCCGCGCTCGCCCAGCACAGGCGCCGTCGACAGGGAGATGAGCGGCTGCGCCATGTAGTTGCGTGGATTGGCCTTGATGCGGCGCGCAAACTCCTCGCGCTCCTTCTTGCTGGCCTGCGGCCCCATCAGCATGCCGTATCCACCGGATTCGTTGGCGGGCTTGACCACCAGCTTGTCGAGATTTTCCAGCACGTACTTACACTGCTTCTCGTCGATGCACAGATAGCTGGGGACATTCTCCAGAATGGGCTCTTCACCGAGGTAATACTTGATCATGGCCGGCACATAGGTGTAGATGACCTTGTCATCGGCCACCCCAGCGCCAGGCGCATTCGCCAGGGCCACATTGCCCTTGAGCCACGCACGCATGAGACCCGGCACCCCCAGCACGGAATCAGGGTGGAACACCTGCGGATCGAGGAACATGTCATCGATGCGGCGGTAGATCACATCCACCCGAGACAGGCCGTTGATGGTGCGCATGTAGACGCAGTCGTCCTCCACTACTAGATCACCGCCTTCCACGAGTTCGGCGCCCATGCGCTGAGCCAGGAAGGAATGTTCAAAATAGGCGGAGTTGTAGATGCCCGGCGTCAGCACGACAACTTCGGGATAATCGAGCGGACGCGGCGAGATGGCAGCCAGCATGTCGAACAATTGCGTGGTGTATTCGGTGATCGGGAGAATGTTGTAGTTCTCGAACAACTCCGGGAACACGCGCTTGGTGACCTTGCGATTCTCCAGCATGTAGGACACGCCGGAGGGCACGCGCAGATTGTCTTCCAGCACATAGAACTGGCCGTTGGTGTCACGGATCAGATCAGTGCCGCAGATGTGCGCCCAGACATCGAAGCGCGGCTTCATGCCCACGCATTCGTTGCGGAAATTGGCGGACTTCGCAATCAACTCCGCAGGCACCACCTTGTCTTTCAGGATCTTCTGATCGTTGTAGACATCGTGAATGAAACAGTTCAATGCACGCAGGCGTTGCTCAAGGCCTTTGCTTGTCGAGCGCCATTGTGTTTCCGTGATGATTCTGGGAATAATGTCGAACGGCCACTCGCGATCGATGTTGCCCGCTTCGCTGTAAACCGTGAACGAAATTCCCATCGCCTTGATGGCAAGTTCAGCAGCTGTCTTGCGCTGCTGCAGCTCTTCGTTCTTGAGGGAAGCGAGATAACGGGCGAGGATGCGACCAGACTTTCGAGCATGCCCTGGCGATCTGATCAGCTCGTCATAGAACGCTCCGGGATCATATGTTTTCCAGTCGATACGCATATGCGAGTCACATTACCTTATGACAATTAAAGTAGCAATACACCACCAGACGACGTATAAATTCGACCGTCTTGTACCGATTTTTCCACATGTCGTGAGACTGCGGCCTGCACCACATTGTCGCACGCCCATCAGCGCCTACTCGCTCAAGATTTCTCCTGCCACGCATTTCATCAACTCGCAGCAGGATCCCTTTTCGAACCATTTGGCACGTCTTGTGTTTCCAGAACAAGCGCGCGAACTTTCCATCACGGTCGAACTGATTGCCGACATGACCGTGATCAATCCCTTCGACTTTTTCGTCGAGGAAAGTGCCGAACATTTCCCATTTCAATACGACGCGCAATTGTCACGTGATCTGGCACCTTATCTTGAAGTCGAGACACCGGGACCGCAGATGCGGGAGTGGCTGAAAGGCGTCAACGCGTCGCGCCAACCCATCGTGAGTTTCCTCACTGGCGAGAATTCCCGCACGCAGCGCGGCATCAATTACATCATCCGCATGGAGCCCGGCGTGCAGAGCTGCGAGGAATCGCTGGAGCGCAAGCTGGGTTCCTGCCGCGACAGCGCCTGGCTGCTGGTGCAGACCTTGCGCCACATGGGACTGGCGGCACGTTTCGCGTCGGGCTACCTCGTGCAGCTGAGTGCCGATATCCGAGCCATTGATGGCCCTTCCGGCCCGGGCGAGGATTTCACCGATCTGCATGCCTGGACGGAAGTGTTCATTCCCGGCGCCGGCTGGATCGGCCTCGATCCGACCTCCGGACTGCTGGCCGCTGAAGGCCATATTCCTCTGGCCTGCACGCCGGACCCGATCAGCGCCGCGCCCATTTCGGGCGCGACCGGTGTCTGCGAGGTCGAGTTCTTCCACGAAAACAGCGTCACCCGGATTCACGAGGACCCGCGTGTCACCAAGCCCTACACCAACGAGCAATGGCAGACCATCGATGCCCTCGGCCAGCGCGTGGACGAGGAGCTGGCCGCGAACGATGTGCGGCTGACCGTCGGCGGCGAACCCACCTTCATCTCCATCGACGACATGCAGAGCGCGCAGTGGAACACGGCCGCTCTCGGCAAGGACAAGCGCAGGCTGGCGGGTGAGCTGCTGCTGGCGCTGAAGAAGCATTATGGACCCGAAGGTATAATTCACATCGGCCAGGGCAAGTGGTACCCGGGCGAACCCCTGCCGCGCTGGGCGCTGGGGCTGTTCTGGCGCATCGACGGCAAGGCGCTCTGGCACAATCCCCAGCTGCTGGCCGATGATCGCATTCCCGGCCCCTGCAGCAGTCGCCAGGCCGCCGGTTTCATCACCGCGCTGGCTCGCCGCCTCGGCATCAGTCCGCGCTACGTGCTGCCGGCCTTCGAGAACAAGGAGCATTACCTGCGCCGCGAGGCGGAACTGCCCGCAAACGTCAGCCTGTGGGACAACAAGCTGCTCGATCCGCTGGAAAGTGCGCGCTTGAAGCGCGTGTTCAGCCACGGGCTCGACAAGGAAAGCGGCTATGTGCTGCCGCTCGGCTCGACGGTGCACGAGGGCGGCATTCGCTGGCTGAGCTCGCGCTGGTATTTCCGCAAGGAGAAACTCACGCTGATTCCGGGTGACTCGCCCATCGGCCTGCGCCTGCCGCTCGACAGCCTGCCCTGGCAGGAGCCTGACGCGCTGGCGCAGGAACATGCACCTGACCCCTTCGCCCCGCTCGCCGAGCTGCCCTATCCGCTGCTGCAGGAAGAGGACAGCGAAGCCCTCGACGCTGGGGAATCCAGTGACGGGCGCATCTTCCACACCGCGCTGTGCGCGGAAGTGCGGGATGGTCGGCTGTACCTGTTCCTGCCGCCGCAGACAGACCTGGAGCGCTACGTGGCCCTGATCGCCGCCATCGAGGCGACCGCGGAGGCACTGACCTGCCCCGTGGTGCTGGAAGGCTACGAACCACCGCGCGATCCGCGCCTGCAGAAGATGCTGATCACGCCGGACCCGGGCGTGATCGAAGTGAATGTGCAGCCCGCCTCCAGCTGGCCGGAGCTGACGCATATCGTGCACACCCTCTACGAAGAGGCGCGGCAGACGCGTCTGGGCACCGAGAAGTTCATGCTGGATGGACGCCACACCGGCACTGGCGGCGGCAATCATGTGACACTCGGCGCCGCGAAGCCCGAGGACAGCCCCTTCCTGCGCCGCCCCGATCTGCTGGGCAGCCTGCTGCGTTTCTGGCAGAACCACCCGAGCCTGTCCTATCTTTTCTCGGGCCAGTTCATCGGCCCTACCAGTCAGGCACCGCGAGTGGATGAAGCCCGTGACGACAATCTCTATGAACTGGAGATTGCCCTGCAGCAGCTAGAGAGCGAGACGAAAGGGCAGTACTGGCTCGTCGACCGCATCCTGCGCAATTTCCTGGTGGATCTCACAGGCAACACGCACCGCGCCGAGTTCTGCATCGACAAGCTGTATTCGCCGGACAGCGCCAGCGGGCGTCTGGGGATCGTCGAGTTCCGCAATTTCGAGATGCCGCCGCACTGGCAGATGAGCGCCCTGCAGGTGCTGCTGCTGCGCACACTGGTGGCCCATTTCTGGCAGAAGCCTTACACACGACCTCTGATCAACTGGGGCACCGAGCTGCATGACCGCTTCATGCTGCCGCACTTCGTGTGGGAGGACCTGGGCTGGGTGATCGACGATCTGAACAAGGCGGGCTATCCGCTGCAACTGGACTGGTTCGCGCCCTTCCAGGAATTCCGCTTCCCGCACTACGGCACCATCCATGTGGCCGGCATCCAGCTGGAGCTGCACCGAGCCATCGAGCCATGGCATGTGCTGGGCGAGGAGTCCACCGGACAAGGCACCGCGCGCTACGTGGATTCCTCGGTGGAGCGCCTGCAGATCCGCACGCGCAACATGACGGGCAACCGTTTCATCGTGACCTGCAACGGGCGCAAGGTGCCGCTGCGCAGCACCGGCACCGAGGGCGAGTTCGTCGGGGGAGTTCGTTACAAGGCCTGGGCGCCATGGTCAGCGCTGCATCCCACCATCGGTGTGCATTCGCCCCTGGTGATCGACGTGGTGGACATCCATCACCAGCGTTCTCTGGGCGGCTGCACCTATCACGTGGCACACCCGGGAGGTCGCAACTACGAGACTTTCCCGGTCAATGCCAACGAGGCGGAAGCGCGCCGCGGGGCGCGCTTCTGGCAGCATGGGCATACCCAGGGAGTGATGACGCTGGATCTGGGCGAGCCGCATGAAGCGCATCCCTACACGCTGGACATGCGCTTCCGGGCTCGCCGCTGAGTGTCAGCCCGCGTTGCGCAGGGCGGCGATGCGGGCGGTAAGCGGCGGGTGGGACATCAGCAGGCCGGCCAGGGAACCCATGCCCTTGCTGTTGATGCCGAAGGCCACCAGTTCATCCGGCAGGGCAGCCGCCTGCCCCCTCTGCAGCCGCTCCAGGGCGGCGATCATGTTCTGCCGGCCCGCCAGGCGGGCACCGCCCGCATCGGCGCGGAATTCACGCTGACGGCTGAACCACATCACGATGATGGACGCCAGGATGCCCAGCACCAGCTCCGCCACGATGGTGGTGATCCAGAACGCCGGACCATGCCCGCGCTCGGTCTTGAAGACCACGCGGTCCACGAAGTGACCGATCACCCGCGAGAAGAAGATCACGAAGGTGTTCACCACGCCCTGAATGAGCGTGAGCGTCACCATGTCGCCATTGGCCACGTGACTCACTTCATGAGCCAGCACCGCCTCAGCCTCCGGGCGCGTCATGTTCTGCAGCAGCCCGGTGCTCACCGCCACCAGGGAACTGTTGCGCGAGGCGCCCGTGGCGAAGGCGTTCACCTGGGGCGAATCGAAGATGGCCACCTCGGGCATGCCGATGCCGGCTTCCTGGGCCTGACGACGCACTGTCTCCACCAGCCACTGCTCGGTGCTGTTGGCGGGCGAGGCAATGACACGGGCGCCGGTGCTGCGCTTGGCCATCCACTTGGACATGGCCAGCGAGATGAAGGCGCCGCCGAAGCCGAAGACGGACGAGAAGATCAGCAGGCTGTTCAGATCCAGCCCGGCGCCCTGTTCGTCGAGAATGCGTTCCACACCGAGCAGCCGCAGCGTGATGCTCAGGACAACAATGATGGCCAGGTTGGTCATCAGGAACAGTGCTATGCGTTTCATGGCGCGTCGAAGCCTCCTCGAGTGTCAGCCCAGCAGAGACTCGATGTCGTCTGCCCGGGCAGGTGGATGGATCAGGTGCTGTTCCGCGTCATAGAGCGGATCGCTGCGTGGCATCTCGCGGAAGATCAGGTCAAAGTGCTTCTGCACCCGTCCCAGGTTCACCACCGAGATGCCACTGGAGAAACCGAACCAGACGTACAATCCATTCATGTTGCGGAAAATGGCAGGGATATGATGGGGGCCGGCAATGGTGCCTTCAAGGTAATGCTGGTAGAGGATCGGGATGTCGTCCAGCGTCACCTTGCCCACGAACAGCATGGGTATGATCTCCGGCACGCCGGCGTTGATGGCGCTGCGGATGAAGTTCACGTTCTCGACGAAGCCACGCAGATACGACAGGTCCTTGGTGAACGCCGAGCCTCCGGCGAGCATGCCGCCCCGGAATACCCGCTGGGTGATGCGATAGCTTTCGCGTTCGGTGAGACCGCGGTTCACGAAGTGGCGATAGACCTCGATGAAATCCGCGCCCTGCTCCGCCATGTCCACAGCCACCACGCGATCGCTCACCCGCAGCGCACGCTGCGGGTAGGAGCTGAATGTGAGGGTTTCCATCAGCACGGCCAGGCCTTCCTGACACGCCGTCACCCGGGGTGAACCCACGCTGAGCCAGCTGGCCCAGGGCTGGCGGCGCCCGTTCAGCGTGGTGCCCACGTGCACCCAGCCCTCGTGGACCTCCAGGATCTGCAGGTCGAACTCGGAGAAGTCGGAATCCTGGTTGATCTTGATGTAGTCACCGCCGGCCGCCGCGTCGGACACGATGCCGTCGCTTAGCATCACGCGGATATCCCCGGCCGGAAAATAGTTCTGCAGACGCTGACGCAAGAGTCTGACGGCATCGGCCGCCGCGATGGTCTTGCCGTAGGGGCGGCTCATGTGTTCGGCCGCGGGCAGAGAGAAGATCTGGCAGAGTTTCTCGCCCAGCTTGAGCAGCGTCTTGCGGTCACCGCGCAGCCGGTCGGAGGCCGAGCCGTACAGTTCGCGGCTGATCTGCCCGAAGGCTGACTGTCCGCGGTTCTTCAGCAGGTCGATCACCAGCAGGTACTGCTCGATGGTGGCGCACAGGATGCTGCCCAGACCGTCGTGGGCGCCGAGCTGGCGCTGCACATCCTCACGCAGTTCCCGAAAACGTGCAGCGAGCTGGTCAGGCTGGAAGTTCAGGGCGATGGCCTCGTAGTAGGCCAGATCAACCGGTGGCAGGCGCGTGCCCTTGCCGGCGATGAAGTCCTGCTCGAAACGCGCAGGCCACTTGATGGCATCGAGTATCCGGATGGGCTGCTGCAGCGCGATCAGTCGATCCGAGAGCGTCCTGACGCGCTGGCGATACTCCGAGGGGTTCATCCGATATACAGCTCCTGCTGCAGGACACGGGAAATCTGCACCAGCGCGATACGCTGCTCCTCGAGGGCGAGGACCTGGAAGCTGAAGCCCTCCAGTTCCAGAATCGCGCCCACCTCGGGCAGGCCGTCGAACTTGCTCATCAGGAAACCGGCCAGCGTGGCGAAGTCGTCGATGTCGGCGTCGAACAGGCCCGTTTCCAGAACGCGGGACAGTTCGTGCAGGTCGGCGTGGCCAGCAACGCGCCACTGCCCCTCCTCCAGCGCCTCGATGGCGGGCGTCTCGTCCTCGTCGGGGAACTCGCCCGCGATGGCCTCGAACACGTCGATGGGCGTGATCAGGCCGGCGATGGTGCCGTACTCATCCACCACCAGCACCAGCTGGCCCCTGGAGCGACGCAGTGTCTCGATCAGGGGCAGCACGGCGATGGAATCCGGCACATAGATGGGCTTGCGCAGGGCGTCGCGCAGCGTGATGCGGCCGTTGACGGCCAGATCATTGAGCAGATCCTTGGCGCGGGCGATGCCCACGATCTCATCCAGGCTGCCCTTGCAGACCGGGAAGAAGCTGTGCGGCGTCTCGATGAGCATGGCACGGGTGGTGCCCACGTCGTCTTCCAGGTCGACCCAGGAGATGTCGGTGCGTGGCGTCATCAGCGAGCGCACGGAACGCTCGGCCAGTGTCAGCACGCCGGTGACCATGTTGCGCTCGGCCACATGGAAGGCGGCCTCTTCCTCGGCGGCGGCCTTCTCGTCCACGGTTTCCGGCTGATCATAGGCACGTCCGCCCAGCAGGCTGAGCACCGCGGCGGCCGTGCGCTCGCGCAAGGGGCGGCGAGCCTCGTTCTTCTGCCGGTTGCGGTTCGCCACCTGGTTGAAGAACTCGATGGTGATGGAAAAGCCGATGGCGGCGTAGAGATAGCCCTTGGGAATGTGGAAGCCGAAACCATCGGCCACCAGGCTCAGGCCGATCATCAGCAGGAAGCTCAGGCACAGCACCACGACGGTCGGGTGCTTGTCGACGAACTCGGTCAGCGGCTTGGACGCCAGCAGCATGAGGGAGACGGAGATCACCACCGCCGTCATCATCACATAGATGTTGTTGACCATGCCGACCGCCGTGATCACGGCGTCAAGCGAGAACACGGCATCCAGCACCACGATCTGCGACACCACCAGCCAGAAGCCGGCATAGACACGGTTTTCCAGATGCACGCGCGCGGACCCCTCCAGGCGCTCGTGCAGTTCGGTCGTGGCCTTGAACAGCAGGAACAGGCCCCCGAACAACAGGATCAGGTCGCGTCCGGAGAACGGCACCGTGAAGACAGTGAACAAGGGCGTGGTCAGCGTCACCAGCCAGGAGACAATGCTGAGCAGACCGAGCCGCATGATGACGGCCAGTCCCAGCCCGATGATGCGGGCCTTGTCACGCTGATGCGGGGGAAGTTTGTTCGCCAGGATGGCGATGAAGACGAGATTGTCGATGCCCAGCACCACCTCGAGAATGATCAAGGTGATGAGGGCGACCCATAACGAAGGGTCCAACAGGAATTCCATAAATCCTCTGTGGGTGGAAACGGAAGCCCGAGTTTAGCCGGGAAACGTGGCGAAGGTAAACGCCGCGTGTGGCAGGTCTGCTTGCAGCAGTGGCGGCGGATGCCGAGGTATACCCGCAAGCGGACGCGATGCCATAATCGCCACAGCCCATTGAGCCGCCATGACAAGGTCCATGAATTCTCGCCGCCTGAATCTGCTGATGCTGCTCTGCCTGAGCACCCCTGCCCTGGCGCGGGACGCCACGCCGCAGCCGCAGATCCTGATCACGGGCGCCAGCCCGGCCCTCGAGGCCAATATCCGGGCCCTGCTCTCCATCGACAGCGAGCGCTGCGACGCCGATCAGGTGCTGCTCGACTCGCGGCGCCCGGCGCTGCGCCGCGAGATCGAACGTGCTGCGCAGGGACTGGGCTTCTATCGCCTCACGCACAGCCTCGAATTCAGCCGCGCCGACGAGTGCTGGGCCCTGCGCATCGACGTGGTGCCTGGCGACCGGGTGCTGTTCGGCAATGTCGACGTGCGCTTCCCGGGCACCGAGGCTGCCGCGGCCGCACCCTTCGCCACCCTGCTCGCCGGCTCGCCGGTGGTCGAAGGCGCCGTGCTCAATCACCGCCTCTACGAGAACCTGAAGTCCTCCCTCAGCGCCCTGGCGGTGGAGAACGGCCATTTCAGCGCGCGCTTCTCACGCTCGGAACTTGCCGTGGACCTGGCGCGCAATCGCGCCGACGTGGTGATCGAGTTCGACCCGGGCCCGCGCTACGGCTTCGGCAGCATCGACATCAGCCCCATCGAGGCGTTGTCGGAGCGTTTCATCTCGCGCTTCGTGCCCTTCGCGCCCGGCGCGCCCTATTCCACCGAGGCGCTGGTGGCACTGCGCGAGAGCTTCAACAACAGCCAGTACTTCTCCGATGTGGCCGTCACGCCCCAGCTCACCTCGGCACAGACCGCGCCCGGCGCCGCGCGCACGGTACCGGTGAACATCGCCCTGCAGGTGCGGCCACGCCGTTCCTGGACCGGCGGACTGGGCGTGACCACCGACAACGGACCGCGCATGACGGTCAATTACGAGGACCGCTATTTCAACCGCTCCGGCCACCGGCAAAATGGCGATGTGGCGCTGTCCACCATGGAAAGCCGCGCCAATCTGAGCCACATCATCCCGATGGCCGACCCGGCGACGGAGAGCCTGAGCGTCTCTCTGGGCTATGTGGGCCAGGACAACGACACCTTCAGCATCGACACCTACAAGCTCGGGGTGAGCTATCGCTCCACCATCGACATTCCGCTGCTCGGGGATGAGTGGCTGCAGAACATCTTCAGCAACTTCCAGCGCGAGAACAGCGCGCTGAACACCGTGACGGTGAACTCCCACGAGAGCAGCAACCTGACCATCTCCGGCATCAACTGGACGCGCACGGCGGCCGACGACCCGATCTTCCCGACCCGGGGCTGGCGCGTCTTCACCCAGGTCAGCGGTGCCTCCAACGCGTTTGTGTCCGACCTGAGCTTCCTGCAGCTGTATGGCAGCGGCAAGCTGGTGCAGACCGTGGGCCCCGGGCGCGCCCTGCTGCGCGTGGAGGCGGGCACCACCCTGGTGGACGGCGTGAGCGAGCTGCCTGTGTCCATCCGTTACTTCACCGGGGGCGATCAGAGCGTGCGCGGCTATCAGTTCGGCAGTCTGGGCGCGCTCAACGCGCTGGGCGAGGTGATCGGGGGCAAGCATCTGCTCACGGCCAGCGTGGAGTACGACTTCAGCGTGCGCCCGAGCTGGAAGCTCGCGGTGTTCATGGACGCAGGCAATTCCTTCGCCGACTTCACCAACATCACCCTCAACAAGAGCGCGGGCCTCGGCCTGCGCTGGCTGTCGCCCATCGGCCCGATCCGGGCCGACATCGCCAAGGGCCTGGACGGCGGCAACTTCCGTCTGCACATCACCATGGGGCCGGACCTGTGAGCCCGCTGCTGCGTCGACTGCTGCTCACTCTGGCCGCGCTGGCGGGCGTGGTCCTGCTGCTGCTCGGCGCTCTGGCGGCCGTGATCAGCACGCCCGCAGGCAGCCGCTGGGCCTTTAGTCAGGCGCAGCTCGCGGCCGCCGTGGCCGGCCTGCAGATCGAGGTCGGCCGCCAGAGCGGCACCCTGCTGCGCGGCCTGCAACTGCAGGACCTGACGCTGCGCCTGGCCCCCAACCGCGTGCAGGTGCAGGCGCTGCAGGTGCGCTGGAACCCGTTCAGTCTGCTGAGCGGCACGCTGGTGCTCGACGAACTGCGGTTGCAGGGACTCGACGTGGAATGGAACAGCGCACCGACCGACGCCGCAATGCCCGCCCTGGCGCCCCTGCTGGCGGCCCGACTGCCGTTGCCCATCGCTCTGGAGCTGGACGCCCTGCGTCTGGAGCAGGGGCAACTGAGCCTGGACGGCAGCCGGCTGGAGATTGTGCAGGCTGCGCTGAATGCCCGTCTGGACGGCACCGCCCTGGCGCTGGACGACATGCTCCTGCAGACCCCGACGTTGCAGGTGCGCGGCACGCTGCAGGCCGACCTGACGGGCAGCGTCGCACTGCGCGGCGCGCTCGACTGGCAGTTCGACAATGCCGCCGCGCCGGCGTCCGCCGCCGGGCACCTGGTGCTCAGCGGCACACTCGACACGCTGGGCGTGACTCACAGCCTGCACACACCCCTGCAGGTGGAGACCCAGGGCAGTCTCGTGCTCAATCTGGCCACCGGGGGCGGTGCGCCGACACTGGGCTTGACCCACACGCTGCAGACCCAGTCGCTGGCCGGCCTGCTGCCCGACGGCGGGGCGCAGGTGAGTATCCGCGAGGCCGAGATCAGCACCACCGGCTGGCCCGACGCGCTGCAGATCAGCGGCCTGGGCGCCCTGCGCGTGAGCAATGCCGAGGGCACGCCGCTGCCGGACGAGCTGGCGCTCAACTGGAACGCCGTGCTGCACAGCCAGTCGCTGCAGGTGGATCAGCTGAGTCTGAGTACCCGCAGCGGCAATCTCGGCGGCAGCGGCGAGTTGCGCTGGGACGACGGCGTGCAGGCCAGCCTGAGCTATGTGCTGCGCGAGACCGACGCCAGCCGCTACAGCGCGCTGCTGCCTGCGGGTGTGCTGCCGGGCGAGCTCGCCAGCACGGGCAGTCTGACGCTGCAGCAGCGCCCCGACGCGCTGAATGGCCGGCTTGTCATCGATTCCCTGCAGGGCACGCTCAACGACTACCCCTTGGCAGGCAGTGGCGAGATCGCCCTCGACGGCGAGGATATCCACTTGCAACGGCTCTCCCTGCGCAGTGGCCCCAATACGCTGCAGGTGGACGGCCGCTGGGCCGAAAGTCTCGACCTGCAGCTGCGTCTGCAGGCCCCGCAGCTGGGCACGCTCTCGCCACTGCTGGCGGGCAGTCTGGACGCCACGGCCGCCATCGCGGGCACCCCGCAGGCTCCTCGCCTGACCTTGCAGGCCGACGGCAGCGCCCTGCGCGTGGGCCGCATGGCGATTGCGAGCCTGAATGCAACCGGCGCCCATGCCGAGGGCCGCAACCGAGTGAAGGTGAATGCCCGGGAGCTGAGCCGAGACAGTGTCACTGCTCGTTCGATGACACTTATCATCCTAGGGGGCGCAGAGGCACATCGGCTGCAGCTCAGTCTGGACAGCCCGTTCCTGCAGGCGCAGGTCGCCGTCGAAGGTGCGCTGAGCGGGCTGACGGCGGACACGGCGCTGCAATGGACGGGCCGCCTGCGCAGCGGAACGCTGGGCACGGAGCTGGGCGAGTGGCGCCTGGACAGCCCTGCCGCCTTGCGCTGGAGCCCTGCGGACTGGCAGCTCGCCGAGCACTGCTGGCAACAGGCCGGCAGCAGAACCTGCCTGCAGGCCACGGGCGCCGCGGATGGGGCCCTGCAGGCCACGGCCCGCCTGCAGGGCCTGCCGCTCGACCCTTTCAACGCACCCACCACGCCGGCGCCAGGCCGTCAGCTGCCCGCCCTGCCGCAGGGCACCACGCTGACCGGTCTGCTCGACGCCACGATCAATGTCGCGGGCATGGCAGGCGCCACCCTGCCCGACCTGCGCGTGGCGGCTGACCTGCAATTGCAGAATGCCATGCTCACCCTGGCCACCCCTGCGAGGGCGTCGGACGACGACGCCCCGGCGGCCGTGCCGCGGCAGCTGCAGCTGCGCATTGCCACCCTGAGCGCCGAGCAAGTGGCGGGCGCCTGGCAGTTGCAGAGCCTGCTGGAATTCGCCCAGCCTCGGCTTGGCGCGACCGCCGGCCTGCAGGGTTCGGCGCGCACCCGCCTGAACATCGCCCCGTCCGGCGCCCTCGACGGCGACGTCGCCCTGGGGTTCGCGGCCTTGCAATGGGTGGAGGCGCTGGTGCCCGCCCTGCGCAATGTCGACGGCCGCCTGACCGGACTCGCCGTCATTGGCGGTTCGCTGCAGACCCCGCAACTCGGAGGCACCCTGAACCTGCAGGACGGGGCGCTGGAAGTGCCCGCGCTCGGCCTTGCACTGGAGGGTGTCAACGCCAGCCTCGTCGCCGACAACGACGCGCGTCTGGCGCTGCAGGGCGAGGCCCGCTCCGGCACCGGCTCGCTGCGCTTCTTCAGCGATGTCGAGGCGCCCCTCAGTGAGACCCCGACGCTGCACCTGCGGCTGGTCGGCGACAATTTCACGCTGGCCGAGCGCCCCGAACTGCGCATGACCGTGAGCCCGCAACTGACGGTGGAGGCGAGCCCGCAGGGCGTGCATGTCAGCGGCAATCTGCTGCTGCCCTTGCTGGACGTGCGCATCACCAGCCTGCCCGAGACGGCCATCGATGTCTCCGCCGACACCGTGCTGGTGGCCCAGCCCGAGGATGGCCCGGCCGTGCGCAATGCAGCCACCTCATCCCTCGGGCCACTGCAGAACGTGCCGCTGACGGCCCAGGTCTCACTGCAGCTGGGCGAGGCCGTGCATTTCGCCGGCTGGGGGCTGGACACAGACCTGAACGGCGCCCTGGAGATTACGCAGCGCGCCACTGGCGCTCCGCTGACCTATGGCGAACTGACCGTGCGCCAGGGCAGCTACCAGACCTATGGGCGCACGCTGAACATCGAGCACGGCAAGTTGCTGTTCTTCGGCAGCTATGACAACCCCGCGCTGGACATCCGCGCCACGCGGGAGGCCGAGGACGTGAAGGTGGGCGTGCAGATGAACGGCACGCTGCGCAATGTCAGCAGTCAGCTGTTCTCCACCCCGACGCTGCCCGACGGCGACATCATCGCGGTGATGCTGACGGGCCGCCCGCTGGCCGAAGTGGGCAGCCAGGACAGCAATGCGCTGGTGGGCGCCATCACCTCGCTGGGCATCAACCAGGGGCAGAACCTGACGAACCAGATTCGCAATCAGCTGGGCCTGGACACGCTGGCCATCAGCAGCACGGGGGACGTGGCCAACAGCAGCCTGACCCTCGGCAAGTATCTGACGCCGCGCATCTTCATCCAGTACGGCATCGGGCTGTTCGAGACGGAGTCGACGCTGGCGGTGGATTACACGGTGTCGGAACGGGTGAAGCTGGAGGCGAAGTCGGGGAGTACACAGAGCCTGGACATCACCTATACGGTGGAGCGGTAGGGCTTCTCGCGTCTGCATGGTCCGTGGCGGGCCGGGCTTGAAATTTGAGGCGGCAGCCCTGTTCACGGCATGGGCTGAATGCCGTTGTGTACAGACTGACGAGAGAGAACCATGAAAGACACGCGTAATCTGTGGATTGCAGGACTTGCCAGCGTCCTGGTCATCACCCTGGCCGCCTTGGGCTGGTCGCACTGGCGCCTGAGCAACGAGCTGCAGGCCCTGCGCGGCGATGAGCCGTCCGCCAACCCCGCCCTGCTGGAAAGACTGGAGGAGATGGCCGAGGAACAGTCGCGCCCGCGCGGGCCGGCCTCCCTGTTCGACCCGGACTTCGACCCCTTCGGCGCCAGCCTGTTCGGCACCGACCCCTTCGCGCGCCTGCAGCAGATGCAGTCGCAGATGGACCAGCTGTTCAACACCGTGAACAGCAGCTTCGGCTTCAGTGGCTTTTCCGCCGCGTTCCAGCAACCGCAGATCGCGGTGGAGGAGCTGGACAAGGAATTCCGCGTGGTGATCACCCTGACCGAGGGCAGCGAAGTGGAGCTGGAGACGGCATTGGAGGACACCACGCTGTCCATCTCCGCCCAGGTGCGCAGCAGCGTGCAGGACCGCCGCGCCGGGCTGCAGACGAGCAGCACCAGCGTGAGTCAGTTCTCACGCCGCATCGATCTGGGGGAACCGGTGGACGCGCGCGGCATGCGCACGCAGAAGTCGGACAGCGAGATCGTGATCACGGTGCCGAAGCTGGGGTGAGCAGGAAAACGGCGCGTCAGTCGCGCCGTGGCACCGAGTCGATGGCTCGGGCGAGATCGCGGGGGGATGCGCCGAGGGCCAGCAGCGACTTCATGAGCAGGTCCACTGACACGCCTGGATCCCCGGCCTCCATCTTCGCGATGCGCGACTGACTGGACTGCACCAGCCTCGCGAGGTCGGCCTGAGTCAACTCACTTTGCAAACGACGCTCGCGCAGGGCAAGCGACAGGGCAAGTTTCACCTGCACGTAATCCGCTTCCTGCGGCGACAGACCGAGAAACTCTTCGGCACTGCCCACTCGCCAGCCTGCCGCCTCCAGTCTTTCACGCTTGTCTGCTCGCATGGTCGTAACTCCTCAATCGGCTTCTGCAGCGCATCAAGGCGCTGGCAGGGGTGGTGTCGGTCTTCTTTGCCATCACTTCCACAATGACGACGGCATCGGAATCCAGTCGGTAGAAAATTCGCCAGTCAGCCCCTTCGTCAGTGATGCGCAGCTCGTGACAGCGCGCGCCAATCACTGGCATCGGCCGGGACTGGGGCATTCCCAACAACTCGCCTTGCTGCAATAGGCGCAGCAGATACCCGGCCTCCAAGCGAGCGGCGCGCGAGAAGGGAGGCGACTTCACATCTCCATGTAGCCAGACCACCGGCTTGTCCATTGTGCCCATGGCATGATCCTTATGCCCAATATGACATAAATACTGAAAACACAAAACGGAAAATTCCGTTCTGGTGCCATCAAGCGTAGCAGTTGGATGACGAGGTGCTGGTCTGCAGCCCGGGGCTTGAACAAGCCGGCTGACTCATGGATAAAGCCGGGGACGTGCGTGACGTGGATTGGGATTGATTTGAATTTGATGGGATAAAGGACGCGATTTTCACGAAATCGGATTGGCGCAAAATCGTCGATTTACTGTGTTCAAGGTCAACACACTGATAGTAATTGGAACAGGACTTCAGCCTGAACACCCTGTGACTGGCCCCCTTGGCTCCCCTCTCCCGAAGATCGAGGAGCCCGGCGTCGCGCGGCACTGGATGGAGTCGGGCGGCGCACGAAGCCCAAAGACCTCAGAACTTCGACCCCAGAATCCACGTATCAGACCGCGCCCACGCCTCCTCGAAGCGCTTGTCGATCTCCTCGTCCACCTTGCCCTGCGCCGCCAGCGCCTGCTTGATGCCGAAGAGCGCCCAGCCATTGTGCGGATGCTCGCGCAGGTCCTCCTCGTACAGACTGATGGCCTTGTCGAACTCGCCCACCTCGATGTAGGCCGCGCCCAGCCAATGCTTGGCCGAGAACGGGTAAGGCTCCGGCTCGTCATAGATGATGGCGTCGTAGGCGTCCGTCGCATGCTCAAAGGCCTCGACGGCACTCGCCATGTCGCCCGTGCTCCAGGCGATCTCGCCCTCCAGGATGCCCACCAGCACTTCCAGCAGATTGTTGCCGTCATGGAAGCGGTAATTGTCGGTGGTGTCCGCCGCCAGTTGATCCAGCTTGGCCAGATACTCGCGCGCGGTGGCCGTGTCGCCCATCTTCAATGCAGCATAGCCCTGGGCAAAGTCCCAGGAGCCGCCGTCGAAATCACTGTTCTCAGGCCGCTTGCTCACCGCCGCCACTTCGTCGAAGCGGCCGAAACGCACCAGGGTCAGCACGTGATAGATGGAGCTGTCCATCAGCTTGTCGTAGTCCTTGGCCGCCTGGATGGCGATGGCGCCCTGCCCGTCCATGCTGGCCGCGAACAGCAGCATGGCCAGATTGTGCATCGGGTAGATGGCGAAGCCTTCGCCGATGGCCGCCTTCTGATCGGAATGCCAGGCCTGGATGTTGGCGCGCACGGAGTCGTTCCAGCGCCCGATCTCGTTCCAGGTGTGGCTGGGCATGTGGTTGATGTGGCTCGCGCCCGGAATGGCATTGCCCAGGAATTCCGCGCACTCCTCGGCCAGGCCGGGGTTGGGCGTGGACTCGGTGGCGTGCACATACAGGTGACAGGCGCCCACGTGGGTGATGTCGCGCTCCAGCACGCTGGTCAGCACATTGTGCAGGCGTATCACATCCGGATCGTCGAGGTCCCGGGTGCCGCGACGCGGTTCCAGCAGGAACAGGGCATCACCATAGAGCGTGACGATGTCCAGATCATCCGGGTATTTCGCGGCCACTTCCGCCATGGCATCGGCATAGGCCTGCTCCTGCTCCATGCGACGCTCGGCCGAGAAGTTCGCCACGTAGCGCTGGGACATGGCCATGATCAGATCGGCTTCCTTCTGCGTGGCCTGGTCCAGACGACGCAGCGCCTCGCGGATGGCGGCATAGGCGCGCGGCGACTCTTCGGCGGTCATTGGCCCGTTCAGATACGAGCCCCAGGCCCAGGCCTCGCCCCAGTAGCAGATGGCGCATTCCGGGTCGAGCTTTTGCGCCTCGCGGAAGGAGCGCGCGGCATCCACCTTGGTGAAGGCATACATCATCTGGAAGCCCTGGTCGAAAAAGGCCTGGGCCTGCGGATTGCGCGTGGAGATCGGGTAGCTGTGGTCTCCCAGTGCGGTGGTGTAAAGGGGAATCGGGGTGTTGAACTCTTCCGGATCGGGCACGCTCGCATGATCCTGCGCAAGCACGGCGGGGGCGCTGGCAAGGGCGGCCAGACACAGCAGAAGGGTGGCGGAAAAGCGCATGATCGTCTCCTGGAAGCAAGATTCTTGAACTGCAGGCAAGCCTAGTGAAGAGCGTGAGGAATGTCCACACGGCAACTTGGCCCACCCTCTTCATCCGGGGCTGAGTGACGCGGTTCGCTGGCACAGGGCGAGGCCACGGGGCGCCGTCAGCGCCTTCAGCGGCATAAGAGACCCGCACCGAGTGAGCAATGAGACCGAGGCTCGTTGCGATGCGAGGGCAGCGGGGACCGCTGCGGGTCAGCCGCAGAAGGCGCTGACGGCGCCCCGTGGCCGGGTCAAGTATGGTTCGCCTGCATGCAGGCTCCAACACTCAGCCGTCGATTCGATACCGCAACTTGATCGCCCACGTGTCGATGATCTTGTCCGTCCACGCCGACTGGAACATGTCCTGCGTGTCGCCCTCGAAGCTGCGCGGCAGATTGCTGCCCCGTGTGTACACCACGAACAGATCCGACAGCGGCGCGATCTCCCAGCGATAGCGCGCCTGGAAACTCATGCGACTGATGATGAAGTCCTGACTCGGCCCCGGCGGCGGCAGGATCTGCTCCATCGTGTCCAGCCGGCCCGAGCGGATGCGGTAGAACTCGTCGGCATTGGCGTCGATGCCCGCCCACTGCATCGACACCCGGAACTGCTGCTTCGCCGTGAGGAAATACTCCATCGCCAGCTTCGGCGCCCATTCCTTCGTCTCGTAGGAGTTGATGCGCCCGCCACCCCGGTTGACCAGCCAGCCTTCGCGATCCACGCGGTCCACATCCAGCTGCACCGAGAAACGATCCGCCGGCCGCCACACCACGCCCACCGAGGCCGTGAGTCGGCGCACGCCCAGGAATTCCTGCTGCAGGTTCATGGCGCCGCGCAGGCTCACCGCCCGCGCCCGGTCACTCGTCCAGCTCAGCCGGCCGTCCCAGCGCTCCGGAATCTTGAACGTGCCATTGCCACGGCTCAACTCGTCGTCCACGCGACGCGGGAAATAGTTCATGCTCAGGCCAAGACTGTGATTGTTGTTGAACACCCAGTCCTGATCGGTGTAGATGCCGGCGCGAATGCCCTCGCCCTTCGCGTTCCAGTAGTAGCGCAGGATGCCGCTGCGCGTGCGGCTGCGCAGGTTCGGCAGGTCCGACTCGGTGACCTTGTACTGATACTCCACGCCGATGCTGTCATTGCGGCGCCAGAAACCAAAGTCGTCGATGTCCAGGGTCTCGTCGAGGTATTCCGCGCCGATGCGGTGCTGCCGCCCGCGATCCGGCTGATAGCTGGCATCGAAGAGCATGCCCTTGCCCGTGGTGCCCGCCACATCGCTGTGCAGCAGCTGGCCGTCGAAGAGCCAGCGCGTGTCGGCCGAGAAATAGTGCAGGTCGATGCCATTGACCGAGGCATCGGCCACGTCGGACTGCAGCTGCGTGTTCATCCAGCCGATGGCACGGCGGCCGCCGCCCGAGGTGTCCTCGTAGAGCAGACGCCCCACCAGGAACTCACGGCCCTCGGCCTGCACGCGTGCGGCATTGCCCAGCGCGTCGCGGCCGCGCAGCTCGCTGTCATCCTCAGCCGCCAGGAAGGCGCCATAGCGCAGATTGCCCGACTGACCAGTCAGCTTGACCGCGCCCAGCAGATCGGCCGGACGCCCCAGGTCCACGTCGCTCGCCGTGAAGCCGGCGGGCAGCTGATAGTCCGGCGTGGCACCGATGCGGCGGGTGTTGAGCATGGTGGTGGGCTGGCCGCGCGCGCCCGAGCCCCGCGGACCGGCATTGCTCGGCCCGCCGTCATCGCCGGCACGCGGCGAGGTGATGAAGATCTCCTGCCCTTCCAGGAAGAAGGCGCGCTTCTCGGCGTAATAGGTCTCGAAGGCGTCGAGGTTGACGATCACATCGTCGGACTCCACCGAGCCGAAATCCGGGTTCAGCGTGGCCGCCAGCTGCAGGTTCGAGGACGGACGCCAGTAGATGTCCGTGCCCACACGGCTGTCGCGCTGGTTGCTGCCATTGTCGAAATTGCTGGCGATGAAGGGATACCAGGTCAGCTGCTGGCGCGGCGCGATGTCGCGCACGCTCACCAGCGTGAAGGCCGACAGAAAGCCTGGCGAGGTGTCAGGCAGCGCCGGCATGGACCAGGTCTCGTTGCTCTGCGCGATGCGCCGCTCGGTGTACAGCCCCAGGGTGCGCACGTCACCCGCCGAGGGCAGACTCATCATGGACCAGGGCACGAAGATCTCGGCGGTCCAGCCATCGGCCGTGGCTGCCGTGCGGGCATTCCAGGGGCCGTCCCACTGCAGGTTGATCTGACGTTCGGGCAGGATGGTGCCGTCGTTGAGGGTGTCGCCCAGGTTGATCTGCAGCAGATAACCGTAAAGCCCGCTGCCCGACGGGTCGAGCCCCAGCACGAAGGCGTCGCGCTCCAGATCCTGATCGCGGGAACTCATGCGGGCGATCAGCGTGTCCGGCGCCTGCTGGTTGTGTACCGCCACGTAGAGGCCGCGCTCGGTGTAGAAGAACCGGGTCAGGGTCTGCAGTGCGGGTGTCGCCAGCGTGTCGGGGCGGATCACGCGCATGCCGTCAAAGGGGGCGACCTGCTGCCACACGGCCTCGTCGGGCACGCCATCCAGGGTGATGCCGGCGGTGGCGTGCTCGAAACGCGGCAGCTCGGCAGGCGGCGCCTCGGCATTCTGGGCCAGGAGAGTGACAGGTGTCAGGAACAGGGCGGCCATGCCGGCCAGCGGCAGGACACAGCGCCCCGCCGCAGAGTTCTTCTTGTTGTGCTTCACGATGCAATACCCGGGGACTTCAAAAGGCCCGGATACTAGCACAGCTTCCGAGCAGGCTGGACGCTCACCTGCCAAGGCAATGCCTCATGTCGCTGCACACGGGGCACCAATCCCGGCCCTTGCATTTTGCGTATTGCCCCAAGTTATAAGAGGATCGCTCGACACCAAAAAGGAGCCCGACCATGATCCGCACCGCCCAGGAAACCATTGCCAACTTCTTCAAGATGGAGTCAGCCAGCGGCCTGCTGCTGATGGCTGCCGCCGTGCTCGCCATGATCATGGCGAACTCGCCACTGGCGCCCTGGTATGAGCTGCTGTTCGACACTCCCGTGCAGGTGAAGATCGGCCAGCTCGACGTCGCCAAACCCCTGCTGTTGTGGATCAACGACGGCCTGATGGCCATGTTCTTCTTCCTCGTCGGCCTCGAGCTCAAGCGCGAGCTGGTGGAAGGGGAACTCTCCAGCCTGCGCAAGATCGTGCTGCCCGGCGTGGGCGCCATCGGCGGCATGGCCATTCCCGCAACGATCTACCTGTTCGTCAATGCCGACGACCCGACCGCCGTTTCCGGCTGGGCCATCCCGGCTGCCACCGACATCGCCTTCGCGCTGGGCATCCTCTCCCTGCTCGGCTCCCGCGTGCCCGTGGCGCTGAAGGTGTTCCTGACCTCGCTCGCGATCTTCGACGACCTCGGGGCCATCATCATCATTGCGATCTTCTACACCGCGCAGATCTCGCTGACCTCCCTCGCCGTCGCGGGCGCCTGCATCCCCGTGCTGTATCTGCTCAACCGCTACGGGGTGACCGCGCGCAGCGTCTACCGCATGGTCGGCATCATCATGTGGGTGTCCATGCTCAAGTCCGGCGTGCATGCCACGCTCACCGGCGTGATCCTGGCGCTGTTCATCCCCATGCGCTCGCCGAGCGACCCGGACGAGCGCCCGCTGCACGACTGGCAGCACGACCTGCACGTGCTGGTGGCCTTCATGATCCTGCCCGTGTTCGCCTTCGCCAATGCAGGCCTGGCCCTGCAGGGGGTGGGGCTGGAGCAGATGCTGCACGGTGTGCCGCTGGGGATCGCCCTGGGGCTGTTCCTGGGCAAGCAGATCGGGGTGTTCGGGCTGTGTGCGCTGGCCATCAAGCTGCAATGGGCTGACATGCCGCGCGGCATGAACTGGCTGTCGCTCTACGGCACCAGCGTGCTGTGCGGGGTGGGCTTCACCATGAGCCTGTTCGTCGGCTCGCTGGCGTTCGAGAGTTCCGGGGTGAACATGATCTTCGACGAGCGCCTGGGCATCATCATCGGTTCGCTGTTCTCCGGCATACTGGGCTACCTGGTCCTGCGCTTCAGCCTGAACAAGGCCTGAGGCAAACAGGCAGCAAAGAAAGAGGGGTGGCTCCTTGCGGAACCACCCCTCTCGTTTTTCCAACTCAGTCAGACGTGTCTTACATCTCGTAAGTCACGCGGGCGTAGAGCAGACGGCCAGTCGGGTCGTACATGATCGATTCCATGCCGCCCAGCATCGGTACTTTCTGGGGCAGACGGTCGAACAGGTTGCGGGCGCCCACGGTGAAGGCAAGCTCGCCACCCAGTGCTTCGAACTGGCTGAAGTTGTAGGACGCATCCACGGTGGTGAAGGCGCGCAGCGTGTCCACAGTGCGGTAGTTGCTGAACGGCAGACGGGCCTGATAGGCGAACGGGTTCGCATCAAACACCATGTCGTGCAGGTAACGCACTGTCACGTTCGCGCTGTGCTGACCAGAGAGCCAGCCCAGGCTGAGGTTCGACTTCCAGCGCGGCAGCGGGGGCACGGCGCCAGTCGGCTCGTTCTGGAGGCCGGCACCTTCCACCACGGGGCGGTCAGGACGCAGCTGGTAGGAGTACGTGTCGAGGTAGGACGCATCCAGGGCAACGTTGATCATGCCCAGGTCGGCCAGGTCGAAACGGTAGCTCAGCTTCAGGTCAGTGGCGCGTACCAGCATGCTGGAAGCATTGCTGTCGCCGCTGATGATGCGGTCGATCTGATCCATCGCATCCGGGTTGCGCTGAATGCGCTTGTCGGAACGTGGGTCAGCATTCCAGGCAGCCACCTGCGCCAGCGAGGGCTTGCCAGGACCGGCGAAGCCAGTGGCCTGCTGGAAGTTGAAGTAGTCAGTCGCCAGCACGTCGGTGGTGGTGGAGGTGACGATACGGTCGGTGAAGTCAGTCTCGCTCCAGTCGATCTGCAGACGCATGCCTTCGATCAGATCCAGTTCGAAACCGATGCTCTTGGTGTCGGCAGACTCGGGCACCAGGTTCGGGTTGCCCTTTGAGCAGTTCGCAGTGAACGCCGCGAACGTCGTGAAGGGGTCAGACACGTTGGTCAGACCACAGGACTCGGGGGAGTTCAGCTGTGTCAGGCTCGGGGCCACGAACGAGGAACCCATGCTGGCACGCACGGTCAGGAAGTCGAACGGGGTGTACACCAGACCGTATTTCGGGTCGGTGGAAGCCTGGCCAGTGGAGTAGTCTTCGTTGCGCACGGCAGCCTGCAGTTCCAGGTTGTCGAGCAGCGGCAAAGACAGTTCCATGAACAGGGAGTCCACAGTGCGCTGGTCGCTGGTCGGGAACAGCTTGGTGCCGATGAATACGTCGCCCGTCAGGCTGTGCAGGCTCGGCATGTTGTTGTAGCCGTCCTTGCGACGCTGATAGCCAAGCGCAGCAGCGATGGAGCCGCCGGGCAGTTCGAAGCCGCCGAGCGGCACTTCACCGTTCAGCACGACGTCGAAGGTCTGCAGCTTGTCCTGATCATTCACACGGTTGCTGGTCAGCACTGTGGAGTCAGCCACGGCCTGAGTGTTCAGGACGGCGGGGCTGGTGGCCACGAAGGGGTTGAAGCAGGCTTCGCGATCGTTGATCACGTCGCAGTTCAGACCCTGAGCGATGGCGCCGAAGCTGAAGTTCGGGGCAAGGCTCTTGTCCTGCTGGAATGCGTAAACGTAAGTCGCATTACCTCTCCAGTCTTCCAGGAAGGGCACAGCGAAGTCGGCCTTGAAGGTCTGACGGTAGCCACGGATGTAGGTGTCGGAACCCAGGGAGCCGTCGGAGTTCAGCTGTGACGGCAGGGTGCCTTGCTTGCCCCAGGGACGCCATGCAGAGAAACGCACATCTTCATAGAACGGAATGCCTGTCGGGCGCACGATCACGTTGCCAGTGGCATCACGATCAGGCACGCGGTCGTTGTTGGCATCCTGTGCGAACAGCGGCGTGCCGTTGGCGCTGACTGCGCGGAAGGGGTTGCCAGGCAGTTCGCCACGGATCACCGGCAGTTCAGACACGCGGCCACCTGGGTTGGAGGCAGAACCACGGTTATAGGCGCGACGCGCGAAGAAGCTGGTCTGTGCGCCCCAGCTGAAATCGGGGCTGACGTCGTAGGACAGGTTCAGGAAGGCAGTGCCGACGTCCTGGGCAGTACGGTAGTCCCAGAATTCGCCGTAGTCATACCAGCAGCGCGTGGCATTCGGGGCGCCAGTGGCAGACAGTGTCTGGGAGAACAGAAAGCCGTTCGGGTTGGAACCCTGCTGGGTCGGGTCTTCACGTGTGGCGCCGCAGCCCGGATCAGGACGTACTGCTGTCACCAGTGCGCCAGTGGCGGAACGACGCAGATTGCCGGCCGCATCGCGCAGGGGCACGGTGTAGTTGCCGGGGTTGGACGTGGAGGAAGAGGTCAGACCGGCGTTCATCTGGTCCGGACGATCACGCATGCGCAGCGTGCCGTTGGTGCGGTATTCAGCCGCGGCCACGATGTTCAGGCCGTTCCACTCGGTGCCGGCCAGTGCGCTGATCATGGTGTCCTTGTAGTCACCACGGTCGTCGCCCTGCTGGTACAGCTCGATCTTGGCGCCGTCATAGGAGCTGCGCGGCACGAAGTTCACCACGCCGGCTACTGCCTGGCTGCCGTACAGTGCTGCCGCACCGTCAGTCACCACGTCCAGACGCTCCAGGGCGATCTGCGGAACGAAGGTGTTGACGTTGGTGCCGATCACACGCATGCCGTCCACGAGGTTAAGCGTTGCACCGGTGCCCAGACCACGCAGGTTCACGGCTATGGAGGTGCTGGAAGTACCAGTCAGAGAGTTCTGTGTAGTCGGGGAGCCCTGGTTGAAGCTCATGTTGGCGACAACGTCACCCAGGCTTGGTGTACCCGCGGCAGCGATGTCTTCTGCACCGATCTGAGTGACCGGAGATGCGGCACGGAATCCTTCCGTGCGACGAATGAATGAGCCGGTAACGACGACTTCTTCTACTTCTGGCGCCTGCGCGAACGCAGA
>JAURIJ010000027.1 GCA_030832825.1 Gammaproteobacteria bacterium
ACCCCTTTCACCGCGTTGATGCTCATCAGCGCATGGGCAAGGTCGGCATCGAGGCGGTCGAACACCGGCTCGCCGAGGCCGACAGGCACCCCGCTGGCCACCACATTGATGCGGGCGCCGATGGAGTTGCCTTCCTTGTTCAGGGCGGCCATGTAGGCTTCCATTTCCGGCACGCGTGCCGCATCCGGGCAGAAGAACGGGTTGCGCTCGACCTCATCCCAGTCGAAATTCTGGATCTTGATGGGACCGAGCTGGCTCATGTAGCCCCGAATCTGGACCCCGCAGTGTTCCAGCAGATACTTCCTGGCGATCGCACCGGCAGCCACACGCATGGCAGTCTCACGGGCAGAGGAGCGGCCGCCCCCGCGGTAGTCGCGGATGCCGTACTTCTGCTGATAGGTATAGTCGGCGTGAGCCGGGCGAAACTGCTCGGCGATGCGCCCATAGTCCTTGGAGCGCTGATCGGTGTTCTCGATGAGAAGGCCGATGGGCGTGCCGGTGGTGCGCCCCTCGAAGACGCCGGAAAGAATCCGCACTTCGTCGGCTTCCTGACGCTGGGTGGTGAAACGCGAGGTGCCGGGCTTGCGCCGATCGAGATCCCGTTGCAGGTCCTCCACGCTCAGTGCCATGCCAGGCGGACAGCCGTCCACGATGCAGCCCAGCGCGGGGCCGTGGCTCTCACCGAAGGTGGTGACCGTGAAGAGCTTGCCGATCGAGTTTCCAGACATGCGTCACCTGCGGTGAAGAAGTTGAGTGCCGCGCCCGCCTCGGGCGCCTAGAAAGGCCGCGAATTGTACACCATGATCCTGGGTGTTACGAATCATCCCAGACTGATGCTCAGACAAAGTGCTGTGCAAAGTCCCGCAGCTGCTCTCGCGTCAGCAGAAGCACCCCGTCACCGCCATGGGCAAATTCGAGCCATAGCAGCGGGACCCCGGGAAGTCGGGCACTCAAGGCCTCGCGTGAGTAGCCCACTTCCATGATCAGCACCCCCTCGGGCGCGAGCAGGTCCGCCGCCTCGCGCAGGATGCGCAGCGGAATCGCCAGCCCGTCATCCTCCGAGAGCAGACCCAGTGCCGGCTCGTGACGGTACTCCGGCGGCAGCTCGTCCACTTCCTGCTGGGAGACATAGGGAGGATTGCAGAGAATCAGGTCGTAGGGCCCCTGCAGCGCGGCAAACAGGTCCGACTGCACAGCCCGGACACGCGACTCGAGGCCGTGACGCTGGACATTGGCGCGCGCCACCTCCAGGGCCTGGGGGGAAATGTCGGCCAGATCCACGCGGCTGTCCTCGAATGTCAGCGCCGTCGCGATGCCGATGCAGCCACTGCCAGTGCACAGGTCCAGGATGTGCTCGGGCGTGCGAGGCAGGAGCGTCGCGAATTCCTGCTGGATCAATTCGGCAATCGGGGAGCGTGGAATCAGCACCTGCTCGTTCACTGTGAAGGGAAGTCCTGCAAACCAGGCTTCCCCCACCAGGTACGCCACAGGCAGCCGCTCCACCAGACGCCGCGTGGCGAGCGCTTCGACTTTCTGCTGCTCCTGTGCCGTGATCGCGCGACTCATGATCTGCTCGTCGGCAGTGAAGGGAATCTGCAGCGCACAGAACACGAGATAGACGGCTTCGTCCCAGGCATTGTCGGTGCCATGTCCATAGAACAGGTCGGCCTCGTCGAAGCGAGTGGCGAGCTTATCGAGCACCTCGCCCAGGCTGAGCATATGCATTGCAGTCAAGATCATCGTCCTCAAGGGGGTGGCCAGAAATCACTTTACCGGGCCGTGGGGTGTATCGTACGGTAGGCGCCTCTGCCACAGACAGGACACCAGCAAGCGAACATGAGTGACACAATGGAACGCGCTTATCGCGACATCATCACAGCCATCGGCGAGGACCTCGAGCGTCCCGGACTCGCGGACACACCGCGCCGCGCAGCCAAGGCCATGGATTTCCTGATGCGGGGCTATCGTCAAGACATCGACGAAGTGATCAACGATGCCTTGTTCCCCTCGGATTCCGACGAGATGGTCATCGTGAAGAACATCGAGCTGTATTCCATGTGCGAGCACCACATGCTGCCCTTCATTGGCAAGTGCCATGTCGCCTACATACCGCGCGGCAAGGTGATCGGCCTGTCCAAGATCGCCCGCATCGTCGACATCTTCGCGCGTCGCCTGCAGATTCAGGAGAATCTGACCAAGGAGATCGCCGAGACGATCGTGTCGAAGACCGGCGCGACCGGCGCGGGTGTCATCATCGAGGCCCAGCACATGTGCATGATGATGCGTGGCGTGGAAAAGCAGAATTCCATCATGACCACGTCGTGCATGCTGGGCGCATTCCGCAACAGTCAGAGCACGCGCAACGAGTTCCTGTCCCTCATAAGCAAGTAAGCCTATTCACTGAGCACGATCTCGACGCGATCCGAACAAGGCGCCTGGGCACAGGCGGGCGCCAGCGGACCTGCACCCCTTGCCTGCAGCCGTGCCGCATCGATGCCCGCCTGCTGCAGCGCCTCGACGACCGCCTGTGCGCGACGCTGCGTGCGCGTGATCAGCGCATCGACATCGCCACTTTCCCGCAGATGCCCTACCACCAACACACGCAATTCGGGCGCGAGAGCCAGGGCACCGGCCACCAATTCAAGCCCTTCGGATTCCAGCAGTGCATCGTCTTGACCGAAACGGATTGCACGCACGATCACGCTGCCTTCCTGCTGCAGGCGTTCAAGCAGAGACTGCGGCGACTCGGGACCGGGCTGCGTGTCGGCGAGCACGGGTTCGAGCACGTCGAGATGGGCATAGACACTGCGATTGCCCCGCGTGATCACGTAGAGCACGAAGTAGCGATCGCTCTCGCCTGCCGCATTGCTGGAGCTGAGGGCGACATAGAACTGCTCCTGCTCCGGACCATAGAGAATGCGATTGCCGAGAACGTCATTCGCCCAGAAATTGCTGCTGCCGCAGGCGCGGCCCTGACAGCGGAACAATTCCTCTGTCTGGCCGGCAATGGCCCCCAGGTAGTGCGCGAAGACCTCGGCGCCGCTGAATCCGGAAGGGATCTGATAGGTGATGCGGGTCAGCTCGCCCTGCAGCCGCTCTTCGCGTCCGGCAGTCACCCTTCCATTCACGCGTTGCAGACGACCAAGCGCCAGTCTGTAGTTGCCGGCCGGCTGGGCGTCATACTGGACAATCGATGCTCCGGGAAAACGTGCAATCCCAGGAAAGTCGCGTGCTCCCGGCACATCGCCGGCCCCTTGGGCAACGGCGTGTGTGGCCAGCCAGAACGGCAGGAGCGCAGGCAGGGCTGCTCTCAGCCAGCCGCGCACGATGTCACGCCACATCGCTGTCATCATGGCGCGTGGCAGTGCGGCTGCTGCGACGGCGTGCAGGTTTCGCGACCGGCTGCGCATCATCGTGCTGCTCGACATCGCCCCCCTCGGGCACATGCACTTCCACGTCCTGTTCCTGGTCCATGTCGGCCTCTGTCTCGGCGGTCTCTGCAGGCGTTGGCCCAGCCGCAAAGGGGGCAAACGGAAACGGCTTGAATTCACTGTTGTAAGTGAGGAAATCCAGTACCTGACGCACATAGGCAGTCAAGGCCGCGCCGAGTTCCCGCAGATTGCGGTTGTCGGCTCCGGTCAGCAGGCCAAACAGGGCCTGCGCAATGATGAGCAGCGTCAGCACCATGCCCGCCAGATACAGGGCCACCGCCAGAGCCAGCATGAACGCTATGCGGAACCACTGTGCGGGTTGCTTCAGATTCTCGACGATATCGTCTGCCATGATTACTCCTTCAGGTTCAACACCTTGGTCTGATTGGCCTCGTATTCCACATCGAGCGCCTGTTCTCCCAGCATCAGGGATGCCACGATCTGTCGCACTGAACTGCCACCGTACACGATCTGGTAGAGCCCGTTCACGAGGGGCATGTAGACGCCCAGCTCGTCGGCCTTCTCCTTGACCAGCTTGAGTGTGTTCACGCCTTCTGCCACTTGACCGACTTCGGCCGTGGCTTCTTCGATGGACTTGCCCTGCCCCAGCGCAAAGCCTACCCGGAAATTGCGGCTCAGCGGTGACGAGCAGGTGACCACGAGATCGCCCACGCCCGACAGACCGAGAAAGGTCATCGGGTCTGCCCCGAGCTTGCGGCCGAAGCGCGCCATCTCCGTGAGACTGCGCGTCACCAGCATGCTGTTGGTGTTGTGGCCCATGCCCATCGCCGATGCGAGACCTGCAATGATGGCATAGATGTTCTTGAGCGCACCGCCGAGTTCCACCCCGAACATGTCGTCATTGGTGTAGACGCGGAAGTACTCCGACTTGAGGATGCGCTGCACCGTCTCACGCACTGAGGCATGGGCGCTGGCGATCACCGTGCCGGTGAGATTGCGGGCCGCGATCTCCTTGGCGAGATTGGGCCCACTCAAGACGCCGATGCGCGCCGCTGGACATTCCTCGGCGAGTATCTGACTCATCAACTGGAAACTGCCGGCCTCGATGCCCTTGGTGGTGCTCACGAGAATGGCATCCTCCGGTGCCCAGCGCCGCATGTCGCGCACCACGGCACGAAAATAGGCACTCGGCACGGCGACAAAAATCACTTCGGCATCCTGCACTGCCAGCTGCATGTCGTGGAAGGCCCTGACATTGTCACGCAGGACATAGCCAGGCAGATACTGGCTGTTCTGGTGCGTGTGATTGACCTCGTCGACCAGCACCTCGCTGCGCATCCAGAAATTCACGCGATAGCCATTCTGCGCAATGATGTTGGCAATCACGGTACCGAAGCTGCCGCCGCCGAGAACGGCGATGCTGCGTTCACTGATCAATTGTCTGACTCCCCGGGGAAAGGTTTAGGCACGACACTGCACTCACTCAGAACACCCGGTTCAGGCCGTCAAGCGCAGCAATGCGATAGGCTTCGGCCATGGTGGGGTAATTGAAGGTGGTGTCGAGGAAATAACGCATGGTGTTGGCCCTGCCTTCCTGCAGCATGATGGCCTGACCGATGTGCACGATCTCGGAAGCCTGATCGCCAAAACAGTGGATGCCCAGTATCTCCAGCGTGTCGAAGTGAAAGAGAATCTTGAGCATGCCCACCTGCTCGCCGGTGATGAGACCGCGTGCGGTGTTCTTGAAGAAGGCCTTGCCGACTTCGTACGGGATGCGCTCATTGGTCAGCTCACGCTCGGTCTTGCCGAGGGTGCTGATCTCCGGGATGGTGTAGATGCCTGTGGCGAAACGATCGATCTCGACGCAGGCCGCCGGATCGACAATCGCGTTGGAGGCTGCCCGTCCCTGGTCGTAGGACACACTCGCCAGCGACGGCCAGCCCACGACATCGCCCGCAGCGAAGATGTTGTCGACTTTCGTGCAGTAGCGCTTGTCGATCTCCAGTTGACCACGTGAATTGGGTTCTAGGCCGATGGCGGCCAGATTCAATTGATCCGTGTTGCCGGTGCGACCGTTGGCCCAGAGCACGATGTCGCTCTTGATGCGCTTGCCGGACTTCAAGTGCGTGACGATGTGCGTGTCGAAGTACTCCAGCCTGTCATATTCCTCATTATGCCGGCTGCGCACGCCGGCGTTGCGCAGGTGATAACTCAGCGCATCGGAAATCTCCCAGTCGAGGAACGAGAGCAGCGTGCTGGCGGGGTTGATCAGTTCCACCTTGGCGCCAAGTCCCCCAAATATGGAGGCGTACTCGCAGCCTATCACGCCGGCACCGATCACCGTCACCTTGCGCGGGGAATGATCGAGCTGAAGGATCGTGTCGCTGTCGAAAATGCGCGGATGCGTGAAGTCGACGTTGTCCGGGCGATACGGACGCGAACCCGTCGCGATGATGAAATGCTCTGCCTTCAGCAGCGGACCGCGATTGCCGAGACGGATCGTGTTGCGATCCACGAAGCTCGCCTGGCCGTGAAGGATGTCGATGCCGTTCTTCTCGTAATAACCGGCGCGCAGATGCACCTGCTCATCGATGACGCGCGCAGCATGACGCATGATGTCCTGGAAACAGGGTCGACGCAGCGTGGCAAATTCGCGCAGCAGCGGATTGCTGCTGAATTGCATCACTTGTTTCACCGATTGGCGCAGTGCCTTCGAAGGTATGGTGCCCAGATGCGTGCAATTGCCGCCCACCTTCTCGCGGTCGGAAATCACCGCCACACGTCGGCCTTTCTTGGCGGAATTCATGGCCGCAGACTCGCCTGCGGGACCACTCCCGATCACGATGATGTCGTACTGCATCTGCTGCTTCAAGGCGGCGGCTCTCCCGTGCTTCAGCGTGCGGCTTCGTCACATTTGGCGGGGTTGCCACCGCACACTGAACAGCTGCTGTCGCCGCCATTGTTCAAGCCACCGCAAGAGCCCTTCAGGGGTTTGCGACCGAACATCACGCCGATCGCCATGCCGGCGACCACCAGCAGCAGCAGGATGAACGTTCCAATCAGAGTGGCCATGAGTCTAGTTTCCCGAATCCAGATAATGTTCAAAACCTGTGGTGTAGCGATCGACGAAGGTGTCATTCACATCGTCTCGCGCGACGAAATACACTGCCAGACCAAGCTCCTCGGCGAGCGCGAAACCACGCTCGACGCCGAGTACCATGAAGGCCGTGGCGAGCGCATCGGCTCGCGCGGCAGTGCTGTCGATCACATAGACCCCTGCGAGATTGTGCGAGATCGGCCTGCCAGTCTGCGGGTCTATCTCGTGGGAGTAATGTACACCGTCCTCCTCGAAATAGTTGCGATAATCGCCCGAGCCTGCCACGGCGATGGGTTCACCCCTGGCATAGAAGATATTGTGTACCTGCGGCGCCGTGTCGACTGGTTTCTCGATGGCCGGCACCCAGCTTTGATTGCCAGGCTTGTAACCACGAATCCGCAATTCGCCTCCGACCTCGATGAAGTAACTCGTCACTCCGCGCGAATCCAGGTAATCAGCCACCTTGTCCACACCGTAGCCCTTGGCGATGCCGCTCAAGTCCACATAGACATCGGCCGTCTTTCGCAGGCTGCGACTGTCAATGTCGAGGGTGAGATGATGCGAGCCGACACGGGCCAGCAGCGCGTCGATCTCCGCCTGCGTCGGTATCCGATCCTCGCGGCGATCCTCCGGCCCGAACCCCCAGCGATTCACCAGCGGCCCGACCGTCACATCGAATGCGCCGTCCGTGACATGATTGAGCTCCAGCGCCAAGGCCAGCACTTCGGTCATGTCGTCGGAAAGCGCAACGTCCTGGTCGACTGCCGCGGCATTGAGTCGCGACAGTTCCGAATCCGGGGCATAGGTGGACATCTGCTCGCGATCGACACGTTCGAGAATTCGCGACACGTCGACGGAAATCTGCTCCAGGGTGCTGCCTGACGGGAGGTCCACAAGCTTGACACTGTAGCGGGTGCCCATGGTGCCGCCACCGAACTCGTGAATGACTGCGGTGTCGGTTTGTCGGTTGAACAGGAGGAACCCGACGACCAGAACGGCCACGGAGAAAAACAGCAGGCTTTGGCGTCTCGACACGGTGTTCATGGGCATTCAGATCCGGTCGCCACCCCCGGCACAACACCGGAGGCACGCAGAGAAGCAGCGATCAGGAGAACTCGTCCAGCGCGATGTTCTCATCCTCGACACCCAGATCCTTGAGCATCTTGATGACGGCGGCATTCATCATGGGCGGGCCGCACATGTAGAACTCGCAGTCTTCGGGCGCCACATGGTCCTTGAGATAGTGCTGATAGACCACGTTGTGAATGAACCCGGTCATGCCGGTCCAATTGTCCTCCGGCTGCGGGTCGGACAGGGCAACGTGCCAGGTGAAATTCTCGTTCTCCGCGGCCAGCATGTTGAAGTCGTCGACGTAAAACATTTCCTTCAGGCTGCGGGCGCCATACCAGAAGGTGATCTTGCGCTTGGTCTTGATGCGGCGCAGTTGATCGAAGATGTGCGAGCGCATGGGCGCCATGCCGGCACCACCCCCGATGAAGACCATCTCGGAATTGGTGTCCTTGGCGAAGAACTCACCGAAGGGGCCAAACACCTTGATCTTGTCACCCGGCTTGAGGCTGAAGACATAGGACGACATGATGCCGGGCGGAAAGCTGGATTTGGGCGGCGGCGTGGCAATGCGGATATTGAACTTGATGATGCCCTTCTCTTCCGGATAGTTGGCCATCGAGTACGCACGAATGGTGGTCTTTTCGGTCTTGGAGACGAGCTTGAACAGGCCGAACTTCTCCCAGTCACCACGGAATTTCTCGCCGATCACGAAGTCCTTGTAGTGCACCTCATGGGCCGGCACTTCCAGCTGGACATACCCCCCGGCACGGAAATCGACGCTGTCGCCATCGGGAATCCTGAGAACCAGTTCCTTGATGAAGGTGGCCACGTTGTCGTTGGAGACCACGGTGCATTCCCACTGCTTGACACCGAAAAACTCGGGCTCGACCTCGATCTTCATGTCCTGCTTCACGGCCACCTGGCAGGACAGCCGCCAGTGCGCCTTGGCCTCGCCAAGGGTGAAGTGACCCTGCTCGGTCGGCAGCATGGAACCACCGCCATCCACCACCTGACATTTGCACTGACCACAGGTGCCACCGCCGCCACAGGCAGAGGACAGATAGATGCCAGCGTCTGCCAGAGTGGTCAACAGCTTGCCGCCTGCAGGCACGACGATGGACTTGGCAGGGTCCCCGTTGATCTCGATCCTGACGTTACCCGTGCTGACCAGCCTGGCTCTGGCAACGAGAATCAGTGCCACGAACACCATGACCACCACGGTGAACATCAGCACGCCGCCCGCTATAGCTGCAATATCGATCATCTCTTTATAACCTGTTGACTACAGTGACAAGCCGCTGAATGACATGAAGCCCAGCGACATCAGGCCGGTGGTAATGAAGGTGATGCCCATGCCCCGCAGACCCTGCGGCACATCGCTGTACTTGAGCTTTTCGCGAATCCCCGCCATGGCTGTGATCGCCAGCGCCCATCCCACTCCTGCACCGGTGCCGTACACCACGCTTTCAGAGAAGGTGTAATTGCGCTCTACCATGAACAGGGACGCGCCCATGATGGCGCAGTTCACGGCGATCAGCGGCAGAAACACCCCGAGGGCGTTGTAGAGCGCCGGCATGTACTTGTCGAGGAACATTTCCAGCACCTGCACCACCGCAGCGATCACGCCGATGTAGCAGATGAAACCCAGAAAGCTGAGATCGAGATCGGGGAAGCCCATCCAGGCCAGGGCACCATCCTTCAGCAGATAGGTGAACAGCAGATTGTTCAGAGGCACAGTGATGATCTGTACAGCGGTGACAGCCACGCCCAGACCCACGGCTGTTTCGACTTTCTTGGACACTGCGATGAAGGTGCACATGCCCAGGAACATCTGCAGGGCCATGTTCTCGACGAAGACTGCGCGAACCGCAAGACTCAGATAGTGTTCCATCAGTGTGCGACCTCCTGAGTGGTGTGCGCCGCGAGCTTGAACTCGGACTTCTCAACCTGATCAACGCGCTTGGTGCGCACGATCCAGATCAGGAAACCAATGATGAAGAACGCACTTGGCGCCAGCAGCATCAGACCATTGGGCTGATACCAGCCGCCGTTGGACACCAGCGGCAGAATCTCTATGCCGAACAGACTGCCCGACCCGAACAGTTCACGCACGCTGCCGAGAATCAGCAGGACAGTGCTGTACCCCAGGCCGTTGCCGATACCGTCCCAGAAGCTTGGCACCGGCGGGTTCTTCATGGCGTAGGCTTCCGCACGCCCCATCACGATGCAGTTGGTGATGATCAGACCGACGAACACGCTCAGCTGCTTGCTGATCTCGTAGGCGAAGGCCTGCAGCAGCTGATCCACCGCGATCACCAGGGTCGATATGATCGCCATCTGGATGATGATGCGGATGCTGCTGGGCATGTAATTGCGCACCATCGAGATGAAGAAGTTCGAGAAGGCCACGACCAGCGTCAGCGCCACACACATGACGATGGTGACGCGCAGGCTCGTCGTCACGGCCAGTGCGGAGCAGATGCCCAGGATCTGCAGGGTGATCGGGTTTTCCGCCACTATGGGCTTGAACAACAATGTCTTCGTGTCAGTTGCCATTACAACCTCGCCCTTCAACCTTCATTCAAATTGTTCAGGTACGGCCCGAAACCATTCGGCCCCAGCCAGAATGCAATCATGTTGTCCACGCCACGGCTGGTGAGGGATGCCCCGGACAGACCATCAATCTCGTAGTCGCCTTCACCACGGCCCTTGATCACGCTCAAGGCCACGTCACCCTGGGCGTCAAAGACTTTCTTGCCCGGCCACAGGGCTTTCCAGCGCGGATTGTTGATCTCGCCGCCAAGCCCTGGCGTTTCCTTGTGTTCGTAGAAGCCGATGCCATTGACTGTGTTGCCATCGCCGTCCAGAGCGATATAGCCGTAGATGGTGCCCCAAAGGCCATAACCACTCACCGGAATCACGAGCGTCTCGATGGAGCCGTCCTCGGCAGGCAGGGTGTAGACCGTGGAATAACGGACACGGCGCTTCAGATCGGCAATGTCGTCCTCGGCTGCAAGCGCATCGCTGAACTGCGAGTCGCTCAGAACGGAACGCTCGTCATAGGTTTGCGGGTCGATGCCAAGCTCGGCGAGGCGCTCTTCGCCAAGCACTTCCCCTGTTTCGAGCTCAACCACCTGCAGGGTGAAGCGGGAGAACAGGTCATCCACCTCGGCGTTGCTGTTGAGCGCCGGATCGAACATGCCGGCAGCGGCCAGAATGTTCTTGTTGCGATCCAGCAACTTGTTGTTGACCTGGAACGGCTTGAGGATCACGGCAGCGCTGGAGATGAACACCGAGCAGACGACGCACAGAACCAGAGCGACCTTGATGGTACCGCCGACTGAATCTTTAGACTGCATTGCGTGCAAGCCTCCTCTTGATGTTCGCTCTCACCACGACATAGTCGATAAGCGGCGCAAACAGATTGCCGAACAGAATCGCGAGCATGACGCCCTCGGGGTAGGCGGGATTCAGCACGCGGATCATGACAACCATGACACCGATCAGGGCGCCGTAGACCCACTTGCCCGTGTTGGTCATGGACGCCGATACGGGGTCAGTGGCCATGAACACCATGCCGAACGCGAAACCTCCGAGTACCAGATGCCAGTACCAGGGTGTGGCGAAGAAGGGATTGGTATCCGAGCCAACCATGTTGAGCAGCGTGGAAAACGCCACCATGCCCAGGAACATGCCAAGCATGATGCGCCAGGACGCGATGCGCGTGATCAGCAGCAGCGCGCCACCCAGCATGATCGCCAGCGTGGAGGTTTCACCGATGGAGCCCTGCTCCCTGCCGATGAAGGAATCCATCCAGGTCAGCTCCTGACCAGTGGCAGCGGACATCACCGGCAGCCCGCTGGCCGCCAGTTGACTGAGTGACGTGGCGCCACTGAAGCCGTCCACGGCGGTCCATGCGGCATCACCGGTCATCTGCGGAGCATAGGCAAAGAACAGGAAGGCACGTCCGACCAGAGCCGGGTTGAGGAAATTCTTGCCAGTGCCGCCGAATACCTCCTTGCCCACTACCACGCCGAAACTGATACCGAGCGCGGCCTGCCACAGCGGAATATCCGGCGGCAGGATCAGCGAAAAGAGAATGGAAGTGACGAAGAAGCCTTCATTGATTTCGTGACGTCGAATGGTGGCGAACAACGCTTCCCAGAAACCGCCGACGATGAAGATCACGGCGTAGAGTGGCAGATAGTGGACGGCGCCGAACCAGAAGCAGTCCCAGATGCTGTTGGGGTTATAAGAGGATAAGAGCTCGATCCAGAACGCGCGCCAGTCGCCGGTGGTGGTCAGCCCCATGTTGGCCATCGCGGTGGTGGCCTGGTAGCCCACGTTGTACATGCCGTAGAACATTGCCGGGAACGCCGCGAACCAGACGGTGATCATGATCCGCTTGAGATCGACGCCATCCCGCACATGCGAACCGGAGACCGTGACACGACTGGGGGTGTAGAAGATCGTGTCCACCGCTTCGTACAAGGGATAGAACTTTTCGTAGCGCCCGCCCTTCTCGAACTGCGGTGCCATGTCATCGAGTATTCTGCGCAAACCCATAGTTGCCTTATCCACTAACTTTCTTTTTCGATGCGAGTCAGGTTGTCCCGCAGGATTGGACCGTATTCATATTTGCCGGGGCAGACATAGGTGCACAGGGCCATATCTTCCTCATCGAGTTCTAGTCCACCCAGACTTTGCACCACTTCGATGTCGCCCACGATCAGCGCCCGCAGCAGCTGGACGGGCAGGATGTCCAGCGGCATGACCCGCTCGTAGCTGCCCACGGGCACCATGGCACGCGGACTGCCATTGGTGGACGTGCCAAGGGCGAACTTGCGCCCCTTGAAGAGACTTGAGAGATAGATGCCCAGCGCAGAATGTCGTTCAGTGCCAGGCGACAGATAGCCAAGCAGCGCCCGTTCACGCCCCTCGTGCACCACCGAGACCTGCAGATGATAGCGTCCGAGGTAATTCTCGACGCCATGTGCCGTGCGACCGGAGAGCACGGAACCGGAAATCACGCGGTTCTCCCCGGCTTTCAATTCGCCGGCACACAAGTCTTCCAGGTTCGCGCCGATGCGGGTGCGCACCAGTCGAGGCTTGTCGACCTGCGGGCCGGCAAGTGCCACCACACGCTCGACATTCAGCCTGCCCGTGGTGAAGAGCCTGCCCACCGCAATGACATCCTGGTAGTCGATGCTCCAGACCTGCTTCTTGAGGCTGACCGGGTCGAGGAAGTGAATATGCGTGCCCGTGAGACCTGCGGGATGCGGCCCCCCAAAACTCTCGACCTTGACGTTGGAGGCGAACGCGTGATCTTCCAGACCCGCGAAACTGCCAGCGGCTCGACAGACGAACAGCGCCCCTTCGGTGAGGCGGGAGAGTATGTTGATGCCGTGAAGGAAGTCATTGCCAGACTGACGCGCCACCACTTCCGGATGGGCGGCCAGCGGATTGGTATCCATGGCGTTCACGAAGATGGCGTGAGGGCGGGCATCCAGTGCAGGCACCTTGCTGAAGGGGCGAGTACGCAGCGCCGTCCAGAGGCCGGACTTGACCAGATTGTCCACGACGGCGGCCCGCTCGAGCGAGGCCAGTTGAGCGCTGTCGTAACGAGTGAACTCCACCTGCTCGTCGGCGGACTCATCGACTTCGATGACCAGCGAGAGGAATACACGACGCTCGCCCCGATTGATCTCGCGCACAACGCCACCGGCTGGTGCGGTGTAGACCACCCCGGGCGTCTTCTTGTCTTCGAACACGGGCTGGCCCAGCTTCACGCGATCGCCTTCACGAACCGCCATGGTGGGTTTCATGCCGACATAATCTTTTCCGAGCATGGCAACACTTTGAACATGTCGCGCTTCCGTGATCTGCTGCTCCGGCTCACCCAGAAGTGGAATATCCAACCCGCGCGTAATTTTGATCATTCGCCAAGCCTAATCGTTACAGGAAGTTCATGAAACCACGGTGCCGTTGATGCATGTCGAATTCAAGCGTGAAGGGCACACCAAGGCATCTGCCAGGCGAAGCGCCTGGCATAGTTCTGGATGCGATTGCGATCGCTTGGAAATTTCTTGTATAACGGCCACTTAGGCGCGGCAATTATAGTTAGCCGAATGCCGGAATGCCACCGCTTTCTGGGGCAATCCGGCAGCTTTTCAGGCTTATCCCTCCAATGGGTACAGGCGGTACTGGACTCCGGCCATCTTGTAAACCATTCGGACCACCTGATTGCAGTAACCGAATTCGTTGTCATACCAGAGGTAGAGAACACAGTTGTTGCCCTGGACGATGGTCGCGGTGGAGTCCACGATGGCGGCCTCGCGCGAGCCGACGAAGTCGCTGGAAACAGCATCCGCAGCCTGGGTGTAGCTGATCTGGTTCTGCAGCTTGGAATGCAGGGCAATCAGGCGCAGGAACTCGTTCAGCTCGGTCTTGCTGGTCGCCTGGTTGAGATGCAGGCTCAGAATGGCCATGGAGACGTTCGGGATCGGCACGCGGACCGCATTGCCCGTCAGCTTGCCCTCGAGCTCCGGCACCGCCTTGACGACGGCCTTGGCCGCTCCGGTCTCGGTCAGCACCATGTTCAAGGCAGCACTGCGACCACGACGATTGCCCTCGTGATAATTGTCGATGAGGTTCTGGTCGTTGGTATAGGCATGCACCGTCTCGACGTGGCCATGCATGATGCCGAACTTGTCATTGATGACTTTCAACACCGGAGCAATGGCGTTTGTGGTGCACGACGCAGCGGTGATGATCCTGTCTTCCGGCTGGATCTGCTCGTGGTTGATGCCGTAGACGATGTTCTTCAACCCGCCCTTGCCCGGCGCAGTCAACACCACCTTGCTGGCGCCCTTGGCCTTGAGATGCTGTGACAGCCCGGCTTCGTCACGCCAGGTACCGGTATTGTCGATGATCAGCGCGTCCTGGATGCCGTACTTGGTATAGTCCACTTCATCGGGGCGATTCGCGTAGATCACCTTGATGACATTGCCGTTGGCGATCAGACAACCATTCTCTTCGTCCACGCGCACCGTGCCCTGGAAGGCACCATGCACCGAATCGGATACCAGCAGGCTGGCGCGTTTCTCGAGATCGCCTTCCTTGCCGGGGCGCACGACGATCGCACGCAGCCGCATCACCTCGCCAGTGCTGGTACGCTCGATGAGCAAGCGGGCGATGAGGCGCCCGATGCGGCCGAAGCCGTACAGCACGACATCCTGCGACCTCTCGATGGGCTTGGTCTTCACGCCCACCAGATAGCCGAGTTCCTTCGCCACGAATTCCTCCACGGGAAGTGCCGCAGCGCCAAGCTGTTCCTGCTGCTCCATGTAGCGCACGGTGAGCTTGCCCAGATCGATGTGGCAGTGTGCCAGGTCGAGCCTGGCCAGGGCCATCAGAACGGGATGACTCTCGAATTCGGACATCTCGTTGCGACCTACCTGACGGACGAAACGATGCGACTTCATGATGTTGGCAACGGAGCGGTTATGCAGCGCGCGACCGTACAGGAAGATGCCTACATTGCGCTGACTGTAGAGCCGACCGACCACAGGAATCATTTCCTGAGCCAGCGCCTCACGTTGTTTCCAATCACCGAAATAGTCGTCCAAACTGGGTCGAGTCACTGGCTGCACCTTTGTTAGAGAGGTTGTTGGAGAGGGCAGTATTATCTTTGGATTGCAATAGGGGCGCAACCCGGCGCTGCCTGCATGCCGGGCCTCCCGCGTGAAACCCTCTGCCCGCGCAGGCACAGTTGGCCCTGCCAGTCGCGCGCGGTTTGTGCCAGAATCGCGGCCCTTTCGATTGCGAACAAAGACTCCATGCACAGCATCAGCATTCTCGAACCCGAACTGCCATCCAGCGGGGGGGACCATCGGCGCTGGGCCAGTCTGCCCGGCAGTGCGCTCAGCCTCGCCGTGGCCGGGATTGCAGGCCGGCATCGCGGCCCGGTCGTTGTTGTCACCGCCAACACCGAGGAAGCCGATGCCATACGTCGCGAGCTCGGCTTCTTTTGCCCGCAGGATGGCAGTCTTCCCCTCTACGCCCTGCCCGACTGGGAAACCCTGCCCTACGACAATTTCTCGGCACACCAGGACATCGTCTCGGACCGCCTCAGCACCCTGTCGAGTCTGCCTGACCTCGCCAAGGGCATCCTCGTTGTGCCGCTGACCAGCCTGATGCATCGACTCTGCCCACGCAGTTATGTGCTGGGCAACAGCTTGCAATTGAAAGTGGGCGGAGCATTCGAACCCGAAGTCATGCGGCGCCGCCTGCAGAGCGCCGGCTACCAGTGCGTGGACTCCGTGCATGAACACGGGGAATTCGCGGTGCGTGGAGCCATCATGGACATTTACCCCATGGGCGCCGATCACCCCTATCGCATCGACCTTTTCGACAACGAGATCGAGAGCCTGCGAATCTTCGACGCGGAAACCCAGCGTTCCCTGCAGAAAGTCGACAGCATCCAGTTGCTGCCGGGCAAGGAATACCCGATGAACGAGGCCGGCATCAGCCTGTTCCGCAGCAATTTCCGCAATCACTTCGATGTCGATCTACGCCAGTGCAGCGTCTATCAGGACATCAGCCAGGGCCTGCATTCTGCCGGTATCGAGTACTACCTGCCCCTGTTCTTCGACGCGCCCGAAACCCTGTTCGACTACCTGCCCCGCAACACGCTCGTCGTGCGTACCAGCGATCTGCAGACTTCCGGCCTGCGATTCTGGAATGACATCAAGACACGTTACGAGGACCGCCGACACGACAGACATCGCCCGATACTCTCCCCCGGGGAGCTGTTCCTGAGTCCGGACGAGGCGTTTGCGCTGCTGCGCGACTACCCCAGCGTGGACATCCAGCCGCAGGGTGCTGCGGAGAAGGCGGTCCCCGTCGATGTCGCACCACCCCCGAGTATCGGAATCGGCCAGCAGAGCCCCCTGCACGCACTGCAAAAGGTGCTGCAAGAGCATCCCACGCATCGCGTGCTCTTCTGCGCCGAGTCGGCAGGCCGACGCGAGAGTCTGCTGGAACTGCTCAAGAGCATCGGCGTGCAGCCTGCGCCGGTCGACTCCTGGACCCGCTTCCTGCAGTCCGCGTCACCTGTCTGCATCACCGTCGCCCCGCTGGACCAGGGACTTCTGCTGCGCCACCCGCAGTGCCTGCTGATCACGGAGACCCAGCTGTTCGGCCAGCGCGTGGCCCAGCGCCGGCGCCGCCGCCGCGCGCAGGACAACACGGAACTGCTGATCCGCAATCTCAATGAGCTGCACATCGGTGCAGCCGTGGTGCATCTGGAACACGGCGTCGGCCGCTACCGCGGCCTGCAGACCCTCACCATCGACAATCAGGAAACCGAATTCCTGACCCTGGAATACGCTCGCGACGCCAAGCTCTATGTGCCGGTGTACTCCCTGCACCTGATCAGCCGCTACGGGGGCAGCGAACCCGACCTGGCGCCCTTGAACTCGCTCGGCAACGATCAATGGCAGAAGGCGCGCCAGAAGGCCGCAGAAAAAATTCGCGATGTGGCCGTGGAATTGCTGGACATCTATGCGAAACGCGAAGCGCGCGAAGGCTTCGCGTACCGCGTGGACGACATCGACTACGACGCCTTCGCCAGCAGTTTCCCGTTCGAGGTCACACCCGACCAGCAGGACGCCATCGATGCCGTATTGCGCGACATGGCCTCGAAGCGGGCCATGGATCGATTGGTATGTGGAGACGTCGGTTTCGGCAAGACGGAGGTCGCAATGCGAGCCGCTTTCGTTGCCGTGCAGAACCACAAGCAGGTTGCGATCCTGGTGCCCACCACCCTGTTGGCGCAGCAGCACTACGAGAGTTTTCGCGATCGCTTCGCCGACTGGCCGGTGTCCGTCGACCTGACTTCGCGTTTTCGCTCGGCGAAGCAGCAGGAAGAGACGCTGGCGAACATCCGCAACGGCAAGGTGGACATCATCGTCGGCACCCACAAACTGCTGCAGGACGCCATCGAGTACAAGGATCTCGGCTTGCTCATCATCGACGAGGAGCATCGCTTCGGTGTGCAGCAGAAGGAGAAGCTCAAGGCTCTGCGCTCCAGCGTGGATATCCTGACGCTGACGGCAACGCCCATTCCTCGCACCTTGAACATGTCCCTCTCCGGCGTGCGCGATCTGTCGCTGATCGTGACCCCGCCAGCCAAGCGCCTCTCGGTCAAGACCTTCATCCGGGAGAGCCAGGACGCCCTCATCAAGGAAGCTGTGCTGCGCGAACTGTTGCGTGGGGGCCAGGTGTTCTACCTGCACAATGAAGTGAAGACGATCAACAAGACGGCCGAGCACCTGCAGGAACTGATTCCCGAGGCTCGTGTCTGCGTGGCGCACGGTCAGCTGCCGGAGCGCGAGCTCGAACAGATCATGGCCGACTTCTATCACAAGCGGTACAACATCCTGGTGTGCTCGACCATCATCGAGACGGGCATCGACATTCCCAGTGCCAACACCATCATCATGGACCGGGCAGACAAGCTCGGGCTGGCCCAGCTACATCAGCTGCGCGGTCGTGTGGGCCGTTCGCACCACCAGGCCTACGCCTACCTGCTCACCCCGAACAAGAACAACATGACGCCCGATGCCCTCAAGCGCATTGAAGCCATCAGCGCCGCCAGCACTCTGGGGGCGGGTTTCACGCTGGCGAGCCACGACCTGGAGATCCGCGGTGCCGGCGAGTTCCTGGGGGAAGAGCAGACAGGACACATCCAGAAGATCGGCTTCAGCCTCTACACGGAAATGCTGGAGGAAGCCGTCAAGGCCATTCGCGAAGGCCGCACACCCAATATCGAGGGCACTCTGCAGCATGTCAGCGAGGTGAATCTGCGGGTGCCTGCGCTGATCAGCGAGGAGTATCTGCCGGACGTGCATACCCGGCTGATCATGTACAAGCGCATTGCCGGCGCGCGGGACGACGAGGAACTCAAGGAACTGCAGGTCGAGATGATCGACCGCTTCGGCCTGCTGCCGGAGCCGACGCGGCGCCTTTTTCGCATCACGGCCCTGCGCCTGCGCGCGCAACAGATGGGGATCAGCAAGATCGAGGCGAGCGCTGTCACGGGCAAGCTGAATTTCGCGCAGAACACGGCCGTGGACCCGCGCTCACTGGTGACGCTGGTACAGCAGCAACCGAAGGTCTACAAGCTCAGTGGGCCGGCCCAGCTGCAGTTCAGCCACAACGCCCAGGGAGCGGACCAGCGCATCGACTTCGTGCAGCAGCTGCTGGGGCTGCTCAAGTTGACGCGCTGAGGCAGATTGGACTGCGCACCGGAATCCCTTATCCTGCGTGCAGACAATCCCACGCAGGACGCGCGGAACACCCGCGATTGCAAGGCAAGCACATGAGTCGACACCCATCACAGGTCATCAAAGCACGCCACGGCGCCGCCCTTTGGGCGCTGATCAGCCTTCTGCCCGCCGCCGTCCAGGCCCAGCCAGCTCCCGGCCAGGAACCCTGGATTCAGGTCGAGATGACCCTCTTCACTTATGAGAATGCCAATCTCGAGGCCGAGGTCTGGTCGCCGGAAAAACTCGCCATCGGTTTCCCTGACAACCTGATTGCCCTGCAGCAATTGGCGGATGTCCTGCAGCTGTCCGACTGGAGTGTGCTGACTGGCGCTATCGCCACGCCGCCGACGGCGGCACCCGTCCCCTCGCCCACGCCTGCGGCGAGCCCTGCCCCTGTGGCGCGCGAGATCGGCCCGCGACCCTACGCGCCGGCTGACAGTGTCACGCTGCCCGACCTTGAACGCGAAGCCTTTCAGGTACTGCCACCGGCAGCGCATGATTTCGTGACCACCAATCGCACCCTGTCACAGTCCACTGGCCACCGTATCGTCTACCACAATGCGTGGCGCCAGCCGCTGCGTCGACGCAGTGCCACACCGGCGATCGGCCTGCAGGGTGGACGGGAGTTCGGGACGCGCGCAGAGGTGGAGGGCAGCGTGATCCTGTACGCCGGCAGCACGCGAGACCGCATGATGCTGGAAGCGAATCTCTGGCTGACCCAGTTCAGCGCCGACCAGGCACCGTCTTCACCGTGGGCGCTGCCGGTGCTGCCGGCGGTGCTGGAGCGCACTCAGACGCAGGCGGAGACGACGAACGAAAGCTACCAGATCAGCCGCATCATCGAGTTCCGGCAGAGCCGGGAGATGCGTCTGGAGCAGTTCCATTATCTGGATCACCCCGCCATGGGAATGCTGGTGCAAGTGACCCCCTGGCAAGTTCCGCCGCCTCCGCAGCCGGAGATTCCTGCACAGGAAGCGGGGCATAGCGCCACTCAGCCAGTGGCTCCGTGACGCACAATCGCACGTACGAGAACGCTCATCGCCGTCGCCATGCCAGACTGCAACACACGTCCTATGGCTTCCATGGAGATCGCGTCATCCGTGAGGCCGGCCGCCCAGTTCACTGAAAGCGCGAGACACGCATAAGGCAGATCGAGTTCGCGCGCCAGCGCCGCCTCGGGCATGCCCGTCATGCCGATCATGTCGCAGCCGTCGCGCTGCAATCTGCACACCTCGGCCGCGGACTCCAGCCGCGGCCCCTGGGTGCACGCATAGACACCGCCATCCCACACCTCGACATCGCCGGCACTGCTCAAGAGCAACTGCCTTATTGCTTCGTCATAAGGCTGCGTGAAATCGATATGCGTGACGGCATCCAGCCCGTCGGCAAAGAAGGTGTGCTCGCGCCCCCAGGTGTAGTCGATGATCTGGTTCGGCACGGCCAGCGCACCCGGCGCAGTCCGCGCATGAATGCCACCCACCGCATTGACCCCGATCACCGCGTTCACACCTGCCTGCCGCAGCGCCCAGAGATTCGCCCGATAATTGATTCGATGTGGCGGCACCTTGTGACCACGACCATGCCGGGCAATGAAGGCGACCGGATGAGCGCCCACAGTGCCCGTCGTCACTTCCACCGCCATATCCGCGAACGGGGTCGGCACCGAGAGAATCTTCAGGTTCTGCAGGAACTCCGGTTCGGTGAGCCCGGTTCCCCCAATCACGCCGATCATGCTGTTTTCCTCTGCTCATCTGCCATCCTCGGCAGTATACCCGAAGCGCAGGATTCCCCATGTCAGCAGCCACAGACACCGCCAGGCAGCCAAGTCGCGTCCTCGCAGTCAGCAGCGGCAAGGGCGGTGTCGGCAAGACCAGCATCAGCGTGAACCTGGCCATCGCCCTCGCCGCGCGCGGCAAGCGGGTCTGCGTCTTCGACGCCGACACCAGCCTGGCGAATGTGAATATCCTTCTGAACATCGCGCCGAAGTTCACCCTGGAACAGGTGCTGGATGGCAGCAAGCGCATAGAAGAGATTCTTGTCAAAGGTCCCGGGGGCATCACCATCATGCCGGCCGCATCAGGCATCGCCCAGTTCGCCAGCCTCGGCGCACAGCAACAGGCGCTGCTGCTGCAGGCCCTGCACGTGCTGGAACAGCAGTTCGATGACCTGATCATCGACACAGCCGCCGGCATCAGCGAGAACGACACCACGTTCCTGGAAGCGGCGGATCATTGCGTGCTGGTGGTGACACCAGAGCCCACCTCGCTCACGGATGCCTTCGCCCTGGTGAAGTTGTTGCAGCGACGCGGGTGCAAGACGCCCATTCACGTGCTGACCAACATGGTGGACAGCTATCCCGGCAGCGTGGACATCTTCAAGCGACTCAATGGCGCTGCCATGCGCTATCTGCAGACCGAGTTGACCTACCTTGGCTACATTCCCCGCGACGACTTCGTCCGCCAGTCGGTGCAACGACAGATCCCGGTGACCGTCGGCTTTCCCTGCTGTCAGGCAAGTTATCGTTTTCATGCGCTCGCCGACAGCCTGGAAGCCATCTACCGGCAGCAGCCCACGCGACGCTCCTTCAGCCTGTTCTGGCGCAGGTTGCTGCCACGACGCCGACTTGGCGACACCCCCGACCTCGCCGTGCCGGCGAGCGCGCTCACTCCTGCCAGAGGGGCTGCCACTGCGGCCCCTGCGCCGCAAGAGGGAGCACGGGCCCTCAGGCCGAGCCGCACGGCCATCGTCAGACTGCAGCAGAACATGGTGCAACTGGTACGCTCCCGCACACTGTCGCCTGCCAGCATGCGCAGTCTCATGGCGTCCCTGATCACCCAGGTGGAGCGGCACTATCCGGAGATCGACACGACACAACTGCCGCCACCCAAGCAACGACCGGTCAATGAGGGGCGCCATGAGACTGAGTGAGCTGATTGACGCCTACACCAGTCGACTCGACAGCTACGAATTCCTGCTGCACAAGATCGAGCAGGAGCAGCGTCAGGCGCGCAACGCCGCGTTCGTCCAGTTCTGCGAGTGCGAGGAAAAGCGTCTTCTCGACTTGATCCAGCTCAACACCCAGATCCTGCGCGACCTGCGTGCGCTGCAGCGCAGTGCCGCTCCCGCCGTGCAGTCGCCCGCCGCCCTGCCCGGCCCGCAGGCGAGATGAGCCCGTACGCGGGATTCCCACAGACTCCCTGCGACGGGTAGAATTCGCGCCTGTTTCATCATTCCCTGCAGCCACTCACAGGAAACCCATGTGCGCCTGACCGACAAGTTCTGCCTGTTTCTCTGGAATACCGGACACCTGCCCCCCGCGCTGGCCCGGATTGTCTACAAGCGCCTTGCCAAGCGCCGGATGGCGCCGAATCACCCGTTCACTCAGGACTTCTTCGGCCTGCACTACCAAGGCAATCTCAACAACAACATCGACTTCCAGATACATTTCTATGGCGCCTTCGAGAAGCCGCTACTGTTCTTCCTGCGCGATGCCATGACGGCGCTGGGCAAACCACCCAGCGTGTTCGTCGATGTGGGCGCGAACATCGGACAGCATTCGCTGTTCATGTCCCGACTCGCCAGCCAGGTGCATTCCTTCGAGCCTTTCGCCAAGGTGCGCGACCGTCTGCTGCTGCAGATCGCCCACAACAGGCTGGACAACATCCGCGTGCATGCCTTGGGTCTGAGCAATGAGAATGCACGCCAGCCCTTCTTCGCGCCTACCGGTTCCAACGAGGGCATCGGCTCCTTCGATGCCAACACCACCAGCAAGGGCAATGTCCCGATCGGTGAACTGGAGCTGGTGCGGGGAGATGACTACCTGGCCCGCGAAGGCATCGACCGCATCGACATCTTGAAGATGGACGTGGAGGGCTTCGAGAAGCTCGCGCTGGAAGGGCTGCGCGAAACACTGCTGGCCACGCGGCCACTGCTGGTCTGTGAAGTCACCTATGGCAAGCCGCTGTCCTTCGCCAGTCTGGAAGAGTTCGTGAGTCACCTGCCCCCCGACTATCGCCTGTTCACCTTCGACAAGCGCAAGCAGGACGGCTCCAAGGCCCGCCGACGTGATGCCCGCTCACGCCACAGCGGCGAGTACCACATCATCCCGTTCAGCGCATGGCGCAACAGCGGGCAGGACGACATCATCGCCTGCCCGCTGGAGTCGGTGGCACGTCTCCCCACGCAGCCATGCTGATTCAGGCTCGCAGGATGTGCTCTCCGGCCATCACCGCCAGACGCGCCCCGTCGGCAACGACATAGTCACGCTCCGTCACGGTGGACACGAAGTGCCATGAGGCACTTACCTTTTCACGCGTCACTTCCAGTGACACCCAGCCGCGTCCAAGCGGCTTCATGTAGACCAATTCAGGACTGGCCTGCATTGTCGCGCTCACCACCAGCTCTTCTGGCAAAGGCAGAAAATTCTCGAAGCCAGGCGAAGTGACGCTGGGCGTGCCGATCTCGACAGCGACTGGCTCACCATCATCGGCAGCCAGATTGAACGCCCAGGAGCTGTGTGTATCACCAGCCAGAACCACCACGTTCTGCGCATGTGCGGCAAAGGCATTCAAGGTGCGCCGGCGATTGGCCGGGTAGCCGTCCCAGGCATCCAGATTGTAGGGAAACCCCTGTTGACCCCGTGAGCGCAGCAAACCATAGCGACCATTGAGAACAGCATCACGCTGCGCTGGCTCGAATTCCTCGTCAGCGAACTGGGGGACATTCAACTTGCCCATGAGCAACTGCTGGCCGAGGAGCTGCCAGGGAATGCCGGCCGATACGGAGCGAGCCAGCTCCTGCTCCAGCCACTGTTCTTGCGGACCACCCAGGATGCTGCGGGCTGACGAGGCCAGACGGCTGCGCAGGGTGTCAATGTTCATGGCATGGGAAAGCTGTTCGTCACGCCCCGCAAGACGCGTATCCAGCATGATCAGCGAGGCGATGTCACCGAAATCGAAGGAGCGGTAAATGATGCCCTCCTCGAGGCTGGCCTGATCGCGAATGGGGAGCCACTCGTGATAGGCCTGGATGGCGGCGAGGCGACGGACTGCGAATTCGCCTTCGTCGGGACTGTGATTCTCGGCACCTTCCCTCCAGGTGTTGTTCGTGATCTCGTGGTCATCCCAAACGCAGATGAAGGGATGCGCCTGATGTACCGCCTGCAGATCGGGATCCGAGCGATATAGGCCGTAGCGCGTGCGGTAGTCCTCAAGACTCACGATCTCGTGCACCGGTTCGACATGCCTGCCCTGATCCAGCATGACCGGGTTGGCATAGCCGCCTTCAGCGTATTCATAAATATAGTCCCCAAGATGCAGGACGGCATCGAACTCACCACGAGCCAATTCACGATAGACATGGAAGAAGCCTTGAGGATAGTTGGAACAGGACACTACCGCGAAGCGCAGCCGTTGCGCACTGCGATCCGCGATTGTTCTTGTTCTGCCTACGACACTGTGCACCCCTAGTGCATTGAAGCGATAGAAATAGGCCGTACCTGGCCGCAGTCCAGCAGCATCGACTTTGACCGTGTAGTCACGCGCTGCTGACGTGCGACTCGCCCCGGTGGCGACGACCTGCGCAAACTGTTCGTCGATTGCGATCTCCCACTGCACGTCGAGCGCTGTAGCCAGCCCATCACCAGGAAGCACCCGCGTCCAGAGAATGACGCGGTCCGCGAGCGGGTCACCGCTGGCAACTCCATGGGTGAAGTGGACAGTGGCTGCTGCCAGCACTGGAAAGCCGCGCAGGGCCAGCGCACCAAGGCTCACGCTAGCACCTGCCAGAAAACGGCGTCGGTCGAGAAGTTCGGGGATATGCGACATGACTGCTCCTTGCCGGCAATGAAGTGGTTCAGTAGTCCCAGTAAGATAGAGGGGGTACATGTCAGACCGATGACGGCGACTTCCGCCCGCCACTGCGTATGCAGTATTCTGCGATGCACCTCCACAACAAGAAGGCAGAGACCTCCCGATGTACTACGCCAGAATCAGCGGCTGGGGCAAATGCCTGCCGCCCGCCGTGTTGAGCAATGCCGACCTGGCCACCTTCATGGACACCTCGGACGAATGGATCACGTCGCGCACCGGCATACAGGAACGCCGCATCTGCCACTGCAATTTCTCTGACATGGCGATCGTGGCCGCACGCCGCGCTCTCGCCGCAGCCGACATGGCCCCCGAGGAACTCGATCTCATCCTGCTCGGCAGCCTGACAGTGGATTCCCTGTGTCCCAACACGGCTTCCATCGTGCAGAACGCGATTGGCGCCCGCAACGCTGCCGCCATCGACATCAACTCTGCCTGCACCGGCTTCCTCTATGGCCTGCACATCGGAACCAACCTGATTCGGACCGGCGCCCATCGCAAGGTCCTGGTGATAGGCGGGGAGTTCATCAGTCACTACATGAATTGGGCACGCCGCGACGTGGCCGTGCTGTTCGGCGATGCCTGCGGTGCGGTGGTGCTGGAGGCGGACACGCAGCGAACCGGCCTGCTGGCTGCCCGCATCGGCTGCGAGATGGACACCACCAGCGCCATACAGATCACCAATCTGGGCAGCGCCTACAGCCGGCTCTCCGAGGACTTCCTCTACCTGGGTTGGAACTTCGAGGGTCAGGAGGTGTTCAAGCGAGCCATCAAGGGCATGGCGTTTGCCTGCGAGGATGTCCTGCAGCAGACAGGCCTGCGCTTCGAGGACATTCACCTGATGGTGCCTCACCAGGCGAATCGCCGCATTCTGGATGCCCTCGCAAAGCGACTCGAGATTCCCGAGGAAAAGGTCATGTGCAACGTGCACAAATATGGCAACACCTCGGCCGGCACCATTCCCGTCGCTCTGACGGAAGCCCTGGAAGAGCAGCGCATCCGGCCGGGGGACTATGTCCTGATGGCAAGCTTCGGCGCGGGTCTGACCTGGGGCGCGGGGCTTGTGCAATGGGGCGAGCGAACCACCGCCCTGCGCCAGAGTGATGCGGAGCTGCCCCCCTGCCATCAGAGCGCGCTGGAGATCCTGGCCCCCCACATACAGCGTTACAACGCTGCCGCACGCTGAAACTCCCCGTCCCGGACGTTTTCAGCATCACGCAATCTGTTAAACTCGCGCCCGCGTAGACACACCGTCTACTATCAAAGGAGTCAGTATGAACAAATTGCTTTATCCCGCCATTTTCCTGGCGGCAGTCATCATCGTTGTCTCCATGGCAACATCCAGTCTTGATATCCACGACCGTCCCGATACGAACCTGTGCATCGGGGAATGCTACGAGGAATATGTCGCTGCCAACGGGACCGCGGTGGAGCAGGCTCGCGCCCAGGCTGAAGCCGCAGCTGCGATGAATCCAGCAGAACTGGGCAAGGCAGCCTTCGCCGCCTGTGCGGCCTGCCACGGTGCAGGTGGAGAAGGTGGTGTCGGCCCGCAACTGCAGGGTCGCGATTCAGGTTTCATCACTACAGCACTGACCGCTTACAAGAATCGCGAAACACGCGGTGAGCAAAGCGCCATGATGTGGACTGTGGCCACGCCCCTCAGCGAAGCTGACATCAACAATCTCGCAGCGTTCGTCTCTTCACTCTGATTGCCCCCCTCTGTCTGACATTGCCGCACCGCTTGTCGGCAATGTCAGCGCTTTTCTCTTAGCACCCGACTCTGACATCACACTGCAACAGCGCACCGGATTGGCGCATCAACGCCGCAATCCTGTGCGTTTTCATGCACCGAAAAAAGACCTCGCGCACCAATTTAAATCACAGTTCCGTACTTTTCGTTCCTTTATTTGAATTGGCTGAAAAGTCACAAGATTTGCTTTTACAGCGAATATTTCCTTGCATAGACTCAGGCACGAAACATCAAGTCAACGACATCTTTCTGCCGGATTTTCATTGTTCTGGAGTCCGCTGTCATGAGCGAAATCGAATATTCCCGCAGGGCATTGCTACGCCATTCGCTGCTCGCCATACGCAATTCCATGATCGTGCTCAGCCTTCCCGCAATCCTGGACAGTGCGGCATTCGCCAGTGAAGCCACGCAGCAGGGCAGAAACTTCACGACATTGAACACGGAGGAAGCGCAGGAACTTGCAGCAATCGCTGCGCGCATCATTCCCACCGACGAGACACCCGGCGCCAATGAAGCCGGCGTGATCCTTTTCATCGACAATGTGCTTGGCAGCAGTCGCAGCGAAGTCTTGCGCCCCGTTCGTGAAGGCCTGGCTTCTATGCAGGATGCCGTGAGCAGAAGCCATGGGGGACGCAAATTCAGGGAGCTGGAGCCGCAGGCTCAGGACGCAGCCCTGCACGACATCGAAGACACCCCGTTCTTTGGCAAGATGCGCTACATCACCATCGCAGAAATGTTCTCACTGCCCGACTATGGCGGCAACCGGGACCACGCGGATTGGAAACTGATCGGTTTTGAAAATCGGCATGTGTGGGAACCTCCATTCGGTTTCTATGACGCAGACTACATGGCTCGGGGGGAATGATCATGGCACAGGCAGGTTTCGCAACACGTGAACAGGTGGACTTCGTGGTGGTGGGCTCCGGAGCTGCCGGAGGGATCATGGCGCGGGAACACGCCACGGCAGGCTTCTCCGTCGTCATTCTGGAACAGGGACCATATCTGCATCCCGGCGACTTTCCTCACGATGAATGGTTCTACACCCAGAATGAGGAGCTGGTCTGGGGCAGTCGCAAGGGACACCCGCAGACCTTTCGGCGTCATGAAAGTGAAAAGGCCGAAGTGGTGGATGGCGCCCCTCTGGGCTACGCCCACAATGTCGGCGGCAGCAGCGTGCACTTCTTCGGGAATTTCTGGCGCCTGCATCCCATCGACTTCAACGAGGCCAGTGTACGGGGCACCATCGCCGGCACGAACTTCGCGGATTGGCCCATCAGCTAAGAAGAACTTGAGCCTTACTACAGGGAGATCTGCGTATCAGGCACCACAGGCCCGTGGGATCCTCCCCGCTCGCGGGACTATCCCTGCCAGCCCATGCCCGTGAAGTCCGCGGGCGTGCTGCTGGAACGCGCGGCGCGTGCCATGGGGTACACGGCCTTTCTCGCTCCGTTCGCGATCCTTTCGCAGCCCTTCAATGGACGTCCTGCATGCATTCACTGCGGTTTCTGCAATGGCTTCGGCTGCGAAGTGGCTGCCAAATCCTCCACCGCGGTCACGATGATTCCGCAGGCACTCGCTACGGGAAACTGCGAACTGAGAACGGGCTGCACCGTGTCGCGCATCAACACGTCGGACGACGGTCGTGTGAACGAAGTTGTCTACTGGGAAGAGGACGGCACAGAACAGGCGCAGCTCGCAAAGGCAGTGGTGCTGTGTGCCAACGGCGCCGAGACACCCCGTCTGCTGTTTCTGTCCGCTTCCGCGCAGCACCCTGACGGACTGGCGAATTCCAGTGGCATGGTCGGTCGAAATCTCATGTTCAACGGTTCCTCCAACGCGGCAGGACTCTTTCCGGAAGCCATCAACGGCCACAAGAGCATCGCCACCACACGCGTCATCCACGACTTCTACAGCATCGACCCAAAGCACGGTTTCTATGGCGGCGGCGGCATCGACTCGCGCTCGCTGACCCGCGGCCTGCCGATGGCCTCGGCGATGCGCCGGGGCATTTTCTCGGGCGCGAGCTGGGGCAGCGACTTCAAGCGCGGTCTCGCGGAGGAATTCACGCACACGGCTTCCTTCAACGGCCATTGCACCACGCTCCCCCTGTCCAGCAACAACATCACCCTGGACCCGGAGGTGAAGGATAAATGGGGACGACCGGCACTGCGCACGACCTTCATGAATCATCCGGACGACATCGCCACCATGAAGTTCTTCCACGACATCTCCATGGAGCTGCTGGACGCCGCTGGCGCCATCAAGAAGGTGGGCTCCTATGCGAGGAATGGACAGACAGGCGGGGTGCATCTGCTCGGCACTTGCAGAATGGGCGATGACCCAGCGACCTCGGTCGTGGATCGCTTCAATCGCGCTCACGACGTGCCTAATCTGTTCATGGTCGACGGTAGCAGCATGGTGACATCGGGCCGTGGTCAGCCGACGGTGACCATCATGGCGCTGGCATTCCGCGCAGCGGATCACATCATTCAGGCAGCGCGTCGCAATGAGATATGGAGAACAGGAACGAGGGAAAGTCGACAGGGTATGGCGAAGGTGGCGGGAGTATCAGGATTCGAACCTGAGACCCACGGCTTAGAAGGCCGTTGCTCTATCCAGCTGAGCTATACCCCCATGACGAGGACCAGGCACTGAACGTGTGCGTCAGTGGACAGGGAAAATGGGGTGACCGATGGGGCTCGAACCCACGACAACCGGAGTCACAGTCCGGGGCTCTACCAACTGAGCTACGATCACCATTGAACTCTTCGCGACATTGCGTGTGGGCGCAATGCGTTTGTCTTGTCTGCAAGGAGTGGTCGGGGTAGAGAGATTTGAACTCCCGACATCCTGCTCCCAAAGCAGGCGCGCTACCAGACTGCGCTATACCCCGATGTCCTGCAGCGTTTGCAGGGTCGGCATGATACTCACGGCCTTGAGGCCAGTCAATCTCCCGTCACAGGAAAAACCGCCGGATTCCGCCGCGCACAGGATGGCCGTGCCCACCGCAATCCTCAGCGTTCTATGCGCCAGTGACTGCCGTCGGAATTGTCTTCCACCACCACTTTCATCGCCGCGAGCTTGTCGCGAATCTCATCGGCAAGCGCCCAGTTCCTGTCGGCACGGGCCTGCTTGCGCTGCGCGATCAGACCATCGATCAGCGCTGCATCGACGCTGTCACCGCCCTGACTCTGCAAGAAGGCATCGGGCGAATCCTGCAGGATGCCAAGCACGCGCCCGAGCCGAACCAGCACGCCGGCCAGCTGCAAGGCTTTCTCCGGGTCTGCGTCACGATGACGATTGATGTCACGTGCCAGATCGAACATGACCCCCAGGGCCACAGGCGTGTTGAAGTCGTCATCCATCGCCTGACAGAACGCCTTCTCGAAACTGCTGTTCACCAATTCGCGCGCCTTGCGCACATCCAGACCGCGAAGCGCGGTGTACAAGCGCTCGAGTGCCGCGGTTGCCTGCTGCAGGCTTTGCTCGGAATAATTGATCGGACTGCGATACTGACTGGAGATCAGCAGATAGCGCAGCACTTCCGGCTTGTGTTGCTGCAACACATCGCGCACGGTGAAGAAATTGTTCAGCGACTTCGACATCTTCTCGTTGTCGACACGCACCGCACCATTGTGCATCCACACTTTCGCGAACTGCTTGCCGGTGACGGCCTCAGACTGGGCAATCTCGTTCTCGTGATGCGGGAACATCAAATCAGAGCCACCCCCATGAATGTCGAAGGAATCTCCCAGGCAACAGGTCGACATAGCCGAGCACTCGATGTGCCAGCCCGGTCGCCCGTAACCCCAGGGCGAATCCCAGCCCACCTCGTCGTCTCCAGCCGCCTTCCAGAGAGCGAAATCGCGCGGATCGCGCTTGAGTTCGCCAATCTCGATGCGAGCGCCCGCGAGCAATTCCTCGGGATTCTTGTTGGACAGGCGACCATAAGGCGCGAACTGGTTCACGGCGTAGTACACATCGCCATTGGCGGCACGATAGGCATACTCACCTTCGATCAAGCGCTGAATGAGGGCAATGATCTGCTCGATGTGCGCTGTCGCGCGCGGCTCCTTGTCAGGCCGCTGCACAAACAATGCCTCTTCGTCCTCACGCATGGCGGCGATGAAACGCTCGGTGAGATCGGAGAACAGCTCACCATTCTCGCGTGCGCGACACAGGATCTTGTCGTCGATGTCCGTGATGTTGCGGATGTACGTCACCTGATAGCCGCGATGACGCAGATAACGCACCACCACATCGAAGGCGACGAACATGCGGGCATGGCCAACGTGGCAGTAATCGTAGGTGGTGACGCCGCAGACATACATCTTCACCTTGCCGCTTTCGAGCGGCACGAAGTCTTGCTTGGTTCTGGTCAGCGTGTTGTAGATCTGCAGCAATTTTTTCACTCAACTGGAAATTTTGGCCCAGGAATCCCGCAGCGTGACGGTGCGATTGAACACCAGACGCTCCGCCGATGAATCATGACGATCCACGCAGAAATAGCCTTCGCGCTCGAACTGGAAACTCGCCTCAGGCGCGGCACTGCGCAGGCTCGGTTCGGCCTTGCAGCCAGACAGCACCTGCAGGGAATCGGGATTCAGGCACTGCTTGTAATCGCCGATGCTCTTGTCGTCAGGGTTTTCCTTGTTGAACAGGCGATCGTAAATCCGCACTTCGACATCCAGTGCCTCACGCGCAGGCACCCAATGGATGACACCCGCAACCTTGCGGCCCTGGGGATTGACACCAAGCGTGGCCGCGTCATAACTGCAGATCAGTTCGACGACCTGACCACTGGCATCCTTGCGGACCTCGTCACAGCGGATCACATAGGCACCGCGCAGACGCACTTCCGCACCCGGGCTCAAGCGCTTGTACTGTGGTGGAGGCACTTCCTCGAAGTCACTGGCATCAATGTAGAGCTCGCGCTCGAAGGGCAATTCACGCATCCCCATGGCCGTTTCCTTGGGGTGACACGGAAGCTGCAAGGTCTCCGACTGCTGCGCGGGGTAATTGCTCAGGGTCACCTTGAGGGGGCGCAGCACGCACATCGCGCGCGGCGCGTTGCGGTCGAGATCCTCGCGGATGCAGTGTTCCAGCATACCGACATCTACCACGCTCTCGCTGCGGCTGATGCCGACCCGCTCGCAGAAATTGCGAATGGAGGCAGGCGTGTAACCGCGTCGTCGCAGTCCCGACAGCGTGGGCATGCGCGGATCATCCCAGCCCTTCACACAGCCTTGGGTGACCAGCTCCTTCAGCTTGCGCTTGCTCATCACCGTGTAGTTGATGTTGAGACGGGCGAACTCGATCTGGCGCGGCAGCACGTAGGCCTCCGGCGTGGTCAGACGATCTCCCGCGGCATGCAGGCTGGCCTTGTCCAGGGTCTGCAGGATCCAGTCATACAGGGGGCGGTGATCCTCGAACTCGAGCGTGCACAGCGAATGCGTGATGCACTCAATGGCATCCGAGATGCAGTGGGCATAGTCGTACATCGGATAAATGGGCCACGTGGACCCAGTCTGATGATGTTCGACATGACGAATGCGATAGATGACAGGATCGCGCATGTTGATATTGGGCGAGGCCATGTCGATCTTCGCGCGCAGGCTGTGCGCCCCGTCGGGGAACTCGCCTGCCCGCATGCGGGTGAACAGGTCCAAGTTCTCCTCGACACTGCGGGTGCGATAGGGACTCTCGCGACCCGGCGCTGTGAGCGTGCCGCGGTACTCCCGCGCCTGTTCGGGGGTCAGACTGCAGACATAGGCCTTGCCAGCACGAATCAGCTGCAGAGCGAATTCGTGGAGCGCGTCGAAATACGACGAGGCGTAGCGGATATCCCCACTCCAGCTGAATCCCAGCCATTGAATGTCGGCCTTGATGGAATCGATGAATTCCTGACTCTCCTTCTCTGGATTGGTGTCATCGAAACGCAGATTGCAGCGCCCGTTGTAATTCCGTGCCGTGCCGAAATTCAGGCAGATGGACTTGGCGTGACCGATATGGAGAAAGCCGTTGGGTTCCGGAGGAAAGCGTGTCTGCACGCGTCCTGCATGCTTGCCGCTCTGCAGGTCTTGCTCAATAATGTGGCGGATGAAGTGCGAAGTCACCGGTGCCGCCGCACTCGCGGAGCCCGCATTTTCAGCGTTGTCTGAAGCATTCATGTCGTGGTTTCTGCTTTCTCGGAAGTGGCAAAGCACGTATTATAGCCGCTCAATGTCTTTCTCATAAGAGGCGAAAACCTCTTTAAAACTCAAGGTTGTCCGCAATGATTGTCTTCAAAACGAATTATGGTGACATCACCATCGAGCTTGATTTCAACAAGGCCCCGGTGTCCTCCACGAATTTCCTGGAGTATGCCCGCAGCGGTTTCTACGACAACACCATCTTTCATCGCGTCATCGACAATTTCATGATCCAGGGCGGCGGCTTCACCTCCGGTCTGGTGCTGAAACCCAATGGCAAGCCCATCGTGAATGAAGCCGACAACGGCTTGCCCAATGCGATCGGCACCCTGGCCATGGCTCGCACGTCCGATCCACATTCCGCGACGTCGCAGTTCTTCATCAATGTCAGCGACAACACCTTCCTCAATCACAAGAACAAGACAACCCAGGGCTGGGGCTATGCCGTGTTCGGCAAGGTCACTGCAGGAATGGATGTGGTGAACAAGATCAAGCAGTGCCGAACCACCTCCCGTGGTGGGCACCAGGATGTACCGGTGGATGAGATCATCATCACGGCCACTGTGGTGAACGCCCCCGCAGGCACCGAGGCGGCAGCGACCAGCAAAGACTGACGATGCCCAGCGCCGGAAAGACACTGTTCACGTCCGACATCCACCTGGATTCCGAGAATTCCGTCATCACCCGCTCCTTTGTGGACTTCCTGGCCAACCGGGCCAGGGGGGCCGAAGCGCTATACGTGCTCGGTGATCTCTTCGAAGCCTGGGTCGGGGATGACGACGGCAGTGCCTTGAACGCCCGGGTGGCGCAGGCCTTTGCCGCGCTGGCGGATTCCGGCACCTCCCTGTTTTTCATGCATGGCAATCGTGACTTCCTGATCGGTCGCGACTACGCCGAGCGCTGTCACGCCACCCTGCTCGAAGAGCCCACCTTGATCGATTGCCATGGTCAGCGCATGGCGCTGATTCATGGCGACAGCCTGTGCACGCGCGACGTCGACTACATGAAGTTTCGCAAGATGGTGCGCACCGAGCGCTGGCAGCGGGAATTTCTCGAACGCTCGCTGGTGGAGCGACACATGATCGCGCAGCAGGCGCGCATGCAGAGCAAGGAACAGGGCAAGGTCAAGTCTTACGAGATCATGGACGTGACCCCGCAGGAAGTGGTGAACCTGCTGCAGACACTGCAGGTCAACTGCCTCATCCACGGGCACACACACCGCCCGTCCATCCACACTCTGCGCCTGCAGTCACCCATCAACGGCCGACTCGACGCCCAGCGCATCGTGCTGGGCAGCTGGGACACCAAGGGCTGGGTGCTGGAACTTGGCGCCGACGGCTTCGACCTGAAGCACTTCCCCCATCTGCCAGCCTGAACGCGCCCTCACGCCAGACTGTCGACGTGCCTGTAATAGCGCTCGAAGTGCGCCTCGCACAGCACCAGCAACTCCTCGTTAACGACACTGGCCAGCTGCGCGAGCGAGATGCCCTGCCCTGAAGCCAGCAGCGAGAATCCACAGGCCGCAGGATCGATGTCAGCAAGCGACGCCTTCTGCAGCAGACTGTGCAGCCAGCAATACGGGGAGAGCGCTGGATTGAGGGGAATCTTGCGCGCATTCAACGCGCTTTCCAGCGCTTCGCGCGACTGGATGTGGAAGCGATTCTTCAGGATCTGCACGGTCAGCGTCTCGATGCGGCGCAGCACCGCTTCCTTTTCTGCCTCGCTGTAGCCGTTCCAACGAATGACCTCGAAGGCATAGCGTTTGCAGCCCCGGCAGATGGCGTCACCAATGGACGTCGTGGAGCAGATGCCGATGCAGGGCGTGCGTGTGGGGCTGGTCTTCAACTGGAGTTCCCGTGCCGATTGGCCTAAACTTGGAGCCCGATTTTACCAGCTAACCGAAGCTCATCGACAAGGGGAATATTGTGTTAGAAGCGTACCGTAAACATGTCGCCGAACGTGCCGCACAGGGCATCGTGCCGAAACCGCTGGATGCCGAACAGGTTGCCGCACTCGTCGAATTGTTGAAGGCCCCTCCTGCGGGAGAAGAGGCGTACATCCTTGATCTGATCTCCTATCGCGTTCCTGCCGGTGTCGATGAAGCGGCCTACGTCAAGGCGGGTTTCCTGACCGCGATTGCCGAAGGCAGTGCCACGTCCCCCATCATCGACAGAAGGCTCGCCGTGCGACTGCTCGGGACCATGCTCGGTGGCTACAACATCGTGACGCTGGTGAAGCTGCTCGACGACGCCGAACTCGGCGCGCTGGCCGCGAAGGAGCTCTCGCACACCCTGCTGATGTTCGATGCCTTCCACGACGTGGAGGAGAAGGCCAAGGCCGGCAACCCGCACGCCAAGGTGCTGCTGCAGTCCTGGGCCGATGCCGAATGGTTCCTCAACAAGCCGGAATTGCCGAAGGTGCTGACGGTCACCGTCTTCAAGGTGCCGGGTGAAACCAATACCGACGATCTCTCGCCGGCGCAGGACGCCTGGTCCCGTCCCGACATTCCCCTGCACGCCCTGGCCATGTACAAGATGCCGCGCGAAGGCGTGACCAATGCCGCCGCGCAGATCGAGGAGCTGAAGAAGAAGGGCTTCCCCGTCGCGATGGTGGGCGATGTGATGGGCACCGGTTCCTCCCGCAAGTCGGCCACCAATTCCGTGCTCTGGTACATCGGCGATGACATCCCCCACATCCCGAACAAGCGCGACGGTGGCGTGTGCATCGGCGGCAAGATCGCGCCAATCTTCTTCAACACCATGGAAGACGCCGGCGCCTTCCCGCTGGAGTGCCCGGTGGACAACATGAACACCGGCGACGTGATCGACATCCACTCCTACGAAGGCCGCATCACGTGTCACGGCACCGACGACGTCGTCTCCACGTTCACGCTGAAGACCGAAGTGCTGCTGGACGAAGTGCGCGCCGGCGGCCGCATTCCGCTGATCATCGGCCGCGGCCTCACAGAAAAGGCCCGCACAGCCCTGGGTCTGGAGCCATCACGCGTCTTCCGCCTGCCCTTCAACCCCGTCGATTCCAGCAAGGGCTACACCCTGGCCCAGAAGATGGTCGGCAAAGCCTGCGGCGTGAAGGGCGTGCGTCCGGGCAGCTACTGCGAACCGAAGATGACCACCGTCGGCTCCCAGGACACCACCGGCCCGATGACCCGCGACGAGCTGAAGGATCTGGCCTGTCTGGGCTTCTCCGCCGACCTGGTCATGCAGTCCTTCTGTCACACGGCCGCCTATCCGAAGCCCGTGGACATCGAAACCCAGCACACGCTGCCTGACTTCATCCAGACGCGTGGCGGCGTGGCCCTGCGCCCGGGCGACGGCATCATCCACTCCTGGCTGAACCGCATGCTGCTGCCCGACACCGTGGGCACCGGTGGCGACTCGCACACCCGCTTCCCCATCGGCATCTCCTTCCCGGCCGGCTCCGGTCTGGTGGCCTTCGCCGCCGCCACGGGCGTGATTCCGCTGGACATGCCCGAATCCGTGCTCGTGCGCTTCAAGGGCGAGATGCAGCCCGGCATCACCTTGCGTGATCTGGTGAACGCGATCCCCTACGCCGCGCTGCAGTCCGGCGACCTGACGGTGGAAAAGAAAGGCAAGAAGAACATCTTCTCCGGCCGCATCCTGGAAATCGAAGGGCTGCCGAACCTGAAGGTGGAACAGGCCTTCGAACTGTCCGACGCCTCGGCCGAGCGCTCCGCCGGCGGCTGCACGATTCGTCTGAACAAGGAACCGATCATCGAGTACTTCAACTCCAACATCACCCTGCTGCGCTGGATGATCAGCGAGGGCTATGGCGATGCCCGCACGCTGGAGCGTCGCGCCCGCGCCATGGAAGAGTGGCTGAAGGACCCGCAACTGCTGGAGCCGGACCCGGACGCCGAGTATTACAAGATCATCGAAATCGACCTGAACGAGATCAAGGAACCGCTGCTGGCCTGCCCGAACGACCCGGACGACATCAAGCCGCTGTCCGCCGTGCAGGGCACGAAGATCGACGAGGTATTCATCGGATCCTGCATGACCAACATCGGCCATTTCCGCGCCGCCAGCGTGGTGCTGAAGCAGGTCAAGGGTGTGCTGCCCACGCGTCTGTGGATCGCACCGCCAACGAAGATGGACCAGCATCAGCTGGTGGAAGAAGGCGTCTACAGCGTGTTCGGCGTGTCCGGTGCGCGCACCGAGATGCCGGGCTGTTCACTGTGCATGGGCAACCAGGCGCGGGTGGCGCCCAATTCCACCGTGGTGTCCACGTCCACCCGCAACTTCCCCAACCGTCTGGGCGAGGGCGCGGACGTGTTCCTGGCATCGTCTGAACTGGCCGCTGTCAGCTCGGCCCTGGGCCGCATCCCGACCATGGAGGAGTATCTGGCCTACATGAAGAATGTAGACACCCTGTCCGGCTCGATCTACCGCTATCTGAACTTCAACGAGATCAAGTCCTACATGGATGCCGCCGAGCGTGCCAAGAGCATTCCGCTGGTGAACATCCGCGAAGTGGCGGCCTGATCGTCACTGAGAAGGTCAAAGGGGGTCAGAGACACCGGCGCACGCCAGTGACTCTGACCCCGTTCGCATTCTGCTCCCCCGCATGTTCAGCGCGGGATGTCTGACGCCTGCCAACCTCCGCCCAGCGCCTGATACAGACTGATCTGCGTGTTCAGCTGCTGCAGCTTGGTATCCAGCACCGCGTTGCGGCTGGAGAACAGGGTGTTCTGCGTGGTCAGCACCGTCTGGAACTCCGTCACCCCCTCGGCATATCGCACCTGCGCAATGCGGAAGGATTCCTCTGCCGCCCCCAGGTTCTGCAGCGCCACGGCCACCTGCTCCTCCTGCAGTTGCACCGCACTCAGCAGCACTTCCACTTCGTTGAAGGCCACCAGGGCGGCCCGGCGGAAGTTCGCCACGGCATTCTCCAGCGCCAGCTGGCGTGTCTGCAGCGCACGATCGCGCTGACCGGTGTCCAGCAAGGTCTGCAGCACCGTGGCGCCGGCATTGATGAACTGATCCGGCTCGCTGACCAGCGCCGTCAGCGAGCTGCTGCTGGCGTTGATGCTGCCGGTCAGCGACAGACTCGGAAAGTAGTCCGTGCGCGCGATATCGACGCCCGCCACGGCGCTGCGCAGCTGAGCCTCGGCCTGTACCAGATCCGGGCGCCGCAGCAGCAGCTCCGAGGGCAGGCCCGCCTGCACCGCAGGCACCATCACGTTCTGCAGGGTCTGCCCGGCCACGTCGAAACCCTGCACATGGCGGCCCGTCAGCAGGGCCAGTGACGAGAGCGCCGCGAGCTCGCTCTGCTCCAGCGCCCGCAGGGCCGCCTGTTCGCGCTGCAGGGCGATGCGCTGCTGCAGCGCCTCAATGGGCACGGCCACGCCGGAAGCCACGCGGGCATCGGCAATGGCGCTGATGGCCTGGGCATTGGCCACGTTCTGGGTGGCCGCCACCAGCTTGTCGCGGATCAGCAGCAACTGGAAATAGGTCGAGGCCGACGTGCCCAGTGTGGTCAGGGCGATATCCGCCGTCTGGGCGGCGCGGGACTCATAGTCCGCGAGGGCCTGAGTGTACACAGCCGGGCGGCTCAGGATGTCGGCATAGGACACGGAACCCGTGAGGGAGAACGGCGTGCCCTCGTTGTTGCTCTCGTCCTGACCACCCACACGGGACTG
>JAURIJ010000067.1 GCA_030832825.1 Gammaproteobacteria bacterium
GGTCGTCGGGCGGGGCAACCAGCCCGCCGATTTCGACCGTGCCGCCGACGCGCAGGCCCTCTTCCATCGGGGTGACGAACACCTTGCGGTCGGCCAGGATGACGGTGCGCGACACCACGTCGCGCGCGCCCTCAAATTGCAGGTGGTAGCCACGCTGGCTCTCCAGCGCCAGGTGCACGCCCAGCGGCGACAGCAGCGTCTTGGACCACGCACCGGCTGCCACCACCACATGGTCAAACGGCGACGCCGTCGGGCCCTGCAGCCGCCAGCGGCCACCTTCGGGCAGCAGGCCAGTGACGCCGGCGCGCACGATGCGCCCTCCGGCACTGGCGTAGGCGCTGGCCATGGCCTGCACGTAGCGCAGTGGATTGAGGATGGTGGCGTGGTCCGGCAAAAACATGCCGACCTGGTAGCGCGCCGCGATGCCGGGCTCCAGCGCCTCGATGCCGCCACGGTCCAGCGGTTCGGCCTTGAAGCCGTAGGACTCGCGCAGCCGCCAGCCGCCGGCGTCCTTGGCCAGTGCCGCAGCGTCGGGGTACAGATGCAGATGGCCCTGGCGCAAGAACAGCTCTGGTACGCCCAGCTCGCGGGTCATGGCCTCGTGCGCCTGGAGCGCGCCGGTGTGGATCGCGTGCAGTTTCGCTGCGGCGGCCTGCACTGCCGCGGGCCGTGCCGACGCGACGAAGCGCAGCAGCCAGGGTAGCGCATTCGGCAGGTAGCGCAGGGGCAGGTACAGTGGGCTCTCGTCGTCGAACAGCATGCCGGGCACCGAGGCCAGTACGCCCGGCATGGCCAGCGGTGCGACCGATGCGGGACTGACCGCGCCCGAGTTGCCGGCGCTGCAGCCCGACCCGGGCTCGCCCCGGTCGATCAGCGTGACGTCGACGCCGCGCTTGCGCAGTGCCAGCGCAGTGCTGGTGCCGACGATGCCGGCGCCGATCACGGCGATACGCAGTGGCTCCTGCATCACGACCCCTTGGCGCGCTTGTCGGAGACGATGCGGCCGTTCTTGAGCACCAGCTGCAGACGGCGCACGTTGTTGATGTCCTCGAGCGGGTTGGAGCTCACCACGATGAGGTCGGCGATCTTGCCCTTCTCGACCGTGCCCAGCTGGTCGCCCATGCCGCAGATGGCCGCGCCATTGCGCGTGGCCGCCACCAGCGCCTGCCAGGGCGTGGCGCCGTCGCGCACCCACAGGCCGAGCTCGAGCAGCGCGGCGTCTTTCAGAGGGCGGATGTCCGAGCCCAGCGCCATCTTCACGCCGGCTTTCAGTGCCTTGAGGAAGCCGTGCTGGTGCACCTCGGAGGCCGCGTCGGCGCGGCAGCACAGGGAGGCGGCGAGGTTGCGGTTCTTCACCCAGCGCTTTTCCCAGTCGTTGCTGGCCTGGCCGGGGGTCAGGTGGCTGATGGACAGCGTGGGCACGTACCAGGTGTCGTGCTTGAGGAACAGCTCAATGCACTCGTCGTCGAGGATGTAGCCGTGTTCGATGCTGTGCGCGCCGGCCATGATGGCGGCCTTGACCGCATCGGGGTTGGTGGCATGCGCCATCACCTTGAACTCGCGCAGCTTGCAGATCTCGAACGCGGCCTTCAGCTCGTCGGGCAGCAGGAAGGAATGGCGGTGCAGATCCCACGCCGGGCCCATGATGCCGCCCGACAGGTTCATCTTGATGTGATCGACGCCGTTCTTGATCTGCTCGCGGATGGCCGTCACCCAGCCATAGGGGCCGTCGACTTCGAGCGCATGGCCCGAGGTGAGGAAGTGGCCGCCGGTGGTGGTGAGGAAGTGGCCGGCTGCGAACAGGTGTGGCCCCAAGTGCTGGCCGGAGTCGAAAGCGCGCTTCCAGGCCACATCCATGTAGTGGTGTGCACCGGCGCAGCGCAGACCCACGATGCCTGACTCCAGTAGCGCCTGCTGCAGCTTGTGGCCAAACAGCGTGACCTGCTCGGCCAGCGGCATGTCGGCCAGCGAGGGAAAGTAGTCAGGGTGGATGTGCACGTCCCACAGGCCGGGCAAGAGGTACGCGCCCTTGAGGTCGATCACCTCGGCGTCGCCAACGGCAGGCGCGCTGCCGGCCGGGAAGATGTCGTGGATCTTGCCGTCCTGCAGCAGGACGGCGCAGTCGGCTTGGGGCTGCGGATCGACGCAGTCGATCAGCGTGGCGTGGGTGAGCAGGGTTCGCATCGAGGTTGCGCCGGTACGCGTCATTCGGCCACGATGCCGACCTTGGCCGCCAGGTCCTTCCACTTGGCCCCTTCGGCCTGCACGAAGCGGCCGAACTCCTCGGGCGACTGCGGGAACGGCACGATGCCACGGTCGTTGAAGGCCTTGGCCAGGTCGGTGCCCGTGAGCAGGGCCACCACTTCGCTGTTGACGCGGTCGATCACGGCACGCGGTGTCCTGGCCGGTGCCAGCAGGCCGAACCAGGTGCCGCCCGAAAACGCGGGCAGGCCGGCTTCGGCAAAGGTGGGCACTTGCGGCGCGCTGGGCAGGCGCTGGCGCGAAGCCACGGCCAGGGCGCGCAGCTTGCCGCCCCGCACATGTTCGAGCACCGCGGGCGGCGTGTCGAAGCTGTACTGAACCTGGCCGCCGATCAGGTCGACCATCGAGGGCCCGCTGCCCTTGTACGGCACGTGCGCGCCCCGGGTACTGGTGAGCGACTTGAACAGCTCGCCAGCCAGATGGTTGGAGGTGTTGTTGCCGAACGAGGAGTAGTTAAGCTTCTCGCCGTTGGCCCTGGCGTAGGCGATGAACTCCTCCAGCGTGTTGGCAGGCACCGCGGGGTTGACCACCAGGAAGAACGGCACCTGACCGACACCCGTGATGGGCACCAGGTCGCGCACCGGGTCGTAGGGCATGGTCTTCATGGTGATGGGCGCGATAGACACTTCGGGCGACGCGGCCAGCAGCAGCGTGTAGCCATCGGGGTCGGACCGCACCACCGAGTTGGCGCCCAGCGTGCCGCCGGCGCCGGCACGGTTCTCCACCACAACCTGCTGCCCCAGGCGGGCGCCCAGCTGCTGGGCCAACAGGCGGCCGGCCACATCGGTGCTCCCGCCGGGCGGGTAGGCGATGACGATGCGCACCGGACGCGCGGGCCAGGCCGGCGTCTGGGCAACGGCGAAACCGTGCACCAGGGCAGCGACGGAACTGATCTCAGCACAGCCCTTCTCAGCTTCGAGTGAGCGTTCCAGTCCTTCGACCTGACCCCGAATACGACGTACCCTGGCTAGCAACTTCTTCTTTTCGTGGATGGTGTGACTCATATTTGACTTTAGTAAATACCATAGGGGGGTATGCTATCACCAAACACAAGAAAACCATCGAAAAGGGTGCCGCCTTTTCGATGGCGTTTTTGCGTCCCTAGAACCCGAATTTAGCGCCGGCTCCCATTAAAGTAGCGACGCCCAAGAGGGCAAATACTGCCGCCGCAATAGAGTGGACCAGTTTCATCGGGATCTTGTTGGCCAGTTTGTCACCTGCAAAAACAGCTGGTACGTCTGCGATCAGCATCCCTAGGGTCGTACCGATCACTACCATCAGAGGTGCCGAGTAATGAGCCGCCATGGCGATAGTCGCGATCTGGGTTTTGTCTCCCATCTCGGCGAGAAAGAAGGTTATGAAAGTAGCACCGAAGATGCCAAAGCGCTGCGCAACTTGCGTTTCCTCTTCCTCGATCTTGTCGGGAATCATGGTCCAGATCGCCATGCCGATGAACGAGGCCCCCAGCACCCAGCGAAGCACCTCAGGGCTTATGGTTGACGTGATCCAGGCACCTAAAGCTCCAGCCAAACCGTGATTGATGACGGTAGCGGCTAGGATGCCGAGGATGATGGGCAGGGGTTTTTTGAAGCGCGCTGCCAGTATGAATGCCAGCAGTTGGGTCTTGTCCCCAATTTCCGCGAGGGCAACGACACCGGTCGAGACCAAAAGAGATTCCATGATGATTCCCAGGCCGGTTCAAAGACAGATGACCACAACACATCCCCGGCCAGAAAAACGGAGGCGTCGTGGTCAAAGGTCTTGCCAAGCATGAAAACCGCTTGCGCCATGTCCTGCGGGACAAGTGTGTTGACGCAAGCCTCTTCGGTGAAGAGAGGCTACTCCCCAATGACGGCAGTGATCTTAACAGCGATCCCAGTAATTGCTGCTGGAAAAAGCATCAGGCAGGTTTTTTCTTCACCCAGGGCGCTTGTCCCAGCTCATTGGCCAGAAATTCAACCATGGCTCTCACCTTTGGCAGTACGAACTTGCGGCTGGGATAGACGGCGTAGATGCCCAGCTCGACCGAACGGAACTGGGGCAGGATTTCCACGAGTTGTCCGCTGGCTAACTCGTCGTCTATCAAGAAAGTTGGCTGTAGTTGTATGCCGGAGCCTTGCAAAGCTGCTGCTACGCAGCTGTCTCCGTTGTTGGTCCACATTCGCGGCCTCACCTTGACGCTCAAAGGGCCTTCGGGGCCGGTGAACTGCCACTGGTCGCCCATCGCCATGAGGCTGTAGCCCAACACGTCGTGTTGCGCGAGCTCTGACGGATGTGCGGGCGTGCCTCGACGCTTGAGATAACTAGGCGCGGCGCAAAGCACCAGGCGAGTAGATGCAAGCTGTCGCGAGATGAGAGAGGAGTCGGGCAGGCGGGCGATCCGCACGGCCAGGTCGAACCCTTCGTCCACAAGGTCAATGACGCGGTCGGCCAATTGCACATCCAGAGTCACTTGGGGGTGATCAGAGAGGAACTCGCTCCACAGCGGAGCCAAGTGCCTTATTCCGAAGCTCACCGGCACGCTCACTTTGAGCAGCCCGCTGGCTGTTACGCTTCGGGTCGAAATCTCCGCCTCTGAGGATTCAATGCTGGCCAGGATGTCCCGGCATCGCGCCAGGAACACTTCACCCTCGGGTGTGAGCGAGAGTTTGCGCGTGGTTCGGTGCATCAGCCTCACACCTAGGCGCTGCTCCAGTTCGGACACATAGCGCGAGACCGCGGCTTTCGACATGCCCAAGCTGTCGGCGGCAGCCACAAAGCTGGAGGCATCTACCACCGCAGAGAACACGCGCATTTCCTGAAACTTATCCATTGTTCCGATATTTTATACAGTCA
>JAURIJ010000004.1 GCA_030832825.1 Gammaproteobacteria bacterium
CGAGGAAGAGCGGGTCAGTCCGGCCATTCGCAATGCCGAGGCCCGCTACGCGCCCTTCCTGCTGGCGGAAACCCTGCAGCGCTCCGGCAACTGGGGCGCGGTGCGCGTGCTGCCCAATGAAACCTCGACCATGGATGTCTATATCCACGGCCAGATCCTGCAGTCCGATGGCGAAGGCATGCGCATCCACATCAGCGTGCGCGATTCCACCGGGGCCATCTGGTACACCAAGGAATACGAGGAGCACATCAGCGAGTTCGCCTACGAAGCCTCCCAGCGTCAGGCCAATGACCCGTTCCAGGTGATCTACAACACCATCGCCAATGACCTGCTGGCCTGGCGCAAGGCGAACCTCACGGAGCAGCGCATCGGCACCATCCGCACCGTGTCGGAACTGCAGTTCGCCCGCAATTTCGCGCCAGAGCTGTTCGAGCAGTACCTGAGCGTGAACAATCGCGGCATCACTGAGGTGGTGCGCCTGCCGGCGGACAATGACCCGTCGCTGCAACGTATCCGCGAGATCCGCCAGCGCGACAATCTGTTCGTGGATACCGTGCAGGACTACTACGCCAATTACGCCCGGCAGATGCGCGTGCCCTATGATTCCTGGCGCGAGCAGAGCTACCAGGCAACGATGACGCTGGATCAGGTCGAGGCCTCGGCCCGCCGCCGTTTCATCGCGGGCACGGTCGCGATCGTCGGGGGCATCGCCGCCGCCACCAGCAGCAATGCGGCCGTGCAGACCGGCGCCCTGGTCGGCGTGGGAGCCGGTGCCTACATGATCAAGAGCGGCTTCGACAAGAGCGCGGAGGCCGAGATCCACATTGCCGCCCTGCAGGAGCTTGGCGAGTCGCTGGAACAGGAAGTGGCGCCCAGGATGATCGATCTGGACGACCGCACCATCATGCTCAACGGCACGGTGGAGGAGCAGTACAAGCAGTGGCGCGACATTCTGGTGGAGATGTACCAGGCTGAAACAGGGGGCATCTGACGTGCAGGGGTGGCCGCCGCGCGGCCGCCACTGCGGGTGCACAAGGCAATGACAGAACATGATCTGAACGACAAGACTCTCCCCGGTGCCGCGCCCGCCGCCGGCCTGCGCCCGCTGGCGGCCCGGCCGGGCCCGTCCCCGCTGGTGTGGCTCATGCTTGGGGTGCTCATCCTGCTCGCTCTGGCGGTCATCTTCGTGCTGCCCGGCGTGGTGGCCGAATACGAACTGCCGCTGACCCCGCGCGCCCAGGTGGAACAGGTGCAGACGCCTGCCACTGCGGCCGCGCCCACCCTCAATCCTGTCTCGCCCTTCGAGGAAGCCCAGCGTGCGCGGCAGCGCCAGGAAGCGCAGGAGGTGCTCTCGTCCCTGCTGGAGCGGCAGACCGCCCTGGAGGATCTGCAGGTGAGCCGCTGGGCACAGCCGGCCTATGACGAGGCCCTGAGCTTCGCCCGCGCGGGCGACGAAGCCTATCGCACGCAGGTCTTCGATCAGGCCGCCGAACAGTACCGCCTTGCCGACACCGCGCTGGCGCAGCTGCAGGACTCCATTCCCCAGGTGCTCGCCGATGCCCTCGCCCGGGGCAATGCCGGGCTGGAGGCGGGTGATGCCGCCCTGGCCACCGATGCCTTCTCGCTGGCCCTGCTGCTGCAGCCCGGCGCCGCCGAGGCCCAGAGCGGCCTGCAGCGCGCCGCGACCCTCGACCAAGTGAATGCGCTGCTGGCGCAGGCGGAACAACAGCGCAGTGCCGGCGCGCTGGACGACGCCCGCAGCACGCTGGAACAGGCGCTGGCGCTGGACGCTGCGCACGCCGGGGCGCGCGGCCAGCTCGACGCGGTTCGCCAGGCCATCAGTGACAATGCCTTCACCCGTGTGATGTCCAGCGGCTTCGCGGCCCTGCAGACCGGCGACAGTGACGCCGCCATCGCCGCCTTCGAGCAGGCGCTGGTCATGCGCCCGGGCAATCCGGAGGCCCAGGAAGCCATCACCCAGACGCGCGATCAGCTGGCCGTCAGCCGCATCAACGAGCACCGCGATGCGGCGCAGAGCCATGTGGCCGCCGAGCAGTGGGAATCCGCCGTGGCCGAGTACGACGCCGCCCTGGCCATCGACGCGGCGCTGGTCTTCGCCATCGACGGCCGCGACTACGCCGCCAAGCGGCTGCAGCTGGATCGCTTGCTGCAGGACGCCATCGACCAGCCGGAGCGCCTGGCCGACATCGCCGTGCATGCCCAGGCGGTGCAGGTCTACTACACCGGGCTGGCGCTGGAAAACCCCGGCCCCCGCCTGCAGCAGAAGCTGAGTCAGGTGGAAGTCCTGCTGGCCCGTGCCCAGGTGCCCGTGGATGTGCAGCTGCTTTCCGACAATCTCACCGAAGTCACGCTGTATCAGGTCGGCGTGCTGGGCCGCTTTCAGAGCCAGACGCTCAGCCTGAAGCCCGGTCGCTATGTCGCCGTGGGCACGCGCCCCGGCTATCGAGACGTGCGCACGGAATTCGAGGTGGGCTTTGACAATCGCAGTGCGCCGGTAACGGTGGCCTGTACGGAAGAAATCGTCGCGGTCAACAGGCGCTGAGCTCATGCAGGATCATTCGAAACCCACAGCCGCGCCCGGTGGCGATTCCGCCTCCGTCGAATTCGCGGAAGCCATCGTCCCCATCGACTTCACGCCGCCCGATGCGACACCGCGCCGCGCCGGCCTGCGCCTGCGCTGGCCGCACTTCCTGGTCGCCGGCTTCCTGGTGGTGGCGGGGGTGTGCGGCTGGTTTGTCCTCACCGCGCGCTCGGTGCTGGTGCAGGTCGAACCGATCACCGCCAGCGTGGAGTTTCTCGACGGCTTCCAGCTGGCGCTGGGAGGGCGCACGCTCTTGCTGCCGGGCAGCTACGAGGTGCTTATCCGCAATCCCGGTTATCACGAGGAACGCGTCACTCTCGCGGTGGGCGAGGAGCAGGCCCAGGACTTCCCCGTGCTGCTGCGCGAGCTGCCCGGACTGGTGAACATCGAGGCACAGGGCGAGAGCGGCCCGCTTGCCGGCGCCCTGGTGCTGCTTGACGGCCAGGAACTGGGCCGCACGCCCCTGCGAGGGCTGGAAGTGGAGCCGGGGGACTACGAACTGAGTGTGCAGGCCGAGCGTTATCTGCCGTTGACGCAGCCGCTCACCGTGCTTGGCCGCTCCCAGCAGAACGATGTCGCGCTGAGCCTCGCGCCTGCCTGGGGCGACATCAGCTTCAGCACCACGCCGCCAGGGGCTGAAATCCTGGTGGACGGGCAGCTGATCGGCACCACGCCTTACACCGGCGAAATCCTGGAAGGTGAGCACGAGCTCACCCTGAAACTGACGGCACACAAGGCCTGGCAAGGCGAGCTGGTGGTGCGTGCGGGCGAGCCTCAGCAGCTGCCGCCCGTGAGTCTGGAGCGCGCCGACGGTCTGGTGTTCATCCGCTCCCAGCCCAGTGGTGCCAATGTCACCATCAATGGCGAATTCCGCGGGCAGACTCCTTTGGAAGTGGCACTGGCGCCCGGTCGTGCCCACGAAGTCACGCTGTTCCGCAGCGGCTTCAACGCCGCCAGCCGCACCCTCGAGACCCGTCCCGACGAAGAGCAGGACATCACCGTGCCGCTGGTGCCCATCACGTCCTCCGTGCGCATCGTTGCCGAGCCGGCCGACGCGCTGGTCTACGTGGACGGCGAGCTGCGCGGCCCGGCCAATCAGACGCTGGAGCTGATGGCGGCCAGCCAGGTCATCGAGATCCGTCAGGAAGGCTATGTGCCGCATACCGTCAGCTTCACCTCGCGTCCCGGGCTGGAGCAGGAGCTGCGCGTCACACTGAAGTCACTGGAAGAGGCGCGGCTGGAGGCGATCCGCCCGGTCATCACCACCGCTGCCGGGCAGTCCCTCACGCTGCTCTACCCTGGCCAGTTCACCATGGGCGCGTCGCGACGCGAGCCGGGGCGCCGGGCCAACGAGGACCTGCGCGAAGTGCGCCTGGAGCGTCCGTTCTATCTCTCCCCGCATGAAGTCACCAACCTGCAGTTCCGCGCCTTCCGGCCCGAGCATTCCTCGGGCACGCTGCAGGGGCAGACCATCGATCTGGACAACCAGCCGGTGGTGCAGGTCACCTGGAAGGACGCCGCGCTCTACTGCAACTGGCTGAGCGAACAGGAAGGACTGCCGCTGTTCTACCGGGTGGAAGGCGACGAGGTGGTGGGCTTCAACCCCGAGGCCACGGGCTACCGCCTGCCCTCTGAAGCGGAATGGGAATGGGCTGCACGCACCGACGGCAACGGCAACACCCTGCGTTTCCCCTGGGGCGAGCAGATGCCGCCGCCCGAGCGCGCCGGCAATTTCGCCGACGTCTCCGTGCGCAGCTTCATGGGCGCCTACATGGCCGGCTACGACGACACCTTCCTGGGCACCGCGCCGGTGGGGCAGTTCCCGGTGAATGCCCGCGGCATGCATGACATGGCCGGCAATGTCTCGGAATGGGTGCACGATCACTACGGCACCGTGCTGAGCGTGGGCAGCAGCGTGGAAGTCGACCCGCTGGGGCCGACCGAAGGCGCCTATCACACCATCAAGGGCTCGAGCTGGGCCCACAGCACCGTCACCGAGATCCGCCTGTCCTACCGTGACTTCGGCGATACCGCACGCAACGACCTGGGCTTCCGCATTGCCCGCTATCTGGAGGAATGAACCATGCGAATTGCCGTGGCAGTGGCCCGTATCCTGTTCCTCATGGCCGGCCTGTGGGCAGGCTCGGCACTGGCCCAGACCGCGACCGACCAGGCCGGTGACGCCGGCCAGACGCCGGCAGGGCAGACCGAGGAGCCGGCCGATGACGGTGCAGCCATGCCCGACGATGCCCTGAACCCCGACGCCCAGGATATCGCCCAGGTGGGGGATGACGCCGACGCGTCGCCCGGGCGCTTCATTCCGACCGAGCAGCTCTCGCAGGATCTGGGCGCCTCCTTTCCGGTGGACATCTGAGGCCGGCGCGCCTCGCCACCGCCACACAATGACTGACACAAGGGTCCGTGCATGAAGCAGAACTATCTCTCCGAAGTGATCTACCAGGTTTTCGCCCTGATCATCTGCGTGATCGTGGTCCACACGGTCTATGTGGCGGTGATCCTGCCCAATGCCGAGCTGGTGCTGGAACAGCAGGCCGCGCTGCAGGCGGCCGACGACACCTACGTCGCCGAGCGCTCGATGTACGTGATCCTGCGCGACATCGAGCAGGAGACCTGCATCATCCTGATGTTCTGGGCCCTGTCGATCATCGGCATGAAGACCCGCCGCGTGCTGCAGGAGCGTGCGCTGCTGGATCGTGAACTGCTGCAGGTTTCCGATGGCACCAGCATCCTGCCGGAGGACGCCCGGCATTACGCCCGGCCGGTGCAGGCGTTGCCCGATCAGGAGCGCAGCTTCCTGCTGCCGCGCGCGGTGCTGTCGGGCCTGCACCGTTTTGGCAGCACGCGCAGCATCCAGGACGCCTCCAACACCATCAAGGACATCTGCACCGGCGAGGCCGATCGCCTGGACAGCGAGCTTAGCATCGTGCGCTACATCGCCTGGGCCATTCCCTCCATCGGCTTCATCGGCACGGTGCGCGGCATCGGCGCCGCGCTGAGTCAGGCACATCAGGCCGTGAGTGGCGACATCCTGGGCGTGACGGTGAGTCTGGGCGTGGCCTTCAACTCCACCTTCGTGGCGCTGGTCACCAGCATCCTGCTGATGTTCCTGCTGCACCAGCTGTTGCTGCTGCAGGACCGCCTGGTGCTGGATTCCCAGAATTACTGTGACGAGCATCTGCTGCGCTATCTGCAGGTGCCGGACAAGGAAGCCATGCAATGAGAGTGCGGGTGCTCGAACTCAACGATGCCGGGCTGCGCCTGAGCGATGAGAGCGGGGTGCTGCTCAGCAGCCCCGGCTATGCGTTGGTCATGCCCAAGCGCATCGAGTTCGGCGAGAGCGCCCGCAGTCAGAGCCGGCTCAATCCGCTGCATTGCTTCAATCAGTTCTGGCACCGGCTGAGCCTCGACCCGTTTCCCCGGCCTGTGGCCCATTTCCGTCACAACGCCGACCTGGCCTATTCCCACCTGCAGGACCTGGCCCGCACCGCCGAGCTTGAGGGGGATGTGCTGCTGGCTGTGCCCGGCAGCTTTTCCCGCACCCAGCTGGGCATCCTGCTGGGTCTGATCAAGAGCAGTCCGCTGCGTGCCGTCGGCATCGTCGACAGCAGCCTGGCCGCCGCGCTCGCCCAGCCCGTGCAGGACAGCCTGATCCACGTGGATCTGCACCTGCATCAGGTGGTGTTGACCCGCCTGCAGCGCCAGGGCGACGACATCGTGCGCGAGAACGTCGCGCTGGTGCCGGGCACGGGCTGGGTCAATCTCAGTGACAGCCTGCTGCAGCTGATCACCCAGGCCTTCATCGCCCAGTGCCGCTTCAACCCTCAGCACAATGCCGAGTCCGAGCAGAAACTGCTGGATGCGCTGCCCGGCTGGCTGCTGGAGGACGGCGACGCTGCGCAGGGGCAGAGCGCGCGCGATGAGGACGAGGTCCGCTCGACCCTGCAGATCCGTCTCGAGCACAACGGCACCGTGCACCAGGCCCGCCTGCCACGCAGCAGCCTGCAACAGCGCCTGCAGCCCTTCTACCAGAAGATCGTGCAGCAAATCGATGCGCTCGACCCGCAGGGCGAGAGCACGCTGCTGTTGTCCGAGCGGGTGCAGACCCTGCCGGGCCTGGCGGATCATCTGCGCAGCCACGCCGGCGGTGGCGTGCGCGGCCCGGCCAGCCATGACGAGCACACCATTGCGCGTGTCTGCCGGGAGTACGGCAGTGCGCTGATCAGCCCCGCCGACACGCTCGCCCATGTCACCCGGCTGCGCCTGGGCGCGTCCGCGCACACGACTTCCGCCGCTGTGCACAGCCCGCTGCCCACGCACCTGCTGCTGGCGCATCAGGCCCGCCGCCTGCGCGACGGTCTGCAGCTACTGCAGGATGACGCCGGCGAGGGGCAGCTGCAGATGCCGCGGCCCGGCCAGACCCCGGCGGCCCGCCTGCTGGGCAGCATCGTGCGCGAGGACGGCCACTTCGCGCTGCACGCGGCGCAGGGGCTGCAGATCAACGGCCAGAGCGTGCACGGCGCCCATCGCCTGGCACTGGGCGACTGCCTGCAGACGGCGGATGGACGCCTGCGCCTCGACGTGATCCGAGTGAGGGAGCACGATGAGTAGAAAGCGACGCGGCGCCTTCAGTCCCATGAGCCTGGCCTTTCTCGACGTGATGTCCTGCGGCTTCGGCGCTGTCGTGCTCATCTTCCTGATCCTCGACCATCAGCTGAGCGAACAGCCCCAGCCGGCCGATGTGGACACCTCGGCCGAGGTGCGTCTGCTGGAAGAAGAGATCCGTATCGGCGAAGAGAACCTGGTGCGCGCCCGCAACATCCTGGCCGAAGTCGATCTTGAAGTGGTCGAAGCCCAGGGCCTGGCCGACCGCATCCAGGACGAGATCAACAGCTTCCTGGCCCAGCTTGCCGCGCTGGAGAACACCGTGGCCAGCGAGGAGGCGCTGGAACAGCTGCGTGCCGACATCCGCTCGCTGGAGGAAGAACTGCTGCGCCTGCAGGCCAGCGCCGTGGAGCAGACGGGCACCAGTGCCCGGGCCTTCGTGGGCGAGGGCGACCGGCAATACCTGACGGGCATGTTCCTGGGTGGCAACCGCGTGCTGATCCTCATCGACACCTCCGCCAGCATGCTGGATGAAACCCTGGTGAACATCCTGCGTACCCGCAACATGGCCGACGAGAACAAGCGCAGTGCCGACAAGTGGCAGCGCGCCGTGCGCACGGTGGAGTGGATCAGCAGCCAGATGCCGGTGGCGAGTCAGTACCAGATCTACGGGTTCAACACCGATGTGACGCCGGCGCTGGCCGGCACCGAAGGCAGCTGGCTGGAAGTGGCCGACCGCGATCAGCTCAATGGCGCCATCACCAGCGTGAAGCAGATGGTGCCCGCCAACGGCACCAATCTGGCCGAGGTGTTCCAGGCCGCCGCGCAGCTGTCGCCGCCGCCGGACAACATCTATCTGATCACCGACGGCCTGCCCACGCTCTCCAGCGTGGCCTCGAATGACACCCTGGTGACGCCGGCAAGAAGACTTGAACTTTTCGAGGACGCGGTGGAGTATCTGCCCAACCGTGTACCAGTGAACGTGATTCTGCTGCCCCTGGAAGGCGATCCGGCGGCGTCCGCTGCCTACTGGCAGCTGGCGCAGATCAGCAGGGGCTCGTTCCTCAGTCCAGCACGAGATTGGCCCTGATGCCCAGACGACGCAACGACTCCGATACCGATGCCTCGAGCATCGCCTTTCTCGACGTCATGTCCTGCGGATTCGGCGCGATGGTCCTGTTGCTGATCATCACCGACAGCACGCCGCCCGCCTCGATCGAGACTGCGCTGGTGCCGCAGGAAGCGCCGATCCTCGACCTGCAGCAGCAGCTGTTCGAGATCCGTGGCGAGACCACGGTGGTGAACCGGGATCTGAACTCCAAGCGCGAGCAGCTCTCGGCGTATCAGGAACGCATCGCCAATCTGCAGCGCGAGCTCTACGCCGTGCAGGGCCGCTACAACAGCTCCACCAGTGTGGCCGACGAGCGCATCGTCGAGGCGCAGCGCCTGGCCAGTGCCAAGCAGTCTCTCACCGCCGAGATGGAGCGTCTGCTGGGCCAGGAGTTCTCGCGGCGCAACAATCTGGTGGGTGGCATCCCGGTGGACAGCGAGTACATCATCTTCGTGATCGACACCTCGGGCAGCATGTTCCAGAACGCCTGGCCCAAGCTGTTGCAGACGGTCAATGACACGCTGGATGTCTATCCGGAGGTCAAGGGCATCCAGGTCATGAACGACATGGGCGACTACATGTTCGACTCTTTCCGTGGCCAGTGGATCGGCGATTCGCCCGAGCAGCGCGCCGTCATCATGCGCACGCTGCGCAACTGGAGCCCGTTCAGCAACAGCAGTCCGGTGGAAGGCGTCACGGCGGCCATCAACACGTATTATCAGCCCGACCGCAAGATCAGCATCTACGTGATGGGTGACGACTTCCAGCCCGGCGGCTCCGTCACCCAGGTGCTGCGCACCATCGACCGGCTCAATGCCAAGGATGCCGACGGCAATCCGATGGTGCGCATTCATGCGGTTGGTTTTCCGGTCATCTTCGCGTTGGAACCGCGCTATCATCAGAGCGTCTACCGCTTTGCCAATCTGATGCGGGAGATGACCCAGCGCAATGGCGGGACCTTTGTAGGATTGAACAGTTTCGAATAGACCTTCACCACGACCATGTCGTCAAGAGAGGCACGATGTTCGCAGTCACGGGGAACAGGAAGACGTCCGGCACGCGCTCGTGGCGGGCGCTGCTGCTGGTGGGCGTGCTTGCCCTGCTGAGCGCCTGCGGGGCCAGCTCGCTGGTGGTGGAGGGCAGCTATCCCACGCCGGCGGTGCGCAAGATACCGCTCTCCCTCGGCCTGTATTTGAGCGAGGATCTGCGCAATTTCCTCTACATCGAGTACACCGAGACTGGCGCGGAAGAATACCGGGTGTCCAGCGGTCAGACACACGTGCAGATGTTCAGCACCCTGCTGCCCGCCATGTTCGAGCAGGTGCAGGTGCTCGAGTCCATGGACGCCGCCCCCGGCGCCGGGGTGGATGCCGTGTTCGCCCCCAGCATCGAGGAATTCCAGCTGGCCCTGCCGCAGAAGACGCGGCTCGATTCCTATGAAGTCTGGGTGAAGTACAACATGCGTCTGCTGGGCCCGGACGGCGCGTATATCGCAGACTGGGTGCTCACCTCCTATGGCAAGACGTCGATGGAAGGGCTGCTCAGTGTCGAGGGCGGCATCAACGAGGCCACGGTGAGCGCGCTGCGCGATCTGGCCTCCAATTTCGCCCTGAGTTTCGGTGCCGTGCCTGAAGTGCGGGACTGGCTGGCAAGCAGGCAGAACGTGGTGAGCAATCAATAGGTTTTCCGGGTGACACAGGTGGATCTGCCCGCAGAGGCAGGCGAGAGGCGGTTATGACTACCAGCAAATTCGTCCGGCAGGGATTTCCACTCTGGCTTCTGGCAGTGCTGCTGACGGCCTGCACGACCACGACGGTCGATGAGTTCCGCCAGGGCGAGACGGGCATCGAATCCCACGAGGCCATCGTGATCCTGGGCCGCCGTCAGGGCAGCACCTACGAAACCCGCGAGGAATTCGTCAATTGCGTGGGCGAACGCGTTTCCCGTGGCAGCGGTGCCATCCGCGTGATCCCCGAAAAGGAATTCGTCGACTCGCTCTTTCCCTGGTTCGAACCCCGCACGGCGCCGCTACGCACCAGTGATCTGCAGGCGTTGATGGAAGAGCAGGTGGTGGCGGACAAGATCGAGGAATACGGCGTGCGCTACATCGTATGGGTGGATGGCCAGACCGAGACCACCAACCGCACCGGCTCCATTTCCTGTGCCGTCGGGCCTGGCGGCGGGGGCTGTTTCGGCTTCGGCTCCTGGGAGGATGACGCCAATTTCGATGCCCGCGTGTGGGACGTGTCGTCCTTCGCCAACGTCGGCACCATCAGCACCGATGCCACCGGCCAGTCCTATGTGCCGGCGGTGGTGGTGCCCATTCCCCTGATCGCGCGGGTGGAAGCCAATGCCTGCAGCAGCCTGGCCACGCAGCTGCAGCAGTTCGTCAACGGCGATTGATCGTCTCAGCAGCAGGTGAGCCATGAACAAGTCCTTCCCCGCCATGCGTGGTGTCCGTGCCCTGAGTCTCGTGCTGGCCGGCCTCTTCGTGCTGGAGTCCTGCGCCGTGAACCCGGCCACCGGCCAGGGCAATCTGGTGATGATGTCCGAGAAGCGCGAGCTGGAGATCGGTCTGGAGGAGCACAACAAGGTTCTGCAGACCATGCCGGTCATGCAGGACCCGGAGCTCACCGCCTATGTCAACGAAGTCGGCCGGCGCCTGGCGGCCGTGAGTCACCGGCCTGATCTGCCCTTCACCTTCACCGTCATCGACAGCCCCGAGATCAACGCCTTCGCGCTGCCGGGCGGCTATGTCTACATCAACCGCGGGCTCATGGCCTACCTGAATTCCGAGGCGGAACTGGCGGCCGTGCTGGGCCACGAGATCGGTCACATCACCGCGCGGCATGCCGTGCAGCAGCAGTCCAGCGGACGGCTCGCCAACATCGCCACCGGCGTGGGCGGCATCGTGGCGGCTGTCGCCACCGGCAGTGGCTACATCGGCTCGCAGATCATGGACATCGGTTCCGTCTGGGCGCAGGCCGGGCTGAGCGGGTTCGGGCGGGAACACGAGCTGGAGGCCGACACTCTGGGCGCCGAGTACGTGCTGAAGGCGGGCTATGACCCGCAGGCCGTCATCAAGGTGGTGACGGTGCTCAAGAACCAGGAAGACTTCAACACCAAGGTGGCGAACCAGCAGCCGAGTTACCACGGCCTCTTCGCCACCCACCCGCGCAATGACACGCGCTTGCAGGAGGCCATCGCCAGTGTGGGTGCGCTGCCGGAATCCTCGGCCACGCTGCTGGATGACACGCGCTTTCGCGCCGAAATGGACGGGCTGGTGGTGGGCGAGAGCCAGGCCACCACGGGCACCGAGGCCCGCAATCGCTACTACCAGACGCTGCTCGGCTACACCATGGTGTTCCCCGATGGCTGGACGCTGAACGAGACGCCCACCACGGTGTCGAGCAGCAGTGCCGAGGGCACGGCCAGCCTGCGCGTGGAGGTGCAGCGCATGCAGGAGAACAAGGAGCCGCGGCTGTACATCCGGGACAATCTGGGCATCGCCAATCTGCAGAAATCCGAGCCGCTGGAGCAGTTCCGCCTGCAGGGCTACACCGGCACTGCCGAGAAGGACGGTCGCCTGCAGCGCATTGCCGTGATCTACATGGGGCCGCGTGTGTTCACCTTCACGGGCGAGATCACCGACGCCACCCAGGCCGAGGCGCTGGATGCCCAGCTGCTGACAGCCATTCGCAGCTTCCGCGCCATCCAGACCAACGAGCGCTTCGCAGGCAACGAGAGTCGCCTGCGTTACGTGCAGGTGGGCGATGGCTTCAGTTGGGCGGCGCTGGCGCGCATCAGCCCCGTGGGCAATTACCCGGAGGAAACCCTGCGCCTGCTCAACGGCTATTACCCGACGGGCAACCCGGAAACCGGCAGCTGGATCAAGATTGTGGAGTGAGCGTCACACCAGCGTTTCCCACCGCGCATACAGCGCATCGAGCTGGGCCTGCTGAGTGGCGAGATCCTTCAGCTTCGCGTCGATCTGCGGCTGGGGCTGGGGCTGGCTGTAGAAGCCCGGGTCCGCGATGGCCTCGCTCAGCGTGGCGATTCTTGACTCAAGCTTCTCGATCTCCTTGGTGACGTGGTCCAGTTCCTTCTGCTGCTTGAAGCTCAGCTTCGCGGCAGCCGGTGCGGGCGCTGAAGGCGCGGGCACCTTCACCACCGGCGCGGCAGCGGCCTTCGCCGCCTTCTCCTCGTCCATGAAAGACACCAGGCGCCCGCCCTGATTCACCCAGTCCTCGTAGCCGCCCACATACTCGCGCACCACGCCATTGCCTTCGAAGGCAATGCTGCTGGTGACGACATTGTCGAGGAAGCGGCGATCGTGACTGACCAGCAGAATGGTGCCGCTGAACTCCAGCAGGATCTCCTCCAGCAGCTCCAGCGTTTCCATGTCGAGATCATTGGTGGGCTCGTCGAGCACGATGAGATTGGCCGGCTTGCTGAACAGCTTGGCCAGGATCAGACGGTTCTGCTCGCCGCCGGAGAGCGACTTCACCGGCTGTCGCGTGCGTGCCGGGGCGAACAGGAAGTCCTGCAGATAACTGATGACATGGCGCTGCTTGCCGTTGATCTCGATGAACTCGCGGCCCTCGCAGAGATTGTCGATGACGGATTTCTCCAGCTCCAGCTGATTGCGCAGCTGATCGAAGTAGAGCAGTTCCAGATTGGTGCCGATCTTCACCTCGCCCTCGTCCGGCTGCAGATCGCCCAGCAGGATCTTCAGCAGCGTGGTCTTGCCCGTGCCATTGGCGCCGATGAAGCCGATGCGGTCGCCGCGCATGATGCGCGTGGAGAAATTGCGGATCAGCGTGCGGTCGCCGTAGCTGTGGGTGACTTTCGTGGCCTCGATGACGATCTTGCCCGAGGCACTGGCCGTTTCCAGTTCGAAACGCGCCTTGCCAGTCTGTTCGCGGCGCGCCTGGCGTTCCTCGCGCATTTTCTCCAGCGCCCGCACCCGGCCCTCGTTGCGCGTGCGCCGCGCCTTGATGCCGGTGCGAATCCACTTCTCTTCCTCGGCCAGCTTCTTGTCGAACTCGCTGTTGAATTTCTCCTCGGCCTCCAGCTGCTGATCGCGGAACACCAGGAAACTCGCGTAATCGTAGTCCCAGCAGCGCAGCTTGCCGCGATCGACCTCGATGATGCGATTGGTGATGCGCTGCAGGAACTGGCGGTCGTGACTGATCACCAGCACCGCGCCATTGAAGGCGTTGAGGTATTTTTCCAGCCACTCGATGGTGGGGATGTCGAGGTGGTTGGTGGGCTCGTCGAGCAGCAGCATGTCCGGCTCGCACACCAGTGCGCGACCCAGGGCGGCGCGGCGGCGACTGCCCCCGGAGAGGTGACGCATCAAGGTGTCAGGTGGCAGTTTCAGACTGTCGATCACGCTCTCGATGCGGTGCTGGAAGGCCCAGCCGTCGCGGGCCTCGATCTGCTTCTGCAGGTCGGCCATGCGCTCCATCACGCGCGCGTCGCTCCAGTCCAGGCTATCGGCCTCGGTGTGCGTCATGGCGTGATAGCGCCGCAGCAGGTCGCCCAGCTCATCGAGGCCGCCGGCCACGTAGTCATAGACGGTTTCGTCGCTCAGCGCCGGCAGGTTCTGATCCAGATAGGCCACGCGCAGGCCACCAGCCTTCCACAATTCGCCGCCATCGGGCAGGGCCTGACCGCACAGCAGCTTCATGAAGCTCGACTTGCCCGCGCCGTTCTGACCCAGAATGCCGATGCGTTCGCCCTTGTGAATGGTGAGGTCGACGCCGTCGAGCAGGGGGCGGTCGCCATAGGCGAGCGTGAGATTGGTGAGTCGGTACAGCAGCATGAAGGCATCCAGAGGGGTGAGGGCAGGGAAGGGCGCGGTTGGTAATTGGTGCCGCGCAGTATAAACTCGTTGCCACTTTCAGGACAGCGACAGACCGGGTGCGGGAGACAGACCATGAGCTTCGTGACAGGCTCGACGACACTGGCCAGAGCGCCCGGCACGCCAGTCTACCTGCCCGGCCTGCTGGCCGCGCTGTGTGCCACAGGGCATCTCGCAGAGGACACGGCACAGCACCTGCTGACCCAGCGCCGGGATCGCGAGGCCGTGCGCAAACCCGTCCTCGCCTGGCTCGCCGAACAGAATCTCACAGATTTGGCGACTCCACACCGCTTCCCCGCAGTACTGATTGCCTGCGCCGAGCCGTGGACTCATGTCGAGCCAATCCGCTTAAAAGAGAACGTAAGATTCAGAATGGCGGGTTTGTTCTACACTTTCTATTCCCTGCCAGAAAGGGTGACGAGTAAAGTTACCAGTTGCCCGAAGATCCTGGGGCGAAAGCATGGCGCCGTGACGCTCCGTACCCTGTCCTTCACGCATCAGAACCATCAGGAACCCCGAGAGAGACCATGCTGGATATCACGCTCTTCCCCTCCGCCATCGCCGCCATTCTGGAACGCTACTGGCAACGTCTGTGTGAAACGGAAGCCAGCGCTGCCGAGCCGCGTCTGAGCACGCTGGCGCAGCAGGACCCGGTGTTCGGCCGCCAGCTGCTGCAGCTTTGGAGTGCCAGCGACTATGCGGCCACGCTCTGTGTGCAGACGCCCAGCCTGCTGCTCGATCTCATCGCGCGCGGCGAACTGCAGCGGGCTGACAAGCACGATTACCATGACGAGCTGGCGGAGCGCCTGCACCTGCTCGATCGCGTTGACCCTGCCGAACAGGACGCTGTGTTAAAACGGGAGCTGCGGCGCTATCAGCAGGCGCAGATGCTGCGCATCCTGTGGCGCGATGTCTGCGTGCAGGCCGACGTGCAGCAGATCTGCGCCGAGATCTCCAGCCTGGCCGCCGCCCAGCTCGACAATGCCCTGCGCGTGCTGCACGGCTGGGCCGTGCGGCAGTGGGGCGAACCCATCGGCGAGCGCAGCGGTGCGCCCCAGCAGCTGATCGTGCTGGGCATGGGCAAGCTCGGCGCCCACGAACTGAATCTGTCCTCGGACATCGACCTGATCTTCGCCTTTCCCGAAGGGGGAGAGACCCGTCGCGCGTCTGGCGAACCGCTGCACAATCAGCAGTTCTTCATGCGCCTGGGGCAACGCCTGATCGACGCGCTGGACACGGTGACCAGCGACGGCTTCGTCAATCGCGTCGACATGCGGCTGCGGCCCTATGGCAGCGAAGGCGCGCTGGTGTGCAGCTTCGACGCCATGGAGAACTACTACCAGAACCAGGGACGTGACTGGGAGCGTTACGCGCTGATCAAGGCCCGCGTCGTCGCGGGCGACCTGGCAGAAGGGCAGGAGCTGCTGCAGCGTCTGCGCCCCTTTGTGTATCGCCGTTATCTGGACTTCTCGGCCTTCGAGGCCCTGCGCGACATGAAGCGGCAGATCAACAAGCAGGTGCGGCGCAAGGGCCTGGCCACCGACATCAAGCTCGGGCCGGGCGGCATTCGCGAAGTGGAATTCATCGTGCAGGCGCTGCAGCTGGTGCACGGCGGGCGCGACCGCCGCCTGCAGGAAGCCTCGCTCTACAAAGCGATGGCCGTGCTGTGCGACAACGACTACCTGCCGGCGCAGGCCGTCAGCGAGCTGCGCGGGGCCTATGCCTTCCTGCGCTCGCTCGAGCACAAACTGCAGGGGCTGGCGAACAAGCAGACCCAGCAACTGGTCAGCGACCCGTTGGAGCAGCAACGCGTGGCACTGGCCATGGGCTTTGCCGACTGGCCCGCACTGCTCACGGCGCTGGACGTGCACCGCGTGCGCGTGCGCCAGCACTTCGCGGCAGTGATCCATGCGGAGGACGAAGACAAGCCCGCGGCGCAGGCTCTGGAAGACACCGACTGGGGCAATCTGTGGCGCGAGGAGATGAGCCGCAGTGCGGCCGAAGCTTTCCTGCAGCAGCACGCCTTCGAGGCCCCGGAGAAATCCGTCAGCCAGATCGAGACCTTCCGCCGCGACAAGAGCTTCCTGATGCTGCCCGCCGAGAGCCGGCAGCGCTTCGAGCGCTTCATGCCGGTGCTGCTGCATGCCGTCGCGCATTCGGGAACGCCCAGTCTGGCCTTCGAGCGTGTGCTGGTGCTGATCAGCGCCGTGAGCCGGCGCACGGCCTATCTGGTGCTGCTGCTGGAGAATGCCCACGCCCTGCGCGAGGTGGTGCAGCTGTGCACCGCGAGCCCCTTCGTCACCGAGTTTCTCAGCAAGCACCCTGTGCTGCTGGACGAGCTGCTGGATGGCATCGACCAGCCGCCGGTGAAGCAGGTGCTGCAGGCCGAACTGGCGCAGCAGCTGCTGCGCATCGAGCCGGACAACTTCGAAGAGCAGATGGAGACCCTGCGCTACTTCAAGCAGTCGCACACCCTGCAGGTGGCGGCGGCGCAGATCAGCGGCCGGCTGACGGTGATGAAGGTCAGCGACTACCTGACCTTCACGGCCGAGGCGATCCTCGAACAGGTGCTGGCCCTGAGCTGGCAGTTCCTGGTGCGCAAGCATGGCTATCCGCGCAACACCCGGGGTCGGCATGGCGAGATGGATTTCGTGGTCATCGGCTACGGCAAGCTGGGCGGCATCGAGCTGAGCTACATCTCCGATCTGGACCTGGTGTTCCTGCATGACGGCGCGCTGGACCAGGACACCGAGGCCGGGCAGGGCCAGCGCAGCATCAACAGCCGCGAGTTCTACACCCGGCTGGCGCAGCGCGTGATCATGATGCTGGGCACCTACACCGTGTCGGGCAAGCTCTACGAGGTGGACATGCGGCTGCGCCCCTCCGGCGAATCCGGCCTGCTGGTCAGCTCCATGGAGGCCTTCGCCTCGTACGAGCGCGACGAGGCCTGGACCTGGGAACATCAGGCCCTGGTGCGGGCGCGCGCGGTGGCGGGCAGCAAGGCGCTGCACGAGCACTTCGACCGGCTGCGCGCGCAGACCCTGGGCAAGGTGCGCGACCGCCTGGCACTGGCGCGGGAAGTCACGGCCATGCGTCAGCGCATGCGCGACGAGTTCGCGAAGAAGCCGGCGGCCGAGCGGGAGAAACTCTCCTTCGTCATCAAGCAGGGGCGGGGCGGCATCGTCGACATCGAATTCATGGTGCAGTACCTGGTGCTCGCCCATGGGGCCGAGTATCCCACGCTGCTGACCTGGCCCGACAACGTGCGCATCCTGGAAACCGCGCACGACTGCGGCCTGCTGAGCACGGCGCAGTTCCGTCTGCTCACCGATGCCTATCTGGCGCTGCGCTCGTCCCTGCATCAATTCGCGCTGGAGCACCGCGACAGCGAGGAGACCCCCCACAGCCTCGCCGAGTATCAGCTTGCCGTGGCTGACGTCTGGGACGCGATGTTCGCCGACGTGGTGGCCGCATGACTCGTCGCATCCTGATCGTGGGGCCGTCCTGGGTGGGCGACATGGTGATGGCGCAGGCCCTCTTCATCAGCCTGCAGGACGACGCGCGTGCGGCGGGCACCGAGCTGGCCATCGACGTGCTGGCGCCGGCCTGGAGTCGGCCGCTGCTGGAACGCATGCCCCAGGTGCGGCGCGCCATCGACCTGCCGTTCCGGCATGGCGAGCTGAATCTGGCGGGCCGCTATCGGCTCGGGCACTCGCTGCGCAAGCAGGGCTACGAGCAGGTGATCGTGCTGCCCAATTCCTTCAAGTCCGCCCTGCTCACGCTGTTCGTGCGCGGTGCCCGGCGCACCGGCTGGCGGGGCGAGGCCCGCGGCCTGCTGCTCAATGATGTGCGCGACCTGGAGCGTGCGGCGCTGCCGCTGATGGTGCAGCGCTTCGTGGCGCTGGGGCGTGCGCCTGAAGCGCCGCTGCCCGTGCCTCTGCCGCGCCCGCAGCTGGTGACACGGCCGCAGGATGTCGCGGCGGCGCTGGAGGCCCTCGGGCTGTCGCAGGAACGGCCGGTGCTGGTGATCTGCCCGGGCGCCGAGTTCGGCGATGCCAAGCAGTGGCCCGCCGAACACTATGCCGCCGTCTGTGCCGAGCGCATGGCTGCCGGCTGGCAGGTGTGGGCCCTGGGCTCGGCGAAGGACGCCACGGTGGCCGCGCAGATCCGCGCGCGGCTGCCCGACGCCGCCCACGCCCACTGGCATGATCTGACCGGGCGCACCTCGCTGGCGCAGGCCATCGACGTGATGTCACTGGCCACGGCCGTGCTGAGCAATGACTCCGGTCTCATGCACGTCGCGGCCGCCCTCGGCCGCCCGATCGTGGCGCTGTACGGCTCGACGTCCGCCGACTTTACGCCGCCCCTGGCCGATAACGTACAATTGCTGGCCATTGACCTGGCCTGCCGCCCCTGTTTCAAACGCACCTGCCCGCTGCAGCACAAACGCTGTCTCGTGGACCTCTCGCCCGCCCTGGCGCTGAGCGCGCTGGAACGGGTCGTGGCCGCCGGCGCCAGCCCAATCACCTCTGCCGGGGAGCCCAACGCAACTTGCGCGTCCTGATCGTCAAGGTCTCCTCCCTGGGAGACGTCATCCACACGCTGCCCGCCGTGACCGACGCCTGGCGGGCCGATCGCCGCCTGCGCTTCGATTGGGTGGTAGAAGAGAACTTCGTGGAAGTGCCGGGCTGGCATCCCGCGGTGGAGCGCGTGATCCCGGTGGCCCTGCGGCGCTGGCGGCGCGATGTGCCGGGCGCACTGCGCAGCGGCGAGTTCGCGGCTTTTCGGCGCAATCTGAAGCAGGAGCACTACGATCTGGTGATCGACGCCCAGGGCCTGATCAAGAGCGGCATCATCAGCCGCCTCGCGCGCGGCCTTACCGTGGGCCTGAGCGACAGCACCGCACGCGAGCCCCTGGCGACGCTGTTCTACAACAAGGTCTATTCCGTGTCTCGCGACAGCCACGCCGTGCAGCGCGTGCGCGAACTGTTCTCGCGGGCCCTCAATTACAGCCTCGACGACGCTGCCACCTCACAGGTGGACTATGGTCTGGACCCGCGTCGGCTCGACATGGCGCCGAAGACCTCGCCCAGTGGCGTGCTGGTTTTCCTGCATGGCACCACCTGGCCCACCAAGCACTGGCCGCTGAGCCACTGGAAGGAGCTCGCGCAGCTGGCCACGCGCGCCGGTTACAGCGTGCGCCTGCCCTGGGGCAGTGCCGTCGAGCAGCAGCGGGCGCAGGAGATTGCCCGCGATCTGCCCGGCGTGAGTGTGCTGGAGCGGCAGACGCTCACCGGCATGGCGCGGCAGATCGCCCACGCCGATGGCGTGGTGGCCGTGGACACCGGACTCGGCCATCTGGCGGCGGCGCTTGCCACACCCACGGTGTCGCTCTATGGCGCCACCAATCCGGGGCTGTCAGGCACCTTCGGCCGCGCCCAGCAGCATCTCGCCTCCACGCTTGCCTGCGCGCCCTGCATGAGCAAGCAGTGTCGCTACAGTGGCCCGGCGCTGGGCGTCGAGCCGGCCTGCTACAGCAGTCATCCGCCCGCCGCCGTGCTCGCGGCGCTGCAGACCCTGATCGCGCAGAACGCCTCCGCCGTGCAGGTGCAGCCATGAAGCTGGCCTTCGTCATCTACGGCTATTTTCCCTACGGCGGACAGCAGCGCGACTTCCTGCGCGTGGCCCTGGCCTGTGCCGAGCGCGGGCACGAGATCGACGTCTACACCATGAAGTGGCAGGGCGAGACTCCGGAAGGGCTTCGCGTGCACCTGCTCGACATCCGCTCCTGGCGCAATCACGCGCGCTACGAACGCTTCGTGAAAGCGGTGCAGGCGCAGCTGCAGCAGACTCGGGCGGACGCGGTCATCGGCTTCAACAAGATGCCGGGGCTGGACGTCTACTTCGCGGCCGACCCGTGCTTCGCCGAGCGTGCCGTCAAGGAACGAGCCTTCTATTACCGCTTCACGCCGCGCTACCGGCATTTCCTGCGTTTCGAAGAGGCGGTGTTCGGTGCCTCCGCCCACACGCAGGCGCTGCTTCTCTCGCCGCTGCAGCGTGAACAGTTCCTGCAGCACTACCCCCAGAGCAGGCGGCGTCTGCACGACATTCCGCCCGGCATCGCGCGGGATCGACAGGCACCGGAGAACGCCGCGCAGATCCGCGCGCAATGGCGTGCCGAGTTCAGCCTCGATGCCGGGCATCTGGCGGTGCTGCAGATCGGTTCCGGTTTCGTGGTGAAGGGTGTGGACCGCTCGCTGCACGCCCTGGCCGCGCTGCCGCCCGCCGTGCGCAAGCGCGTGCGCTATTTCCTGGTGGGACAGGACAAGCCCGAGCGCTTCCAGCGCCTGGCGCGCAAGCTCGGCCTGCTGGAGCAGTGCGTGTTCCTGAGCGGGCGCGACGATGTGCCGCGCTTCCTGCTGGGCGCCGATCTGCTGCTGCATCCGGCCTACAGCGAGAGCGCCGGCTATGTGCTGCTCGAAGCGGTGGTGGCGGGGCTGCCGGTGCTCACCACCGACACCTGCGGCTATGCCTTCCATGTGCTGAACGCGGGGGCAGGGCAGGTCTGCGAGTCTCCGTTCAGTCAGGATGATCTCAACGGTCGCCTGCTGCACATGCTCACCAGCAGTGAGCGGCTGATGTGGCAGCGCGGTGGCATCGACTACGGGCGCCGCGAGGATCTGTACAGCATGCCGCAGCGGGTGGCGCAGATGATCGAGCAGTTCGCGCAGGCACGCACCGCCGGGCGAGGTGCCGCATGACCCTTTATCTGCGCGAGGACTTCGCCCGCGCCTGGCATGGCCAGGACCCGTTCCTTGCCGTGCAGGCCCTGCAGGGCGAGGTCTACCGCAACGTGAAGGGGCGCCGCACGCTGCGCTTCGAGCTGGGGGGGCGCGCCTACTTCGCCAAGATCCATCTGGGCGTGGGCTGGGGCGAGATCCTGAAGAATCTGCTGAGCCTGCGGCGGCCCATCCTCGGCGCGCGCAATGAATGGCAGGCGATCGCCCGCTTGCGTGAACTCGGCGTGGCGAGCATGACGGCGGTGGCCTATGGCGAGCGCGGCTGGAACCCGGCGCGTCGGCTGTCCTTCATCGTCACCGAGGCGCTGGAACACACCGTCAGTCTGGAGGACTATTGCGCGCCCTGGCCGCAGCAGCGTCCGCCGCTGGCACGCAAGTGGCAGCTCATCGACGCGCTGGCGCGCATCAGTCGTCAGCTGCACGAACACGGTCTCTGCCATCGCGACTATTACCTCTGCCACTTCCTGTTGCACGAGGCGGCACAGTTCGAGGCGGGAGCCGCACCGACACTCTCGCTGATCGACCTGCACCGAGCGCTGATCGACACCGCACTGCCGCGCCGCTGGATCGTCAAGGATGTGGCCGGTCTGTATTTCTCGGCCCTGCACGTCGGGCTCAATCGGCAGGATTTCCTGCGCTTCGTGCGCGGCTACACCGGCAAGTCCGTGCGCGCGGCGCTGCGCGAGAACGCGCCCTTCTGGAACGAGGTGCAGCGCAAGGCGCTGCAGCTGGACAAGAAGATCAATCACTGAGATGCCCAGGCCATGAACAGTCTCGACACGCATGATCTGTTTGCCCAGGGGCGGGAGCTGTCACTGCCGGCCACGCTGGAAGTCTGCCTGGCGGAGACGCCGGAAAAGGTGGACACGCTCACGCTGCTGCAGACCTTCCGCGTGCTGCCAGGCAAGCGCGTGGTCGCGCTGGCGCGCTGGAAGGAGGATCTGGCCGTGGTGAAGATCTTCATCGCGCGCAGCCGCTGGGAGCAGCATGTGCAGCGCGAGGTGGAGGGCATCGGCCTGCTGCTCGATGCCGGCCTCCCCACGCCGGCCCTGCTGGGCTCGGGGCAGTGCCTGGACGGCGAGAGCGGCTTCGTGCTGCTGGAGTATCTGGCCGAGAGCGAGGGTGTGCGCGAGCGCTGGGAGCGTGGTGACGAGCCGGCCCGCGCGGCGCTGCTGCGCGACGTGGTCACGCTGATCGCGCGCTGTCATGCCCACGGCCTGCTGCAGAAGGACCTGCATCTGGACAATTTCCTGCTGCAGGGCGAGGCTCTCGCCCTGCTGGACGCCGCTGCGCTGGAACAGCACGCGGGCGATGCCGAGGGTGTCGACAACGTGAATTCCCTGCGCAATCTGGCCCTGTTCTTCGCGCAGTTTCCTCTGAGCAATGATCCGGCGGTGCCGGCTCTCTACGAGCATTACCGCGCCCTGCGCCCCGGCGCCCAGATCAGTGCCGATGCCGGCGTGCTCACCGCCCTGCTGCACAAGAAGCGCATGGCGCGGCTCAAGCTGGTGTTGCAGAAGCTGTTCCGCGAGACCAGCGCGAATGTGTGCGAGCAGGATTTCGCCCACTTCCTGGTGCGCCGCCGCGAACTGTCGACGCCCGGCTGGCAGCGCTTCATCGCCGACCCGGATGCCGTGATGGCCGGCGGCCGGATGCTCAAGAACGGCAATTCCGCCACGGTGGTCAGACTGCAGATCGACGGCCGCGACGTCGTCGTCAAACGCTACAACCTCAAGACCTGGTGGCACGTGCTGAAGCGTCTGTTCATGCCGACACGCGCCGCCCATTGCTGGCGCAACGCGCACATGCTGGAGCTGCTGGGCGTCGCCACGCCCGCGCCGCTGCTGCTGCTCGAACGGCGCTGGGGCCCGTTGCGGCGCGAGGCCTGGTATGTCAGTGACTACGTGATGGGCGCGGACGTGCAGACCCTGCTGCTGCAGAGGCCAGCGGACTCCGCCGAGTCGCAGGCCCTGCTCGCGCAGTTCCAGACGCTGTTCAGCGCGCTGCGCGCGTACGGCATCGTGCACGGCGACACGAAGCTCACGAATTTCCTGCTGGCGCAGGGTGCGCTGCAGGTGCTCGATCTGGACGTCATGCGCCAGGAGAGCGACGCTCGCCGCTTCCGTCGTGCCGGCGAGCGCGACATCGCACGCTTCGCGCGCAACTTCACCGACGGCACGCCGCAGCACAAGGCCGTGAAGGCCATGTTGAGCCAGCTGCTGCAGGACACCGAACAGGACATTCAGTCGCAAGACAAAGGGGCATGATGGCACACATTACTCTGGGACTCTGGGGCGCGCTGGGTCACGATGCCTCGGCAGCACTGTTCATCGATGGCGAGCTGGTGGCGGCCGTCGAAGAGGAACGACTGGTCAGGCGCAAGCACGCCAAGGGCTGCATGCCGCGCGAATCCGCGCGCTTCTGCATCCGGGCGGCGAAGATCAAGCCGCGCGACATCGACACCGTGGCCATTCCCTGGGCGCCCATCTCGATCTTCAGCCGCGCGCGCTGGCATTACGCCAAGCGTTACTGGTATGCGCCCGATCGCGCGCTGGACGCGCTGTTCAATGGCAATCGCCGCTATCGCCGCCACCTGCAGGAGATCCGCGTGCTGCTCGACGACCTGCGCATTCCCTGGGACAAGGTGAAGCTGGTGCCCGTGCAGCATCAGCTCGCCCATGCCGCCAGCGCGTACTACATGAGCGGCTTCACCGACAAGACGGCGATCCTCACCATCGACATGAAGGGCGAGTACGCCTCGATGTTCCTGGGCTATGGCGAGAACGGTCGCATCACGCGCATCAAGGAATTTAACGACCCGGATTCCCTGGCGGGCATGTACGGCGCCATCACCGATTATCTGGGCTTCGACATGCTGGATGGCGATGCCAAGGTGATGGGCATGGCGGCCCACGGGGACCCGGACAAGTACGATCTCTCGCCGCTGGTCAAGTGTGACGGCAAGCGCTTCGAGGTGAACACGAAGCTGATCGCCACCGTCGGGCTGCGCCGCTTCAAATACAAGAACCGTGGCCACTTCTACAGCCGCAAGCTGATCGAGCTGCTCGGCCCGCGCCGCGCGGGCGATCTGATTCAGGACCCTTACGTCCACTACGCCGCCGGGGTGCAGAAGCTTTACGAGGAGTGCACGGTGCGCCTGGTGGCGCATTATCTGGCGGACATCATCAAGACCAACGGGCGGCTGGTGTTCGCCGGCACAGGCGCCATGAACATCAAGCTGAACCAGCGTCTGGCGGAACTGCCCTGGGTGAAGGAACTCTACGTGCCCGTGGCGCCAGGCGATGCCGGCACGGCCATTGGCGCGGCCGCCTCCGCCCAGGCGGCGCAGAAGGTGCCGGTGCAGGCGCGGCGCAATCCCTATCTCGGGCCGCGCTACACCACCGAGCGTTGCCTGCGCGCCTGCGAGCAGCATCGTGAAAAGCCCATCATCGAGATTCTCAAGAATCCGTCGCGCAAGGCGGCGCAGCTGCTGGCCGAGGGCAAGCTGGTCGGCTGGTTCCAGAACCGCATGGAGTTCGGGCCGCGTGCGCTGGGCAATCGCAGCATTCTGGCCAATCCTTTCCACCCCGGTGCGGTGGAGGAATTGAATCGCAAGATCAAGTTCCGCGAGGGCTGGCGCGCGTTCTCGCCGGCCCTGCTGGACACCCTGGCGCCGGAATTCCTGCAGAACCCGCACCCGGCCGACTACATGGCCATGAGTTTCGACGTCACGCCCCAGTGGCAGGAGCGCTTGCCCGGGCTGGTGTACCAGGATGGCACTGTGCGTGCGCAGGTGGTGAGCCGGGCGGGCAATCCACGCTTTCACCGGTTGTTGCGCCAGTTCCAGAAGCTCAGCGGTCACGGCATCGTGCTGAACACGTCGCTGAACCGGCCGGGCGAGGCGCTGGTGTGTTCTCCGGAGGATGCGCTGAATCTGTTCTTCGGCTCCGATCTGGAGTACCTGATCATGCAGCGTGTGCTGGTGACCAAGCGACCGGAGCTGGACTGGGAGCGCTGAGGTTCAGCGGGCGAGCCGCTGGTAGATGGCGAAGTCGGGCCGCCCGTCGGGCGCTCCGTCCTCTTGCGGGAAGGCGGCCAGCAGGGTCAGTTGCCCGGCATTGACCCGTTCCTCCAGCCACTGCTGCATGCCGCGATCCAGACTCATGGCCAGCAGGGTGCCCGGTGCTGCCGAGTCGGCCAGCGTCGGGTCCACGTAGCGATACACCTTGTCGTAATCCGCCACCATGCCGCTGTAGTAGGCCACGTAATTGCTGTTGGTCAGCAACGCCGCGCCCGGCGCCGCCTGCTCGCGCAGCCAGACACTGGCCTGCTCCAGGGAATGCTTGCTGCGGCCGAAGCTGATGTGGGCGTCCACGGCGCAGAACAGCAGCAGGAACAGGGCCATGCCGCGCAGCAAGCCGGCGCGCGGCAGTGTGGGCAGGCGTTCCAGCGCGGTGTCGAGCACCAGGGACAGCAGCGGCAGCAGCAGCACGCAGAACAGCAGCGTGTAGCGCGTGGAGAGAAAACGCGTCAGCAGCAGAAAGCCCAGCAGGATGGCGAAGGCGATCAGCGCATTGCACAGCAGCGGCCGCAGTGCCGGGTCGCGCAGGGGCAGGGTGCCCGTGCGCCAGCCGTAGAACAGCACCAGCAGCGCCGGGCCGCCAAAGCCCGCTGCCAGCTTGACCAGCAGCAGGGCGCTCATGCCGCCCGCCATGAACAGCCACAGATATTCTCCCGAGAACTCCGCGGCGTATTCGCCGAAGACGGCATCGGCCACCGGACTCACCGCGCTATTGGACGAATTCAGCACGGCGGTCACGAAGGGCAGGTAGACGGCCGCGATGCGCTGCAGCGTGCCCACCACGTCAACTCCGCCCAGCCCCAGCACGATGATGCCCGCTATCCCGAGGCCCGCCACCAGTCCCTGCAGCCGCAGCCAGGCTGCCTTCGCGTGGGACCCTGGCACCGCCCCCGCCAGCAGCACCAGCGGCGAGCAGACCAGATACACCAGTGCCTCGGACCGGAACAGCGCCGCGCCCAGCAGGCAGAGGCAGAACAGGCCCGCCTCGCGCCAGGCCGGCGCGCGGGCATAGCGCGTCAGCTGCAGCGTGCCGGCCAGCACCAGGGCGATGCAGGCGATGTCACGGATCATGTAGAAGCGGTATTCATTCAGCTGGGGAAACACCAGCACCACGGTGGCGGCCAGCAGAGCGATGCGCCGGGTGTCGCGGATGGCCAGCACCAGGCTGATGAACACATTCACCAGCAGGGCATAGAACGCGGCGTTGAGCACCTGGCCCGCCACGAAGGGGTCGAGGCCCGCGCCCTGCAGCAGGCCGATCAGCACCGGATAGGTGGCGGACGGGTAGAGCGCGAAGGCGGCGCCGAGGCCCTGCTCGAGGAACACCTCGGCCACGCGCACGTATTCGAAGCCGTCAGGGTTGGGAATCGGGTTGACCAGGGCATGCCACAGCGACAGCAGCAGACTCAGCCCCACGGCCCCCAGGCGGATGTCCTTGCTGGCACTGACGCTGTGGGCGGCGGGGTTCATGGCGACTCGGCGGTGGCTCGTTTGTGGTAGGGGCTCGCGGTCTTGCCGGCGGCCTGGGTCTTGAAGCGCTTGTGCAGCCACAGGTATTGCTCGGGATGCTCGCGCACCGCAGCCTCGATCACGGCATTGATGCGCGTGGCGTCGGCGAGCTCGTCGCCGCTCGGATAGTCCTGCAGCGGGGCGCTGAAGTCCAGATGATAGCCCGAGTCATCCGGGCGTCGGTAATGACTGAAGAAGATCACGGCGGAGTCATTGAACGAGGCGAAGCGGGTGGTGGCAGTGATGGTGGCGGCGGGCACGCCGAAGAAATCCACGAACACCGAGTGCTTCGCGCCGTAGTCCTGGTCGGGGGCGTACCACAGGGTGTGCCCCTGCTGCAGGCTGCGCAGGGCCTGACGCACATCGCCCCGGTCGATCACGGCGCCATAGAGTCTCTGGCGGGCGCGGAACATCAGGGTCTCGAACAAGGCGTTCTTGTGCGGGCGGTAGGTCACGTCCATGCGATGAAACAGGCTCAGCAGGCTGCCGCAGAATTCCAGCGTGGTGAAGTGCGCGCACACCAGCAGCACGCCCTTGCCGCGCGCGGCCGCCGCCTCCAGCCGCTCCAGCCCGCTGACAGTGACGCGGCTGCGGAAATCCGCCGGATGGCGGCACCAGGCCATGCCCACTTCCAGCACGCCGATGCCGTTGGAGATGAAGGTGTCGCGCACCAGGCGCCGGCGCTGCTCGGCGCGCAGTTCGGGAAAGCACAGGTCAATGTTGATCCGACAGATTCGGCGCCGCTCGCGGGCCAGCGCGTAACTGAGCCAGCCGAGGCCGCGCCCGAGCCGGATCTGCAGGGCGAAGGGCAGCTGGGCCACCAGCCAGATCACCCCGAAGCTGAGCCAGGTGGGCCAGTAGCGGGGGCTGAGGAAATCGCCCAGGTTGTCGGACTTTCTGGATTTCTTGCTCACAGGGGTTCCGTTGCGGACTGGCCGTGGCCAGCGAAAGTGCGGCGATTGTAGCAAACCTTTCCCGCAGCCGGCGCCGCCCCGTCCGAGCGCCCGGTCTGCGGCGTGCCATGGGCCCTGTGCTATGATCGCGGCCACTTTTCGGCCATGTGGACACTGAACGATGAAACTGGAAATGCCCCCCTTTCAACAGGCGCGCGTGCTCGTGGTGGGCGACGTGATGCTGGATCGCTACTGGCACGGCAAGGCCACGCGCATCTCGCCGGAAGCGCCGGTGCCGGTGGTGCGGGTGGGCACGCGGGAGGATCGCCCGGGCGGCGCCGGCAACGTGGCGCTGAACATCGCGGCGCTGGGCGCGGCGGCCTCGCTGGTGGGCATCGTCGGGGACGACGAGGCCGGCGCAGAGTTGCAGGAGCGGCTGCAGGCGGCCGGCGTGCTGTGTGCTTTCGCGCGCTGCGACGCGGCGCCGACGATCACCAAGCTGCGCGTCATCAGCCAGCATCAGCAGCTGCTGCGGGTGGATTTCGAGCAGGATTTCCACGTCGACGCGGTGGCGGCCCTGGAAGAGCGCGCGCTGGCGCTGCTGGCCGACACCCAGGTGCTGGTGCTCTCCGACTACAACAAGGGCGCGCTGCGCCACACCCAGCCGCTGATCAAGGCGGCGCGGGCGCGCGGTCTGCCGGTGATCGTCGACCCGAAGGGCCATGATTTCACCAAGTATCGCGGCGCCACCCTGATCACGCCCAATCTGAGCGAGTTCGAAGCCATTGTCGGCAAGTGCCACACCGAGGAAGAGCTGTCCTCGCGCGGCCTGCGCCTGCTGGCGGACCTGGAGCTGGACGCGCTGCTGATCACCCGCGGCGAACACGGCATGACGCTGCTGCGCAGTGGTCAGCCGGAACTGCACATGCCCACGCGGGCGCAGGAAGTCTTCGATGTGACCGGTGCCGGCGACACGGTGGTGGCGGTGCTGGCGGCGGCACTGGCGGCGGGCGCGACGCTCGACGTGGGCACCGCGCTGGCGAATCTGGCGGCCGGTCTGGCCGTGGGCAAGCTGGGCACGGCGGCCATCAGCGGGCCGGAACTGCGCCGGGCGATCCAGCGCGAGGACGGCACGGGCCGTGGCGTGATGACGGCGGAGCAGCTCAAGCTGGCCGTGGAAGACGCCCGCGCCCATGGCGAGAAGGTGGTGTTCACCAACGGCTGCTTCGACATCATTCACGCGGGCCATGTGGGCTACCTGGCCGACGCGCGCCGGCTCGGGCAGCGGCTGATCGTGGCCATCAATGACGATGCCTCGGTGCGGCGCCTCAAGGGCTCGGGCCGCCCCATCAATCCGGTGGATCGACGCATGGCCGTGCTGGCCGGGCTGGAGGCGGTGGACTGGGTGGTGAGTTTCGCCGAGGACACGCCCGAGGCGCTGCTGCGCCTGCTGCACCCGGACATTCTGGTGAAGGGCGGGGACTACAGTGTGGAGCAGGTGGTGGGCGGCGACTATGTGCTGGGTTACGGGGGCGAGGTGCGGGTGCTGGCGTTCCTGGACAATTGTTCGACCTCCGCCATCGTGGAGAAGTTGAGGGGCTGAGGCGCTTTTCTGTTTGCGATCCTGCGCGCTCACTTACGGAGAGTGGCGGGTGGGGGAGTGCCGGAAATGCAGGAGCATTTTCCGGCCCTGGCGGGCGACGGTCCTGAACGCCCCGCCCCCACCCGCCATCGACGTGCAGTGGGGCGCGGTCGACTCGCCTGGTTCTGCGCCTCAGTCCGGGGGTGCGGAGAGAGGGTGCCACCCTCTGGACCTGCCGCGGACCCTTGGCCTCCCCCCGCGGTGCGGGCATACAGATGCCACGTCTGGCATCGCGAACTGTTGACGCGACGTCATGGGGAGCGGGCTGCGGGTTTCGGACCGTCTGCCGCCAGGGATGGCGGCAGGCGAGCCTACATGGACGTATTCACGGCGTGTCCGAAACCCGCAGCCTGCTCCCAATGACCACCACGAACAAATCATCGATCACGAGGTTTTGAATGCCCGGACCCATTCCCTTTCTGGATGCTGTCGCCATCTGGTGGCGCATCGGCCTGCTCAGCTTCGGCGGCCCCGCCGGGCAGATCGCCCTCATGCACCGCATCCTCGTGGAAGAGAAACGCTGGATCGACGAGACCCGCTTCCTGCACGCCCTCAATTACTGCATGTTGCTGCCCGGTCCCGAGGCCCAGCAGCTCGCCACCTACATCGGCTGGCTGCTGCACGGCGTGCGCGGCGGACTGGTGGCGGGGCTGCTGTTCATCCTGCCCGGCGCCTGCGCCATCCTCGCGCTGTCCTGGCTGTATGTGCTGCTCGGCGATCTGCAGGTGGTGGAAGGCCTGTTCTTCGGCATGAAGGCCGCCGTGCTCGCGATCGTGGTGCAGGCCCTGCTGCGCATCGGCGGACGCGCTCTGCGCGGGCCGCTGCAGGTGGCGCTGGCGGTGGCCGGCTTCGTGGCCCTCTTCGCCATTGCGCTGCCGTTTCCGCTGGTGGTGCTGGGTGCGGGCGTGCTCGGCTACATCGCCGCCCGCCTGCGTCAGCACGAGCAGCTCGCGGTCGAGGCGCTGCCCGCGCCCGAGCGGCGGCCGGGCACGCGGCGGGCCGCGCTGGTCTGTCTGCTGCTGTGGCTGGGCACGGTGCTGGGGCTGCATCTGCTGCTGGGGCCGCAGAGCGTCTTCACCCAGCTGGCCGACTTCTTCTCACGCATGGCCGTGGTCACCTTCGGCGGCGCCTATTCGGTGCTCAGCTATGTCGCCCAGCAGGGTGTCGAGCAGTACCAGTGGCTGCAGCCGGGCGAGATGCTGGACGGGCTGGGCCTGGCCGAGACCACACCCGGGCCGCTGATTCTCGTCACCCAGTTCGTGGGCTTTCTGGCTGCCTGGCGCGATGGCGGGTCCGAGCCTTCCCTGCTGACGGCAACGCTCGGCGCGCTGCTGACCACCTGGGTCACCTTCCTGCCCTGTTTCCTGTGGATCTTCGCCGGCGCGCCCCATGTGGAGCGCCTGCGCAGCCAGAAGGCGCTGTCGGCGGCGCTGGCCGCCATCACGGCGGTGGTGGTGGGCGTGATCGCCAACCTCGCGCTGTGGTTCGCGCTCAATCTACTGTTCCGCGAGACCTGGCGGATCGCCTCGTTCGGGCTGGACATGCAGCTGCCAGTGCTCGCCAGCGTCAACCTGCCGGAACTGGGGCTGTCGGCCATCGCCTTCGGGCTGCTGTTCGTGCTGCGGCTCGGCATGCTGTCCATGCTGGCGGTGTGTGCGCTGCTGGGCATGGCCTGGACGCTGCTGGTCTGAGCCGCGTGCCTGCCCGTGGCGCGGCCGCAGGCCAGCTTCTATACTCGCTGCAGATGACCCTCAACCGCGACTGATCGCCCAGGAATCCCCATGTCTCAACGCTCACTTCTCGGCCGTGTCTTCGGATGGCTCGGGCGCGGCCTCGACGCCCTGCGCGTGTTCTTCGGCCGGCTCGTCTTCCTGCTGCTCCTGCTGGTGCTGCTGGGAGCGCTGTTCAGCGGGCCCGCCACGGTCACGGTGCCCGAGGGCGGGCTGCTGGTGCTGAACCCGCGCGGCGCCATCGTCGAGCAGCCGGCACTGCTCGACCCGCAGAGTCTGCTGCTGGGCACCTCCGAGGTCACGGCCACGCCGCTGCGCGATGTGCTCGATGCCCTGGAGCGGGCGGCGGCCGATGCCCGCATCATCGGGGTGGTGCTGGATCTCGACGAACTGACGTCCGCCACGCCCGTGGCGCTGGAGAGCATCGGTGCGGCGCTGGAGCACGTGCGCGAGAGCGGCAAGTCCCTCATCGCCCATGGCGACTACTTCAGCCAGGCGCAGTATTTCCTGGCCTCCCATGCCGACACGATCTACCTGCACCCCATGGGCCAGCTGATGCTGCCGGGCTATGGCGGCAGCCAGCTGTTCTTCGCCAGTGCGCTGGAGCGCCTGGGCATCAAGGTGCACGTGTTCCGCGTGGGCACGCACAAGGCGGCGGTGGAGCCCTTCACGCTCGACGCCATGTCCGAGCTCTCCCGCGCCAACATGCAGCAGCTGGTGGACGAACTCTGGCAGCGCTATCTGAACACCGTGGCCGTGAACCGGGGGCTGAGCGTCGATGCCCTGCGCACCTATGCCAATGAGTATCCAGCGCATCTGCAGGCCGTCGGCGGCGACACGGCCCAGGTGGCACTGGCGCATGGCCTGGTGGACGAGCTGGTCAGCCTGCCGCAGTTCCGCGCGCGGCTCAGTGCCCTGGCCGGGGCGGCGGGCGGCAATCCGCGCAGCATCGGCATGCAGGATTTCCTCGCGGCCACCGATAGCGTGCCGCTGCCGGCCGAGAACGAGATCGGGGTCATCGTGGCCGAGGGCAGCATCGACATGGGCGAGCAGCCGCGCGGCGTGATCGGCGCCGACAGTCTGATCGCCCTGATCCGGGACGCGCGCCGCGACGAGCGCATCAAGGCCGTGGTGCTGCGCGTCGATTCGCCCGGCGGCTCGGCGCTGGCCTCGGAGCTGATCCGGCAGGAGCTGGAGCAGCTGCAGGAGTCCGGCAAGCCCGTGGTGGTGTCCATGGCGGGCACGGCGGCCTCGGGCGGTTACTGGATTTCCGCCACGGCCGACGAGATCTGGGCCTCGCCCACTACGGTCACAGGCTCCATCGGCATCTTCGGCCTGATCCCCACGCTGGAGGACAGCCTCAGCCGCATTGGCGTCTTCGCCGACGGCGTCAGCACCACGCCGCTCACCCGGGCGGATGTGCTCTCCGGCATGAGCGAACCCATGGCGGCCGTGTTCCAGGCCAGTGTCGAGGATGGCTACCGGCGCTTTCTGCAGCTGGTGGCCGACGGGCGCAACCTGAGTCTGGCGCAGGTGGATGCTGTGGCGCAGGGGCAGGTGTGGAGCGGCGCCCAGGCGCAGGCCTTCGGGCTGGTGGACAATCTGGGGGAACTCGACGACGCCATCGCTGCTGCCGCGCAGCTGGCGGGGGTGGAGGCGTATGAGTGGCGGTACATCGAGAAACCGCTCACGCCGAGCGAGCAGTTTGCTCAGGAGCTGATCCGCAATTTCGGGCTCACCGGGCTGGCGCCAGCGTCCTGGCTTGGCGACGCGGGGGGCGGCGCGCTGCAGCAGACGCTCGGGCAGTTGGGCACCCGTGCCCGCTTCAACGACCCGCGCAGCCTCTATGCGTTGTGCGAGTTCTGCGCTTTCCTCGACTGACGCGCTGCGCAGGTGGCGGGGCCTGACTCAGCGCCCGCCGCTGGCGCGCACGGCAGCCTCGATGTTGTCCCGCAGATGCGCGGGGGTGATGCTGCCGATGATCACCGCGCTCACGCCCTCCTGCCGGAAGATGAATTTCAGGCTGGACTCCACGTCGCCATGCCCACTGTTCAGCGCCTTTTTGATCAGCACGCCCTTGTGCTGCGCATGGGCCTGCGCGATCACCGGCAGGTCGTCCGTGCTGGCCGGGTTCAGGGTCACCATCACCACATCGGTGTGTTCCAGAGCCAGCAAGCCGCCGGCCACCGTCTTGCTGGACATGCCGATGGCGCGCACCAGCCCCGCCTCGCGGCAGCGCTGCAGGGCCTCCACGCATTCGCCCCGGCGCAGGATCGCCTCGTCGTCGCCATCAGAGTGAATCAGCACCAGGTCCAGATAGTCCGTGCGCAGACGCCGCAGGCTGCGTTCCACACTGCGCCGCACATGCGCGGCCGTGAAATCGAAGTGCGACACGCCGGCAGCGAATTCCTCGCCCACCTTGGAGCAGATCACCCAGTCCTGCCGCTGCGTCAGCAGCTCGCCCAGACGCTCCTCGCTGCTGCCGTAGGCCGGTGCAGTGTCGATCAGGTTCATGCCGGCGCCCCGGCACAGGGCCAGCACCTCGCGCACGCGGGCGTCGTCCGGCAGCTGGAAGCTCTGCGGGTATTTGACGCCCTGGTTGCGGCCGAACTTGACGGTGCCCAGGCCCAGGCAGGACACCTCGAGGCCGGTGCTGCCGAGGGCGCGACGGGGCAGGGGGGCGGAAAAGGCAGTGGTCATGGGGCGGACTCCCAGCGCGGCACGGCATGGCCGGGGAAGGGGAAATGCGCGGCCAGAGCGGCGGCTGCACTCGGCGCGCTGCCGGGTGTCAGGCCCTGGCGCTGCAGTTCGGCGCAGACGCTGTCGCCCAGATCCGGGCTCAGGGTCAGCTTGGTCGGCCAGGTCACCAGCAGCGGGCCCGCCGCGTGCAGATAGGCGGTGTCGGGCCGCTGCAGGTTCGGCAGGCGGGGTTCGGCGCGGTTGATGAAGAAGCTGCCCCAGCGCGCCTGGCTCATGTCCAGCCAGGGGAAGGTGTCCTGCAGCTGGCGGGCGGCCTCGTCCTGCTGCTGGGCCGCACTGCGCTGCACGCCGCTCTCGGCGATCTCGCCGCCCAGATACCAGGTCCAGCCGGCGCCGTCGGGCACGCTCTCCTCCGGGGCTGTGGCTGAGGGGTGGGCCGTGATGGTCAGCCGGGGGGTCATGCCGAAACTGTCGCCGATGCAGTGCACGAAGGCGGGTGCCGGGTGGTTCAGGCGCACGAAGACCATGTGCAGCGGACGCGTCTGCATGGCTGGCAGCGTGCTTTGCAGATGGCCGCCCAGACACTGCATCAGGGCGGCATTGCCTTCGCCGGCGGCCAGAATGTAGCGCTGTGCTTGCAGCGTCACAGCTTGCCCATTCGAGGCCATGACATGGATCTGCTGCACGCTGCCGGCGGCGTCATGCACGGCAGCCACGGCCTCGGCCGGCACCTGGAAGATGCGGTCGCGGTGCGGCGCGGCGAGCGTCTGCACCAGGGAGGGCGTGTCCACCACGAAGTCCGTGAGCTGGTACAGCGCGCCTTCCAGCGTCCGGCCCTGGAAGAAGGGCGGGTATTGCGCGGGCTGCAGCGCGTCGATGCGCCCGCGCAGCGCCTTGCTGCCCAGGAAGGACTTCAGCCGCGAGCGATAGCCGCCGCCCGACCACATGAAATAGTGCGGGGCCAGCACGCGCACCCCGCGCAGGTCGATCTCGCCCTCGCCCTGCAGGCACTGTCGCCAGCGCTCGGGCATGCCGGCGATGGCGCTGCTGGCGGGGCTCAGCACGCCGTTGAGCGCGTATTTCAGCCCGCCGTGAATGATGCCCTGGGAGGCCAGAGTCTGGCCGCCGCCCAGCGCATCGCATTCCAGCAGCACCACGTCCAGCCCCTGTCGGCGCAGCCGGTGCAGCAGCCACAGCCCGGCGATGCCGCCGCCGAAAATGACGATGTCTGTCTGCACTGGGGAAGCCGGGACTTGCATGCGTGGGGTCTGCCTTGGTCGTCGAAGGTTTTTTGCCGGGGCGCGCGACTCGCCCGCCGCCAGAAGTGGGCGCCATGGTAGCATGGCCGGGCCCTGCAGAGGCTCCGGCCCCCGGCCTGCGGCCTTCTGCGCGTTGCCACCTCTGACCCGGAACCAGACCAGACCCGTGAATCGATTCGCCTACAACCTGCTGTTCACCCTCATCCTGCCGCTCATCGTGCTGCGCCTGCTCTGGCGCGCGCTCAAGGCCCCGGCGTACGCCCGGCGCTGGGCGGAGCGCTTCGGCCTGGTGCGGCTCTTGCCGCAGCAGCAGGCCCAGCGCGGCCAATGGCTGTGGGTGCACGCCGTGTCGGTGGGCGAGACCCTGGCCGCCGCGCCCTTGATCCGCAAGCTGCGCGCCGAGCACCCGCAGATCCCGCTGGTGGTCACCACCATGACGCCCACCGGCTCGGAGCGTGTGCGCGACCTGTTCGGCAGCGATGTCTGCCACGTCTATGCACCCTACGATCACCCGTGGTCCGTGCAGGCCTTTCTCGCCCGTTTCCAGCCGCGCCTGTTGGTGATCATGGAAACCGAGCTGTGGCCCAACATCATCCATTGCACGAAGCAGCGCGGCGGGCAGGTGATCGTGGCGAATGCGCGTCTGTCGGAGAAATCCGCGCGTGGCTACGAGAAATTCCCCGCGTTGGGCAAGCCCATGTTGCGGCAGATCGACTGCATCGCCGCGCAGGCACGCAACGACGCCGAACGCTTCGTGCGCCTGGGCGTCACCGCGCAGCAATTGCAGATCACCGGCAGCATCAAGTTCGAGATCGAGCTGCCGGAGGACCTGGCCCCGCGTCAGCGCGAGCTGCAGCAACTGATCGGTCGCAATCGCCCCGTGCTGATCGCCGCCAGCACGCGCGAAGGCGAAGAGGAAAAAGTGCTGCAGGCCTTCCGCCAGTGCCTGAGCCAGGTGCCCGAGTTGCTGCTCTTGCTGGTGCCACGTCACCCCGAAAGATTCAAGACGGTGGCGAAGCTGTGCGCCGATCAGGGGCTGAGTGTGGTGCGGCGCAGCGATGGCCTCGAGGCCGGGCCGCTCACCAAGGTCTTTCTGGGCGACAGCATGGGCGAGATGCTCACCTTTTTCAGTGTGGCCGACATCGCCTTCGTGGGCGGCAGTCTGGTGAACACCGGCTGCCACAACGTGCTCGAACCTGCCGCCATGGGCCTGCCGGTGTTCGTCGGCCCGTCCCAGTTCAATTTCCAGACCATCTGTGAGCAGCTGGAGGAAGCCGGCGCACTGCAGACCTGCGCCGACGCCTCGGCGCTGGCTGCGGCCGTCATCGCCGCATGTCAGGACCCGGCCCTGCGTCAGCGCATGGGCCAGGCCGGCCGCACCCTGGTGGCGCAGAACCGCGGCGCCTTGCAGCGCACCTTCGACCTTGTCCTGCAGCATTACGGAAACGTGCCATGAAGCCCTTTCACTTGCTTGTGTTCCTGCTTGCTTCTCTGTGCTCTGCCCTCACGCTGGCGCAGCCCACCCTGACGGAATTGCCCGCCATCGAGCGCCTCGCGGCCCGCACCGGCTACACCGGCACCGCGCTCGTGCATGACGCCGCCAGCGACACCTGGTACACCGGCAATGCCGCGCTGGCGCAGCAGCGTTTCATTCCCGCCTCGACGTTCAAGATCTTCAGCGCCCTGGTGGCGCTGGAAACCGGCGTGATCGCCGGCGTCGACAGCGTGATGCCCTGGGACGGCGTGGTGCGCGGTCGCACCGAGCTGAACCGCGATCTCACGCTGCTGGAGGGCTTTCGCCTTTCGGCCGTGCCGCACTTCCAGGCGCTGGTGCGCGAGATCGGCGCGCAGCGCATGCAGCAGCACATCGATGCGGTGGGCTATGGCAATCGCGACATCTCCGGCGGCATCGACCAGTTCTGGCTGACGGGCGCGCTGCGCATTTCGCCGCTGGAGCAGGTGCAGTTCCTGCAGCGTCTGTACCACAACGAGCTGCCGTTCTCACAGCGCAGCATGGACGCGGTGAAGACGCTGATGCTGTCGGAAGACACGCCGCAGCAACGCACGCGCGGCAAGACGGGCCTGGCCGTGCTCGACGGCGACGAGAACACCGGCTGGTGGGTAGGCTGGTTGGAGTCCGAGCGCGGTGTGCGTTTCGTGGCAGCCCTGCTGCAGGCGCGTGCGCCCGGTGAGGATTTCATTCCCGCGCGTCAGACACTCGCCCGCGCGGCGCTGGACGAAGTGACGTACGAGCGCGACATCCGCCCGCTGGCGCAGCAGGTGCGAGACGAGCAGGGCGAGGCGGCGCTGCACATGCTGCGCGAGCTGGTGGCGATTCCCACTTTCAATGTCGAGGGCCTGCCCCAGCACGAGAACCCCGAGTTCCTGCGCTTCGCCGCCACACTGGAACGTCTGGTGGAACTGTTCGGGCTGCAGTGGCGCAATGTGGACAATCGCGTGTACGAGATCAGCCTGCGCAACAGCGACGCGCCGGCCGACAGCGCCTTGATCGGCATCCACGCCCACGCCGACGTGGTGCCGGTGAACCCTGACGAATGGGTGCTGGCCGATGGCACGCGGCTCGATCCGTTCACCGTGACGCAGATTGGCGACCGGCTCTACGGACGCGGCACCGAAGACGACAAGAACGGCATCGTGGCCGCACTGTTCGCGATGCGCGCGCTGCAGGACTCCGGCCTGCCGCTGCGGCGCCAGTTCCGCCTCTTGATCGACACGCGCGAGGAAACCGGCGGCGACGCCATGCCGTACTACCTCGAGCGCCACCCCACGCCCGATTACAACATCGCGCTTGACGGCAGTTACCCCGTCATCATCGCCGAGAAGGGCTATGGCACCGTGATGGCGAACTTCCCCGCACGGCAGGCGACGGGCGAGGGCGCCGAAGTGGTGGCCCTGACCGGCGGGCTCGCCACCAACCAGATCCCGGCTTCGTCCACGGCCACGCTGTTGAGTGAGCGTCCCGACGCCCTGGTCACGCTGCTGAACGAGCGCGGTGCGGTGTTCGCGGCGACTCACGGCAGCGACTTCCAGATCCAGGCCCGGCGCGACGGCGACGCGGTGCTGCTGGAGGTGTTCGGCGTGTCCGCGCACTCCTCCGAGCCGGAGACGGGCATCAACCCCGTGGCGCGTCTGCTGGCCTTCATGGATTCCCTGCGCGGGCAGAGCGTGTTCAAGACCAATCAGTTCACCGACGCCGCGCGCTACGCCACCGAGAACTGGGGCCTTGACCACTACGGCGAGACGATGGGCATCGCCTATCGTCACGAGTTCATGGGCCCGCTGACCACGGCCCAGACCTTCGTTTCAACCGACACCGACGGCCTGCGCACCGCCGTGAATCTGCGCCTGCCTGTGGGCCGCGAGCCCGAGGCGCTGCAGCAGCAGGTCGAGGCGCGGCTCAACGAGTGGAAGGCCGCGACCGGCGTGGACGTGACGCTGACCCTCAGCGCCGGTGCGCCCATGTACCGCAATCCGGAAGGCGCCTGGGTGAATGCGCTGCTCGACATCGCCGTGGCCAATCTCGACATTCCGCGCGAGTTCGGCTCCTCTGCCGGCGCCACGTCCATCCACGACCTGCCCAACGGCGTGCAGTTCGGCCTGGCCATGCCCAACGAGAAATACACCGGACACAATGCCAATGAGTTCAAGCGTCTGGACCAGTTCCTGACCGACCTGCAGATCGTGACGGAGATGTTCGCGCGCCTGGGGACGATGGGGGAGTTGTAGGGGGCGAAAAGGGCGTGTCAGGCTTTGGGCATGTCGGCGGCGCGGTCGTCGGCAAGACCAAAGCCACCGAAGTTGAGTCCGAACTCCAGCGTAAAGTCCGTGGCCAGCACCGTGGGGATTAGGCGATGATCTTCCTTGACCACTGACACGATGCCATGACGTTCCAGCATCTTCAGCGTGCGCGATAGATTGCTCTTCTTGCGCCCTGACAGCTGCTCCAACTCCGCCAAGGATTGCGGCTTCTTTTCCACGATCAATCTCAGAAGCGTTTGATTGTCGTTGCTCAGGGTCTCGGCCATCGACCGCAGCGAATCAAACCAGATCTTCGGCTCGTCACGACGAGGCGTGTAGATTCCCTTGGCGATCGCGATGGATCGCTTGGCGTAGTCCTCTCGGGAGAGTACCCCGAGCTTGATGGCGTGCGTTGTCATGGTAACTCCTTGGTGTTCGCGACGATGGCATCGACTGCGGTCCAGAATTCCTGCACAAGCGCAGCAGGTGTATCGAAATCAAAGGCGATCACCAGGTGGGCGTCGTGGCGGTGGTCCCATTCGATTCGTCTTGATTCGAAGCGCTTTGTCTTCTTCACGGCGTGCGCGTTATCAAACCCCAGGAGTCGCCTGCCTTGGCGATCATGGAGCGTCAGACAGTAGCGAATACCGTGTGGTATTTCGATGCATGGAGTGACCAGTCTGGCCTCGAACTTCGTCCAATGGCCCGACTCCATGTAAAAGCGCTCGCCATCAAGCTCGAGCAGGCTCTGCAATCCATTGTCAGAAGCCACACATCACCAGTCGTCAAGAACTTGAACAATTCCGTGAAGTCCTTGTTATCGTCTGTTGATAACACGAGCCTATCACAGCATTTGCGGGGTAGTCACGAAGGAGGAGCCCCGTGATTCAAGCGTAGTATCCAATGGGGAATTGTGAGAACTATGAGTCGGATCCGCTCAAGCAGAAGGGCCCGGCCACAACGCGAAAGAGTGCAGGCGTCTGGAAGCGTTGACGAACGAACTGCAGATCGTGACGGAGATTTTGAGAGGGTGGGGACGATGGCCGAGTTAACGGGAATCCAGCAAGTACTTCACAGCCGCACCTCGTCAGCGAACCGCCGCAATTTTGCGGGATTGATCCCCAACAGGTCGCCGGCCTCCCGCAGCGCCAGCTGGCCATTGAAGGCTTGTGACAGCACCGCCCGGGAGAAGTGCTTGCTGAGCTGTGCGTTTCTGTTTCTGTGACAACTGGGGCCGCCGTCACCGTGCTTAGTGCGCTCCGCCCACAGCGCCGTCTGTCGGGCTACATACTGCCGATACTGGTCGTCCGTGATGAAGCCGAGGGTCATCGCGCGGCGTGCACGTGTCCAGGTGCTGACGTGAAAGTGCGCTGCCAATGCCGGCAGATTCTCCGTCCACTCCGGCAGGTCCTGCCAGAGCTGACGGAACTCCTGCTCTGGCACCAGAAACTCTGCAGCCACCGCATTGCAAACGGTCTCGCTTCGATGCGCAGAGGATTCCTCGCCATCGGAGATTCCGGAAACGCCTGTCCAGATGTGGCAAAGCTCATGAATCAGCGTGAAGAGTCGCGCACCCGGCGCATCGGCATGGTTCACGAATATCACCGGCGCCATGTCATCCGCGATCGCGAATCCACGAAGCTCGTCAACGCGCAGAGGCCGCGTGTGATGCCCGAGACTGGCCTCGCGCATCACCAGCACACCGATGCCTTCGATGCGCGAAATCAGGTCACGGTAATAATCGTCCCACGCCCCGCGCACGGGATGCGCCGCCACTTTCAGCACGCGGCGCATGTCATTCACCAGTTCATGCACGGGGGCATCGGTGGGCATGCGAGCGGCCACAGGGCAGGGGCCGAGCAATTCGTTTTGCCGATAGTCCTTGTACCACTGCTGGCGATAGAGGGTGAGCTTGATCAGGTCGAGCAGCTCGGCGCTGGGCCGCCTGACCCCGCGATTCTCGAGTGTACGCAGGTCGGGAATCGGCAATTCCTCCTGCGGCGGCTCGCGAAGAAACAGATAACCGAATGGCACATGCGCCTTGCTGGCGAACACCTGCGCCTGCTTGAAGCTCAATGTCTCCTCACCAGATTCCCAACGCAACAGCCGCTCGGTGTCGACATCGCAGCGCCTGGCGAAGTGAGGCAAAGAAATGCCTGAGCGCTCTCGCGCCCAAGTCAGCATGCGGTGATTGATGAGGGCTGTTGGCATGGCATTGCTCGAGATTTGCCTTGGGTATAGTCAAGAAGTCGCGGTAGAGCCTCCCTTGCGCTGTCGCGCCACATACCTGCGCAAGACCTCATCCATGCGGACCTGCCAACCATCGCCAGTGCCTCGAAAATACTCAATGACTTCCTGGCTGTAACGAACGGACACCAGCAATTTCGGCTTCTCCACCTTGGGTCTGCCACGCAGTGACTTCATGGGGACCATTGCCTTGAGCTGCTCATCGGTCAATGGAGTTGCGTGCGGATCGCTTTCTGCGGCAGCGACGATGCGGCGGTTCTCGGCTTCCGACGGCATGATGATCGTGGGCTTATTGAATGTTCTCGACATAGTGACTCACCTCTCGACGGGTGGCTGGGCGCAAACTGATGATTCTTCGCGTTGAAGTTGTTTCCACAAAGGCCACGTAGTAGACCGTCCTGGTTTCAGGAGCGAGAGCAATCATTCGACACTCCGCATAGCGAAACCGTTCGTCAACCGCAACCAGGGCAGCATCCCACTCCAGGTGTCTGGCCAGTGCCAGAGACACCCCATGCTTGAGGATGTTCGCCTTGTCCTTCCTTGGATCAAAGGTAATATCCATTTTAATTGTAGCTACAATAAATGAGCTGTCAAATGTCGAAGTGCGCGGAACTGCCAGCGCCACGACTTAAGTATAGGCGCTGATCGTGACCTGCCCGGCTATTTTCGGACCAGTTAAAACTTGAGGTAATCCTCCCCTGAAAGCATGCTGCTCATAAGTAGAATTTTCTCGCGCCATCGTCCGAGGAGATTCACATGAAGTAATCACGTTTTAGCGACTGCCAGATACTGGCGATATTGAAGCAGGCGGACTCTGGAGTGCCGATAGCAGAGCTGTGCCGGGAGTACGGGATGCGCAGCGCCAGTTTTTACAAATGGCGAGCGAAATTCGGAGGAATGGACGCCTCTCTGATGGCTCGGATGAAGGAGCTGGAGGAGGAGAACCGACGGTTGAAGAAGATGTACGCTGAGGAGCGACTGAAGTCGGAGATCATTCAGGAAGCCATGGCAAAAAAGTCGTGAAGCCATCTCCGCGCAAAGAGATGGCTGCCCAGGCGGTGAGTGTTCGGGGCATAAGCATCTGGTTAGCCTGTGAGATATTTCAGTTCAGTCAAAGCTGTTTTCGCTACACCCGGGTATTGAATAGCGAGAATGCCATAATTGCCGATTGGTTGGTGCGTCTGACGCATGCTTGGCGCGACTGGGGTTTGGGGCTGTGCTACCTGCATCTGCGCAATGTCAAAAGCTTTACGTGGAACCATAAGCGTGTCTATCGGATCTACAAGGAGTTGGAGTTGAATCTGCGGATCAAACCGAAGAAGCGATTGGTGCGCGAGAAGCCAGAGCCCCTGGCAGTGCCCGACTCGATCAACCAGTGCTGGTCGATGGACTTCATGCATGATCAGTTGTCTGATGGACGCAGCATTCGACTGTTCAATGTGATTGACGACTTCAACAGAGAAGGCCTAGGAATTGAAGTTGATTTTTCGCTACCCAGCGAGCGTGTGATACGGACATTGGATCAGATCATCAATTGGCGAGGAAAGCCCAAAATGATCCGCTGCGACAATGGTCCGGAGTACATCAGTGCTGCGCTTTGTACATGGGCTGAGAAGCATCGGATCACGTTGCTCCACATTCAGCGTGGCAAGCCACAGCAAAATGCATATGTGGAACGCTACAATCGAAACGTAAGATACGGTTGGCTAGCGCAGTACTTGTTCGACACCATTGAGGAAGTACAGGAGTTTGCGACTCGATGGTTATGGAGTTACAACAACGAGAGACCGAACATGGCTCTTGGTGGCATTACCCCGAAACAGAAGTTGGCCATGGTGGCCTGACTCTACTTCTGAGCTCGGTTAAAAATGGGGGGATTACCGGACTGGCTCTGTGTTTTTAGCGCTTTAAGCTAGCAAACTTTCGCCTCAAGAAACTCATCCACGACAGCTTGAACAATAGTTCGGTCGATCATGTGTCCCTGTCCTTCGAATATCGAAAAACGGTCTGCTTGAAGCGTTTTGGCAATCTCTTGCAATGCTGACAAATCACATTGATAGTCCAAGCTCCCCACACACATCACAAAATACTCGGGCTTTTTTAGATCATGGCTGCGCAATGATGCTGGGATTCGCTCTTTGTGCGGCGGTCTGAAATAGCCAATTTTTGACACCAGCGCACCAACGACAGGACTTAACAACAAGACCTTCGTTCTTAACTGCGATAAGCCAATTAAGCTGTTCAGCAGCAGATATGCGCCATACGAGTTAGCAATCACGGGAATTCTCTCTTTCTCGATGCGCTGGAAGTGAGTGCGTATGGCTGCGAGCTGATCTTCGAACTCCCCTTTTAGAAATTCCTCTGATAAACCAATACCACTGACCGCTTTCGCTCGCTCTTTGAGGAAGACGCCCAAGCCTTCATTAATCGATCCACCACGACCCGTCACATAAAAGATTTCTTCAACCATACTAATTCCCCAATTTGGGTAAAGTGTCGTGTGACACTACACTTGCAAGCGGGTTCTACCCCGTTGTCAGTGGCAAATGCATAGATCCATCCAGAAGTTTCGACCCAATCCAAATGTGCGGGCTTGATTCTGTCATGGCGAATTTCCCATTCTGTCAATTCTTCGAAGCCGGACTCTAATAAAGGCGTATTCATATCGTGTGATGCACTCTCCGACTAATTAATTGCTGCATAGAAACAGAACATTTTAAAAGGGCGCTCCAATTGGTTGGCAGGTAGCCTACACCGCCCCTCTCGTGTCGGGCCAGCAAACATTCTCGCAATTCTGCATTTCCCACCATCCACTGCTTCGCCAAAGCAAGTCGCTGATCGATCAACATGGCCCGCCTGCATGTCGAGCCAAATCCTCCGAAAATCCGATCCTTCTTTTAAATCCTCACCCTCGTCAAATTCTCCACCCCGCCCGCCGTCACCAGCACATTGTCCTCGATGCGGATGCCACCCAGCGGCGTCAGTTCATCCACCAATCCCCAATTGATCAACTTGCCACGCGCGCTGCTGCGCTCCGGCTCCAGCAGCACGGGAATGAAATACAGCCCGGGCTCGATGGTGAACACCTGGCCCACCGCGGTGGAACGGGTGGTTCGCAATGAGGGGTATTCGGGCGGTGGCGTCTGCGTCTCGCCGCGCGCGTTCTTCAGGCGGCCGCCGACGTCGTGCACCTGGATGCCGAGCAGATGGCCCACGCCGTGGGGCATGAACAGCGTGCTCACCTTGTGGGCCAGCAGTTCCTCGGCGCTGCCGTGGCAGAGGCCGGACTGCAGCAGGATGTCGGTGATGCCCTCGTGGCAGGCCACGTGGATGTCGGGGTAGGGGATGCCGGGTCGCACTCTTTCGATCAGGCCCTGCTGCAGTTCGCTCATGGCGTCGACGAGTGCGACGAAGCGCGGGTCGGTGTGCGGGCGCGTCCAGGTGCGGGTGATGTCGGAGCAGTAGCCGTGGGTCTTGCAGCCGGCGTCGATCAGCAGCACCTGGCTGTGCTCGCCGCTGCGCCGGCGCTTGTTCTGGTAATGCAGGATCGCGGCCTTCTCGTCGAGGGCGACGATGTTGGTGTAGGGCGTCTCCTCATCAAGAATGTGGCAGGCCTGCAGATAGGCCATGTGAATCGCGTACTCGCTGCCGCCGGCCTCGAAGGCGTGGCGCGCGGCGGTGTGGCCCTGCAGGGCCAGGCGGTTGGCGGCGCGGATGCAGGCCACCTCGTACTCGGATTTCACCGCGCGCTGGAAGTCTAGCCAGTGCAGCAGGGCGGAGGGGTTGTGACTCTCGGGCGGCAGGCCGATGGCGGTGGCGAAGGGGGTGTTCTCGCCGAGAAACGCGATGCGGGCCAGCGGTGGAATCTCCACGCCGCTCAGGCCCTGCAGGGCGTCGGCCACGCCCTGGCTGCGCTCCAGCGTGTGCACCTGCCATTGCGAGCGCACCCAGTCGTCGAGGTGGGCAGTCTGTTCGTACCAGAAGTCGCGCGGCACCACCTGAAAATACACGGGCGTCTGGCCGGGCAGGATCAACACCACCTGCTCGGGCCTGTTCACCGGCAGCCAGTGGCTGAAGTGGCCGTAGGCGCGGAAGGGGGGTGTCTGGTCGTCGGCATAGTGGTAGCGGGCCGAGCCGCTGTGGATCAGCACGGCGTCGAAATGGCCGGTGGCGAGCAGGGCGTCGGTGTAGAGCGCCTGCAGGCGCTCGATGTGCTGGGCGTAGTGCGTGGCGAAGGGCATGGTGTGTCTCTGTCTGTGTGATGATGCCCTGACGATAGCACAGACATGGTGAGAGCGGCTTGGCCGCAACCGTTCGCTGACGGCGCCTCGGGGCCGGTTCGCAGTGTTTGCCGCCCCGCCGGATGTGCAGCTATGATGCGGCTCAGCCCCTTCGACAGGTCACTGGCATGAGCACAAACCCCGGCCCCTTCAACATGAGAACCGCCTATGCACGTCTGGGCCCCGACGGCAGTGCGCAGAGCCTGCCCGTGGACGCCGATTTCTGGCAGGACCTCTCCGCGGGCAAGTTCGGCGACTTCCACAACGAGTATCTGGTGACCACGCAGAGCTTCACGCAGAACTGGCCGCTGTGGGAGATGCACCCGAAGGGCGACGAGATCGTGGTGTTGATCGCCGGTTCCGTCGACGTGATTCTGGAAAAGAAGGCCGGCAACAAGATCCTGCCGCTGCGCGAGCCCGGCAGCTGGGTGCTGGTGCCGAAGGGGCTCTGGCACACCGCACGCGTGCACGCCCTGAGCGTGCTGTTGTTCATCACGGCAGGCGAGGGCACACAGCATCGCCAGGTCGATTTCTGAGGCAAGTCCATCATGCTGACCCTGTTCATCGCCAACAAGAATTACTCGTCCTGGTCCCTGCGCCCCTGGGTGCTGATGAAGGCGCTCGACATTGCGTTTCAGGAACGTCTGGTTCCTTTCACCGCCAATTCCAACTGGGAGGAGTTCCGTCGCTTCTCACCCAGCGGCAAGGTGCCCGCGCTGGTCACGGAGAAGGGTACGATCTGGGATTCGCTGGCCATCGCCGAGTTCCTGGCCGAAGAGCACAGCCGGGTGTGGCCGCAGGAGCGCATGACGCGGGCCTGGGCGCGTTCGGCCGCGGCCGAGATGCACTCCGGATTCTTTGCCTTGCGTGAGCACTGCTCCATGAGTTGCGGCGTGCGCATTCGCCTGCACGACTGGGTGCCGCCGCTGCTGCGTGACATCGCGCGCCTGAATGAGCTGTGGGGCGAGGGCTTGAAGCGCTATGGCGGGCCTTTCCTGGCGGGCGCCGACTTCACGGCGGTGGATGCCTTTTTCGCGCCGGTGGCCTTCCGCGTGCAGACCTATGGCATCGGGCTGAGTGCGCCGGCGCAGGCCTATGTCGATCACCTGCTGCAAGTGCCGGCCATGCAGCAGTGGTACCAGGAGGCCCTCATTGAGCCCTGGCGCGATGAAGAGCACGAACACGATTGCCTGCGGCGCGGGGTGCTGACGGCCGATCTTCGCAGCGGCGCCTGAATGCCGAAAACCTGCGCCGCGGGCCGACACCCGCGGCGCGCACTCACTTCTTCGCGTGCACGCGAATCAAGCCTTCCTGCGCCACCGACACCACCAGCTCCCCGTTCTGCCGATAGATGTTGCCGCGACTGAAGCCGCGTGCGGCCGAGGCCGAGGGGCTGTCCTGCACGTAGAGCAGCCATTCGTCCATGCGGAAGGGGCGGTGGAACCACATGGCGTGGTCCAGGCTGGCAATCTGCAACTGCGGCGAGAACAGGCTCATGGCATGGGGCAGCAGGCTGGTGTCGAGCAGAGTCATGTCCGAGGCGTAGGCCAGCATGTGGGTGTGCAGTGCATAGTCCTCGGGCAGGTCGGTGGCCACGCGCATCCACACGCAGCGGCTCGGCGGGCGCGCCTCGGGATGCATCATGTTCTCCACCACCGTGTGACGCAGATCGATGGCGAAGGGGCGTGAGAAGGCGGCATGCAGTTCCGGCCCCAGGCTCTCGCGCAGCTGCTCGGCGAGCTGGGCACGAGTGAGGCAGGCTTCGGGCGGCGGCACCTCGGGCATGGGCTCCTGATGCGAGAGGCCGGGCTCGGGAATCTGGAACGACGCATCCAGCGTGAGGATGGCCGCGCCGTGCTGCACGGCGGTCACGCGCCGCGTGCAGAAGCTCTTGCCGTCGCGCAGGTTCTCCACCTTGAACAGGATGGGGTGGGCCTTGTCGCCGGGGCGCAGGAAGTAGGCATGCAGGGAGTGCGGTTTGCGCGCGTCGTCCACGGTGCGACTGGCACTGAGCAGGGCCTGGGCCAGCACCTGGCCGCCGAAGATCTGTCGCCAGCCTTCACTCTTGTGACGCGTCTGGAACAGGCCGTCGTCGAGGGCTTCCAGGTCGAGGTGGTCGAACAGTTGTTGCAATTGCTGATTCATGGGGTGTCCGCGGGGGTGAACGGTGGCTCGGAATGGCCGGCAGTGTAGCAGGACGAGCCGAGGCGGGCACACGGCGCGCGGCTTTACGCCCGCTGCAGCCGCCGCGTATGATCGCCGCACAACAATGACAACACGCCTTGCAGGGGGCACATCATGCGCAAGATTGCACTATTCACCGGACTCGCTGCCGTGGCAGCCGCCGCCATGCTCGTGGGCACCGGCGCCGAACTCAATGCCGCCGACGCCGATCTCGAGGCCGTCAAGAAGCAGTTCGTGGGGCACTATGAACTCGTCAGCTATGTCTCCTTTCCGGAAGGCGGGGGCGTGGTCGACAACAATTACGAAGGTCGCATCACTTATGACGAGCACGACAACATGACGGCCCAGGGCATGCCCAAGGACCTGCCCGCCCGCGCGGCGGCGTCATCCACCAATGTCAGCGGCGGCTTCGCCTATTACGGCAGCGTGACCTGGGACATCGAGAACCAGATCGTGACGCATCACGTGGAAGGCTCGCCTTCTCGCGGCAGCTGGGTGGGCGAGGACAACGTGCGCCACTACGCCTGGGAAGACGGGCTGTTGAAACTTTCCATCGTGAACGCCGAGGGCCGCACCACGGGCACCTTGACCTGGCGTCGCTTCGAGTAAGGCATTGACGACACCGGACACGGACACCTTTTCCCCCTTCGACGCGTGCTGGCTGGCCGAGGCCATGCGCCTGCACGCGCTCGACACCGCCGATCCGGCGCGGCCCGCAAGACCAGGGGCCGCGCCAACTGATGCCGCCACCATTCTCGCCCTCACGCACTCCCTCGCGCAGCAGCACGGCTACCCCGAACGCGTGCAGCGCTGGCATCGCCATGCCGGCTGGTTGCTGGGCGGACTCGGGTTGCTCGCCGTACTGGCGGGCTTCTCGGCGGGACTGACGCTGGTGGGCGGCGCGACACGCAGCGTGAATGTGCTGTGGGCGCTGCTCGGGCTGATCGGCGTGCACAGCGTGGCGCTGCTGTTCTGGCTGCTGCTCGGCCAGGCCAGCGGGGGCGCGGCGGGGCGGCTCTGGTTTGCGCTGCTGCAGCGCTGGGGTCTGGGTGCGAGCCCGCTGCCCGGAAAGTCCGATCCGCTGGGTCGGGCACTGGCCGCCCTGCTGGCCCGCGATGGGATTGGGCGCTGGTGGTTCGGCATGAGCACCCACGCGCTGTGGCTGCTCGCCCTGGCTGCTGCCCTGCTGGCGCTGCTGGCCGTGCTGAGCCTGCGCAGTGTGACCTTCACCCTGGAAACCACCATTCTTCCTGCCACTGTCTTCGCTGCCGTCGTCGAGGGGCTTGGCGCAGCGCCGGCCTGGCTGGGCTTTGCCGTGCCGACCCCGGCGATGATCGACGCGGCGCTTGGCCCGGCCTCCGCCCTGCAGGACGCGGTGGCCGGCCGTGCCTGGGCGTCCTGGCTCAGCGGCTGTGTGCTGGTCTATGCCTTGCTGCCGCGCGCCTTGGCCTTTCTGGTGTGTCAGACCCTGCTGCGCCGCCGCCGCGCCCGCTGTCAGCCGGCCCTGCATCTGCCTGGTTTCGCGCTGTTGCCCGGGCTGACGCCCGCAGGCCCCGGCATCGTCGACCCGGCCCCTGCGCCGCAAGTCATCGGCCAGGTGGCGCCCCTGCATCATGTGCACAGCCACGGCAGCCTGCTGGCCGGGCTGGAACTGGGCGCCGACATGAGCTGGCCGCCGCGTGGCATGGGGCTGCAGCCGACGGTGGCCGTGGAAGAACATGTCGACACTCGCGAGCAGCGTCGCGCGCTGCTGTCTCGGCTGAAATCGGCCCCGCCGGCGCGCCTGTTGCTGTGCGTGGATGGCCGGCTCTCGCCCGATCGGGGCAGCCTGCGGGCGCTGGTCGACTGTTCCTTCTTCGCGGGGGAGCTGCGCGTGCTGTTGCTGCCCGCCAGCTGCCCGCCCGAGCGGCGCGACGCCTGGCTGCAGGGCTTCACCGACATTGGTCTGGGCGGCGAGCGCGTCTTCACCGACGCGGCGCTGGCGGGAGGCTGGCTGAATCATCATGACTGACGCCACGCGCTCCGCCGCACTGCGCATCGCCGTGGTCGGCCACACCAATACCGGCAAGACCTCGCTGCTGCGCACCCTGACCCGCGACAGCCATTTCGGCGAGGTGTCCGCACGCCCCAGCACCACGCGCCATGTCGAGGGCGTCAGCCTGGGCATCGGCGCCACCCGGGTGATGGACTTGTATGACACGCCAGGCATGGAGGACTCCATCGCCCTGCTGGAGACCCTCGACGCCCAGGCCGCCGGCGCGCGGCAGCGTCTGGACGGCCCCGCCCGCATCCAGCAGTTCCTGGGCAGCGGGGCGGCCGCCGGGCGCTTCGAGCAGGAGGCCAAGGTGCTGCGGCAGCTGCTGCAGTGCGACGCGGGGCTCTACGTGATCGATGCGCGCGACCCGGTGCTGGCGAAATACCGCGACGAGCTGGCGATCCTGGCCAGCTGCGCCGTGCCGCTGCTGCCTCTGCTCAATTTCGTGCGCGACGCACGTGCCAACGAGTCCGCGTGGCGCGAGGCGCTGGCCCGGCTCGGCCTGCATGTGGTGGTGAGTTTCGACACCGTGGCGCCGGCGCGCGGGGGCGAGCGGCTGCTGTACGAGCGTCTGGCCACGCTGCTGGATACCCGTGGACTGGCCCTGCTGCGCCTGGCCGAGCATCACGAGCAGGAGGCCCTGAGCCGGCGTGGCGCGGCCACCCAGGTGCTGGCCGATCTGCTGATCGATGTGGCGGCCTGCCGCCTCAAGGTGGCCCATGGCAACGACGCGGCCGCACTGGCAAGGGCGCTGGACGGGCTCAATCGGCAGGTGCGCGAGCGCGAGCAGGCAGCCGTCGATGCGCTGCTGGCGCTCTACCGCTTCGGCCGCGAGGACCTCGACGCCAGCCATCTGCCCCTGAGCGACGGGCGCTGGCAGGAAGACCTGTTCGACCCGACCACGCTCACGGCGCTGGGCATCACCCTGGGCGGCGGTGTCGCGGCGGGGGCGGCTGCGGGCTTCGGCATCGACCTGATCCTGGGCGGCACGACGCTCGGCTCCGGCGCCGCCATCGGCGCGCTGCTGGGTGGCGGGCTGCCGACCCTGAAGCGCTTTGGCCGGCGCATGCTGCGCGGGGTGGGGCAGACACTGAGCAGCGCCGTCACCGGCAGTCGCTATCTGCGCGTGGACGAGACCATCCTGCGGGTGCTGCTGACTCGGCAGGTGCAGCTGGTGCTGGCCCTGGAGGCGCGCGGGCATGCGGCGGTGGCGCGCATCGCGCTGTCGCAGAGTCTGCAGGCGGACTTGTGGCAGGGCGCGTTGCCGGCGGCGCTGCGGCGGTGTCGTGAATACCCGGTGTGGTCGTCCCTGAGCGGGGAGCCGCGCGACAACCTGGCGCGGCAGCAGATGCAGGAGCGCATCGCCGAGGCTACACTGCGCGCCATCGGTCGACCCACGGGAGGGAGCGCCCCTTGAACAACCCCATTCTGCTGTCGATTTCCCTGCTCACGCTCAGCAATGTCTTCATGACCTTCGCCTGGTATGCCCACCTGAAGGAGTTGAACAACAAGCCCTGGCTCATCGCCGCGCTGATCAGCTGGGGCATCGCCCTGTTCGAGTACCTGCTGCAGGTGCCGGCCAACCGCATCGGCTACACCGTGCTCTCGGTGGGGCAGCTCAAGATCATGCAGGAAGCCATCACGCTGACGGTGTTCGTGCCCTTCGCCTTCTTCTACCTGAAGGAGCCGCTGAAACTGGATTATCTGTGGAGCGGGCTGTGCATCATGGGCGCGGTGTACTTCGCCTTCCGCAGCCGCTTCGCCGAAATGGTCTGAACCGGTGCCGGCATTGCTTCTTCAGGGCAGGTGGTTTACTTTCGCCGCAACCCGAATTCTCAACAACAACAAGAAGATCGCCATGAAATCACGCCCTTCCATGTCGCAGAATCGCTCCGGTTTGCTCACCTCCCTGCGTGTCGTCGTCGCCCTCGTGCTGCTGGCGCTGACGCCGCTCAGCCTGGCCCAGCAGGATGACCTGAACTGGGTCACCACCTGGTCCGCCGCACCCAGTTCGCTGCCGCCCGGTCTGCTGCCGCCCGAGGCCATCACCGATGCCTTCGACAACCAGACCCTGCGCCTGATCGTGCACAGCAGTGCCGGCGGCGATGTGGTGCGGGTGCGCCTGTCGAACACCCACGGCAACAAGCGTCTGCAGATCGGCGCCGCCACCATCGCCCTGCAGGCCGAGGGCAGCGCCATCGTGCCCGAGACGCTGACCCGGCTGACCTTCGGCGGCGAGGAGAGCGTCACCATCTCCCGTGGCGGCCTGGTGTTCAGCGACCCGGTGGCCTTCACCGTGCCGCAGCTGAGCAATCTGGCGGTGAGCCTCTTCATTCCCGCACCCAGCGGCACCGTGACCACGCATCTCGCGGCGGCGCAGACCAGCTATGTCTCGGCCCCTGGGGACTTCACGGGCAGTGTTCCTTTCAACACGGCGCAGGAGATTCCGGTGTGGAACTACCTGACGGCCATCGACGTGGGCCGCAGCGATGACATCACCACCATCGTCACCCTGGGCGATTCCATCACCGACGGCGTGGGTTCCAATGCCAATCTGAACAACCGCTGGCCGAATTACCTGGCGCGCCGCCTGCTGCTCGACCCGCAGGTGCCCGACTTCGCCGTGGCCAATGCCGGCATCAGCGGCAACCGCGTGCTGCAGGAACTCTCGCCGCGTTTCGGGGAAAACCTGCAGGTGCGGTTCGAGCGCGACGTGCTGGCACTGTCGAACGTCAGCCACATCGTGCTGCTGGAAGGCATCAACGACATCGGCATGCCGGCCCTGCTGGCGCCGGGCGAGGACGTGACGCCGGAGGAGATCATCGCGGGCTATCGCCAGATCATCACCCGGGCCCATGCGCGCGGCATCAAGATCATCGGCGCCACCCTGACGCCCTTCGAGGGCGCGGCCTACTACACGCCGGAAGGCGAGGTGAAGCGGCAGGCCGTGAACGCCTGGATCCGCACCAGCGGCGAGTTCGACGGGGTCATCGACTTCGAGATCCCGGCGCGGGACCCGTCCCACATCACCCGGCTGGTGCCGTCCTACACGGCGGACAACCTGCACCCCAATGACGAAGGCTACAAAGCGATGGCAGAGGCCGTCGATCTCGATCTGTTCCGCTGACGTATAGGGAACACTTCCGTTTCACTCCACAAAGGTCACGCATGAAATATCACGGCAGTCCCACGTTCACCCATCAGCAGGAGGACCGCATCGGCGTCCTGATCACCAATCTCGGCACCCCGGATGCCCCCACGCCCAAGGCGCTGCATCGCTATCTCAAGGAGTTCCTGTGGGACCCGCGCGTCGTGGAGGTGCCCCGTCTGATCTGGTGGTTCGCGCTCAATGGCGTGATCCTGCGCATTCGTCCACGCCGCTCGGCCAAGGCCTATGCCGGCGTGTTCACCGAGGAAGGCTCGCCGCTGCTGGTGCACACCCGCAATCAGAGCGCCGCGCTGCAGGCACTGCTCGCCGAGCAGGGCCACGGCAATGTGGTGGTGGACTTCGCGATGCGCTACGGCAATCCGTCCATCCCCAGCGTGCTGGAAGCCATGTTCAACAAGGGCGTGCGCAAGCTGCTGGTGCTGCCGCTCTACCCGCAGTATTCCGGTTCCACCGCGGCGTCCACCTTCGATGCCATCGCCAAGGACTTCACCACTCGGCGCTGGATTCCCGATCTGCGCTTCGTGTCGCACTACCATGACTATGCGCCGTTCATCGCCGCCGCCGCTCAGCGCATCCGCGAACACTGGGAGACTCACGGCCGCGCCGACAAGCTGCTGTTCTCCTATCACGGCGTGCCGATGCGCTATCTGCACAACGGCGACCCTTACCACTGCGAGTGCTACAAGACCTCGCGGCTGATCGCCGAGGCCCTCGGGCTGGGCAAGGACGAGTACATCACCACCTTCCAGTCCCGCTTCGGGCGCGAGGAGTGGCTGAAGCCCTACACCGATGCCACCCTCAAGGCCTTCCCCGCACAGGGCGTGAAATCCGTGCAGGTGTTCTGCCCGGGCTTCTCGGCCGACTGCCTGGAGACCATCGAGGAGATCGGCGAAGAGAACAAGCACTACTTCGAGGAAGCGGGCGGCGAGCGCTATGAATACATCACCGCGCTGAATGACCGCCCGGACCACATCGCCGCACTGGCCTCCCTGGTGCACGCGAACCTGCAGGGCTGGCAGGTGCAGCCTGTGCCGGAACGCGACGCGCTCGCCCGCGACCTTGGAGCCACACGTTGAGCATCACTCGGGAGCCCGCATGAACGTCCTGCTTTCTCGCCGTCTGGGCTATTTCGCCGGCGGCACGGCCATCTTCTTCCTGCTGCTGGCGGCCATGCGGATGCTGTTCTTCGTGGGCTTTTCCGGCGTGGCGCCGGACGAGAATCCGGAGGCGGTCTGGCCCACGCTGCGCATCGGTCTGCAGTTCGACGTGCGTCTCGCCTTGCTGCTGATGCTGCCCATTGCGCTGGCCCTGCTGCTGCCGCGACTGCGGCTGCGCTTCCCCGGGCAGCTGCGCTGGGCCCTGCGCGGCTATCTCGCCGTGGTGCTGATTGCCCTGGTGCTGCTCTACATCTTCGACTTCGGCCACTATGCCTATCTGGGCGTGCGCCTGAACGCCTCGGCCTTTCGCTACACGGCCGATGCGCAGATCTCCACGGACATGATCTGGCAGACCTACCCGGTGGTCTGGATCACCCTGGGCTGGATCGCCACCGTGGCCCTCACGCTGTTCGCCTTCCTGCGCCTGGAGCGCGTGACGCTGGACCGCCCGCAAGTGCCGGTGCCGCGTCTGGCCGCCGGGCTTGGCGGAGCCGTGGTGACCGCGCTGGTGCTGATCGGCCTGTTGGGGCGCTACACCAACATCAATCTGGAGAACCCGGTGCCGCTGCGCTGGAGCGATGCCTTCTTCTCGGGCGACAGCCAGATCGGCGCGCTGGGTCTGAACCCCTTGTTGTTCCTCTATGACACCTGGGGCGTGCAGGACGCTGGCCACGATGCCGAGGCGCTCACGGCGCTCTACCCGGTGGTGGCCAATTACCTCGGTGTCACGCCGTCCGGCCAGGGCATCAGCTTCGAGCGCCATGTGGGCGTGCAGCCCCATGCGCTGCCCGGCGAGCGCAAGCCGAACATCGTCTTCATCATGCTGGAGTCGCTGGGCGCGTCTGCGGTGGGGGCCTATGGCAATCCGCTGAACCCGACGCCTATCCTTGACGCCCTGGCCCCGCAGAGCTGGTTCTTCAAACACTTCTACGTGCCCGTCACCGGCACGGCCAAGACGGTCTGGGCCAGCATCACGGGCATTCCCGACGTGACCCGCCAGGAAACCGCCAGCCGCAACCCGTTCATCATCCGGCAGAACACGCTGATCAATGCGCTGGCGGATTACCAGAAGATCTACACCGTGGGTGGCAGCGCCGGCTGGGCCAACATCAATGGCGTGATCATGCAGAGCATCGACGACATCACGCTGTACGAGGAAGGCTACTGGCAGGCGCCGAACGTGGACGTGTGGGGCATCTCCGACCTGGACCTGTTCAAGGAGAGCGATCAGATCATCCAGGCCCTGCCCAAGGAAAAGCCGTTCTTCGCCTACATCCAGACGGCGGGCAATCACCGCCCGTTCACCATTCCCGAGAACAACGACGATTTCGAGACGCTGGACCTGCCGCTGGAGCAGGTGCAGGAGTTCGGCTCGCGCAGCCTGGAGCAGTACAACGCCGTGCGCCTGCTGGACTACAACATCGGCCGCTTCATGGAGATGGCCAAGGCGGGGGGCTATTACGAGAACACGATCTTCGTGATGTTCGGGGACCACAACACCCGCATCTCCCAGCTGCCGCACATGCCGCCGGCCTTCGAGCAGCTGGGGCTGGAGAGCAATCACGTGCCGATGTTGATCCACGCGCCCGGCCTGCTGGAGCCGCGCTTGTTCGAGGAAGCGACCGGCCTGGCGGATCTGCTGCCGACCGTGGCAGGGCTGGCGGGGGTGGAATACACCACCCGCACCATGGGAAGGGACATACAGCTGCCGTCACCGGAGGGCGAGCGTGCCATTCCGGTGGTGCTGCGCGAGGGGAGTTTCCCGTTGATCGGCGTGGTGACGAAGGATTTCCTGGTGCAGATGAATCACGACGGCTCCAGCCCGTCGATGCATGACCTGGCTTCGCTCGAGCCGCTGCAGAACGTGGCCGATCAGCATCCCGAGGAGTACCAGCGCCTGCTCGATCTCGGCCGCGGCCTCTACGAAGCCGCGCGCTTCATGCTGACCGATAACGTGAGGGAATGAAGCGGCGCGCGTGGCGCCGCAGCAGCACCCCCATGCAGAAGGTGGCCAGTGCCGGGTCGATCAGGTAGTCCCAGTAATTGGTGGAACCCTTGAGCTGCAGCACGAAGCCGAGGGTCGCCACGCTCAGCAGCAGGCAGCCCAGGTAATGCCGCTGCCACAGCAGTCCCAGACTCAGCAGCCCCACGCCCGCCAGCAGCAGCCGCGGTGCAAAGCCCAGGCGGTAAGGGTCGACGAAGGTCAGCCCCAGTGCTGCCGGGTACAACACCACCGCCATCCCCGCGAACAGCCACAGCAGCAGCGTCAGCTGCGCCTCGGGCGGGCGCGCCATCCACCCCAGTCGCACGACAGTGCCCAGCAGCAGCGCCAGGCTGGTGGTCAGCGCCAGATCGTCGAAGACGCTGCGCAGATAGGTCGCCGGCGAGAGGCCGTTGATGGGCACGAGTGCCAGCGCCAGCAGGGCCAGCAGCAGGGCGTGACGCAGGGGGGGCGACAGCCGCGCACTGGGCAGCAGCAGAAACAGGGGCAGGGCAGCACTGGCCAGGGACTGCCAGAACACGAATTCCAGCGGCGTCATCAGTTGCGCGACTCCAGCCAGTCTTCCGTGAAGCTCACGTGCTTGATGAAGCTGTTGTTCCAGGAATACACCAGATGGAAGATGCCTTCGCGGGTGTGCACGAGGTAGGGGTATTCGTACTCGAACTCGCAGCCGGCGCGGCGGCACATGCGCTCGTCCACCTCGGCCAGGAAGCCGCCCAGCAGGTCGTCACGATCGGCGCCGCTGGAGGCCATGAACTGGCGCCGCAGGGCCGGGGTGAAGCTGCTCTCGGGCAGCGGGTCCCCGTCCGGATCGGGCGAGGCGTCCAGGTCGATCAGATGCTCCCAGTTCTCCATCTCCAGGTCGGTCTCGTAGAGGCTGAGACGGAAGCGGCCGTCGCGCAGATTGTTCAGCGCCACCAGCAGGGTGTTGCGATGGGTCATGGCGGCGGCGAGGGAGGAGTTCGGGTTGAAGGGTTCCAACGGCACCGGCTTCGACCAGCTGCGCCCCGCATCCTCGGTGCGGCTGGCCAACACGCGGTGATGCTCGGTGCCGGCGTAGCGCAGCATGGCGATGGCGGACTCGGGCCCCGTGGGCACGATGGTGGGCTGCAGGGAATGGTTGCCACGACTGATGCGGTACTTGTCGAGCACCTCGCCGTCAGCCGAGAGATAGAGGTATTCCGCGAACTTGCCGATGAACTCGTGGTAGACGGGCAGGCCGATGGAGCCGTCGTCGTGGAACACCGGTGCGCCACGCACCAGGGTGCTGATGTTGAAGAAGGGCGAGGTCACCAGGCGCCGCGGGGTGGACCAGGTCGCCCCCATGTCCTCGGAGTGCATGGCGTTGATGGCGCTGCCGCCCCAGCCGCCGATGGATACCGAGACATAGAACAGCCACAGGCGCTGGTCCGGCGCCAGGGCCACCACCGGGTTGCCCAGCTTGCGCACATAGCGATCCAGCCCCTGCTGGGTGGACTCGCGGGTGGCGAGCACGAATTCCTCCTGCCAGGTTTCTTCGCTCACATCGAAATGAGCGCCGCGGATCTGCACATCGGCCGCACCTTCGCGCGAGCCTGCAAACCACACCGAGAGCAGGGTGTCCTCCGACAGCTGGGTCAGCGCGGCGGCGTGCACGTAGTCGTCCACATCGGAGGACGCGAAACTGTTGACGAAAGGGGAGCTGGGGGAGAGTGCCAGGGTCGGCGACCCGGCCTGTTCATCCAGGAATGCCGCGGGCACGGCGGCCGGGTGTTGAACCCAGGCAACGGCGAAAAGAACCAGGATGAAAGGCGCAAGACCAAGGCGCCAGAGCAGAGATCGATCTGCGAATGACACGGACGAAACAACCTTTTGCTAATTGTTTTTATGTGAGCGATTTCACATCCTGTCCATCGCAGCTGCCCGGAGGATAAACGACTGCATACGTCGAGTCCACCGGGCATTTCGTCGTGTCGGGGGCGATCTTACTGGGCTGAGGCAGGCTCCTGCTCCAGCCATTCGTTGAGTTCGAGCACGTCCTGCGGGCTCAGCAGTCCGGACACCTGCTTCAGTCGCAGGGTGTTGAGCACATAGTTGTAGCGCGCGTCGGAGTAATTGCGCAGGGCCACGAACAGCTGACGGCGCGCCTGCAGCACGTCGACGATGTTGCGGGTGCCCACTTCATAGCCCACCTCCACGCCTTCCAGTGCGCTCTGGGCTGAGGTGATGGCCTGCTGGCGCTGGGCCACCACGAGGGCGTCGGTATTGACGCGGCGATAGGCATTGCGGGCGTCCTGAGTGGTCTGGCGCCGTGTCAGGTTGACCTGCTCCTGCTGGGCCACGACGTCGTACTCGGCGGCGCGGCGGCGCGCCGAGGTGCCGCCCCCGGCGAACAGGGGGATGTTGACGTTGACGCTCAGCGTGGTGCCGTCGATGGCGCCGGTGCTGCGCAGACCGCCGTCGGCGCCCTGGCCGCCGGCCGTCACGTTGTGGTTGAAGCCGCCGGTCAGGGAGATGGTGGGCAGGTGGTCCGACTTGCGGGCCTTCAGGTTCTCCTGCTGGGCTTCCAGGTTGTAGCGGGCGGCGATCAGGGCCAGGTTGCCGTTCAGCGCCTGCTCCGTCCAGGACTCGGCCGAGCCCTCGGCATTGATGATGGGGAAGTCCTCGCGCAGCACTTCCACGTTCGGGTGCGGCTGGCCGGTGATGGCTTCCAGCGCCTCGAAGGCGGCGGCCAGCTCGTCCTCGGCAATCAGCGTGTTGTTGCGGGCCAGGTCATACGCGGCCTGACTCTCATAGACTTCGGTGATGGTGATCAGGCCGACTTCCTCGCGCTGGCGGGTCTGTTCGAACTGGCGCTCCGCGGCCTGCTCTTCCTGCACGCTGGTCTCCAGATCGTCCATGGCGCGCAGCACATTGAAGTAGGCGGTGGCCACGCGAATGATCAGAGCCTGCTCCTGGGCGGCATACCCGATGGCGCCGGCCTGGTCCTGCAGCTTGGCGCCCTGATAGGTGTACCAGGCGCTCATGTTGAACAGGGCCTGGTTGATGTTCAGGCGGTAACCGTGGGAGTTCTGTCCGGGGCGGAAGCTCATCTCGCCCGCCGGGCCGAAAGTCTGCCGTGTGGTGCTGCCCTGCAGCGCGATATTCGGCAACAGCACAGCGCGGCCCTGATCCAGCAGCGTGCGGCGTGACTGGTACTGAGCCTCGGCCTGACGCAGCGTGGGGTCATTGCGCATGGCGAGTTCGAGGATGGAGACCAGATCGTCGGCCATGACGGCCGTGGAAGCTGTCGAAAGGCAGAGCAGCATTCCGAGGCGTTGAGTGAAGCGTCCCATAATGAGTGACCCTTGTGGTGATTCGTAGATGAAGTGAAGCGCAGAGGAGCGGCCCGTCCAGTCGAGGAGGTTTGCTGGCATCCGGGAGGGCCGCTGAAAGGCTCTCGAGGGTGTAAACAACTGGCCGGCATTCTACACAGCGTCACCAGGAGTGACAAACCGACACGCCCGTCGTCTGGACGGGGTCTTGCTGCCCGATCCTGCTTTTGCCCTGCGTTGTACGCAGTTCACCCCCATTCCGGTTTGCCCTTGTGCAAAATGTGAGGTCGGGCGGTCTTGTGACACGCACGAAGCGATTGAGGCATAATGCAGCCCGGTTCGCTCCGTCACTTTTCGCGAACCGCCACTTACAGGAATCAGCCATGAGCGCCAACCCAGAACAGTTTCTCGACAAGATTGCCCGCCTCGACAACACCACGCAGCACCGGTTCACCGGGTCGCGCAAGGTGTATGTGCAGGGCAGCCGATCCGACATTCTGGTGCCGATGCGCGAGATCACCCTGACCGACACGCTCACCGAGAACGGGCGCGAGCCCAATGCGCCGGTTCGTGTGTATGACACGTCCGGAATCTACACCGACCCGGCCGCCCGCATCGATCTGCGCGCCGGTCTGCCTGCCCTGCGCGCGGCCTGGATCGCCGAGCGCGGCGACACCGAACAGTTGAGCGGCGTGACGTCCACCTATGGCCAGCAGCGCCAGAGCGATCTGCGCACGGCGCACCTGCGCTTCGAGCACCTGCGTGCGCCGCGCCGTGCGAAGGCCGGCGCGAATGTCACGCAGCTGCATTACGCGCGCCAGGGCATCATCACGCCGGAAATGGAATACATCGCGATCCGCGAGAACATGAGTTACCTGCAGGCCCGCGAGCAGGCCGCGCTGAGTGCGCAGCACCGCGGGGAATCCTTCGGCGCGGCCATCCCGAAGGAGATCACGCCGGAATTCGTGCGCTCGGAAGTGGCGCGCGGCCGCGCCATCATTCCCGTCAACATCAATCACCCGGAGGTCGAGCCGATGATCATCGGCCGCAATTTCCTGGTGAAGATCAATGCCAACATCGGCAACTCCGCACTCACCTCGTCCATCGAGGAAGAAGTGGAGAAGCTCACCTGGTCCGCGCTCTGGGGCGCCGACACGGTGATGGACCTGTCCACCGGGCGCAACATCCATGAGACGCGCGAGTGGATCATCCGCAACTCCATGCTGCCCATCGGCACCGTGCCGATCTACCAGGCGCTGGAGAAAGTGGACGGCATCGCCGAGGAGCTGACCTGGGAGCTGTTCCGCGACACGCTGATCGAACAGGCCGAGCAGGGCGTGGACTATTTCACCATTCACGCCGGCGTGCTGCTGCGCTATGTGCCGCTGACGGCCAAGCGAGTCACGGGCATTGTTTCGCGCGGCGGTTCCATCATGGCGAAATGGTGCCTGGCGCACCACAAGGAGAATTTCCTCTACACGCACTTCGAGGAAATCTGCGAGATCATGAAGGCCTACGACGTGTCCTTCTCGCTGGGCGACGGCCTGCGTCCGGGCTCCGTCGCCGATGCCAATGACGCCGCGCAGTTCGGCGAACTGGAGACACTGGGCGAGCTGACGCAGATCGCCTGGAAGCACGACGTGCAGTGCATGATCGAGGGCCCGGGTCATGTGCCCATGCACATGATCAAGGAGAACATGGAGCGTCAGCTGGAAGTGTGCGGTGAGGCGCCTTTCTACACACTCGGCCCGTTGACCACCGATATCGCCCCGGGCTACGACCACATCACCTCCGGCATCGGCGCTGCCATGATTGGCTGGTACGGTTGCGCCATGCTCTGCTATGTCACGCCGAAGGAACACCTCGGTCTGCCGGACAAGGACGACGTGAAGCAGGGTCTGATCGCCTACAAGATCGCGGCCCATGCCGCCGACCTGGCCAAGGGACACCCCGGTGCGCAGCTGCGCGACAACGCGCTGTCGAAGGCGCGCTTCGAGTTCCGCTGGGAGGATCAGTTCAACCTGGCACTCGACCCGGACACCGCCCGCAGCTATCACGACGAGACCCTGCCCAAGCAGTCCGGCAAGGTGGCGCACTTCTGCTCCATGTGCGGGCCGAAATTCTGCTCCATGAAAATCAGCCAGGAAGTGCGCGACTACGCGGCGCAGAAGGCGCTGGACAACGTGGACACCGCGCTGCAGACAGGCCTGGAGGAAATGGCCGATACTTACAACCAGACGGGCCGTGAATTGTACCGACGCGTCTGAAAATGGGAGCTTGCTTGCAAGCGAAGCGACCCAGCCCCATGAAGCAGAATCAGCCCCCTCGGGGGCACACCACTTTGGAAGAGACACCAAGACATGCCGAACCAACGCACTGACGACACCAACATCGCGTCGATCGAGACCCTGATCACCCCGGCGCAGTTGAAGACTGAGCTGCCGCTTGAAGGTGCCACCCTGGAATCGGTGAGCGCCGCACGCCAGACCATCTTCGATATCCTGGATCGCAAGGACCCGCGCCTGTTCGTGGTGATCGGTCCCTGCTCCATCCACGACGTCAATGCCGCGCTGGAGTACGCGCGCCGCCTGCGCACGCTGGCCGACGAAGTGAAGGACACGCTCTATCTCGTGATGCGCGTCTACTTCGAGAAGCCGCGCACGTCCGTGGGCTGGAAGGGTCTGATCAACGACCCGTACATGGACGACACGTTCAAGATCCAGGATGGCCTGCGCATCGGCCGCAAGCTGCTGCTGGACATCGCGGCCATGGGCCTGCCCACTTCCACCGAGGCGCTCGACCCGATCTCCCCCCAGTACCTGCAGGACATCATCGCCTGGTCGGCCATCGGCGCCCGCACCACGGAGTCGCAGACTCACCGCGAGATGTCGAGCGGTCTGTCGTCCCCCGTGGGATTCAAGAACGGCACCGACGGCGGCCTGACCGTAGCCATCAATGCCATGCAGTCCGTGCGCAGCTCGCACCGTTTCCTGGGCATCAACAGCCAGGGGCAGGTGTCGGTGGTCACCACCAAGGGCAATCCTTACGCGCACGTGGTGCTGCGGGGCGGCAGCTCGGGCCCGAACTACGATTCGGTGCACGTGGCGCAATGCGAGGCGGCGCTCAAGAAGGGTGGCGTGAGCAGCAACATCATGATCGACTGCAGCCATGCCAACTCGAACAAGGATCCATCCGTGCAGCCGCTGGTGCTCAAGGACATCACCCATCAGATCCTGGAAGGCAATCAGTCGATCATCGGCGTGATGGTGGAAAGCAATCTGAACCACGGCAACCAGAGCATTCCGAAGGATCTGGCAGCGCTGCAGTACGGGGTGTCCGTCACCGATGCCTGCATCGCCTGGGATGAAACGGAACGCGCCATCCGCGAGATGGCGAACAAGCTCAAGGATGTGCTGCCGGGCCGGGCGGGTTGAACGCTCCTGAATCCGGTCCCACGCCGGGGAGCGGCCGGTCAGGACACGCCGTGAACCCATCCATGGGGGCTCGACTCGCCGCCATCCAGGCGGCTCACGGTCCTGCCCGGCCGCTCCCCGGCATGGGACCTCACTTCAGCAGTTCGTCGACACTTGAGGTTCGATCGAGTGGCATGAGCTGTGGCCGGCGCAGGGCCGGCTCGAAGTCTTAAGAGGCTCTTCGCTTGCAACGCTCACCCTGCCAGGCTGCTGACCATGGCCATGCTGGTGGGCTCCTTCTCGGCGCGACCCTGCTCCACCCACGCCACCACATGCGGGTTGGCGAGCAGGGTGTTGCAGTAGCGCTGGGCCTCCAGACTCAATTTGGCGCCGTAGGAACGGAAGCTGATGGCGATGGGCGCCATCATGCAGTCGGCTATAGAGAATTTCCCGAACAGATAATCCCCCCCGGTGCCATGCTTGCGGCGGCAGCAACTCCAGATGCCGTCGATGCGGGCGATCTCGTCGGCCAGGCCTCCCGAGACATGCATGGCCACCGCCGCCTTGCAGTTCATCGGCCAGTCCTTGCGCAGGTGCGGAAACTCCGCATGCACTTCCGCCGCCACGGAGCGGGCGCTGGCACGCTTCTTCGGGTTGGCGGGCCAGCCGCGTCCTTCCAGCAGCTGCTCCGAAACGTATTCGCAGATGGCCAGGGATTCCCACACAGTCGTCTCGTTGTGCAGCAGGGCCGGTACCTTCAGGGAGGGGGAATAGGGGCCGAGCTTCTCGGCGGTGTCGCCGCGATACAGGGCGATGTTGATCTCCTCGAAGGGAATGCCGAAGGCCTTGAGAAGCAGCCACGGCCGCATGGACCAGGAGGAGTAGTTCTTGTTGCCGATAACCAGTTTGATCTGACTCATCCGAGACGCTCCTTGGTGAACACTGCCGGTCGTTGCAGTCAGGGCAAGATTCTGCGCGCCGACCTTGATTTAGGCGACTTGCAGCGGCGAAAGTTCCACGGCGAACTGGGCGATCCGCTGATTCAATGTGGCAGAAAAAAGGCGTGCCCTGGTGGCCGCAAAGGCAGGCGCTGCGCGGTTCCCCATTGATTCGGGAATTGCGGTATAGTCCCCGCCAATCGCACCGCAGCAACAGATGCAGGAGTGTTCATGGCCAGACGCATTGCAATCGTGGAAGACGAAGCCGCCATCCGGGAAAACTACGCGGATGTCCTGCGCAAGCAGGGCTATGACGTGCAGACCTATGCCAATCGTCGCGACGCCATGCGCTCCTTCGACCTGCGGCTGCCCAATCTGGCCATCATCGACATCGGGCTGGAGAACGAATACGACGGCGGCTTCACGCTGTGCCAGTCGCTGCGCTCGATGTCCGAGACCCTGCCCATCATCTTCCTCACGGCGCGGGACAACGACTTTGACACCGTCAGCGGCCTGCGCATGGGCGCGGACGACTACCTCACCAAGGACATCAGCCTGCCGCACCTCTCGGCGCGCATCGCCGCGCTGTTCCGCCGCCTGGACGTACTGGACCAGCCGCCTTCGCCCGAGAACCTGCTGCAGCGCGACAAGCTCACGCTCGACATCGGCCGCCTGACCATCCAGTGGGATGGCCACCCGGTGCCGCTCACCGTCACCGAGTTCTGGATGGTGCACGCACTGGTGAAATTCCCCGGCCACGTGAAGAGCCGGCAGATCCTGATGCAGGAATCCAAGATCTTCGTGGATGGCAGCACCATCACCTCCCACGTCAAACGCATCCGCAAGAAGTTCATGCTGGTGGATGAGAGCTTCGATTGCATCGAGACGGTCTACGGCATGGGGTATCGCTGGAACCCGCAGAACACCTCCGGCAACGTCGACTGAGCCATGGCCCGCTATCTCAAGAATCCGTTCGGCATCCGCTTCAAGCTGGTGTTCCTGTCCAGCTTTCTGCTCGTGATTCCCTGGCTGGGCTATCAGTACATCCTGGAGATGGAAGACTATCTGCGTCGCGGTCAGGAGCAGACCGTCCTGGGCACCGCCCGCGCACTGGCCACTGCCTTGAACGAGCGTCCCGAACTGTTCGACGAGGGCAGCTACAGCGTCGCGCGCGAGAGCAACGACCTCTACGTCTACCCGGTGTTCTACCCGTTGAGCCTGGACGACAGCACCCTGGTGGACTGGCAGGACTATCAGCGCTATGAGCTGTCCTATGGCAAGGACGACGCCATCGGCACCGAGCTCAATCCGTGGAGTCCCTACGCGCGCTACTACCACTACGACAGCTCGCTCAACTTCAAGCTGCTCGCGGGGGAGTTCAACCGCTTCCTCTACGCCTATCTGAAGGTGCAGGACGACCAGCTGGTGTACCGCAGCCCCGACAGTCTGAGCATCCACCGGGCCGATTTCATGCAGATCTCGCTGGTGACGCGCGAAGGCGAGTTCAAGCGCTACGTCGTGGCGCCACGTGGCCCGGAATTCCTCTATGCCTACGAGATAGGGGCGGACATGCTCGATGTCACCGCGCTGCGGCACGAGGAGCGCATCGCCGGGCAGTGGTACGAAGTCCCCGGCGGCTACGAGATCGAACTGCGCCTGCCGCTGACCATGCTGGGCGATCAGATCGGCTTCGCCATCTACGATGTGGACGATTCCGAGAAACGCACGGTGACCGGCGTCGTGGCCACCTCGCCGGTGAATGATCAGCCACTGCTCGGTTCACTGCGGCGACCAACGCCCGAGATCGATCGCATCGTGGAAGGCATGGGACACACCAACTCCCGCATCCAGGTGATCGACCGTGGAGGTCGCATCCTGCTCAGCGTTGGCGACATCCAGACGGCCACCGGCCTGCTGCTCGACCTGGAGCCGGACGAGGCCGCCACCAACCCGTACTGGGCCTTCATCGAGGAGCGTCTGCTGCAGCCGCTGTACTACCGCGTGCTCACCATGCCCTCGAATGATTTCATCGACGAGCTCTATGCCGGCGGCACCGTGGAAGGCCAGCACATCGACACGGCGCTGCAGGGTACGCCCACGACGCAATTCCGCACGCTGCCCGACACGCAGACACGCATCCTGGAGGCCGCGCATCCCATCGTCGCCGATGGCGCGGTGATGGGGGCGGTGATCGTCGATCAGAACATGAACGGCATCCGCACGTTCCGCAATCAGGCGCTGCAAACGCTGTTCAACACCATTCTGGGCGTGATGCTGGTGATCTCGCTCGGCCTCTTCGCCTTTGCCTCGCGCATCAGCAGTCGCATCCGTGATCTGCGCAATCAGGCGGAGAGCATCATCGACGAGAGCGGGCGTCTGCGCAAAAGCATCGTCGCCAGCCGCAGCTCCGACGAGATCGGGGATCTGTCGCGCAGTTTCTCCAGCATTGTGGAACGGCTGACGCAATACACGAGCTATCTGGAGAACATGTCCGCACGACTTTCCCACGAGCTGCGCACGCCGGTGACCGTGGTGCGTTCCTCTCTGGAGAATCTGGGCATGGTGGCGCAGGATCGCGAGTCCGCCGTTTACATCCAGCGCGCCGAGGAAGGCATCAGTCGGCTCAATCTGATCCTGACCACCATGAGCGAGGCCACGCGGCTGGAGCAGATGCTGCAGACCTCGGAAAAGGAACACATCGATCTGGCGCGCGTCATCAATGGCTGCGTGGAGGGGTACCGGCTGGCCTATCCCGAGTTCAGGCTGGAGTCTGATATTGAAGCACCGGTCAGGATCATGGGCGTGCCGGAATACGTTGCCCAGCTGATGGACAAGCTGATCGCCAATGCCGTGGAGTTCACCTACCCCGGCCGTCCGATCACGATCTACTGCCATGCGGTGAAGGATCAGGCGGTGGTGAAGGTGTCGAACTTCGGGCCTTACCTGCCTGAGGAAATGAAGGGGCGGCTGTTTGACTCCATGATCTCGGTGCGACCCCAGGAGAAACAGCGCGAGCCGCATCTGGGCATCGGGCTGCACATCGCGCGACTGGTCACCGAGTTCCACCACGGCCAGATCCGCGCCGAGAATCTGCGCGACGCCGAGGGCGTCGCCATCATCCTCACGATCCCGCTGCTGGACGAGTGAGCGCGACAGCCGCCGAGGCAGGCACCGCGTCGTACTCGAACAGCACCACCACGTCCTGCGGATTGCCCTCGTCGTCCAGCAGATTGCTCAGCCCGCGGAACATCTGCAGGCGCTGCCGCTCGAGGTCATAGGCCAGGCGCAGCGGTTCGACGAACCAGCCCACCACGCGCAGCATCCCCGCCGGCTTGACCACCAGGCACAGCACCTCGCCGGACGCCTGTTCGCACTCCTCGCGCGGCACGGGCGCGATGCTCACGTTGATGGTGTCCAGACGTGCAGGCACGAAGAACGAGGCTGTCACTGCCTTGCCCGCCGTCAGTTGCGCCCACTGCGAGCGCACGAACGGGTCGAAGCCTGCGTCGACGACCAGATCGGGGGTCAGGCGCACGGTGTCGGTACGCAGATTCGCCTCGGCATCGCGCTGGTAGCCGGCTTCAAGGCGGCCGTCCGCATGGCGAGTGAACACGCGGGTGCCGGTGCGCTGGTCGACCTGGTCGATGGCCGGGGCGGTCACCGAGCGGGAGAAGTCCAACGACTTGCTCACGATGATGCGGCCGCTGGCATCCTGGTACTCCACGCGGCTCGACAGCCCGGGCTGGTCAGGGTCCGGGTAGTGCAGCTCGCGATAGGCGAGAGTGCCGTCCTCGGCCTTGAAGGCGGTGCCCACCGTCCAGGGCGTGGACGCCTGGGCCGCCGCTGCCCAAGACACCGCCAGAGTCAATCCGAGAAGTGTCGGGATGGAGGTCTTGCGCGAGAATGTCTGCAACATGCTGCCACTCCTCAGCGGCTGATGCGCCGGTTGATGTAACGCACGATGGGCCCGAGCACGGGCAGGTGCTGATAGACCATGGCGCCGACATCGAAGAAGTCTTCCTGGAAGTAGATGCGGTCGGTGAAGCGGATCTGCGTGGTGCCGCGCAGCTGCTGCTCGCGGCCGCCGCTCAGGGCGCCGTGCCGGTAGCTGGCCACCCAGGTGATGCAGGCCCAGTGTTCGCCGCATTGCTCGTCCAGGTACTCGAAGCGGATGTCAGTGGGGCCGGAATAGACCCCCTTGAGATAACTCTTGAAGGCCAGGATGCCGTGAATGGTGTGCAGAGGATCCCGGAACTCGATGTCCTGCGTATACAGTCTGTCGGCCCTTGCCAGGCTCGCGGCATCGGGCTTCAAGTAGAAAGCCTTGAAGTCCTGCAGCAGGCTCTTGCGATGCGGATCCGACAGTGGAATCAATTCGTTCACGGGGGTTGTCTCCAGTAGTGCCAGTGTCTACGCGGCAGTCCGTCGTTCAGATCAAATCGAGCCTGCCGGGTGAAAAAGAGTTTGCGCTGGCGTGATCCGCAGTGCAGGCTGGACCGTAAACTATCCGCAAACAAGGCCAGACGGCGCGCGGCGCCCAAGGAAACATCGTGTCAAGCAGCGAAGACAGCAACATCGGCAGCCTGCGCAAGGCCCTGGCCGGGGCAGGCCCGCAAGGTGCCCCAGACCCATGGGAAGCAGCTATCCGCAAGGTGGCCCAGCACCAGGACCGTGCTGAGTTCAAGAAGCTCTTTGATCACTACGCGCCCATGATCAAGTCCTTCCTGTGCAAGGGTATTTCCTCGTACGCGGATCGGTCCCTGGCAGAGGAAATGACCCAGGAAGTCATGCTCAAGGTCTGGAACAAGGCGGATTCCTTCAATCCGACGAAGGCCAGTGTGAACACCTGGATCTTCACGATCGCGCGAAACACGCGTATCGACTTCATCCGCCGCAACGGGCGGGCGGGCCGCACGATCGACATCGAGGACATCTGGCATGAGGCCGATTCCCCCGAACCCGTCGTGGAGCTGCAGCAGCGTCGCGTCGAAACCATGATCCGCAATGCCATGGCCACGCTGCCGGAAGAGCAGGCGCTGGTGCTGGAGAAGGCCTTCATGGAAAACAAGTCCCACAACGACATCGCCGAAGAACTCGCCTTACCGCTGGGGACAGTCAAGTCCCGCATCCGTCTGGCATTGAGCAAGCTTCAGATACTGATCGACAGGTAGAGGCCTCGAAACGACATGATTTCCTATCACCCCGACTCGCGTTATCTGACCGACTTCGCCACGGCCAACCTGCCGCTCGCCGAGGCGGTCTGCGTCTCCGCCCACCTGGAGTTCTGTGGCAAGTGCCGCGCGCATGTGCAGCAGCTCACGGATGTGGGGGGGCACATGCTCGCCCGCCTGCAGCCGGAAGCGGTCAGCGAGGACAGCTTTGCCGCCCTCATGGCCCGCGTCAGCGCCGGTGCGCAGGAGCAGTTTCCAGTCACCGTGGCCGCCCAGGTCCCGCAAGAGGATGTCGAGGAAGCGGCCCAGAGCCATGTCTTCCTGCCTCGCGCCGTGCGCCGGCTGGTCAGCGGCAGCCTGGACAAGCTGCGCTGGGTGCAGCTGGGCAAGGCCCTGCGCGTGGCGCCGCTGCAGGTCAGCGATGAGTCGCGTGAGACAGCCATCTATGACATCCGCGCCGGCGGGCGCATGCCTGAGCACGAACACCGTGGGGAAGAGATCACGGTGCTGCTGCAGGGCAGCTTCTCCGACGCCGATGGCAGCTACAGCTGCGGCGACTTCGTGGTGCGCCATGCCGGGGAGGCCCACCAGCCCACGGCGACCATGGACAAGGACTGCATCTGTCTGGTCTGTCTGGAGCGGCCGGTGCGTCCGCGCGGCCTGTTCTACCGCCTGTTGGAGCCGCTGGTGAACTACCGGCTGCAGCGGATGAACCGCTCCGTCGCCTGAAATCCCCCTTCGAATTCGGGAGATGGCTCGGGCATAATGCGGGTTCTCTTTTTTCAGGAGCCCGCTCATGGCCTCAGCCACCGCCCGTCACATCCTCGTCGACACCGAAGCCCAGTGTCTTGAACTCAAGGCCCGCATCGAAGCCGGCGAAGACTTCGCCGCCATCGCGCGCCAGTACTCCAGTTGTCCTTCCCGCAATCAGGGCGGCGATCTCGGTCGTTTCGGTCCCGGCCAGATGGTGCGCGAATTCGATCAAGTGGTCTTCAGCGCCGAGCCCAAGACCGTGCAGGGGCCGGTGCGTACGCAGTTCGGCTATCACCTGGTGGAAGTCACCAGCCGCACCTCATGAGTGACGAGCACACCCCCTTCGGCGCGGCCGACGTGCAGGTACTGCAGCGCACGCCGGGCTATCGCGGCTTCTTCGCGCTGGACACCTTGCAGATCCGCCACCGGCTCTATGCCGGTGGCTGGAGTGGCCCGTTCACGCGCGAGCTGTTCCTGCGCGATGCGGCGGCGGGTGTGCTGCTCTACGATCCGCAGCGCGATGAAGTGGTTCTGGTAGAACAATTCCGTATCGGCGCCATGGTGGATGCCCAGACCCGCGGCAGCAGCCCCTGGCTGCTCGAGACCGTGGCCGGCATCATCGGTCCGGGCGAGACCGCCGCCGAGCTGGTCGTGCGCGAGGCCATCGAGGAAGCGGGTTGCCCGATTCGTGAACTGATTCACATCGTGGACTATTACAACAGCCCCGGCGGCAGCAATGAGTTCATCAGTTTGTTCTGCGGCCTTGTCGATGCCTCGAATGCGGGCGGCCTTCATGGCGTGCCTGAGGAAAATGAAGACATCTGCGTGCGTGTGCTATCTTCAACTCAGGCATGGCAGGCCTTGCAGGACGGTCGCCTGAACAATGCCATGGCCATCATCGCGTTGCAGTGGCTGCAGATGAATCGTGACAGGCTGCGCGCAGCGGCCATGCAGACCGGCGTGGAAACCGATCTGGAAACCCCATGAAACACAGACCCTATCGCATCGATCTGAGCAGGCAGATGGCGGATTGTGACGCCAACTTTATTCGTTTACTAAAACTGATGCCTGCTCTAGAACCCTTTCGCATCAAGTATTTGCAGAGTTCTCACGAGGGCTGTGCGAGTCTGCGCGACGAGGCGGTGGCAGCGTCCTGGGGCATGGGCACTCTGCCGGAAAGCTGCGAGCGCGAATTCCTCATCAGCTCGCCGAGCGAACCGCAGAGCGAAGCACGTGTGCGCATCAGTGTGCTGGAAGTGTTCGCCTACACCAGCACGCTGTCCGTCACGCAGGTGAACCGTGTCAGCGAATGGGTCGAGCCGCCATCCATCCTCGTGCGCATGTACCACGATGCTGCCACGGCCGAGGCCGTCGCCTATCAGGGACACCGGGGCTTTCTTGCCCGTTATGCGCTGCCGAACCCTGCGATGTATCACCAGGATGAAAAGCGACAGATCAACGAATTTCTCGGCGAATGGCTGCGTCTGTGTCTGCAGGCCGGCCGCAGTGTCAACACACCTGAATTCTTCTGTGCTGCGTGACTTATGGTCAAGAGAGAGATGGAACTTCCAGTGAGAGTGGTGCAGATCACGGACACGCACCTGTTCCGTGACCCGCGTGCCGCATTGCTGAAACTGAACACCCAGGACAGCTTCGAGAAAGTGATGGAACTGGTAGTCCAGAATGAGCCCGGTATCGATGTCGTGCTCGGCACCGGTGACATCGCTCAGGACGCCTCGCGCGAAGCCTATCTGCGTTTCGCGCAGGCCATGCAGCCGCTGAACGCTTCCTTCTACTGGATTCCCGGCAATCACGACCGCCGTCAGGTCATGGAAACGCTCGCGCCCTTCGAGCACGCCTTCACCAATCTCATCACCTTCGGCAAATGGCAGATCGTGCTGCTCGACTCGAGCGTGGCGGGGGAGGTGCATGGTCGTCTGCACGAGCGCGAATTGCAGCATCTCGAGCGCACCCTGCGTGCCGTGCCGAAGCATCCCGAGGTCGAGCATGTGCTGGTGTGTCTGCACCACAACCCGGTGGATGGCAGTGCCGGCTGGATGTCCGGCATCGGGCTGCACAATCAGGACGAGTTCCACGCCATCATCGAGCGCCATGCCTGTGTGCGCGCCGTGCTTTACGGCCACATTCACCAGGCACTCGACTTCGAGCGCCAGGGCGTGCGCTATCTGTGCACGCCGTCCACCTGCATCCAGTTCAAGCCGCAGGTGGAGGATTTCACGCTCGATGACGTCAACCCTGCCTACCGCACGCTGCTGCTGCAGCCCGACGGCCGCATCGAGACGCAGGTGATCCGCGTGACGGGCCATGCCTTCGAAGTGGATCACACTTCCACGGGTTACTGATGCTGGGCGACGGCCTCTTCCTGGTGTACATCCACGGCTTCAACAGCTCGCCGCTGTCGCTCAAGGCGCGGCAGACCGTCGACTGGTTCGTGAGCCAGGGGCGCGGCGATGCCATCGCGGTGCCCGAACTCTCCCACGAACCGGAGCGTGCCATCGCCGAGCTGTGCGAGATCATCGCGGACCGGCCGCAGCCCGTGGCGCTCATCGGCAGTTCCCTCGGCGGTTACTATGCCACCTGGCTCGCCGAGCGCTTCGGCCTGCGCGCCGCCCTGATCAATCCCGCCGTGCGCCCGGCAGAACTGTGGCAGTCCCATCTGGGGCTCAATCACAATTTCTATTCGGGCCGGCGCTATCACATCACGCAGGAACACGTGGCCCAGTTGCGCGCTTTGGAAGTTCACAGTGTTACGCGGCCCGAGAATCTGCTGCTGCTGGTGCAGACGGGCGACGAGACCCTGGATTACCGGCACGCGGTAGACAAGTACAAGTCCTCAGTGAGTATAATCCAGCCCGGTGGCAACCACGGTTTCGTGAATTACGACGCCCTGTTGCCCGACATCATCCGGTTTCTGTCCCAACGCTGACGCCCGCAGGCGCACCGCTGTCATATCTCCGAGCGAATCACCCAGAGTCCACACGCAATGAGCACTAGTTACAATGCCGATGCCATCGAAGTCCTGACCGGCCTCGACCCGGTCCGCAAGCGGCCGGGCATGTACACCGACACCACCCGCCCCAACCATCTCGTGCAGGAAGTCATCGACAACAGCGTCGACGAAGCCCTGGCCGGGCATGCGAAGCACATCACGGTGGTGTTGCAGCGCGATGGTTTCATCGAGGTGACGGACGACGGTCGCGGCATGCCGGTGGACACGCACCCGGAAGAGAAAGTCAGCGGGGTGGAACTGATCCTCACGCGCCTGCACGCGGGCGGCAAGTTCTCGAACAAGAATTACAAATACTCGGGCGGTCTGCATGGCGTCGGCGTCTCCGTGGTGAACGCGCTGTCGCGTCAACTCGAAGTGCTGGTGCGCCGCGACGGCACTCTCTATCAGATGCATTTCCGTGACGGCGAGAAGGCCTCCGAACTCACGCCCATCGGCACCGCGCCCAAACGCATGACGGGCACCACGGTGCGCTTCATCCCGGACGAGAAATACTTCGACTCCCCGAAGATCAACATCGCCCGCCTCAAGCATGTGCTGCGCGCCAAGGCCGTGCTGTGCTCCGGCCTGCGCGTGAGCTTCGTCGACAACACCGCCGAGGGCGACAAGAGCCAGAGCGAGGAATGGTATTTCGAGGACGGCCTCACCGACTATCTGACCCAGTCCACCCAGGGCTGGCCCGTGCTGCCCGAGCTGCCCTTCACGGGCTCCATGCAGGGCAATGACGAAGCTGCGGAGTGGGCCGTGCAGTGGCTGCCCGAAGGCGGCGAGGTCACCGCGGAAAGTTATGTGAACCTGATCCCCACGGCCCAGGGCGGCACCCACGTGAACGGTCTGCGCACCGGGCTGCTCGATGCTCTGCGCGAATTCTGCGAGTTCCGCAATCTGCTGCCGCGCGGCATCAAGCTGGCGCCCGAGGATGTGTGGGACCGTTGTGCCCATGTGCTCTCGGCCAAGATGCAGGAACCGCAGTTCTCGGGCCAGACCAAGGAGCGCCTGTCCTCGCGGCAGAGCGCGGTGTTCATCGCCGGCGTGGTGAAGGATTCCTTCAGCCTGTGGCTCAACCAGCACACGGCCGAGGCCGAGCAGCTGGCCGCCTTCTGCATCGGCAATGCCCAGAGCCGGCTGAAGGCCAGCAAAAAGGTCGAGCGCAAGAAAGTGACCACCGGCCCCGCGCTGCCAGGCAAGCTCGCCGATTGTTCCACGCAGGATGTGATGGCCGGCGAACTGTTCCTGGTGGAAGGGGATTCGGCCGGTGGCTCCGCCAAGCAGGCACGCGACCGCGAGACTCAGGCCATCATGCCGCTGCGCGGCAAGATCCTGAACACCTGGGAGGTGGACTCCAGCGAGATCCTCGCTTCGCAGGAGGTGCACGACATCGCCGTGGCCCTGGGCGTCGACCCGGGCTCGGAGAATCTCGAGGGGCTGCGCTACGGCAAGATCTGCATCCTGGCCGACGCCGACTCCGACGGCCTGCACATCGCCACCCTGCTGTGCGCGCTGTTCGTGAAGCACTTCCGCCCAGTGGTGCGTGCCGGTCATGTCTACGTGGCGATGCCGCCGCTGTACCGCATCGACATCGGCAAGGAGGTCTACTACGCGCTGGACGAGCAGGAGAAGAACGGCATTCTGGATCGTCTGGTTGCCGAGAGGAAGTCGGGCAAGCCGAATGTGCAGCGCTTCAAGGGGCTGGGCGAGATGAACCCATTGCAGCTGCGCGAAACGACGATGAACCGGGACACCCGGCGCCTTGTGCAGCTCACGCTCGACGACGCGCACCCGCAGCACAGTGCCGACGACGTGCTCGACATGCTGCTGGCGAAGAAGCGCGCGCCCGACCGCAAGGAATGGCTGGAAGAGAGCGGCAATCTGGCGGACATCGCCGAGTAGCAGGCCCACGACACATTGACTGGAAACACCGAGCACCATGACTCAGAACATCACAGTGAACGAAGACGGCGTCGAACAGATTCCCCTGGCCAGCTACACCCAGCAGGCCTACCTGAACTATTCGATGTACGTCATCAACGACCGCGCCCTCCCGCATATCGGCGACGGCCTCAAGCCGGTGCAGCGGCGCATTGTCTACGCCATGTCGGAGCTCGGCCTGCGCTCCACCGCCAAGTTCAAGAAATCCGCGCGCACCATCGGCGATGTGATCGGCAAGTTCCACCCGCACGGGGATTCGGCCTGCTACGAAGCCATGGTGCTGATGGCCCAGTCCTTCAGCTACCGCTACCCACTGGTGGACGGGCAGGGCAACTGGGGCTCGCCGGATGATCCCAAGTCCTTCGCCGCCATGCGCTACACCGAGTCGCGTCTGCGCAAGTATGCCGACCTGCTGCTGTCCGAACTGGAACAGGGCACGGTGGACTGGAAACTGAATTTCGACGGCACGCTGGAAGAGCCGCAGATCCTGCCGGCGCGCCTGCCCAATGTGCTGCTCAATGGCGGCAGCGGCATCGCCGTGGGCATGGCCACCGACATTCCGCCGCACAATCTGCGCGAAGTGGCGGCGGCCTGCATTCACCTGCTGGAAGCGCCCTCCGCCAGCCTGGCCGACCTGCTCACCCACATCAAGGGGCCGGATTTCCCCACGGCGGCGGAGATCATCAGCCCGGCGGCCGAGATCCAGGCGCTCTACGAGAGCGGGCGCGGCTCTATCAAGGCACGTGCGGTGTATCAGGTGGAGAGCGGCGACATCGTCATCACTGCGCTGCCCTGGCAGGTCTCCGGTGCCAAGGTGCTGGAGCAGATCGCCGCGCAGATGCAGAAGAAGAAACTGCCTATGGTGGTGGACCTGCGTGACGAGTCCGATCACGAGAACCCCACCCGCATCGTCATCGTGCCGCGCTCCAACCGCATCGACGCCGATGCGCTGATGCTGCACCTGTTCGCCACCACCGATCTGGAACGCACCTACCGCGTCAACTTCAACATGATCGGCAGCAACGGGCGGCCGCAGGTGAAGGATCTGCGCAGCCTGCTGAGCGAGTGGCTGGAATTCCGCACGCAGACGGTGCGCCGCCGCCTGCAGAACCGGCTCGATCGCATCCTGCAGCGATTGCATATCCTGGAAGGTCTGCTCACCGCCTTCCTCAACATCGACGAGGTCATCCACATCATCCGCACCGAGGACAAGCCCCGGCCTGTGCTGATGGCGCGCTTCGGCCTGTCCGAAGTGCAGGCCGAGGCCATTCTGGAACTCAAGCTGCGGCATCTGGCGAAGCTGGAGGAAGTGAAGATCCGCGCCGAGCAGCAGGAACTGGATGCCGAGCGCGAGCGCCTGGAGCAGACGCTGGGCTCCGCCGCGCGCCTGAAGACGCTGATCCGCAAGGAGATCGCCCAGGACGCCGAGGACTTCGGCGACGCGCGCTGCTCGCCCATCGTGGCGCGGCCCGAGGCCAGCGCCTTCAGCGAGACGGAACTGATGTCCACCGAGCCGGTCACCGTGGTGCTCTCGGCGCGGGGCTGGGCGCGTGCGGCCAAGGGCCACGACCTCGACCCTGCCAGCCTGCAGTACAAGGCCGGCGACGAATTCAAGTTTGCCGCCAAGGGGCGCAGCAACCAGAATGCGATCTTCATCGACTCCACCGGGCGCACATATTCGCTGCCCTCGCACACGCTGCCCTCCGCTCGCGGTCAGGGCGAACCGCTGACCGGGCGACTCACGCCGGAATCCGGCGCCACCTTCGAGGGCGTGCTCATGGCGGAGGATACCCAGCGCGTCCTGCTGGCCAGTGATGCTGGCTATGGCTTCGTGGCGCGCGTGGAAGACCTGCAGAGCAAGAACAAGTCCGGCAAGAGCGTGCTCAAGCTGCCGTCCGGTGCCCGGGTGCTGCCGCCGCTGCTGGTGGGGGATTACACTCAGGATCTGGTGGTGGCCATCAGCAACGAGGGACGCATGCTCATGTTCGCCATGGCCGAGCTGCCGGAGCTACCGCGTGGCAAGGGCAACAAGATTCTCAGCATTGCGTCGGCGCGCGCCAGCGAGCGGCAGGAGTACGTCGTGGCCCTGTGCGTGCTCGGCCCGCGCGACACCCTGGTGGTGCACGCCGGTCGGCGCCATCTGAGCATGAAGCCTGCCGACCTGGAGCATTACCGGGGCGAGCGGGGCCGTCGCGGGAACAAGCTGCCGCGCGGCTTCCAGAACGTCGACCGGGTCGAGGTCAGCGCGCAAGTCTGAGTCGAGCGCCTGATCTCATGGAATTTTCCCATGATTACAAAGTCGAAGCCCGCGGGAGACTTCATGACGCCTTCAAGCCTGAACGCTGTTTGTTCCGGCAGGGCCACGGGTAAGTATCTCAAGATTTGCAGTCTGTTTCTGACGATCGACTTCGTCGGTCCCGACCCACGATCAACCGCAGGCCAGGGCCCTCGCACCCATCAATCCAACGGGATGAATGCCAACGCATTGTTCTGGTTCATCGGAATGACCAGCTGGTTCTGGATCGAGTCGTAGCACATGGACGCCGCAGACGGGATGCCCGTGGCAATCACTTCCGCGGACTGCCCCGGACGAATGCGCGACACGCTGCCGAAGCGCACGCTGCTCACGTACTTCGTGCCATCCGCCATGATCACGATGCCATCGTTGCCGCCTTCCGCCGCATGCTCCGTACGCACCACCTCGCCTGCCGGGTTGAAGGTCACCACCGCGTTGTCCGCGATGTTCACCATCACGATGTTGCCGTCATTGTCGATGGCCAGGCCGTTCGGCGAGGCCAGCGGAGCGCCTTCCTTGAACACGGAGGTTTCGCCGCTTGCCGTCACCTTGTAGATGCGCTGCGTGCCGCCGGTGTTGGAGGCGTAGACAGTGCCGTCGGCTGCCACCGCCACCCCGTTCAGGCCGGTGGCTTCCGGCACGGCAACCGCACCCATCGGATTGCCGGTGGCCAGGTCGAACATGCGCACGGTGTCGATGTCGACGGTGTAGAGCACGCCGTTGTGAATCGCGCTGCCCAGCGGCTGGTTCAGAGTCAGGCCGTCACGCGTGGCACCGATCCACTTGGAGGTATGCACGCTGCCGTCCGGGTTGATCAGCGACACATAACCGTCGTTCTCCTGCAGGTTCTGCGGGATGCCGTTGTTCATGGCCAGAATCAGGTTGCGGGCCGGGTCGAAGGTGCAGCTCTCGGCGGTGCGGAAGCTGCCGAACACTTTCACGTTGCTGGACATCGGCGTGGCCACGCCGGCCTCGTTCACGGTGCCCAGCGGGCCGCCGGCCACGAAGGGGCCGGGGGTGCCTGCGGGCGTCTGGGCCTGCGCAGCGGCGCTGAGGGCGACACTCACGAGTGCGGTCAACAGTGATTTCTTCATGAAGCATTCTCCTTGGTTGGCTAGTCAACCGTGTGCTGTGAAATGGGACAGTTCAAGCGTACGCCGTCGGCATGACGACTGTGGTGACTGAAGACCCGCGAAACGGCATTTGCCGTTCACGGGCTCAGCGCAGGGCCTTCTTGAGGGCCTTGGAATTGCGTTGGTAGTTGTACATCTTCTGCTTCTTTTCCGGCAGCTCGGACACAGCGATGGGCTGGAAGCCTTTCTCCATGAACCAGTGGGTGGTCTGCGTGGTGAGCACAATGACATGGCTGAGGCCAATGCGTCGTGCCTGATCTTCCAGCGCGCTCAGCAGATGCTCGCCGCGGCCATTGGCCTGGTAATCCCGGTGAATCGCGATGCAGGCGATCTCGCCGCAGGTGGCATCCAGCGGGTACAGCGCCGCGCAGGCGATGATCATGCTCTCGCGTTCAATAACGAAGAAGAAGTCGATCTCGGCTTCCAGCAGTTCGCGCGAGCGGTGGACCAGCACGCCCGCCTCTTCCAGCGGCGTGATGAGTTCGAGAATGCCGCCGACATCGTCGATGCTCGCGCGACGCAGCTGCTCGAAGGTGTCCTTGGACACCAGGGTGCCGCAGCCATCCCGCGTGAAGAGTTCCTCGATGAGGGCGCCGTTGTGCTCGAAGCTGATCAGATGACTGCGATGCACGTGGTGACGACACGCCTTCACGGCGGCCGCGAGTGCCTGCGCCACGCCACTGGCCTTGTTCTCGGGCTGGGACTCGACCGTCGCCAGCACGTCCTGGGCCGAGGCCGGGCTCAGCGCGCTGACCATCTCGCCCGCGCTGTCCATGATGCCCGTCTGGGGAATGAACAGGATGAGCTTTTCCGCATTCAGCGCGATGGCGGTCTCGGTGGCGACTTCCTCGGGGGACAGGTTGAACACTTCCCCGGTGGTCGAGAGTCCGAGATTGGAGACCAGCACAATGTTGTTATGGTTCAGGTGCTGCATGATGGCCTTGGCGTTGATCTTGCGCACCACACCCGTGAGCGCGTGATCGATGCCGTCCAGCACGCCCAGGGGGCGGGCCGTGATGAAATTGCCACGCGCCAGCTTGATGTCGGCGCCATGCATGGGCGAATTGGCGAGCCCCATCGAGAACAGTGCCTCGATGTCGATGCTCAGCGCGCCCACGATCTGCTTGATGATCTGCAGGCTGATGGCATCGGTGATGCGCAGGCCCTTGTGGTAGGTCGACTCGATGCCCGCCGCTTCCAGTGCCGCGTTGATCTGCGGACGCGCGCCATGCACCAGCACGAGCTTCACGCCCAGGCTCTGCAGCAGCGTGATGTCATGCACGATGTTGTTGAAATTCTCGTGCGCGATGGCCTCGCCGGGCAGCAGCACGACGAACACCTTCTTGCGGTGCGCATTGATGTAGCTGGACGAGTGACGGAACCAGTCGATGTACTGCGGCAGATTTTTCATGGCGGCAATATAGTCTATTTCCCCGGCAGGCAGTAGTGGCGGATCAGGCCGCGCAGCGCGTCGATGCAGGGCTGCAGCCGGTCCAGCGCCAGGTATTCGTCGGGCTGGTGGGCCTGATCGATGTCGCCCGGGCCCAGGATGATGGTGTCCATGCCCAGGCGCTGCAGCAGCGGCGCCTCGGTGCCGAAGGCGACACTGGCCGCGCGGTTTCCCGTCAGGCGCTCGGCCGTGCGCACCAGCTCATTGTCAGGATCGGTATAGAACGCCGGCAGGCCGGCAAACAAGGGTTTGATGGTGGCCTGCACCTCGTGGCGGTCGGCAATGGGCTGCACGCGCGCGCGGATCTCCTCGCGCAGTTCGGCGATCTCCATGCCCGGCAGCAGGCGCACATCGAACTCCAGGTGGCACTGACCGCAGATGCGGTTCGGGTTGTCGCCACCGTGAATGCAGCCCAGATTGAGCGTGGGGCGGGCGATGCGGAACAACGGGCTGTGGTAGCGCTGCTGCAGCGAGGAGCGCAGGGCCAGCAGTTCGCCCATGACCTCGTGCATGGCCTCCAGCGCATTGCGCCCCAGATCCGGATTGGACGAGTGGCCGCTGCGCCCCAGCAGGTCGATGGACTCCATCATCACGCCCTTGTGCGCGTGAATGGGACGCATGCCGGTGGGTTCGCCGATCACGGCGCAGCGCGCCTTCGGCCGCCCGAGCTCCGCCAGCGTGCGGGCACCCTGCATCGACGTCTCTTCGTCGGCCGTGGCCAGCACGATCAGTGGCTGGCTGAATTCAACGCCCTCGAAGGCCTTCAGCGCTTCCATGATCAGTGGGAAGAAACTCTTCATGTCGGTGCTGCCCAGGCCATAGAGCCGACCGTTCTTCTCGGTGAGTCGGAAGGGATTCACCGTCCAGAGCGCTGCATCGAGGGGCACCGTGTCCGTGTGTCCGGCCAGCACCAGTCCGCCGGGGCCCTCGCCGCGCGTGGCCAGCAGATTGCGCTTGGCATTGCCGGACGTCAGCGGCGAGGTGCCCGGGCTGGCGATCTGTTCCGTGCGAAAGCCCAGGTCCTCGAAGCACTGCGCCAGATAGTCGATGACGGGCACATTGCTGGTGTCCAGCTCGGGATTCGCGGAGCTGATGCTGGGCAGGCTGATGAGCGTGTCCAGATGGGTGAAAAGAGCGGGGAAGCGGGGCATGTCGGGTCACCATGGCCGCAGGCGGCGTCAGAGAAATTCCTGCAGCACCGTGTTGAGAAACTGCAGGCCCTTGGCAGTGGGGCGGATCACGTCGTGGTCCTGCTGCAGCAGATCGCGGCGTTGCAGCGATGATACGCGCTTTGCCAGGGGCTCGAAACCCAGCCCCGTGGCGGCCTCGAACTGCGCGGCAGTGAAGCCGTCGCGCAGACGCAGCACGTTCAGCAGGTACTCGATGCCGCGCTCCTCCATGGCGATGGGCAGCGACTCGGCGAGGGCCTCGCCCGGCGCTTGCAGATAATGTGCCGGCTGGCGCTTCTTGCGCGTGCGCAGGATCTCGTCGCGCGCCGGCCAGCTCAACTTGCCATGGGCGCCGGCACCGATGCCGAGGTAGTCCCCGAAGCGCCAGTAATTCAGATTGTGCCGCGCCTGCCGCCCCGGCTGGGCGAAGGCCGAGATCTCGTAGCGCTCGAATCCGTGGGCGCCCAGCAGAGCCAGACCGGCGTCCTGGATGTCGATCAGCGTGTCTTCCTCGGGCAGCGGCGGCGGGCGCTTGAAGAATTCGGTGTTGGGCTCGATGGTCAGCTGATACCAGGACAGATGCGTGGGAGCGTGTTCCAGCGCCGTGCGCAGGTCCTGCAGCGCGGCCGCAGGGGTTTGCCCCTGCAGGCCATACATAAGGTCCAGATTGAAATTCTCGAAGCCGGCGGCGCGCGCGAAGTCGATGGCCTTGTGCGCATCGGCATCGTCATGGATGCGGCCGAGCTGCTGCAGCTTCAATGGATCGAAACTCTGGATGCCGATGGACAGCCGGTTGATCCCCGCGCGGCGGTAATCCGCGAAGCGCGCGCGCTCGGCGGTGCCGGGGTTGGCCTCCAGCGTGATCTCGATGTCGGGCGCGAAGGCGATGTGGCGCTGCAGGGCCTGGAACAGCCGGTCATAGGCCTGCGCCGAGAACAGGCTGGGCGTGCCGCCGCCAATGAAGATGGACTGCAGGGCACGCCCCTGCACGCCGGGCAGGTCGGCCTCGACGTCCGCGATCAGGGCGTCGACATAGGCGGCTTCGGGCAGTTCGCCGTTCTTCTGGTGCGAATTGAAATCGCAGTAGGGGCACTTGCGCACGCACCAGGGCACGTGCACATACAGACTCAGGGGCGGCAGCTGCAGCAAGGGGCCGGGTGTCGCGTTCAACGCAGGGTCCCGCGCAGCGCGTCCCAGTGCTGCAGCAGCTGGCGCAGGGCCTTGCCGCGATGACTGAGTGCATTCTTGACGGCCGGTTCCAGCTGCGCCGAGGCGCAGCCGTGCGTGGGCACGAAGAACAGCGGGTCGTAGCCGAAGCCGTTGTCGCCCTCAGGGGCGAAGAGGATGCGCCCCTCCCAGCTGCCGTGGCAAATGAAGGGCATCGGGTCGCGGGCATGGCGCATGAAGGCGATGCAGCAGATGAAGCGCGCGGTGCGCTGCGCCTCCGGCACGTCCAGCAGTGCCGCCAGCAGCTTGGCATTGTTCTGCGCATCGGTGGCGCCGAGGCCGGCATAGCGCGCCGAATAGATGCCGGGCTCGCCGCGCAACGCATCCACTTCCAGGCCGGAATCATCGGCCAGGGCGGGCAGGCCGGTGGCCGCTGCGGCATGACGTGCCTTGAGAATGGCGTTCTCGAAAAAGCTCAGGCCGGTCTCATCGGCATCGCTGACGCCGAGGGAACGCTGGGTCAGGAATTCCAGTTCGGCACTGCCCAGCATCTGCTGGAATTCCCGCAGTTTGCCGGCATTGCCGGTGGCGAGCACGATTCTCTGCATGCCGTTCTCCGTGCTCAGCGACTCAAGTGATAGATGGCGGTTTCGCCCAGCAGATTCGGCCACTGCCGGATCATCCAGCTGCCCTGATGCTTGTGGTCGACGACGGTGCGGGCCATGACGCGGATCTGGCGCTCGCGGCACAGCGCATCGAAATCCTTCACGGTGCAGAAGTGGATGTTGGGCGTGTCGTACCACTGATAGGGCATGAAATTGGACACCGGCATGCGGCCCTTGAGACTCAGGTAGACGCGGCTGCGCCAGTTGCCGAAATTGGGGAAGGTCACGATGACCTTGTGGCCGATGCGCAGCATCTCCTCGATCAGTACGTCCGGGTAGCTCACCGCCTGCAGCGTCTGCGTGAGCAGCACGGTGTCGAAACTCTTGTCGCAGAAATTCGCCAGGTTCTTGTCCAGATCCTGCTGGATCACGTTCACGCCCTTCTCGAGACAGGCGTGGATCTTGCGCTCGTCGATCTCCAGGCCGAGCTCCGACACGCCCTTCTCGCGCTTGAGATATTCCAGCAGGCTGCCATCACCGCAGCCCAGGTCCAGCACGCGGCTGCCCGGTTCGATCCAGTGTTGAATGATGTCCAGGTCGGCACGCATCAGCGGTTCACCTCGTCACTCACCCGCGCCAGATAGGTGCTCAGGGCCTGCATGTAGCGCGGCACCGGCAGCAGGAAGGCGTCGTGGCCCTGATCGGCGTCGATCTCCAGATAGCTGACCGGCTTGCGCGCCTTGAGCAGGGCGTTGACGATCTCGCGTGTGCGCTCGGGCGGAAAACGCCAGTCGGAACTGAAGGACATCAGCAGGAAGCGGCACTGACTGTGCTCGAAGGCCTTCGCCAGATCGCCGTCGTAATCGACCGTCGGGTCAAAATAGTCCAGCGCCTTGGTCATCAGCAGATAGGTGTTGGCGTCGAAGCGTTCCGAGAAGCGCTCGCCCTGGTAGTGCAGATAGCTTTCCACCTGGAAGTCCACATCCAGCCCGAAGCTCAGCTTGCCGGAGCGCAGATCGCGGCCGAAGTTGCTCTTGATGGCTTCGCTGGGCAGCTCCTCGCTGGCCTTGCCGAATTTCTCCCGCATGGCGCTGTCGGACAGATAGGTGATGTGGCCGACCATGCGCGCCAGCATCACGCCCTTCTTGGGATAGGTGCCATGTTCCAGATAGCGGCCGTCGTGGAAGTGCGGGTCGGCCGTGATGGACTGGCGCGCCACTTCATTGAAGGCGATGTTCTGAGCAGAAAGCTTCGGCGCCACGGCAATCATGATGGCGTGACGCAGGCGCTCGGGGTAGCTGATGGACCAGCGCATCACCTGCATGCCGCCCAGACTGCCGCCGATCACCGCCGCCCATTGCACGATGCCCAGGCGGTCCATGAGGCGGGCCTGGCTGTTCACCCAGTCGCGCACCGTGACCACCGGGAAATCGGGGCCGTAGAACGTGCCCGTCTCCGGGTTGAGGGACGTGGGGCCAGTGCTGCCCGCGCAGCCGCCCAGATTGTTGAGGCAGACCACGAAGAACTTGCGCGTGTCGATGGGCTTGCCCGGGCCGATGCAGTTGTCCCACCAGCCCGGCTTGGAGTCACTCTCCTTGTGATAGCCCGCGGCGTGATGGTCCCCGGACAGCGCGTGACATACCAGAATGGCGTTGGAGCGCGCGGCATTGAGCGTGCCGTAGGTTTCCACCATCAGGTCATAGGAGGCGATGCGCTTGCCGCTGCGCAGCACGAGCGGCTCGTCGAAGTGCAGGCATTGCGGCGTGACGAGGCCGACGGAATTTTCGGGGAAGGAGCTGGGCATGTCAGTGTCTGGGGCGATCCTGCTTCGTGGACAGCGCGGCAGGCGGCAGCAGTGCGAGGCCTGCGGGCAGATCCTGCGGCTGCGCGATCATGACGCGCTTCTGCCGGCTGTTGTCTCCACTCATGATGTGAACCCTGTCCTGTGGCACCTTGAACTGCCGCGCCAGGAACTTTATCAGATGCTGGTTGGCCTTGCCGTCCACCGGCGCGGCCGTGATGCGGATCTTCAGGCGTCCGTCCACCACCTCGGCGAAACCGTCCTGGGCGGCGCGCGGCTGCAGGCGGCACAGCAGGATCAAGGCGTCGTCCTGCCAGCTGTACCAGGCTGCCGCGTCGCCCGACACCGCGCTCAGATCCCCAGCACCACGCGCGTGTTCACCCCCACCGGGTCGATGAACAGCATGCGGATGATCTGCAGCCCCAGGAACACGAAGATCGGCGACAGGTCCAGGCCGCCCATGGCGGGCAGCAGGCGTCGGAACGGCTCCATGACGGGTTCGGTGATCTGACGCACCAGCATCAGGGCCGGATGACCGCTGTAGGGCGCGATGAAGCTGGCGATGATGGAGATCATCATGGCCCAGAAGTAGATGTTCAGGATGAAGGACAGCAGGCCCACCACCGACCAGGTGATGATCAGGCCGGCACCGGGCACGGCATAGCCACTGGTGGTGATCAGCAGGAAGGTGCAGACGCACTGGGCCACCAGAGCCAGGATCAGCGAGGCGAAGTCGAGCCCGCGATAGCCCGGAATGACGCGGCGGAAGGCGCGTACGGCCGGGTCTGTCACCCGCACGATGGCCTGGGTGAAGGGGTTGTAGAAGTCCGCCCGCGCCACCTGCAGCATGAAGCGCAGCAGCACGGCCAGCACATAGAGGCCGCCCAGCGTGTTGACCAGCAGATAAGCGACGTTGCCGAAAGCACCCATAGATCTCTCTCACCAGTGATTGTGTGTCAGCCCGCCAGTTCCACGGAACGCTTCTGCGCGGCGAACAGCGCCTGTTCTACCACGGCGCGGAATTCGGCGCTCTCGAAACTGCGGATGGCGGCTTCGGTGGTGCCGCCGGGCGAGGTCACGCGGCGGCGCAGCTCATCCGGGGCCACGTCGCTGCCACTCGCCAGTTTCGCGGCGCCCAGGGCGGTCTGCAGGGTCAGCTGCCGCGCCAGTTCGGGCGCCAGACCCATGCGCACGCCGGCCTGTTCCATCGCTTCCATCAGCAGGAAGAAATAGGCCGGGCCGCTGCCGGAAAGTGCAGTGACGGCATTGATGTCCTCTTCGCGCGCCAGCCAGACGCTGACGCCGACGGCGGCCAGGATGGCTTCGGCCAGCGCGGCCTGGGCCGGGCTGGTGTGCGCATTGGCATACAGCCCCGTGGCGCCCTCGAGCACCAGAGCGGGGGTGTTCGGCATGCAGCGCACGATGGCGCGCTCGCTGCCGAGCCAGGTCTGCAGGCTGCGCAGGGGAATGCCGGCCGCGATGGAGATGATCAGCACGCCGTCCTGCAGGGAGGGACGCAGGGCCTCGCAGACCGCGGCCATGCCCTGGGGCTTGACGGCCAGCACGACGACGTCGGCCGTGGCGGCGATGTCGGCCATGCTGCCGGTGCGAATGCCGCACTCCTGCTGCAACTGGGCCAGCTTGACGGCGTCGAGGTCACAGGCGGCGAGCTGCTGCGCAGCCACGCCCTTGGCGACCAGGCCACGAATGAGGCTGCCGGCCATGTTGCCCGCGCCGATGAAAGCGATCCTGCTGTTGTTCACGTGTGTCTCCAGAGAGGCCCGCGGACGCGCCTGCGTGCGGGGGTGCAAATGGCGGCCATTCTAGCCCAAGTGCTTGAAAAGACGCACCCTGGCTGAAGCGCTTCTTCCTGACAGGCACGTGGGCCACGTCCTGTGTGCGACCTTATGTCGCATGGTCAGCAAGGTGGAATTGCCTAAACTGGCGTCCTCGCCCACTGCGTCCAACTTTCAGAGGTTCCTGCATCATGTTGAAAAGAAGACAACTCTCCCTCGCCATCAGCGCCATCCTGGCACTGGCTTGCACTCCGGCAGCCTTGGCGCAGAACGATGATCCCGTTGTGGAAGAGGTCGTTGTCTGGGGCGCCCAGACGCAGGGTCGAGGCGCCGCGGCTCACCCGAGCAGCCTGCTGACACAGCAGGACCTGGTCAGCATCAACGTGGCCACCACAGAGGATGTGGTGAAGTTCGAGCCCAGCCTGGTCATCCGTCGCCGCTTCATCGGTGATTCCAACGGCACCATGGGCATGCGTGGCTCCAACATGTTCCAGACCTCACGCTCCATGGTGTTTGCCGACGGCGTCCCACTGCACTACCTGCTGCAGTCGCGCTGGAACGGGGCGCCGCGCTGGACCATGGTGTCCGCCAGCGAGATCGCGCAGGTCGAGGTGCTGTACGGGCCGTTCTCGGCGGAATTCAGCGGCAACTCCATGGGCGGTGTGGTGCTGATTGAATCGGCGATCCCGCAGGAGCGCGAATTCCACTTCGACAGCTCGTACTTCTCACAGAATTTCAGCGCCTATGGCTTCGACGACACCGTCACGGGCCACAAGGTATTCCTGTCCTACGGCGACAAGTTTGGCGATACCAGTGTCTATCTCTCCTACAACCGCCTGGACAGCGAGTCGCAGCCCCAGACCTTCTACTTCGGCGCCAATACCAATGCGGCTGCGGTTTCGGCCGTCTCGGGCGGCATCGTGGACAATGACGAGCGCTCCGTCTCGCGCCTGTGGTTCGGAGACACCGGCGTGCAGGACACCCTCACGGACAACTACAAGCTCAAGATCGGGCACGACTTCGGAGAGTGGGAGGCGCTGCTGAATGTCGCCTACGAGGATCGCTTCAATGGCTCGAACAGCCCCAACAGCTACTTGCGCAATGCTGCGGGCGCGCCGGTATGGAGTGGCAACGTGGTGCAGAGCGGCTGGAAGAACAGCATCCCGGCCGCGCGTCTCGGAGTGTCCGAGCAGGAGCGTGACAGCCTCTCGATGGGCCTGCGACTGCGCGGTCCCGTCGCCGAGGGCGTCATTCTGGAAGCCAACCTGAATCAGTTCGAGATTCTGCGTGATGAGAACCGGCTCTCACTCGCCAATCCGGCCGACCCTGTCTACAACGGCGCTGGGGAAGTCACGAAGTTTGGCGACACGGGCTGGAAGAGTGCGGAAGCCAGACTTTTCTTCGAGCAGTTGCCGGTCGAGGGGCTGACGCTGATCGCCGGCGCCCGCCATGACGCCTATGAACTGAACATGGACATCTTCAGTGCCCGCAATCATCGGGTGGGTGACTTCAACCGCTACTCCAGTCGCAGCGGGGGCGAGACGCGAATTGACGCCGTGTTCGCCCAGTTGAACTGGGAGATCAGCTCGCGCTGGGATGCAGGGCTGGGGGTGCGCTGGGAGTCCTTCGAAAGTGACAGCGGCTATTTCTCCCGCGACGTGGCAAGCACGCCACAGTTCGATCTGGTGTCTGTGCCGAAGACATCGCGCCGAGAGGCTTCACCCAAGTTCTCTCTCGGGTATCAGGCCAGTGAGAACTGGCGCTTCGCCTGGGCTCTTGGCAAGGCTTACCGCTTCCCGATCGTGGAGGAACTCTTCAGTCAGTACTCTGCCTACAATGCGGTCAGTGTCGCGAATCCCGAGCTGCAACCGGAAGACGGTCTGCATCAGAATCTCATGATCGAGCAGCAGATTGCCGGAGGCTACCTGCGCGTGAACGTGTTCCAGGAAAGCATCAAGGACGTCATTGAATCCCAGGCTGAGACCCTCCCCGGCGGGCTGACCGTGCGCACCTTCATTCCCGTCGATGAAATCGAGACCCGGGGAGTCGAGTTCATCGCGAACGTGGACGATGTGTTCATCCCGAATCTGGACATGCGGTTCAACGTGGTGAATACCGACTCCGAAATCGTGAAGAATCGACCCGACCCGAGCATCGAGGGCAATGTGTATCCCCGCATGCCCGAGTGGCGTGGCAATCTGCTGCTGACCTACAATTTCAGTGCACGCTGGAATGCCGGCGTGAATTATCAGTACGCCAGTGACAGTTTCGGTCGTAACGACAACACCGATCGCGAGGACGGGGTGTACGGCGCGCAGGATGGCTTCAGCCGCGTGGGCCTGAAATCCGATTACAACTTCGCGAATGGCTTGAAACTGGGGCTGGGTATCGACAACCTCACCGATGAAGTCGCCTATGTGGCCCACCCATGGCCTGGAAGGACGCTCTATGCCAATGTCTCTTACGATTTTTGAACGGATCTGTCTCGGGCTGCTCTTGCTCGTTCCGGCCCTGAGCGCTCCGGTGCAGGCGCAGAGCTGCGAGGCACTGCGTGCAGCGCAGGGGCAGGATCTGATCAGTGTTCATTGTGGCGGTGCACCGAGTGCCGCCTTCGATGCCGATGGCCACCTCTGGGTGGCCTTTGTGCTTGACAAGCATGTGTATGTCTCTCGCTCGGATGACCGGGGCGTCAGCTTCTCTGCCCCGGTGCAGGTGAACGCGGAGCCTGAGGATGCCGAATTCAATGGCGAGAATCGCCCCAAGATCGTCGTCGCCGCCGATGGCGCCGTGCTGCTGTCATGGACCACCAAGACCTCGAATCAGTTCACGGGAGAGATCCGCTTCAGCAGGTCCGTCGATGGCGGTCGCAGCTTCGCGATGCCGCGCACCGTCAACGATGATGGCCTGCACACCGGGCATCGCTTCGACAGCATGTTCCTGACGCCCTCAGGCAAGCTGTACCTGACCTGGATCGACAAGCGTGACATGGAAGCGACACTGGCGCGCAATGAGGCCTACCCCGGTGCAGCAATCTACTACACCGTGTCCGAGGATCTGGGTGCCAGCTTCATGCCGAACGTGCGGGTGTCCCACAACAGTTGCGAATGCTGCCGGATTGCCATGGCACCGCACGGACAGGACAACGTGGCCATACTCTGGCGGCAGATCTTCGATGAGCACATTCGCGATCATGCGATCGCCGTATTGAGTCCTCAGGGGGTCGTGAGCGAGCTGTCCCGGGCAACCGTGGACGACTGGCACATCGATGCCTGTCCGCATCACGGCCCGACGATGGTGCCCGCCGCGCAGGACGGGCAGTACCACATGAGCTGGTTCAGCGCCGGCAATCTGCACAGCGGCATTCACTACGCGCGCTACGATCTCGCGACCGACACGTCCGCGAATCTCATCAAGGTGGATGGCATGCCTGGCGCAGGTCACCCGTCGCTGGCAGTGCATGGAGACACCTTGTATCTGGTCTGGAAGGGCTTCGACGGCACAGCCTCCCTGCTCCAGATGATGCATTCCGTGGACGATGGGCGCAGCTGGTCTGCCCCGCGCACGCTGATGACGACTTTGCAGGGCAGCGACCACCCGCTGCTGATCACGTCCCCGAGTGGTGTATTCCTGAGCTGGTCCAGCGAGGAACACGGTTATGTTTTCAAGGAGTTGAGCAATGACTAGAAATCCCTTGCGCCAGTGGCTCGCGGGTGTGGCGCTGTGTGTCGCCGTCCTGCCGGGGGCCCTGGCCGACAACATCCAGGACTTCGGCCCGCAGACCTTCGCGCAGCTCAAGTCGCAGTTCGCGGGCAAGCCCTTCGTGGTCAGTCTGTGGTCGATCGATTGCGCGCCATGTCGTGTCGAGCTCGACATGCTGGGCAAACTGAAGCAGGACGATGCGTCCTTCCCGCTGGTGGTCATTTCGACGGATTCCATCGAGAACCGCGAAGAGGCTGTAGACATTCTGCAGGGCCATGGGCTCGACGGCGTGGCCACGTGGATGTTCGCCGACACCTTTGTGGAACGTCTGCGCTTCAGCATCGACCCGATGTGGTACGGCGAGTTGCCACGCAGCTATTTCTTCGCCCCCGATCACAGCTTCACCGCCCACAGTGGCATCCTCACCGCCGAAAAGCTGGCCGAGCTCTTCCCTTACTAGGCCGGCTCAGTCCGTCAGCGCCAGCACGACCGCCGATTCTTCCAGCGCTGCCACCGCAGGCCTTGCGGTGCGCAGCGCAGCCTCGGGCGCGAAGTAGCCCACCAGCTGCTGCCCGCAGCCCAGCGTCAGGCTGGCTTCCAGCGTGGCGGCGCTGCGCCGGGCCACGGTGCCTGCCAGCAGGTTCAGCCCTTCGCGCGGCGCGATGTCCGGAGCCAGGGTGACGGCCGCGGCCTTGCACAGCGCCAGCACCGGCAGGCCGGGGCGCAGGGCCAGCAGTTCCACGCTCTCGCGGGACAGGCGGGCATGCAGCGGCGTGCCGTCGGGCAGCGCAAGGCTCACGCGCTGCACGCCCTTGCCCTTGCCTACCGCGGTGATGGTGCAGCGCAGCTGATTGCGCATGCTGGTGCGCAGGCCGAGCGTGAGTGGCGCACGCTGGCTGCCGTCGAGTTCCCGGCTCAGGGCGCTGCGGGCGCTCTGCAGTCGGTCGGCGGCCTGCAGCAGGTCGATCCCGGCCTGGGTCAGTCGCGCCCCACCGCCGCCGGCACCGCCGACCACCTTTTCCAGCAGGGGCGTGCCCGCCAGATTGGTCAGCGTCTCCACGGCCTGCCAGGCAGCCTTGTAGCTGACGCCCGCGCCGCGGGCGGCCTCGGAAATCGAGCCGGCGGTGGCGATGCGGCGCAGGATGTCCAGACGCTTGTCGGCGTGGCGGTCGCCCAGGGCGTCGGGACGAACAGGAGTCTTGTCGCTCATCTTGAACTCGGTGCTGTGTGCGCTTATGCTTTCGCTATTCTAAAAATGAATAGCGGATAATCTCTTGATGTCTGTCACTTCTCGCATGTCTTGCTCACTCGGTGGCGTGCCGCAGTCTAGCACGCCGTCTTCCCCCGGCAGCAGCGCGCTGCCCGGCGCTCTGCCCCTCGCCGTCCTGCCCGCTGCCATCGTGCTGGCGCTGGCCGCCTGGGGTGCCCCGTCTGCCCTGGCGGCCGAGGCGCCCCGTGCGGTCAGTGACAGTATCGTCGAGATCACCGTCAGCGCCCGCCGCCGCGACGAGGCCCTGCAACGCGTGCCGGCCGCCGTCTCGGTGCTGCAGGGCGATCTGCTGGAGCGCGCCTACACGGTGAACACCCGCCAGCTCAGCGAGCTGATTCCCTCGCTGTATTACAACTCGGCCAATCCGCGCAACACCGCCTACACCCTGCGCGGGCTCGGGTCCAACTCGCTGTCCATCAGCGCCGCCAATGACGGCATGGAGCCGGGCGTGGGCTTCTACATGGATCAGGTCTACCACGCACGGCCCGCCACGGCCGCGTTCGATTTCACCGATATCGAGCGCGTGGAAGTGCTGCGCGGGCCCCAGGGCACGCTGTTCGGCAAGAACACCACCGGTGGCACCATTCATGTGCTGAGTCGCCAGCCGACCTTCACCCCGGAAGCGGCCGGAGAGCTGAGCGTGGGCGAGAACGGCTGGCAGCAGGCGCGGGGCTCGATCTCTGGCCCCCTGGGCGAGCAGCTGGCGGCACGGCTCTCCGTGCAGGCCACGCAGCGTGATGGCGTGCTGCGCAGTGTGCGCACCGGCCATGACCTGAACACGGTGGACAACTACGCCGTGCGCGGACAGCTGTTGTGGCAGCCGGCGCCGGCGTTGTCACTGCGCTTGACGGCCGATGCCTCCGACCTCGACTCCATCTGCTGCACGCAAAGCTTCCTGCGCGTGGGCAGCAGCCTGCGCAGCCCGGCACGGCAGTTCCCCGCGCTGGCGGCGGGGCTTGGCTACGAGCCGCCCAGCCGCGATGTCTATGACCGCTTGAGCGACATCGACGTGGAACCCATGATCGACACCCAGGACGGCGGCGTCTCGCTCATCACCGACTGGCAGCTGGCCGGCGGCACGCTCACGTCCGTCTCGGCCTGGCGCTACTGGGACTGGGATGTGGGCAATGATCGCGACTACACCGGCATCCCGATTCAGCAGGTGCAGCGCATTCCCTCGCTGCAGGACCAGTACAGCCAGGAGCTGCGCTACGCCTCGGATGCCTCGCAGCGTCTGCGTCACGTCAGCGGCCTCTACTGGTTCAAGCAGGACATCGGCGGCAGCCCCACCAGCGTCTACGGTTCCGAGGCGACGTACTGGCTGCTCAATCAGGCGAACTTCAGCGTGCCCCTGCCGCGCAATCTGCTGGAGGGCTATGCCCAGACCGGCCGCTCGCAGTTCGAGATGCGCAGCCGCGCCGCCTTCGCCGAAGCCAATTACGACCTGACGCCGGCGCTGGTGGCCACGCTCGGGCTGCGCTACACCCACGAGGACAAGCGCGGGCACTACGAGACCCAGGTGAGCGGCGGCCCGGATCTCAGCGGCCTGCCCGCGGCCATTCGCACCGAGCTGACGCGTGCGCGGCTGTCCATCTTCCGGCCACAGCGCTACAGCGCCCAGGACGCCCAGGGCAATCTGTCCGGACGGGCGAATCTGGCCTGGCAGGTCGGCGAAGCACTGCTGACCTATGTCAGCGCCGCCTACGGCTACAAGTCGGGAGGGCTCAACATGTCGGGCCTGCCGCTGGATGCCGCCAACCAGCCGGCGCTGGCCACCGCCGTCATCGATGATGAGCGCAACACCACGCTGGAGCTGGGCGTGAAATCCACGCTGCTGCAGGGGCGCGCCACGCTGAATCTGGCGGCCTTTCACACCCGGGTGCGGGACTATCAGACCAATGTGGTGTCCAGCCTGGAGACGGCTGCCCTGCGCTCTTACCCTGCCAACGTGCCCGAGGTGCGTGTGCGCGGTCTGGAGGCCGACCTGCTGGCCGCGCCGGTGGACGGCGTGACTCTGCGCGCCTCCCTGGTCTATGCCGACGGGCAGCACCGGGACTACCCCGCCGGCCCCTGTCCGCTGGAGGTGCAGAGCGCGGGCACCAGTGCCTGCGACCTCAGCGGAACGCGCCTGCCGGGGCTGTCGCGCTGGGTGGGCTCGATCGGCGTCGACTACCGCCTGCCGCTGGGCCGCGGCGAGGTGGTATGGCACCTGGACGCCCTGGCGCGCAGTGGCTACAACAGCGACACCGCCGGCTCGCGCTACACGACGATTGCCGGCCACGCCCTGGCCAATGCCAGCCTGGGCTATCAATTCCAGAACGGCTGGTTCGTCGACGTCTTCGCCCGCAATCTGTTCGACCGCGACTATCTCAGTGCGCTGACCGTGCAGACCGGCAACTCCGGCTTGATTCTCGGGCAGCCCGGCGATCCGCGACTGCTGGGGGTGTCGCTGCGCGTGCGCTTGTGAGGCATACTGCGTGCCATATCAGGAGCGCATCATGACCTCTCAACAATCCCGCATCACCCTGCACATGGCCGCCAGTCTCGACGGCTACATCGCCCGCCGCGACGGCAGTGTCGAGTGGATGGAGACCAGCACCGAGTACGCCGCCGGCGAGACCCTCGACCCGGCCTATGTCGAGACCTTCCTGCAGGGGATCGACTGCTATGTGATGGGTTCGCGCACCTACGAGACGGCGCTGCACTTCGAGGCCCAGGGCTTCGGCTGGGCCTACGGCGACAAGCCGGTGCACGTGCTCACGCATCGCGAGTTGCCGTGCTCGCGCAGCACGGTGCGTTTCTTCAAGGGCGATCTGGGCGTGTTGCTGCAGGTGCTGCGCACCCGGCATCGCGCGATCTGGTGCGTGGGTGGCGGGGTCCTGGCCGGCGAATGTGTGCGTCGCGGACTGGCTGATGAATTGCGTTACTCGATCCTGCCGGTGCTGATCGGCGACGGCATCGCTTTCTTTGACAGGTTGGAGACAGAGGTGGCCCTGCGCCTGACCGAGGTCCGCGCCTACAAGAGCGGCACTGTGGCCCTGCGCTACGATATCCTGCCCGCGCCTGCCACCGCCCCTTGAGCGCGACCCACCCAAAGCCTGCCCCCTTCGAGCGGATTCATGACTGATCTTTCCTACTGGCTGCTGTTTCTGTCCGCCGCCATGACACTGAACCTCTCCCCCGGCCCGGACCTGTTCTTCGTGCTCTCGCGCACGCTGGCCCATGGTCGGCAGGTGGGCATGGCGGCCGTGTGCGGGGTGTGCAGTGGGGCCATGGTGCACGTGGTGGCTGCCGCACTGGGCCTGGCGCTGCTGCTCAGCGCCGCGCCCTGGCTGTTCACCGGGCTCAAGTATGTGGGAGGCGCCTATCTCGTCTATCTGGGCCTGGGCATGTGGCGTTCGGCGGGTGCCTCCCTGCTGCCCCGGCCCGACGAGGCCCGCCGCACCACCGTCATGCAGACCTTCTGGCAGGGCGTGCTGGTGGATGTGCTGAACCCGAAGGTGATCCTGTTCTTCATCGCCTTCCTGCCACAGTTCGTGCGCGAGGGCCACGGCAGCGCCACGGCGCAATTGCTGCTGCTGGGCACGCTGGTGGTGTGTGGCGCCTTCGTGGTGGAGGCGCTGGCCGTGCTGGCGGCGGATCGTCTGACGACGTGGCTGCGCGTGCAGACGCGGGTGGCGGGGGTGCTGGAGCGCGGCCTCGGCGTGGCCATGATGGGGCTGGGGGTGCTGCTGGCGTTTGCGGTGTTGTGAGGAAGCCCCACAACACCCACCGCTGAGCCGGCTACTGCGCGGAACAGCGGTTTGCGGTCAGACGCACACCGGGCTCGAAGGGCAAGGGGGTGATGTTCCCCTGGCTCGCCAGCTCGTCGAAGGCCACCTGCTGCAGCGCACGCGTCTGGGTCTGGTTCAGGCCCAGTTCGAAGGCCGAGCACTCGTTGGCGCCCAGCGAGCGCGGGTCCAGCCCGGTCAGCTGACCGAACACCACCAGCGCTTCCAGGTAATACCCATAGGTGCTCGCGTGGTACTGGTCGTAGGTCCACAAATCCACCTTGCCGAAGTCGGTGCCGTCATAGGGATTGGCATCTGCCACGCCCGTCGTCATGGCGCGCGTCCAGGCTTCGCCCACCGGAATCACGCCCCGCACGTTCGGCGCCACGGACGCCAGGTCATAGGCGGCGCGCACGTCATTGGCCATCGCCTCGATGGGCTGGCCGGCCCAGGCGCCGTCATCGGGATAGGTTTCATCGGCGCGGGACCAAGTGGCCATCAAGTGAATGTCCACCTCAGGGTTGCGCGCCACGAGGATGTCGGCCATCTGCTTCGTGGTGGCCACGAGTTTGGCCGGGTTGCCCGGGGCGTCGAAATCCAGCGTGCTCTGGCCGTGCATCACCACCGCGTCCCAGGGACGTCGGGCAATCATGCCCAGGCGATTCTCCAGATGAAAATCCAGTCCGCTGCCCGGTTCGGTTTCCACGTGGACGTCGTAGTCGAGCCCCGCTTGCTGCGTGAAGGACTTGAACAGCGCCGGCACGCCGCCGATGCCCAGATTGTTGAGATCGGTCACCGTGTCCGCGCGGTAGAAGCGCACGGCCGAGCCGGAGCCAAAGGTGAAGCTGTTGCCGATGAACAGAACGCTGCCCTCGGCCAGGGCCTGACTGGACGTCAGCAACAGGCCGACCGCCAGCGTGTGAAGTGTGTGCATGCTGAACCCTCTCTTCTTGTGATTGTCGTCGTCAGTCGTGACGCGGCTGCGCTACTCTAGCCACTGCGCCGTCCACATGCCAGCGTGGCGGCGCATCGACGAGTTCCCCCAGTTCTGAGAGGGAGGCCCCTTTGCACTTGGACACAGACTATGAAGCCATCAGCGGAGTCGTAAAGCTTCATAGGCTTGCCTGGCATGTGGGGATCTTCGTACACGACTTCACCGTCGCGTTGAATCGTCATTACTCTGATGCCGAACTTTGTGATGAGCGTGTTCGACGTCGACACATATCTCTCTTGTTTTGGGCGCACCGACATCTTTCCCAGGAATCAGAGCTGAGCTGTTTTTGATTGGCATCGTCGTCCGCCAGCACCACCTGGATGGGGTAGTAGAACAGGTGACAGAGGGCAAAGTGGTGATCCATGGCGAGCCTCCGGGTGGGGAATCAGATATCCATCTCCTCGGACAACAGGTGTTCCACCTGTCCTTCGAGCAGCGCCTTGAAATTGGCCAGTGGTTCGTCCACCAGCCAGGTCTTGATGAAGTCGCCGCTGCTGTCATCGACGATCTCGTTGAATTCCTCGGTGATCAGCCGGCTGTCGGCCTCGGCCAGGATATAGGCGGCCTCGCTGATCAGCAGCGTGTCCACCGGCGCTTCCTCGCAGATCTGCCGAGTCAGGGCCAGGTTCTCGCCGGCCACGGTGTAGGTCTTCTGCTCCAGCGAGGACAGCACGCCGGTGAGCAGCTCGCCGCAGTGCAGGCCGGCGCGGAACTGCAGCGTGGGCAGGGACTCGGCCTCCAGCTCGCGCGCCAGGGTGCTGGTGATGTCCAGGAACAACAGGGCCGCGCAGACGGCGTGGAAGCAGTGCTCATCGTCGGCCGTGGCGGCGCCGAAGGTGATCAGCACCTCGTCGCCCGCGCATTTTTCCACATGACCGTTGTAGAGCTGGGCCACGCGGTGGATGTAGAAATAGCAGGTGTTGAGCAGCTCCACGGTCTCCTCGGCCTCGTGCTGGTGCAGGGCCGAGCGGTAGTTGGCGATGTTCAGGTGCAGGATGCTGACGAAGGTGCTGCCGGGGCGGCGGTACACGGCCGGGGATTCCACCACGGGCGGGCGCTCGTAGTCGGGGCCGAACATGGCCGTGCGCGACTCGTCGTCGTCCAGTTCGTAGACCATGCGGTTGTACTGGCGGATCACCGCGCCGAGTTCGTCGCCGCGTTCACCGAATTCGCTCGGCTGCGGCTCGCCCCGGCGCACGCTCTGGATGGAGGCCGAGAGCATGCGCAGCGGGAAGGTCACGAAGTACTGCGTCAGTGCCAGGATGACGGTGACACCGGTGACGAGCATCAGCGCCAGTGCGGCCAGCATGAAGAGGAAATTGCGCGTCACCCCCTGCTCGATGTAGTCCTGGTCCAGTTCCACGCGCACATAGCCGGCCAGCGAGTCCTGCAGCGCGATGGGCGCGACATAGGTGCCGAAGATGGCGGCGGGGCCGTTGCCCGGTTCGCGGCTGCCGGCGCCGGAGCTGGCGATCACCTGGTCGTCGATGCTCAGCACCGCCACCTCGGCAATGGCCGCTTCACGCGTCAGCTGGTTCAGCAGCACGTTCATGCTGATCAGGTCATTGGCCAGTACCAGCTCGGTGACGAGAATGGCCGTCTGCCGTGCCAGGGTGTCGCCCAGGCTGTCGGCCTGCTGGCGCAGGATGTTCTCGGTGGTCTGGTTGGTCACCAGCCAGAACACGCACATGGAGAGCAGCAGCAGGATGCTGGTGGCGATCGCCAGCTTGTGGCCCAGACGCATCTGGGAAGCGGGCGAGGCCAGGTAACGGGCGTCGGCATCGTGTTCGGGGGAGTGCATCTTCGGGGCCACGGTCATTGTCTCGGGGAACGGGGGCTCACTGGAACGAGCTCAGGGTGATTTCTTCGTCCTGCACGAAGCTGAAGTCCATCCGGGCACTGGGTTCCTGCAGGCAGTTGCCCTGGACGAAATTGACGCTGGCCTGCCACAGCAGGGGCAGCAGTTCGATCTGGTCGATCATCGGCGCTATCACCAGCACACCGCGCGCATGCAGGCTCTTGACCGTGGTGTTCAGGCGCTCGCGTCGGGCCGTGTCGAGGCCGATGTCGCTGAGCAGGGTCTTGTCGAGCTTCACGTAGTCGGCCTCGTCCAGCGCCGGGTACTGACCCGGATGCAGCGTGCAGCCGTAGTGCGTGATCGAGAGCGGGATGTCGAGCTCGCTCAGCTGGGCGCAGAAACGTGCCACGTGACCGGGCGAGCTGACCACGTCCAGCTCGCTGATCTGCAGGGTGAGCTGACGCGGCTGCAGGCGCAGGGCCAGCAGCTGCTGCTGCAGCCAGGGCAGGAAGTCCTCGCTGATCACGGAATTGTGGGTGAGGTTGAGCGTCAGGCGCAGTGCCGGGTTGGCCCGCTCCTGCAGCAGCTGCAGCGACTTGCTGCACACCCAGCGGTCGATGCGCTCGCCCAGGCCGTGCTGGTTGGCCAGCTCCAGGAAGCGTGGCGGGTAAATCAGGGCGCCGTGGTCCTGCAGGCGAATCCGCACTTCGTAGCGCTGCAGGCCGTCTTCCTTGAGGCTCACCACCGGCTGGAACACCAGGATGAAGTCCTCGTGGGCGAAGGCGTCTTCCAGGCGCTGGAACATCTGCTCGGGGTTGCCGTAAGGGTCCTGCGGCGGGGCGCTGGGTGCGCTGCTGTTCTCGCGCACCGTGAGATTGTGGCGGGCGCGGTCGATGGCCAGTTCGGCCGAGGGCGTCAGCTCGTTGATGAAGGTGCTGCCCAGTGTCAGGCGCAGGCCGCTGCCGGCGGGCAGCAGCGCCTGCAGCCGGGTGTTCAGGGTGGCCGCGTCGGCCTGCAGCTGATGGGTGCGTGCCACGTGTTCCGGCCCGCTGATCAGCACCGCGAATTCGCCATCGCCGCAGTGGGCCAGCAGGGCGTCGGCCGGCGTGTTCTGGCGCAGCAGGCTGGCGGTGTCCACCAGCAGGTAGTTGGCAGCGGCCCGGCCGCTCAGGCTCTGCAGGTCGTCAAAGCCCTGCAGGCGCGCCAGCACCAGGGCGCACTGGCTGCGCGTGTCGATGGCCTGGGCGATGGCGGCTTCCACGCGGGCCAGCAGGCCGCCGCGATTGAGCAGGCCGGTGACCAGGTCCTGGCTGCGCAGCAGCCGCAACTGACGGGCATGGGCGGCATTGCCGGTGGCCGGGCGCAGGATGATCTGCAGCGCGGCGTGTCCCTCGTAGACGGCGGCCAGCGCTTCCAGCTGCAGGCGCGTGCGGCTGCCGCCCGCCGTGAGGGCCGTGAACTGGCAGGGGGGCGGATTGCCGGCACGTGCCTCGCGCAGGGTCTGGCGCGCCATGTCGACATCGGCGTCGTCCACCTTGTCGAGGAAGGCCTGCTGCTGCAGGGCCTCTACGGATTCCACGCCGAACAGCGTGCACCAGGCCAGGTTGGCATGCAGCAGCAGCCCGTCATGCAGGTAGGCGATGGCGTCGGTGGCGCTGTCGAGCACGAGTTCGTAGCGGCGCTGCAGCTCCTTCAACCGGGCCTGGGTGCGGCGCAGTTCGCGGCGCGTGTGCAGGGCCTCGAGTGCCTGCTGCACCGTGCGCACCAGAGCGGCCGCCTGCTCGGGGGCCAGGGCATTCGGGCCGAAGCAGACGGCTCCGGCGGGGGCTGTCTCCGGCAGAGTCTCGCAGCCCAGCAGCACGATGCTCATGTCCTGGGCCTGCTCCTGCAACTGCTCGCACAGCGCGGCCGCCGACAGGGCCTCGTTGCCCGGCAGATGCAGCAGGACATCCCAGCGGCGCAGCTGCAACTGCTCGTGCAGGACGCGGACATCGCTGAGGGCTTCGGCATGCAGACTGAACCCGGCCTTGCGCAAGAGATTGACGAGCTGCTCGGCATCGGCGAGCAGCCTGGCGGCAATCAGCACATTGACGACCTGATTCTGATCCATGGGGCGGGAGTGTCCTTGTTGTGTCGGGCGTAGTGTCGGGCCGAGTTTAGCACAGGCTCCCGGGGCCCCCGACAGGGCCGGGCGGCGTTTGCAGTGCTCACGCCATCACAAAAGCGGGCCGAGCGTGTACACTGCCGGCCATCGAGCGCTGCCTCATGCCCTGTTTCTGCAACACCGGAGCCCCATGACTGACAATGACAAGAATCAGCAAGCCACTCGCACCCCTTCTCCGCATGACCAGCGTCTGATCGAGATTCGCCGGGCACGCAATCGCCTCTTGGTGTGCTTTGCCACACTGCCTGTCTATGTGTTCACGGTCAGTCAGGTGGTGGATGCAGGCAACAGTTCCAACACGGTCATGTTTGCCTACATGGCGCTGTATGCCGGTTTCGGGGTGAATGCCTCGGTCAAGCGCTGCCCGCAATGCCACGAACAGTACTTCGTGAAGCGCATCTTCCTGAACCCGTTCCGTTCTCGTTGCGCCCACTGCGGGCTGTCGCTGCACCCGCAAGGGTGACCCGGCACGTTCAGTGGCGCGCGCCGAAAATGGCCGTGCCCACGCGCACGAGGGTGGAGCCTTCGGCGATGGCGGCGGCGAAGTCCCCGCTCATGCCGATGGAGAGCGTGTCCATGCCGGGAAACCGTGTCTGCAGCTGGCGCAGCAGCGCCGCCAGCGGGGCATAGACGGCCCGCTGCTGCAGCGGGTCCGTGCACGGCGCGGGAATCGCCATGAGCCCGCGCAACCGCAGCCTCGGCAAGGCCTGTACCGCCTCGCACAGCGCCTCCACGTCGGCCAGTGACACGCCGGACTTGCTGTCCTGCGCCGAGATGTTCACCTGAATGCACACATTCAGCGGCGCCCTGCCGGCGGGGCGCTGCTCGTTGAGCCGTGTGGCGGTCTTGAGGCGATCCACGCTGTGCACCCAGTCGAAATGCGCGGCGATGTCGCGCGTCTTGTTGGACTGCAGCGGTCCGATGAAATGCCAGACCAGGCCCGGCAGGGGCAGGGCGGCGATCTTCTCCAGCGCCTCCTGCACGTAGTTCTCGCCGACGTGGCGCTGGCCGGCCTGCCAGGCCTCGCGCACGATGTCGGCACTCTGCGTCTTGCTCACGGCCAGCAGGGTGACCGCCTCGGGCGCACGGTCGCAGGCCCGCGCCGCCTCGGCAATCTGCTGTCCTACCCGGAAAATGTTTTCTGCTATGCTCGCCATGCATTCAGTGTACCTCGGGCACGGCCCGGCATAAACCATCCCTCTTTTGCACACGCTGATCAGGCAGGCGCAGCAAGAAACGTGAATATCACCGAATTGCTGGGTTTCAGCGTCAAGCAGGGCGCATCCGACTTGCACATCACCGCCGGCATGCCGCCGCTGATCCGTGTGGATGGCGACATGCGCAAGATCAACGTGCCGCCCATGGATCACAAGCAAGTGCACGGTCTGATCTACGAGATCATGACGGACAAGCAGCGCAAGGACTACGAGCAGTTCATGGAGACCGACTTCTCCTTCGAGGTGCCAGGACTCGCTCGATTCCGCGTGAACGCCTTCAACCAGAATCGCGGCGCTGCGGCCGTGTTCCGGACCATTCCGTTCAAGGTGCTTTCCATGGAGCAGCTTGGCATGGGAGCGGTGTTCAAGCAGATCTCCGATCTGGCGCGCGGCCTGGTGGTGGTGACCGGCCCCACGGGCTCGGGCAAGAGCACCACGCTGGCGGCCATGATGGACTACGTGAACAGCACCCGTTCCGAGCACATCCTCACCATCGAGGACCCGATCGAATTCGTGCATGAAAGCAAGAAGTGCCTGGTGAACCAGCGTGAGGTGCACCGCGACACGCTCGGCTTCCAGGAAGCGCTGCGCTCGGCGCTGCGGGAAGACCCGGACATCATCCTGGTGGGCGAGCTGCGCGACCTGGAAACCATCCGCCTGGCGCTGACGGCTGCGGAAACCGGCCACCTGGTGTTCGGCACCCTGCACACCAGTTCGGCGGCCAAGACCATCGACCGCATCATCGACGTGTTCCCGGCGGCGGAAAAATCCATGGTGCGCTCCATGCTCTCGGAATCCCTGCAGGCGGTGATCTCGCAGGCGCTGCTGAAGAAGAACGGCGGCGGCCGCGTGGCGGCGCACGAGATCATGATCGGCACCCCCGCCATCCGCAACCTGATCCGCGAGGACAAGGTGGCGCAGATGTACTCCGCGATCCAGACTGGCTCCGCCGTGGGCATGAAGACGCTGGATCAGACGCTGAAGGAGCTGGTGCAGAAGGGCCTGATCACCAAGGAAGCGGCGCGGGCGAAGGCGAAGCAGCCGGACGCGTTCTGAGCGCCAACACTTCTTCTACGGGGTCTCTGCAAACTTCTGCGCCAATCCCTGAAACCACGTCTCCAGAATCAGCTGTGCCGCCAGGCAGTCGAGTTGCGCGGTGGACTCGCCGCGCAGTCTCAAACCCCGCGCCTCGAACGAGCTCAGGCGTTCATCCATTCCATAGCAGGGCTTGTCGTAGCGGCCGCTCAGGCGATTGCCGAACTTGCGCGCGCGGCGCAGCAGATCGCTCTCGCTGTCGTCCATGTTCCACGGCAGTCCCACCACGAACACATCCGGCTGCCATTTCTGCACCAGCGCATCCAGCTGCACCCAGTCGGGAATGCCGTCGCGGGCGGGAATGGCGGTGAGCGGCGAGGCGGTGCCGAGCAGGGTCTGGCCGTAGGCGCTGCCGATGCGCCGGGTGCCGAAGTCGAAGCACAGCACGCTGAACTCGCCGCGTTTATGGACCGGAAAGTCATCCATGCTCAGGAGTGCCCCGCGAACGAGGAAAGCTGGCTCAGGCTCACGCCCAGCAGGGCGGCGGCGCGCTCGGCTTTCTGCGCGTGCTGGTCGGAGAAGATCAGTTCCGGCAGCGCAGGGGTCGTGAGCCACACATTGTCGGTGATCTCGCGCTCGAGCTGGCCCGCATCCCAGCCCGCGCAGCCCAGCGCCACCAGATAGTGCTCGGGGCCGTTGCCGGCGGCGATGTCAGCCAGGATGTCGCGGGACATCGACAGGCTCACCTGGGGCGTCAGCGCCAGCGTGTAATCCCACTCGCGTCCGGCATTGTGCAGGATGAAGCCTTTCTGCTTTTCCACCGGCCCGCCGCTCATCACGTAGTGATTGTGAAAGGCGAGATCGCCGCGGCGCGCAGACAGGTCGATGCCCAGTTCCTCCATCAACTCGGCCACGCGCATGGTGGAAGGGCGGTTGATCACGATGCCCAGCGCGCCCTCGGCGTTGTGCTTCCACACAAAGGTGACGGTGTGGTTGAACCACGGGTCCTGCAGATGCGGCATGGCGATCAGGAACTGATTGGCCAGGGTGCCGGGCTGCGCTTCGTACTGGGGGCCGGGAATGTCGTCCTGAGTCATGGGGCGGTTCACTGACTGGTGAAGGAATTGCCCTGGTGGAAACGCCAGGTGCGGATGATTTCCAGAATGTCGACCTTGCCGCGCAGCTCCTCCGGGAAGGGCTCGAAGGGCGCGGCCATGCGCACGATCTCGATGGCGGCTTCGTCCAGGATGCGCTGGCCGGAGGACTGCAGGATGCGGATCTCCTGCACCGTGCCTGTGGGACGCAGGGCCACCAGCATGCGCAGGCTGCCATAGATCTGTTGTTCGCGGGCCTGCTGCGGATAGTTGAGGTTGCCCACTGCCTCGATGCGTCTGCGCCAGGAATCCAGATAAAGGGCGTCGTGGCGCTGCTGGGTGGAGGCCGAGGAAATGGTGTACTTGCGCGGGCGTCGGGCATAGGCCTGCTGCTGCGAGTCGAGCTGGGCCTGCAGGCTGGCGATGGCCAGGCTGAGTTCCTCGGGCGTGGTGTTCTCGGACAGCGGCGCATCGGTCTCGGACGCCTCGCGCTCCAGCTGCTGTTCGATGGACTGATCGGCGTCCTGCACCGTCAACAGCGCCAGGTCGCTCGGTTCGGTCTGCCGGTTCGGCGCGGGCTGCTGCTGGATCGGGTCGACCTGCTGGATGACTTCATCATGAAAGGGCGACACGTAGGGCGTGCTGGGCGCGGCGGCCTCGTCGAGCGTGCCGCTGCCGATCTGGTTTTCCTGCGCGATGAAATCCGCCTCGTCGGGGCGTACATCGCTGCGGTACTGCGCCAGCGTGATCTCGATGGCCGGCGCGCTGTTGCTTTCTTCGAGGTAGCTGAAGCCCACTCCCGCAATCAGCATGATGTGCAGACAGGCGGAGAGGAAGATGGTGAAGCCGAAGCGCTCCTTGCTCAGATCGGTCGTGGGGGTCATGAGCCTCGTGCGTGCAGTTTGCGTTCGATCACGGTCATCAGGTCGCCGGCGATGTCGAGATCATAGGCCTTGTTCAGCTCGCGCACGCAGGTGGGGCTGGTGACATTGATCTCGGTCAGGTAGTCGCCGATCACATCCAGGCCCACGAACAGCAGGCCTTTCTCGCGTACCACGTCCTTCACTTGCGCGGCGATCCAGCGGTCGCGCTCGGACAGCGGCTGGGGCACGCCACTGCCGCCGGCGGCCAGATTGCCGCGTGTCTCGCCCCGCGCCGGCACCCTTGCCAAGGCATAGGGCACCGGCTCGCCGTCCACCAGCAGGATGCGCTTGTCGCCGTTGACGATCTCGGGAATGAAGCGCTGCGCCATGATGGGCGTGCGGCCGTGGCCGGTCAGGGTCTCGATGATCACGCTGACGTTCGGGTCGTCCTTGCGCAGACGGAAGATGGACGAGCCGCCCATGCCATCCAGCGGCTTGAAGATCACGTCGCCGTGGGTCTGGTGAAAGTCCTTGAGCACGCCCGGGTTGTTGCTGACCACCAGCGGCGGGCAGCAGTGCGGGAACTGCGTGGCGAAGAGTTTTTCATTGCAGTCGCGCAGGCTCTGCGGGCGGTTCACCACCAGGGTGCCGTCTTTCTCGGCCTGTTCCAGCAGGTAGGTGGAGTAGATGTATTCGTTGTCGAAGGGCGGGTCCTTGCGCATCAGGATCACGTCCAGCTCGGCCAGGGGCTCGTCGCTTGCCTCACCGAAGCGGTACCACTGCTGTTCGTCCCAGGCCACGTGCAGCTCGTGCATGAGGCCGAAGGCCTTGCCGTCGCGCAGGTAGAGATCGGACTGCTCCATGTAGGACAGCGACCAGCCGCGTTCCTGGGCGGCCACCAGCATGGCCAGACTGGTGTCTTTCTTGTAGTTGATGTGCTGGATCGGGTCCATCACGATGCCGAGGCGGATGCTCATGGGGGGCGTGGATTCCTGTGAGGGGCGGTGTGCCGCCGAGCTGATGTCTTCGGCGATCATACCCGAAGACGCCGGCCGGAGCGACGCGAGGGCAGCGGGCTGCGGTCGCCGGAATCGCGCGCCTGTGCTAGTTCTTGAAGCAGAGCATGGACGCTCGGTACTGCCTCAGGAGAACCGCATGGAAGCCCGCACCCGTCCCATCCCTGACCCCGTTCCCACCGAACTCCCCCCGTTGCCGCCTCCTCTGCCTGCCACGCTGGCGGGCCCGGGCAACGGCCGTCTGCGCGTGCTGCTGGTGGATGACAGCCGCACCATGCGCGAATCCGCCCGCAGTCTGCTGGAGGATGCCGGCTGCCAGCTGATCCTGGCCAGCAGCGGCTTCGAGGCACTGTGCCAGGTGGCGCTGCAGCGGCCGCATCTGGTGTTCATGGACATCGCCATGCCCGAGCTGGACGGCTTCGCCGCCTGCGCCCTGATCCGCGCCTCGGCCCGTCATGGTCACACGCCCGTGGTGCTGGTGTCGGCCAATGACGGCCGGCTGGAGCGGGCGCGCGCTGAACTTGCCGGCGCCCAGCGCTACATCCTCAAGCCGTTTCGCAAGGCGGACCTGCTGGCCGCGCTGCGTGAGCTGGTGCCTGCGCCGCCGGCGGCAGATGCCGCCTCGCCGCTGGCGGAGGATGCGGACGACGAAGACGACGACGGGGGAGGCGATGACGATGGCACGCGTGCTGCTGGTTGAGGCGTCGCCCCTGCAGCGCTGGCTGCTGTGCCGGCAGCTGCGCGCACTGGGTCACGAACCGCTGCCCTGCGGCAGCACCGCGGAGGCGCTGACGCGGCTGAGGGAGGCACGCGCGCCGCTGGCCGTCGCCCTGGTGGCCATGGGTCTGCCGCAGGACAACGGCTTTGCCTGCGGCAGTGCGCTGCGCGAGGCAGGCGTGGCCTGCGTGCTGCTGCTTGCCGACGTGCCGCGCGCCACCGATGCCTGGTGGGCGCGCAGTCTGGGCCTGGGTCTGGCAGAGGGGGAGGCGGGCGTGCTGCTGCGACCGCTGCCGCTGCTCACCCTGCAACGGGCCTTGCGCGCTGCGCTGCCGGATGCCGTGGAGGTGGACGATGCGCAGTCTGCATGAGCAGGGCATTGCCGCCCTGGGCCTGGCCCTGCAGGCCCGCACCGAGGCGCTGCTGCGCAGCCTGCAGAACGTGTTCGAGGAGCGTTCCCTGCATGCCGCGCTGCAGGCGCGCCGACAACTGGCCGAGCTGCGCGCCATCGCACGCTTCTGTGGCAGCGCCTCCCTGCAGCAGCAATGCGTGGGGCTGCAGCGCGCCTTGCTGGCGCTGGGGACGCGGCTCAGCACGGGAGTGCCCGAGACGCAATCCCGGCCGCTGCTGCTGCAGGCCTTGCAGCTGCGCTGGCAGGCCCTGGCGCTGACCCTGCCGGCGCAGCCCGGTGATGCGCTGGCGTGGCGGGCGGCGCGACTGGCGCCCGAGCTGAGCGGGCTTGTGCTGCAGCAGGTGCAGCGTCTGCTGCGAGAGCAGGCGGGCATGCGGCTCGGGGCGGCGAACGGGAGCGGGGACTGGCAGGCCACGCAGGAGCCTGGGCCGATCACGCTGCTCGATCTGAGTGCTCTGCAGGCGGCCGCACGGCTGGCCGGTGTGCTGCCGGAGCGCGTGGTGCTGACGCGGGACCCGCTGCAGGCCCTGCTGCACTGGGAGTCTCATCTGCTGGGGCCTGAGCAGCAGCCCCGCGCGCGCCTGCTGCGGACCCTGGCCTCTGCGGTGCTGGCGTTGTGCGAGGAGTCGGCGGCCACGCCGGCCTTGCGGCAGAGTCTGGAGGCGCGCGACGGCCCCTGGAGTGAGCGCCTGCTCCTTTGCCTGCAACAGGCCAGTGTGCTGCTGCACGCCTTCGTGAGCGTGCCTTCGCCGCTGCGGCACTGTCTGCAGCAGGCGCTGCGGGTGAGCCGTCTGTTGCAGGCCTGGCAGAGCGTTCCCGCCCTGGCGGCCACCGCCTTGCCGGGGGCGCTGGCTCCGCTGCAGCTGCGTCTGCTCCTGCGCTTGCAAGACGATCTGGCGCGACTGGCCGGCGGCAGCGCCCTGGCCTGTGTCGGGCTGCCAGCCGCCGCGCTGGCACTGGCTGTGCAGGCCTGTCTGCGGCAGCAGCGTCCGCTGGCGGTCAGGCGGGTGCTGGAGCAGGCGCTTGGCGAGCGCGCCCTGTCGAGCGCCGTGTTGGACGCACGCTGGCGGCGACTGCTGCGGCGTGAACACAGGCGATGTCTGCGGATGCTGGAGGCCTGGCAGGTCGATGCGGCCGGGCAGAGCGCTGCGCCGCTGCTCGACGATGGGGTGACGCTGGCCGTGCACCGCCTGGCCCAGCAGGCCCTGATCGCGGGAGACTTCGCGCTGCATGAGCTGATGGACGTGCTCGGGCACTGCCTCACCCTGAGCCGAGAGCTGCAGCACGATGCCCGCGACTGCCTGCCCGCCGTGGGCCGCGTGCTGCCCTTTGTGCAGAACCCTGGCCGCCGCTGGCAGCGGGCGCGGGTGCTGCAGGCGTTGCTGCGCTGGGAGGCGGGCCTGCGCCTGCAGGCCGGCACCGGGTCAGCACAGCTGGCGCTGAGCCTGGCGCGGGGGCTGGAGGCCTTGCCGGCGCTGCAGCTTGGCCGGCTGCTCGCCCTGCCTTCAGGGGACGCCTTCGCCCCGGCCAACCGCCAGCTGCTCTTGGAGCTGCGGCTGCTGGCCAGCGGGGCGCGCAATCTGCAGGTGCAGCGCATCGCGGCGCTGAGCGAAGCGCTGGCGCGGATGCACGAGGCGCTGGGGCAGAGCGGCCTTGCCCCAGCCGCGTTCCTGCAGGCGAGCGCCGGTCGCGCGTTGCTGGAAGACGCCCATGCCGCGCTGCGACGCGGGCTGAATCAGGCTGCCGCGCGCCAGGAAACCTCGCCCTGTCGCGCCTTGCTCGGGGCCTTGTATGACTGGCTGGCCTGCCATGGCGAGCAGGCGGCCGGGCGGCCCGCCTTCGTGCAGGAGGCCCACGCGCTGCTGCAGCAGATCATTGAGCCGGCCACGGAGCCCCAGCGTTTGCATGCCCTGCATACCCTCAAGGGCAATGCGGCGCTGTATCGCTGCGACGCGCTGGCCGAGCTGTGTCATCGCAGCGAGCGGGCGCTGCTGCAGGCGGGCGCAGGAGCCTCGATGCCGGGCGTGCGCGAACCGGCTGCCATCGGGCCGTTGCTGGCGCAGTTGCAGGCCGCCGTGGCGGCACTGGCAGGCCCAGGCTGGGCCGACACCTCTGCCGTGGGAGCCGGCTTGCCGGCGAACTTCCAGGCAGAGCAGACCGTGACCTCTGCCTTGGAGGCCGGCTTGCCGGGGATCAGCCACGCCACGCCCATGCTCACCCCCCTCGGCTGGCTCGCCCGCCGCCTGCACGAGGGCCTGCAGAGCCTGTCCGAGCTGTTGCCCGGGCTCGCCCTCAGTGCCACGGCGGCCCAGCGCCAGCTGGTGCAGGAGTTGCTGCACGAGCAGCTCGCGCAGTCGCGGCAGTTGGACGAAGACCTGCACGCTGCGGCCTGGGTGCATCCCTCCCGCCTGGCGCCGCGCTTGCGCCGAGTGCTGGACGACACCGCGCACCGGCAGGGCAAGGTGGCAAGGCTGGAAATCCGGGCGGCCGGGAGGCGCGTACCCCGCTGGGTGCTGGAGCGCCTGGTGCCGTCGCTGGAGCATCTGCTGCGCAATGCCGTCGTCCACGGCATCGAGTCGCCGGCTCGGCGTCGGGCCTGCGGCAAGCACGAATGCGGCCGCGTGCGGGTGCTGGTCACCACGGCACCCGGCCTGCTGCAGGTCGGCGTGGAGGATGACGGCTGCGGCCTGACGATGGGCCACATTGCGGCGGGCGCGGACACGGGCCTCGACTCGGGACCCGCGCAGGAAAGCGCCGCCACACACGCCACAGCCGCCACACTCGACGCCGGTCACGGTCTCGGTCTGGCCGCCGTGCAGGCGACGATGGCAGCCCTGCAGGGGCGCCTGCGGGTCGTGGCCACACCCGGTCAGGGCTCCTGTCACTGGCTGGAAATGCCCGAAAACTCTGGGCTTGGGGAACATCACGCGATGCCGGTATAATGCCGGCCACTTGAAAATGCCGGGGTAACAATGCAGTGAAAAGTCTGGGGTTCGCCTGGGGGATTGGAGGCATTCTCCTGCTTCTCACCTTTGCCGTGGTGCGCTTGTCGCCCATGGCGCTGGAGCTGGTCGCGCTGGAGCTGCAGCCCCTGCACCTGGGGGCACTGGCCTTCAGCGTGATCTACATGAGCTGGGCCGAAGGCTACAAAGGCTTCCACCTGGGCTTCGCGCCGCGCGTGGTGGCCCGGGCCGGCTATCTGCGGGCTCACCCGCGCCCGCTGCATGTGTTGCTGGCACCGGCGTTCTGCATGGGCTACATCCACGCCACCCGCCGTCGCAAGCTGCTCTCGTTCGGGCTGACGAGCATGATCATCTGCTTCGTGCTGATCGTGCGCATGCTGCCGCAGCCCTGGCGCGGCATCGTCGATGCCGGCGTGGTCACGGGGCTTGCGCTGGGCATCGGCTCGATCCTGTACTACCTGACACTCAAGCTGCGTTACCCCGAGCAGCCCGAGGTGAGCACCGATATTCCCGAGTCCGGCAACGCCGCCCTGGCCCCCTGACCGGTCCAACCGTCGTCTGCCCCGGCAGGCCACGCCAATCTCTGTGGTGAATCGACCATGCCCAGGCACGGCAACAAGCTCAGCATCTGCGCCATCATCGTCAGCTACAACCCTGACACGGCCGTGCTCACCGCGCTGCTGCAGCAGATCGGCACCCAGTGCGAATTCCTGCTCGTCGACAATGCCTCCGCCAACATCGACAACTTCCGCGCGGTGGCTGAAGGCACGCCGCGCTGTGCGGGCGTGCGCGTGCTGGAGCGCAACATCGGCCTGGCCAGTGCCCTGAACCTGGGGCTGGAGGAGGCGGCCAGGCGCGGCTTCGGCTTCGTGGTGCTGTTCGATCAGGACAGCCAGGTGCCTGTGTCTTTCTTCGCCAATCTCTATGCGTCCTATGTCGAGGCCAGCCGGCTCAGTCCACTGCCGGTGGCGGCGGTGGGCCCGCGCATCACCCATCCGGGCTCCGGTGCGGGCATGCCCTTCAAGCTGTTCACGCGCTGGATCGGGCGCACCGATCGGCCGCTGCCCGGCAGCAACCGGCTGTTCCAGGCCGAATTTCTCATCTCGTCCGGCTGCCTGATTCCGCTGGAGGCGCTCAAGCACATCGGGCCGATGCGTGACGCCTATTTCATCGACAACGTCGACCTCGAATGGTGCTTCCGCGCCCGCGCCCGGGGCTATGCGGTGGTGGGTACCGACAACGCCACGCTGTTCCACCGCATCGGCGAGGCCAGCGACGAGCCGCTGGTGCGCGCCGGCCTGATGGTGCAGCACAGCCCGCTGCGCAGTTACTACTCCACCCGCAACCGCTTCGCGCTCTACCGCGAGCCTTACGCCCCCTGGGGCTGGCGCCTGCGCGACTTCCCGCGCTTCCTGCTCAAGGCGGCGTGGCTGTTGTTGTTCTCGCCGCAGCGCGGTGAGTACTGGGCGAACATCCGCAAGGGCATCGCCGACGCGGGGAGCGTGCGCTGATGGGCGAGCCGCGCATCGCCATCCTGCTGCCCACCTGGAATGGCGAGCGTTTCCTGCGCGCGCAGGTCGATTCGCTGCTGGCCCAGGATTACCCCGATTTCATCATCGTCTGCCGTGACGACGGCTCCCGCGACGCCAGCCCGGCCATCATCGCCGAGTATGCCGCGCGCCTGCCGCAGCGGTTTCATGTCGTGCCCGCCGATGGCCGCAATCTGGGCGCCAGCGGCAGCTTCGGCTTTCTCCTGGAGTATGTGCTGGCCCACAAGGCCGCGCTGGGGCTGGCCAGTGCCTGGGTGATGCCCAGCGATCAGGACGATGTCTGGCACCCGGACAAGCTGCGCCGCAGCATGGCGCGCATGCAGACGCTGGAGGCCGCGCATCCGGGCCTGCCGCTGCTGGTGCATGGGGATCTGGAAGTGGTGGACGAGTCGCTGGCGTCGATCGCCCCGTCCTTCGTGCGCTATCAGGGGCTGCAGCCGCTGCGCAACAGCCTCGCCCGACTGCTGGTGAGCAATACCGTCACCGGCTGCACGGCGCTGTGCAACGAGGCCCTGCTGCGGCGCGCACTGCCTATTCCGGCGGCGGCGGTGATGCACGACTGGTGGCTGGCCCTGGTGGCGGGCGCCTTTGGTCGGCTGAGTTTCATTGACGAGCCCCTGCTGCTCTATCGTCAGCACGGGGCCAATACCCTCGGGGCGCGGGAGTATCAGCCGCCGGCGATGTTCCAGGATTTCTGGCAGCGGCTGTGGGATGACCGGCACCGCGAGGTGCTGAAGGGGCTGGCTGCGCAGGCGCAGGCTTTCAGGGCAGCCCATGCCGCCGAGCTGAGCCTGGCCCTGCGCCGCGACCTGGCGCTGGCCTCGGCGCTGGGCAGTCGCTTCCTGCTGCTGCGCAAGCTGGCATTGCGCAGTTTTCTGGCGCGTTGAGCTCGGGCGAACCTGCTGAAGTTCAGGCGGGAGCGGTCACCCTGTCGGCAGGCTGGCCCGAATGGCCCGAATGGCGGCCAGTCGCTTGCGCATGAGGCGGCCCACCGGTAGCGGCGCGAACTCTGCCTCGATGGTGGCGCGGGCGTTCTCGCCCAGTAGCCGGCTCAGAGCCGGGTCGGCCACCAGTTGCTGCATGGCACGGGTGGCATGGGCCTCGTCCGGTTCCGCCCAGATCTGGCCCTTCTTGTAGGGGCCGTAATCCTCGGGAATCGTCACCAGCGTGTACTCGATGCCGATGCTGTTGCCAGGGCGCATGTAATCCACATTGCCCGACCACTGCGTGGCCAGCACGGCCTTGCCCAGCGCCATGGCCTCGGCCGGGCCGAAACCGAAGCCCTCCGAGCGGTGCAGCGAGACATAGCAGTCGCAGCAGGCAATCAGCGCATTCACCTCACCCCGGCTGTACACCTTGTCCAGCAGCAGCACGTTGCGGTACGCGCCGATGGCCTCGCGCAGCTTGCGCATGGCGTCCGGCGTGGGGTTGTTCACCTTCAGCACCAGGCGCGCGGCCATGTCGTCAGGGTCGAAGGCGTTCTGGAACGCGCGCAGCGCGCCATACGGATTCTTGCGCTCGGGGCGGCTGTAGGTGTCGAACATCGCCAGGAACAGGAAGCCCGTCTCAGGCAGGCCGAAGCTGGCGCGGTTCAGGGACGGATCGGCCTGCACTTCCACTGCATGAGGCACACGCACCACGGGCACCGGGGACTTCATCGCCACGGCTTCCTGCACGAAGTGCGACGGCACCCAGATCTCGTCGAAGTGCACGAAGGCCTTCTCCCAGTCGGCCGGCAGCTCGGGCAGTTCCCACGCCCAATAGCCGATTCTGTAATGCCCGTCAAAACACGCCGGCGGCAGTTCACTGATGGCCTGCAGCGCGTGGTCGGGGTTGATGTGCAGCAGCGTCACGTCATAGGGCGCGGCCTGCATTTCCTTGTGTTCCCAGCTCATGTCCGTCATGCGCGAAGGGTTGTGCGCCTGATAGCAGAGAATGCCAAAGGGCTCGTTGGCTGCATTCAGCGCCTTGGCATCGCTGCGTGCGCCCTCGCCGATGCCCATCTCGGCCCGGGTGTAGCCGATCAGGTTCACGCCGGGCTGCAGCGCGGTCGGGGCTGCGGTGGTGGTGCCCTCCTGCACTCCGTGCGCCGCCGCGCCCAGCGGGCCGCGCAGCGTGCTGGCCTGCAGAGTGAAGTCGCCTTTCTCGGCGGAAAGGCTGGGGTTGTACCAGGCGTCGCCCGCCATGAAGCGGTGTCGCCAGCGTCGCCACATGGCCTGCTCGTCTTCCTTCGGCACGCTGGTCTTGCGGCTGATGGACTCGTGGTGAATCAGCGAGCACAGCGGTGTCCAGACATTGCGATAACCGGCATCCAGCAGGCGCAGACACAGGTCCACGTCATTGCCCACCACGGCCAGTTCCTCGTCGAAACCGCCGATCTGCTCGAACTTCTCGCGGCTCACCAGCAGACAGGCGCCGGTATTGGCTGACACTTCGCGCACGGTGGCGTGCAGCTGGCGGTAGATGCTCTCGCCGGGCATGCGCTTGTGCAGCAGGTGGATGCCGCCGCCGCCGTAGTTCACCAGCAGCACGCCGGTGTGTTGCAGCGCGCCGTTGGGGTAGTACAGCAGCGCGCCCACGGCGCCGACGTCGGGGCGCAGCGCCTGGCGCACCAGTTGCTCCAGCCAGTCGGGCGAGGTGATTTCGATATCATCGTTCAGGAACAGATAAAGATCGCCCGTGGCATGACGCACGCCGATGTTGTTGAGCCGTGCCCAGTTGAAGGGCTCGTTGCACTCCACCACGGTGAAGGGTTTCTCGCGCAGCCAGGCGATGCCGTCCGGGTACTTGCCCCGGCCGTTGTCGAGGATCACCACTTCGTAGTTCGGCCAGGCCGTGATCTGCAGCAGGGACTCGATGCAGGGCTGGATCAGGCCCAGGCGCCCCATGGTCGGGATGATGATGGAGACTTTCGGCAGTGCGCTCGGCAGCGGCCACTCCACGGCGCGCAGGCCGTGGGGCAGTTCCAGCACGGCGGCGTCGGGGGTGTGGCGAGCGAGATGCGCGCGCAGGGCGGTGGTTTCCTCGACGCGCAGGGCCGCATCGCCGGCGTCGTCGAGCGGCGCGCTCCACAGCATCAGGGGGCAGCGCTGCACGTGCTCACGGGTGAGCCCGGCGCTGGCATCGAGCAGACAGGCATAGCGCCAGGCGGCACTTTCAGCGTGGCGTGCCTGCCAGCGGGCCAGACGCTCGCCACGCAGGGCATAGACGCCGCCGATGTAATTGCTGGCGGTGAGATGCTCGGGAGCCCACTGCGGGGTGAAGCAGGGCTGGCCGTGCGTGCCCTCGGCGTTCACCCGGTCGTGATCGCTGTAGACCAGCTGGATGTCGCCCTGACGCGCCGCGTGTCCCATTTCACTCAGGGCATGGGGCGCCAGCGTCTCGCCTTCGTGCAGGAACAGCACGAAGTCTGTCTGCAGGCCGGGTGCCTCCAGCGCAACGGTGAGTGACTCCCACCAGCGCACGGCGACGCCAGTGGGCAGCGCATTGGCGACGAGCTGTTCCAAAGTGCTCGTGCGTGGCGCCACCAGCTGGATGTCGAAGAAGGGCCAGGCCTGCTCGCGCAGACTGGTGAGTGTGGCGAACAGGGCCTCGTCGTCACGCTCGGCCTGCACCAGCACATGGAAGCGGGCCGCATCGGCCAACGGCTGTGCCAGCTCGCGCTGGGCCTGCAGTTCGGCCTCGTCCGGCATGTTGCGCCAGTACCAGGTGTGGTAGAGGTCCTCGTTCTTGAACAGGGTGAAGGGCCGGCTGATCTGGCGACTGTTGCCCGCCTTGTCGGTGATGATCAGCTCCAGCAGATGCTCGCCTGCCGCCAGCTCGCCCAGCGCCAGTTCCTGATGGAAGCCGCTGGAGAAGGCGTCCTCGATGGTCTTGAACAGCTCGGCGATGTCTGGACGGCTCACGCCCGTGTGGAAGTTCGCCTGGGTCACGCCATCCACGCGCGCCTCGATCTGCGCGATGCCCGCGGGGGCACAGCACCAGCCCTGCAGAGAGAAGACCTCGGGCACGTCGCGCTGGTTCGCGCCGGGAATGTCGAGATTGCAGTGAATCAGCTCGCTGCCCTGCTGTTCCACCCCCACCGGGGTCGGGTTCGGCTGGCCAGGCACACTCGCAGGCAGACTCGCGTGGGCGTCCTGGCCCGTGGCGGCAGACACCGGCGCGGGTACAGTGGCGCTGCCCGCGAGTCTGCCCCTGAGTGCATCCACCTTGCGGCGGGCCCAGCGCAGGGGGCGCGTCACTTTCCATGACGATGAATTGAGCAGCATCTGCAGGTCCGCAGACAGTTGGGCGATGTGGGTGCGCGCGCCGTCGAGTTCGGCCGTGCGCTTGTTCAGGGACTGTCCCAGCTTGTTGACCTGCTGGTGCAGGCCACGGATCTCGGTCTGTTGGCGCTGCGCCTCGGTGTGCATGTGGGTCAGCTCGTCGCCGAGGACTCGTATCTGTTCTTGTGCTTCCTTTGTCCCTTCGGCTGCGGCTCGAACCTGTTCGTGCACCGCCACCACGTCCTGATTCAGCCGTGCGATGTCGCCGTGCAGACGCTGCACCAGGGCGGTCTCGTCCAGACTGCTCAGCGTGGCGTTCACGTCCTCGCCGCTCCAGCGCTCTCGCCACTTGTCGAACACGCGGGCACGGGCACGGGCGATGGGATGGCCCTGCTGATAGCGCGTGCCCGGGTCCTGGGACGCCGTGTTGGATTCGCCGCCCTGGCGGTAGAAGGCGCTGATCACATCGACGTGCTGGAAGGGCGCCAGGGCGGCGCACTGCAGCCAGAAGTCCCAGTCTTCGAAGATGTCGAGGCGGGTGTCGAAACGGCAGCCTGCCTCCACCAGCGAGTGGCGGAACAGTGCGGCATGGATCGGGATGAAATTGTCGCGACGCAGGCGGGCCGGGTCGAAGCCGATGCGCAGGGTCTGCTCCAGCAGCGTGCCGTCGGGTGCGGTGTTGCGCGTGCTGCTGTAGGCCACGCCGAGACCGGCGTTCTGCTGCAGGCAGGCCACCAGGGTCTGCACATGGTCGGGGGCAATCCAGTCGTCTTCGTCCAGGAACAGCAGGAACTCGCCCTCGGCGGCGTCGAGCGCAGCATTGGCGGCGGCGGGGCGATTCCATGGCGCCTTGCCGCTGACTTCCCGCACGGGCACGCGCAGGCCCAGTTCGCGCCACACGGGCACGCCCTTGCCCGCCGCGTCCACCAGCACGATCTCGATCTGCGGGTAGGTCTGGGCATCCACCGAACGCAGGGCTTCCACCAGTTCGGGGCGGTTCATGCTGCGACACAGGATGGAGACCAGACCGGGCGTGCCGGCATTTGGGTGGCGCTGCGCAGCGGAATCAGGCTGGGTCATGGGGGCGAGTCTTTTCTCGGCGTGAAGATAATGCGCCGGCGTCGGCACACTGCTCAGCCCCAGGCGCTCCTGACGCTGCAGTTCGTGCTCGGTCAGCCGCCAGGATTCGCGCAGCTGCTCCGGCGTCAGCAGGCAGTAGGCCTCGGCCAGCTTCACCGTGGCCGGGAGTGTGTAGGTGCGGAAGCGGTTGAGCGCGATGATGACTTCGTCGTAGGGCTGGATGCCGAGCTGCGAGGGATAGCAGGCGATGGCGGCACGCTTGCCGGCTTCCTGGGCGGTGATGTCCACCAGCACGTCCACATGGGGCAGGGGAGAGCCGACTTCGTACATGGCCACGCGCAGGGCGTGGCCTTCCTCGACCAGGCGCCGCGTGGCCTCGATGGCGATCCAGGCAGTGGCGCGGTGATCGGGGTGAATCTCGTGGATGGACGGCGTCAGGATCAGGTCGGCGCCGGCGGCCAGGATGGCGCTGCGGGCGGCGGCCAGGGTGCGCTCGTTGTACGCCAGGCCGCGGTCGGGCTCGCGCCAGAAGTGCACGTCGCTCAGGCCCAGTACGCGGCCCGCGGCCAGAGTCTCGGCCTCACGCGCGGGGGCGCCGGCACGGCCGTGTTCGCCGTATTCCCCCGAGGTCAGCAGCACGGCCTGCACGGCAATGCCGCGCTGGGTCAGCGCCAGCGTGAGCCCGCCACAGCCCAGGGTCTCGTCATCGGGATGCGGCGCGAACACCAGGGCGGCGCGGCAGTCGATGAAGGGCAGGGCATGATAGGGCGTCAGGCGGGATTCCATCGTGGCGGCTCAGAGAATCTTGCGGACGAGGATCGATTCCAGCACTTCGCCGATGAAGTCCAGGAACAGCGTGTCCAGCTCATCGTTGAAATAGTCCTGGGATTTGTTGCCGATGGCCAGCACGCCCAGCATGCGCTCGCGTCCGATGGGGCACAGGGCCACCGACCGGATACTGGCGGATTGATGCGCGAACAGGAAGGCGGCGGTGTCCTTGCTGACGGCACGGCACAGCGTGCGGCGGTCGCGCAGCAGGGTGGGGAAGTTCTCCTGCAGGAATTCGGCCGACTCGAGCCGCGTGTGCTCCACGTTCTTCAAGTGCTCGGCCTGGAACAGGATCACGCTGCAGGCGTCGATGCCGGGCTGGGTGCACAGATTGGCCTCGGTGGCGCTGGCGATCTGCGCCACCTCGTCTTCCATCAGCAGCGCCAGGATCAGGGCGCGGGTGACATTGAACAGCTGGTCGTTGTACTTGGCGGTTTCCAGCAGCTGGTTCAGGGTGTGGCGTGACTCGATGCTGCGTTCACGCAGGATCTTCACCTGGCGTTCCAGCAGGGAGATGGCGTGGCCGCTCTCGTGGGGCAGGGTGATCTCGGCCAGCAGGGAATCGCGGTTGATGAAGAAGTCGGGGTGCTTCCTCAGATAGGCGGCCACCTGGTCGGCACTCAGCACGTCGGTATTGTCATTGTTCTGCGGGGCAAAGATGTCGCTCATGGGGAGTGCTTGCTCACGATTGGAAGATACGGGGTCAGGAAAACTGTTCCAGCTCGACGCTGCCGTCGAACACGCGGGTGGCCGGGCCGCGCATGATGATGGGCTCGCCCGGGCCGTCCCAGTGCAGCGTCAGCCGGCCGCCGGTGAGTTGTGCCTCGACCTCGGCATCGAGCAGACCGGCCGCGCGGCCGCAGACCATGGCGGCGCAGGCGCCGGTGCCGCAGGCCTGGGTCTCGCCGGCGCCGCGTTCGAACACGCGCAGGCGGATGTGGCCCCGGTCGATGATCTGCATGAAGCCCACGTTCACGCCACGGGGAAAATCAGGGTGCGCGCCCAGCGCTGCGCCAATCTCGCGCACGGCGGCACGCTCGACATCGTCCACCACCAGCACGGCATGGGGATTGCCCACCGACACGGCGAAGAACTGCACGTCGTGGCGCACGCCGTTCACGTCCAGCGTGCGCTGGTAGGACGGCGCCTGGTCAGCCAGAAAGGGCAGGGACGCGGGCGTGAAGTCGGGCTGGCCCATGTCGACGGTGACCTCGCCGTCGTCGTCCACGCTCAGCACGATCACGCCGCGCAGGGTCTGCACGCGGATGCGGCGGTGGCTGGTGAGCCCGGCATCCAGCACGAAACGGGCGAAGCAGCGCGCGCCATTGCCGCAGTGTTCCACCTCGTTGCCGTCGCCGTTGAAGATGCGGTAGTTGAAGTCGACATCGGGCTGGGTGGGGGGCTCGATCAGCAGCAGCTGGTCAAAGCCGATGCCGCAATGGCGGTCGGCCAGCGCGCGGATCTGGCGGCTGCTCAGCTCGGCCGGGTGCGAGATCAGGTCAATGACCATGAAGTCATTGCCGAGGCCGTGCATCTTGGTGAAGGGTAACTGCATACGTTCTCGTCAGGGCAGCACGGATTCCAGCGCCAGCTGGTAGTCCAGGGTTTCACGTTGGCGGACCACGGTGGCCTTGTCGCCATCGACCATGATCTCGGCCGCCCGGTTGCGCGTGTTGTAATTCGAGCTCATCACGAAGCCATAGGCCCCGGCGGTGCGCACGGCCAGCAGATCGCCAGGGGCGATGGCCAGCAGCCGTTCCTTGCCGAGGAAGTCCGAGGACTCGCACACCGGACCGACCACGTCATAGACCTGCGCGGGCACCAGGCCTTCCGGGTGCTGCTGCACCGGCACGATGGCCTGCCAGGCGCCATAGAGCGCCGGACGCAGCAGATCGTTCATGGCGCCGTCCACGATAGCAAAGTTCTTCTGGCCGTTCTGCTTGAGAAACTCGACCTTGGTGACGAACAGACCGGCATTCGCGCAGATCGAGCGCCCCGGTTCCAGAAAAAGACTCAGTTCGCGGCCGGCCAGTCGCGCCAGCACCGCCTGGATGAACTGCGCGGGTGCCGGCGGCTTCTCGTCGCGGTAGCACACGCCCAGGCCGCCGCCGATGTCGAAGTGACGCAGGCGGATGCCGCGCGCCTGCAGGGCGTCGACCAGCAGCAGCACGCGATCGATGGCATCCAGATAGGGTGCGATGGTGGTTAGCTGGGAGCCGATATGGCAGTCGACCCCCACAATCTCGATATGGGGCATCTGCGCCGCACGCTCGTACACGTCCAGCGCGGCGTCGATGGCGATGCCGAACTTGTTCTCCTTCAGCCCGGTGGAGATGTAGGGGTGGGTGCCGGCGTCGACGTCCGGGTTCACGCGCAGGGAGATCGGCGCGCGGCACTGCAGGCGTGCCGCCACGGCCTCGATGCGGTCCAGCTCCGGCTCGGATTCGACATTGAAGCAGCAGATGCCCAGTTCCAGCGCCCGTGCGATCTCGTCTTCCGTCTTGCCCAGGCCCGAGAAGATGACCTTGGCCGGGTCACCGCCCGCCCGCACCACGCGTTCCAGCTCGCCGCCGGACACGATGTCGAAGCCGGCGCCCAGACGCGCCAGCACATTGAGCACGGCCAGATTGGAGTTGGCCTTCACCGCGAAACAGATCAGATGCGGCAGCCCGGAGAGCGGCTGTTGATAGGCGCGCAGATTGTGTTCCAGTGCGGCACGCGAGTAGAGGTAACATGGCGTGCCGAAACGCCGGGCGAGGTCGGCCACGGGCAGGTCTTCGGCGTGCAGGGCATTGTGGCGGTACTGGAAAGGGTCCATGGCTGGGCGTCCTGGAGGTCGGGGTACAGGCAGACGTCGCTTAGCGGACGGACACCGCGAAGGCGGACTGATCCGGTCGCTGCAGCGGGCCTTTCTGGCCGCAGGCGGCGAGGCCGCAGCACAGCAGGAGGATCAGTGTCAGGCGCAGGGAATGGGTCACGATTCTGGGCTTGTCCGGGCTCTTGAAAGTGAACGGATTATAGCCGCAGAGCCGGCGCAAAAGCCACGCGGAACGGGCGCACGACCGGCTCCGCCCGACTTGAAATCGTGTAGTACCGCCCCCAAGAAGGCGGCTCGTTTGTCGCACACGGAACAATAATCATGATTGAAATTAATCAGTTAACAAAGAAATTCGACGATTTCACCGCCGTGGACAATCTCAGTTTCACGGTGCGTGAGGGCGAGGTGCTGGGCTTTCTCGGGCCCAACGGGGCCGGCAAGTCCACCACCATGAAGATCATCACCGGTTTTCTGTCGGCGACATCGGGCACGGTGACCGTGGACGGCCACGACATCGCCACCGACCCGCTGGCCGTGAAGTCGCTGATTGGTTACCTGCCGGAAGGTGCGCCCTGCTACCCCGACATGACGGTGCTGCAGTTCCTCGACTTCGTCGCGGCGGTGCGCGGCTTCAGCGGCGAGGAGAAGCAGCGGCGCATCGACAAGGTGGTGCGCGATGTGGAGCTGGGGGCCGTGTGTCACAAGACCATCGACACCCTCTCCAAGGGCTTCAAGCGCCGCGTCGGTCTGGCCCAGGCCATCCTGCATGACCCGAAGGTGCTGATCCTCGACGAGCCCACCGACGGGCTCGACCCCAACCAGAAACACCAGGTCCGCCAGCTCATCCGCAATCTCGCCAAGGACAAGATCGTCATCATCTCCACCCACATCCTGGAGGAAGTCAGCGCCGTGTGCAGCCGCGCGATCATCATCGCGGGCGGCCGCATCCTGGCCGACGGCACGCCGAAGGAGCTGGAGGCGCGTTCGCGCTACTACGGCGCCGTGAGCGTGCAGCTGACCCAGGACTTCGACCTGCACCGGGCCGTGGCCACGGTCAGCGAGGTGAGCGGGGTGGAAGTGAGCGACGCGTCGGGGCGTCGCCATGTGCTGCTGCCCCGCGAGGGCACGCAGATCTTCAGCAAGGTGCTGGATCTGGCTCAGAACGACCAATGGCCGGTGGCGGAGTTCCACCTGGTGGAGGGCCTGCTGGAGGACTACTTCCGCAGCGTCACCCAGGGGGCGAACGCCCGGGCCGAAACCTCTGACAAGCGCACAGGAGCGACGCAATGAGTCCGCTGCAGATCATCTTCAAACGCGAACTGGCGGGCTATTTCGCCACGCCGCTGGCCTATGTGTTCATCGTCATCTTCCTGGTGATGAACGGCGTCTTCACCTTCGACCTCGGCGGCTTCTACGTGCGTGGCCAGGCCGACCTGATGCCCTTCTTCAGCTTCCACCCCTGGCTCTACCTGTTCATGATTCCGGCCATCGCCATGGGGCTGTGGGCGGATGAGCGCAAGACGGGCACCATCGAGCTGCTGATGACGCTGCCGATCACCCTGCGCGACGCGGTGCTGGGTAAGTTCCTCGCTGCCTGGGTGCTGTGTGGCGCGGCCCTGCTGCTGACCTTCCCGATCTGGATCACCGTGAACTACCTGGGCGACCCGGACAACGGCGTGATCGTCGCGGCCTATCTGGGCAGCTGGCTGATGGCCGGCAGCTTCCTGGCCATCGGTTCCTGCATGTCGGCCATGACGCGCAACTCCGTCATCGCCTTCATCCTCACGGTGGCCCTGTGCTTCGTGTTCGTGGCCTCGGGTTCCGAGATCGTGCTCAACGCCTTCAACTGGGCGCCGCAGATGCTGGTCGACGCCATCGCGGCCCTGAGTTTCCTCACCCACTTCGACGCCATCAGCAAGGGCGTGCTCGACGTGCGTGACATTCTGTTCTTCCTCGTGTTCATGGCGTCATGGCTGTTCGCCTCCGCCATCGTCATCGAAATCAAGAAAGCGAATTAGGGGTGTGATGATGAACAGCAAGCTTCTGTTTTCCGGCAAGGGCCTGGTGATCACCGGCGTCTTCCTGCTGCTGAGTGTGGCCTTGATCAGTGTGTTCCCGCGCCTGCGCATCGACCTCACTCAGGACAGCCTCTACACCCTGGCCGACGGCACCCGCAACATCGTGAGCGGTCTCGAGAAACCCGTGGACCTCTTGTTCTTCTACTCGGAAGAGGCCACGGCCGATGTCCCCCAGCTGCGCACCTATGGCACGCGTGTGCAGGAGCTGCTGGAGGAGATGGCGATTGCCAGCGAGGGCAATGTCACCTATCGCCTGATCGACCCGGTGCCGTTCTCCGAGGAAGAAGACCTGGCGGTGGAGTACGGCGTGCAGCGCGTGCCGCTGAGCGAGGGTGGCGAGGAAGTCTTCTTCGGCATCGTGGCGCTCGACCCGGCCACCGTGGCGGCCGAGGACGCCAATGCCGTCGAGGTGGCGCAGGCGGGCGAGAAGGTCTTCAAGACCATCGCGCTGGTGCGCCCTGACCAGGAAGAGTTCCTGGAATACGAGGTGGCCAAGCTGATCACCCAGGTGGCCAACCCGACACCGCCCGTGGTGGGCTTTCTGTCCACCGTGCCGGTGGATGGCGGCATGAACCCTGACACCATGCGTCCGGTATCGCCGCTGATGATCATGGACACCATCCGCCAGCTCTACACCACGCGTCGCGTGGCGCCGGATGCCACCAGCATCGATGAGGACATCACCATCCTCATGCTCGTGCACCCGCAGGAGCTGAGCGAGCAGACCCAGTACGCGATCGACCAGTTCGTGCTGCGTGGCGGCAAGGTGCTGGCCTTCCTCGACCCGAATGCCGACTCCCAGGCTCAGCCTGGTCAGGATGGCGTGCCCGTGGCGCGACCGAACCAGGCCTCCGATCTGGAGCGTCTGCTCAGCGCCTGGGGCGTGCAGTTCGACAACACCAAGGTGGTGGCCGACCGCGAGCAGGCCCTGCTGGTGAACCTGGGCGATTCCAGTCGTCCGGTCACGCATTATGGAATGATGGGGCTGGCGCGCGGCAGCTTCGCCGGCGACATCGTCACCACCGGTCTGCAGGTGCTGAACCTCTCCTCCGCAGGCACCATATCGTCGCGCGAAGGGGCGACCACCACCTTCGAGCCACTGGTGCAGAGCAGTGCCGACGCCGGCCTGATGGACGCGCCGCTGTTCAAGGCCCTGGTCGACCCGACCATCCTGCTGGATGATTTCCAGGCCACGGGCGAGCGCTACACCATCGCCGCGCGCATCTCCGGAGCGGTGCAGACCGCCTTCCCCGAGGGGCGTCCGGCAGCGGAAGAGCCGGCTGCTGAATCGGCACCGGCAAGTGCCGATGCGGGTGCCGCGGCCGAGCCGACGCCCACGCCCGCCGCAACTCCGGCCGAAGCGCAGGCGCCGCATCTGAGCGAATCCAACGGCCCGGTCAACATCATCGTGATCGCGGACTCCGACCTGCTGAACGATCGTCTGTGGGTGCAGATCCAGTCCTTCTTCGGGCAGCGCATCGGGCAGGCCTTCGCGAGCAATGGCGACTTCATCATGAACGCGCTGGACAATCTCTCGGGCAATGCCGAGCTGGTCACCATCCGCAGCCGTGGTCGCTATGCGCGTCCGTTCCTGACGGTGATGGAACTGCAGCGCGAGGCGGACCTGCGTCTGCGCGAGGAAGAAACGCAGCTGCTGGCGAATCTGCAGCAGACTGAGGCGCAGATTGCGGCGCTGTCGAGCACGCAGGATGGCAATCAGCTGTCGGAAGAGCAGCGTGCGGAGATCGCGCGTTTCAACGAGCAGCAGCTGGAAACGCGGCGGCGTCTGCGCGAGGTGCAGTTGCAGTTGAATCAGGACATCGAGCGGCTGGGTTCGGTGCTGAAGTTCGTGAACACGGCGCTGGTGCCGATCGTGCTGATCGCGGTAGTGCTGCTCCTGGGCTGGCTGCGCGGACGCCGCAGGACGCTGACGGTGGCGTGACGGCTTCGACCCGGCCCCGGGCGGCGGGCACCCCGTTCTGCGACTGACCCGCAGCGGTCCCCGCTGCCCTCGCATCGCCGGGAGCCTCGGTCTCCCGGCTCACTCGGTGCGGGTCTCTTATGTCGCTGAACGGGGCGCCTGCCGCCCGGGGCCTCGTTCAATGCCAGCGAATGGATGACTCCTGCAGTTCCTCGATAGCTTTCTGCCTTTCTGAACGCGTCATGTTCCACGCGGCACCTAAAGTGCCCGATGTCACACTGCAGCCGATGGAGCGACTTGGTCCCTCCCCGTGGGAGCTTGCTTGCAAGCGAACCTTCGCTGGCACTGAACCAAGGGTCTGGCGCCGAGGCGCTGGTCGGCGGACCGTGAGCCGCCTGGATGGCGGCGAGTCGAGCCCCCATGGATGGGTTCACGGCGTGTCCGCCGACCAGCGCCTCGGCGCCAGACCCGGAATCAGCGTGAGTTCGCTTGCAAGCAAGCTCCTACTTCACCCCACCGGTTCGTGTTCCGTGTCCCGCGGCAGGTGAATCTTCACGCGCGTGCCCACGCCCAGTTCGCTGCTGATCTCCAGCCGCCCCCCGTGCGCCTGGGCGATCAGCCGGCACAGGTACAGGCCCAGCCCGAAGCCCCCCGTGTTGCGCTGCCGCGCACTGTCCGGCCGGTAGAACGGCTCGCTCAGGTGCTCCATATGCTCCGCCGCGATGCCCTCGCCCTGATCCTCCACCTCCAGCGACACCTCCGTGTCCGTGAATGCCACCCGCACCGTGATCGGATTGTCCCGACCGTGCCGGATGGCATTGTTCACGATGTTGGTCAGCAGCAGCCGTGTGCGCAGCTTGTCCACGTTCACGCAGACATCTTCTTCCGGCCGCAGGTAATCCACGCCCGGCGCGTAGTTCTGGAAGTAAGGTTCGAGCACCAGCCCAATGTAATCCGCGAAATCCACCGGTTCCGCCAGCAGCGCCTGATGCTGGTTGCTGAGACGCTCCGCCTCGATCAGGTCGGAGATCAACAGGTCGATCTCGTTGATGTCGTCGGCCAGCGCCTCGCGCACCGCGTCATCGTCCATGAATTCCAGCTGCAGCTTGGCGCGCGTGATCGGCGTGCGCAGTTCATGGCTGATGGCCAGCAGGAGCTGGCGCTTGGCCTCCAGCATCTGCTGCAGCGAATCCGCCATGTGGTTCACGCTCTGGGTCAGTTCGCCCAGTTCGTCGGTGCGGCGCGTCTTCACACGGTAACTCAGGTCGCCCTCGCAAATGCGTTCCGCCCCCTCGCGCAGCTTGCGCACCGGCTCCACCAGCAGGCGATGCACCAGCAGGTAATTGAGCAGCAGGGCGAGTGCCGCAAGGGCCAGGCCGATGTACACCACGATGTAGTCGTAATCGCTCAGCGTGGGCACACGGCGGTTGAGGAAGTACTCATAGGCGCCGCGTGCCACACGAATCACTTCTTCATTGCCCGAGACCATCACCTGGGCTTCGCGCGAGAGCGTGCGCACGAACACGGCGCTGTCGACGTCCAGGTCGCTCTGGTCGTCGGACTGCCAGTTGATGTGCGGGCTGCGGATGATGATGGTGAGCGAGAGTTCCTGCGCGAGCTGGGAGGCGCGCTGCAGATCGGGCGGCACACCGATGTTGTCGACGATGAGCGTGATGTTGTCGAGATAGAAGTCGGGCAGCGGGTTGAGGCGTTCGGAGCGCCAGTTCTCGTCGATCTGACGGATGGACAGCGTGATGATCAGGAAGAACACCAGCACCGTCACGCTGAAGATCAGGAACAGTCGAAAGAAGAGAGAGTTGTTGATGCGCCCGGGCAGAGTCCGCATGGTTGAGCCACTGTCGCGGCGCAGGCCTCAGCCCGGCTCGCCCACAAAGGTGTAGCCGCGTCCCCACACCGTCTTGATGAAGCGCGGTGTCTTGGAGGTGTCCTTGAGCTTGTGACGCAGGCGGCTGACCAGCGTGTCCACGGCACGGGAGAACAGTTCGGCGTCGATGCCGCGCAGGCGGTTCATGAGTTCGTCGCGGGTGAAGGTCTTGTTGGGCGACTGCATGAACAGCAGCAGCAGTTCGTATTCCATGGTCGTCAGCTCGACGATCTCGCCGTCGAGTTTCACCAGGCGCCGCGTGGTGTCCACATCGAGGCCCTGGACTTTCGGCATGTCCACTTGACTGCGGGCTTCGTCGCTGGTGCGGCGCAGGATGTTGGTGATGCGGGCCACCAGTTCGCGCGGCTCGAAGGGCTTGGGCAGGTAGTCGTCGGCGCCCAGTTCCAGGCCGACGATGCGGTCGGTGACCTCGCCGTGGGCCGTGAGCATGAGGATGGGAAGCTGGCCGTAGAGCGAGGATTTGGCGCGAATCTCGCGGCAGATCTCGAAGCCGTCCTTCTCGGGCAGCATGACGTCGAGGATCAGCAGGTCAGGCTTGTTGCGCTTCAGATACTCGAAGCCGCGCGACGGCGTATGGGCTGCCGTCACCGCCATGTCGTAACGCTCCAGATATTGCGTCAACAACTGGCCGAGCTTTTCGTCGTCATCAATCAGCAGAATCTGTTTCATGCAGCACCCTGGACGTGGTCGGGCCGAGTGTACGAAGTCGGCCTGGGGAAAGCAATTGCAGCGCCGCCGGGCCGGTGCGCAGGTGCTGCGGCGGTCGCGGCAGTAGTATCATGGCGCCCCTGCGGGCCCGCGGGGCTCACCCGGATCGAGACGACACGATGATTTCCCTGAACAATGCCACGCTGATGCGCGGCGAACTGGTGCTGTTGCGCGACGCGAACCTGGCCATCCACAACGGCCAGAAGATCGGCGTGATCGGGCGCAATGGCAGCGGCAAGTCCAGTCTGTTTGCCTGTCTTCTGGGGCAACTGGCGCTCGACAAGGGCGAGCTGTCCATGCCCGACGGCCTGCGCTGCGCCCACATGCGCCAGGAGACGGAAGCCTCGGCCGCCTCGGCCGTGGACTACGTGATCGACGGGGACGCAGGCTTTCGCGCCATTGAGCGCCAGTTGCTGGCAGCCGAGGCGCGCGGCGACGGCGCGGCCATCGCCCATCTGCACAGCGAGATGGACAAGATCGGCGGCTATGACATCCGTTACCGCGCCATGCAGCTGCTCTCCGGTCTGGGCTTCTCGGCCGAGCAGTTCGACAATCCGGTCGCGAGTTTCTCCGGAGGCTGGCGCATTCGCCTGAACCTGGCCGCGGCGCTGATGGCGCCGTCCGATCTGCTGCTGCTCGACGAGCCCACCAACCACCTCGACCTGGAAGCCACGCTGTGGCTGGAACAGTGGCTCAAGCGCTATCAAGGCACGCTGCTGATCATCTCCCACGACCGCAGTTTTCTCGACGAGGTGATCGCCTATGTGGTGAGTGTCGAGCAGCAGAAGCTCACGCTCTACCGCGGCAACTACAGCAGCTTCGAGACCCAGCGCGCGGAGCGCATGGCGCAGGAGCAGGCGCTGTTCGAGAAGCAGCAGCGTCGCGTGGCCGAGATCGAGGACTTCGTGCGCCGCTTCCGCGCCAAGGCCACCAAGGCGCGCCAGGCGCAGAGCCGTCTGAAGGAGCTGGATCGCATGCAGCTGATCGCGCCGGCCCATATCGACTCGCCGTTCCAGTTCGAGTTCGCGCCACCCGAGCGCCTGCCGACGGAACTGCTGGCGCTGGACAAGCTCAGTGTGGGCTACACGACCCCTCTGGTCAGCAATATCCGGCTCACCATTCGCGACACCACCCGCATCGGTCTGCTCGGTTTCAACGGTTGCGGCAAGTCCACGCTGCTGCGCACCATCGCGGGCGATCTGGCGCCCCTGGCGGGCGAGCTGCGCACCTCCAAGTATCTGCAGGTGGGCTATTTCGCGCAGCATCAGGTGGACGTGCTGGATCAGCGCGCCAGCCCGATGCTGCTGCTGCAGCGTCTCGACCCCGCGGCCCGCGAGCAGGCGCTGCTGGATTTCCTGGGCGGCTTCGATTTCCGCGGCGATCGCATCAACGAGACCATCGAGAATTTCTCGGGCGGCGAGAAGGCGCGTCTGGCCCTCGCGCTGGTGGTGTGGCAGCGACCCAATCTGCTGCTGCTGGACGAGCCGACCAACCACCTCGACCTGGAGATGCGCCATGCGTTGACCGTGGCGCTGCAGGGCTTCGCCGGCGCGCTGGTGATCGTCTCCCACGACCGTCACCTGCTCAGCAACACGGTGGACGAGTTCCACTCCATCCATCACGGCCGCTGCCAGGAATTCGATGGTGATCTGCATGACTACGAGAAGTGGATGCAGGAGAACAGCAAGGGCAGCACAGGCACGGCGGCGGGACCACAGGATGCCGGGGCCGAGCGCAAGAGCGATCGCAAGGAGCAGCGCCAGCAGTCCGCTGCCACGAGGCAGCAACTGGCCCCGCTGAAGAACGAGATCCGCCGGCTCGAACAGCGGCTGGAGAAACTGCATGCCGAGCTGGCCCAGGTGGAAGCGCAGCTGGGCGATGCCGGCCTCTATGAAGAGTCACGCAAGAAGGATCTGACCACCCTGTTGCAGCAGCAGGCCAGGCTCAAGGCCGAGTCCGACACCGTGGAGCTGCAGTGGCTGGAGAAGAGCGAGCAGATGGAGGCCCTCTGAGGCTGACAGTGCGTGGCTTTATCGTGTCGCGTCCAGGCTTGCAAGCGCGCGACAAAGGAGTAGCGTTGACGTGAGTGAACATTAATTGATCAATACAGGAGCTCCACCATGAGAATCACCTTGCTCGCCCTGCTGACCGCCCTCAGCCTCGCCCTCGCTGGCACTGCCCTGCAGGCTCAGCCTGGCAGTGGTCAGGGCGGCGGTCCCGGCCTGGGCGGTGGCGGCGGCATGCGCATGAACCCTGAGGCGCGCGTGCAGCAGCTGATCGAGCAGCTGGC
>JAURIJ010000049.1 GCA_030832825.1 Gammaproteobacteria bacterium
CTGTGGCTGGAGATGGCCGAGTTCTTCAGCGCCGACCCGGCGGTGACGGCCGAGATCGTGATGGCGGAAGACTTCACGCTGCTGCCTTCCGACAAGTCGGTGTGGATCATGGGGCGCGACAACCCCGCCGGGCAGGTGGTGCAGGAGGCCGTCGCCTATTACGGCGTGCGCTTCTCCGAGCAGGGCCTGACCCTCATGGGCAGCGAGCTGCCCTATGCCAATCGCAGCACCGTGCTCACCGCGAGCCACCCGGACGACCCGGAACTCTCCATCGGCTGGATTCACGCCGACTCCCCCGCCGCCATGCCCGGCCTCACCGAGAAGCTGCCGCACTACGGCAAGTATTCCTATCTGAGCTTCGTGGGCAGTGAGCCCACCAACGACGTGAAGGGCCAGTGGGAAAGCCCGGATTCCCCGCTGCAGTGGCGCCGGGGTGATGCCGGCATGGCGCTGGCCCTGCTGCCTCCGCGGGCACCGCTGGCCGAACTGCCGCCGAAGTATCTGCCTGCCAGCCTGCAGTCTCACGTCGATGTGCTGGCCGACCCGCAACTGCAGGGTCGCGGCATGGGCAGCGAAGGCCTGGCGCGGGCCGCCGACTACATCGCGCAGCAGTTCGCCGACATCGGCCTGCAGGCGCCGGGCGGTTCGCATGTGAGCACGTGGACGCAGACCCTGCCCTCGGGCGAGTCGGTCACGCTGAGCAATGTCATCGGCGTGCTGCCCGGCACTGACCCGGCGCTGCAGGACGCGCCCATCGTGCTGGGCGCGCATTACGATCACCTGGGCGTCGAGACCGCCGCCGATGGCACGGTGTCGGTGTTTGCCGGGGCGGACGACAATGCCTCGGGCGTGGCCATCTTGATCGACGTGGCGCGCAAGCTGCAGCGTGCCTTCACGCCGCGCCGGCCCGTGGTGTTCGTCGCCTTTTCCGGCGAGGAAGCCGGCTTGCTCGGCTCGCGGCATTTCGTGGCGAATCCGCCGGCGCCCTACACCACGCAATCGCTCTTCGCCATGCTCAACCTCGACAGCGTGGGCCGGCTGGAAGGGCGCACCCTGCAGGTGTTCGGCTCCGAGAGTGCCTATGAATGGCCGTTCATGGCCCAGGGCATCGGCTTCACCATCGGTGTCACGTCCCAGTTCCCGGCTCAGTCCGTGGCGGGCAGCGATCACGTGGCCTTCCTCGAGGCCGGCATTCCCGCGCTGCACTTGTTCAGCGGCCTGCACACCGATTACCACCGCGCCAGCGACACGGTCGACAAGCTCGACCTGGCCGGCATGTCCGACATTGCCCTGTGGGTGGAAGAAGCCATCGTCTATCTGGCCATGCGTGCTGAACCGCTGCGGGTGACGCTCAGCAATGCGCCAGTGCGTGCCACCGAGGCCGTGGCCGGAGCGCGGGCGGCCTCACTGGGCACCATTCCCGAATTCAACTACGCGGGCGAGGGCGTGCAGATCTCCGGTGTGACGCCGGGCGGCGCGGCCGAGGCAGCAGGCCTGCAGGCGGGCGATGTGTTGCTGCAGTTCGACGGCACGGCCATCGGCAGTCTGCAGGAGTACTCCAACTTCCTGCGCGAGGCTGCCCCGGGCGACACGGTGCAGCTGCAGATCCGCCGTGCTGACGAGGTGCTGGATGTCGAGGTGACGCTGCAGGCGCGCTGAGGCGCCTGTTGCGTTTCGGCACAAGACGAAACGGGGCTTGGGCTGCTAGACTCCGGCCAAACCCATGATGTCTGTCCGTGCCTGTGCGCCTGTGGACCAGACCGTTCAGTCGAGATTGCCAGTGACTTCGTGTAGTTCCTTGCCGCCTGCCTGTTATCGCATTCGCTTTCCCCTTCGCCTCGCCCTGCTCGCTGCCCTGGGCTGCGCCCTGCCGCTGCAGGCGCAGAACGCCGCTGACGCCACCGCTCGCCCCACGCCGCTGACCCGTATCAGCCAGGAACAGGCTGCCTTCGTCATGGACGGCCGGCTGGACGAGGCCGTCTGGGCCACGCTGCCGGTGATCGACAACATGCAGATCATCCAGCCCGACACGCTGGAGCCCGCGCCCTACGAGACCCACACCCGGGTGTTCTACAACGAGCGCGGCATCTATGTGGGCGTGATGAACTACCAGCCGGCCGACACCCTCGTGTCGCGCATGAGCTCCCGCGACGCCCAGTCCCAGCGCGACAGCTACGGCTTCGTGGTGGACCCGTCCGGCCAAGGCCTCTATGGATACTTCCTGCGCATCAATCTGGGCGGAACGGTGAACGACGGCACCGTGCTGCCCGAGCGCCAGATCAACCGCCAGTGGGACGGCCCCTGGGATTCGGCGGCCGTGTCGCTGGAGGATGGCTGGTCGGCCGAGATGTTCCTGCCGTGGTCCATGATGTCCCTGCCCCAGGCGCAAGAAGGGGCCACACGCACCATGGGCATCTACATCGAGCGGGTGGCCGCCGCGCGCGGCGAGACCTGGTCGTGGCCGGCCCTGCCGCGCAACAGCGCCGAATTCCTCAGCGCCTTCCACAAGGTGGAAATCACGGGCGTGAACCCAAGCACGCAGTTCACGCTCTACCCCTATGTCTCGGCCACCTTCGACGACATGAAGGACGTCACGGATTACCGCGTGGGCACCGACCTCTACTGGCGGCCCAGCTCCAACACCCAGGTCTCGGCTGCGCTGAATCCGGACTTCGGCACGGTGGAATCCGACGACGTGGTGGTGAACCTGGGCGCCTTCGAGACCTTCTTCGAAGAGAAACGCCCGTTCTTCCTGGAAGGCCAGGACGTGTTCGTGACCTCCTCGCGCAGCGGTGGCTTCGGCGGCCCGCCCACTACCCTGCTCAACACGCGGCGCATCGGCCGGCAGGCCAGCTACACCATTCCGAGCGGGGTGAGCGTGATCGCCACTGACCAGAGCCGCCCCAGCGACCTGATCGCGGCGGGCAAGATCACGGGGCAGGCGGGCAACTGGCGTTACGGCACGCTGCTCGCCGCCGAGGATGACTCGGTGCTGCGCGGCACCCTGGCGGATGGCTCGCGGGTGAATCTGCAGGCCAAGGGGCGCGACTTCGTCATCGGGCGTCTGCTCTACGAGGACACCACCGCCGGCGGACGCCGCGCCATCGGCTGGTTCGGCAGTGACATGGCACACCCCGACCGCAATGCCACGGTCAACGGCGTCGACCTGCACTACTTCTCAGCCGACACGCGCTGGGTGTTCGACGGCCAGCTGATTCACAGCGACGTGAACGATGTCACGGGCAAGGGCGGCTTCTTCGACCTCGACTACCGCCCTGACCGGCGCCTGCAGCACAACTTCACTGGCACTTGGTTCGACGATACGCTGGAGCTGAACGACGTGGGCTTCGTGCAGCGCAACGACCTGATGCAGCTGGACTACCGCCTGAACATCAACGAGTCGAACATTCCCGGCCTGCGCTCGCGCTACCGTGCCATCAATGTGGGCAACGAGTGGAACACCGACGGTCGCCCGGTGCGTCTGAGCCTCGCCTTGCAGCAGGGCCTGAACTTCCTCGACAACACCGCGCTGAACACCAATGTGCGCTATTTCCCGGCGCGGGTGGACGACCGTCTGAGCCGCGGCAATGGCAGCTTCCGGCTGCCGGCGCGCTGGGCGGCGGATGTGAACTGGCGCAGCGACGAGTCGCGCCCCTTCTCGTGGAACATCGGCCTGAACAGCACGCAGGAAGAAATGGGCGAGCAGAACCTGACCTACAACCTGGGCTTCAACTGGCAGCCGAACGACCGCTTCGCCGTCGATCTCAACACGCGTTATGTGGACCGCGAGGCCTGGTTGATCCATCAGGGCAGCGGGCGCATGACGAGCTTCGAGGCGAACGAGTGGGCGCCGCGCTTCTCGGTGGACTATTTCATCAACGCCAAGCAGCAGCTGCGCTTCGCCTTGCAATGGACGGGCATCAAGGCCTTCGAGAGCAACTTCTATCAGGTGGATGGCAGCGGGGTGCGTGACCTGGTGCGCACGGGCGACACGACGGCGGGCTCGGATGATTTCGCCATCAGTCGCATGAGTTTCCAGGCGCGTTATCGCTGGGAGATCGCGCCGCTGTCGGACCTGTTCTTCGTCTACACGCGGGGGGGCAATCTGGCGCGCACCTTCGAGGATGATTACACGGGGATGTTCGAGCACGCGTGGCTGGATCAGATTGTGGACAACTGGGTGATCAAGTTGCGGTATCGGTTGGGCAGTTGATGTTGGAGCTTGCTTGCAAGCGAACTGACTCTGTGCCTCGACCCGGCCCCGCGTCGCCGTCAACGCCTTCTGCGGCTGACCCGCACCCCTCCCGGGTGCCCTCGCATCGCCGGGAGCCTTGGTCTCCCGGCTCACTCGGTGCGGGTCTTTTATGCCGCTGAATGCGCTGACGGCGCCACGGGGCCTCGTCCACTGCCACCGGCAGTTCGCCTGCAAGCAGGCTCCAACGAATACAAGAAGAATGAGAAGACAAGCATGAGACCTCGCTTTCGTTTGGCCGCCTTCGGCCTTTGCTTCACGACGCTGGCCGTGCACGCGGCTGAACCCTTGCCCACGCTGCCACGGGTGGAACACGCGCAGGCGGACATTACGCTGGACGGCTATCTGGATGAGCCCGTGTGGCAGGATTTGCCGATCATCGACGGCATGCGGGTGATTCAGCCGGACACGCTGGAGCCGGCGCCGGTCGAGACGCACACGCGCTGGTTCTACACGGAGCGCGGGCTCTATGTGGGCGTGATGAATCATCAGGACCCGGCCACGCTGGTGGCGCGCATGAGTTCGCGCGATTCGGGCATTCAGCGCGACGGCTATGTCATCTCCATCGACACCTCGGGCGAAGGGCTCTATGGCTACTTCCTGCGCATGAACCTGGGCGGCACGTTCTCGGACGGCACCATCCTGCCCGAGCGGCAGATCAACCGGCAGTGGGACGGCCCGTGGGATGCGGTGACGCGCGAGACCGACGAGGGCTGGGTGGCAGAGATCTGGATTCCCTGGTCCATGATGAGTCTGCCGCAGGCGGGCAGTACACGGCGTATCGGCCTCTACACCGAACGCATGGTGGCTGCACGCGGCGAGACTTACTCGTGGCCCGCGCTGCCGAGCACCAACAGCGAGTACCTCTCGGCGTTCCAGAAATACGAGATCACCGGCGTGAACCCCGGCACGCAGTTCACCTTCTACCCCTACAGCTCCGCCACCTTCGACGACATGAAGGACACCACGGACTACCGCGTGGGGGCCGATGTCTACTGGCGACCGAGTTCCAACCTGCAGCTTTCCGCCACCCTGAACCCGGATTTCGGCACGGTGGAATCCGACGACGTGGTGGTGAATCTGGGCGCCTTCGAGACCTTCTTCGAAGAGAAACGTCCGTTCTTCCTGGAAGGGCAGGACGTGTTCAGCACATCGCCCCGCGACGGCGGCGGCGGTTTCGGGCCCACCACGCTGCTCAACACGCGGCGCATCGGGCGCCAGGCGAATTTCACGGTGCCTGCCGGCGTGAGCGTGATCGCCACTGATCTGAGTCGCCCCAGCGATCTGCTGGGCGCCGCGAAATTGACCGGCCAGTCAGGCAATTGGCGCTATGGCACGCTGCTCGCCTCGGAAGATGATTCGCTGCTGCGCGGCAAGCGCGCCGATGGCAGCCGCGTCACGCTCAAGGCACAGGGGCGCGACTTCCTGGTGGGGCGTCTGCTGCACGAGGACACGAGTGGTGGCGGCCGTCGCGCCGTGGGCTGGTTCGGCAGCAATCTGGCCTATCCCGATGCCGACGCCATGGTCAACGGTGTGGACCTGCACTATTTCTCCACCGACAACCGCTGGATCTTCGACGGCCAGCTGGTGCACAGCGATGTGCGCGATGTCTCCGGCAGCGGCGTGTATTTCGATCTGGACTATCGCCCCGCGCGCGGCGTGCAGCACTCGCTCACGGCCACCTACATGGACGACGAGCTGGAGCTGAACGACATCGGTTTCCTGACCCGCAACGATCTGGTGCAGGGTGATTACCGCTTCAACATCACGCAGTCGGACGTGGCCGGCCTGCGCTCGCGTTCGCGCACCGTGCAGGTCAACAATCAGTGGAACACCGACGGCCGCCCGGTGCGTCTGGGCTTCTTCTACACCGAGAACCTGACCTTCCTCGACAATGACTCGTTCAACACCACGCTGCGCTATTTCCCGCCGCGCGTGGACGACACGCTGAGTCGCGGCAACGGCACCTTCAAGATTCCGGAACGCTGGGCCGTCGATGCGTCCTGGCGCAGTGACCGCGCGCGGCCGCTTTCATGGACGGTAGGGCTCAACGCCGGGCAGGAGGATCTGGGCCTGCGCAATCTGAGCTACAACGCGGGGGTGACCTGGAACCCGAACGACCGGCTCTCGATGGAACTCAACGCGCGCTATGTCGACCGCGAGGCCTGGCTGATCCACCAGGGCAATGGTCGCATGACGGCCTTCGAGGCCAACGAGTGGGCCCCGCGCGCGGAGCTGGACTATTTCATCAACGCCAAGCAGCAGCTGCGTTTCTCGCTGCAGTGGACGGGCATCAAGGCTTTCGAGAACCGTTTCTATCAGGTGGATGCGGCGCGCGTGGAGTCGCTGGTGCCCACGGGCGATGTCACGGCGGGCACGGATGATTTCGCCATCAGCCGCATGAGTTTCCAGGCGCGGTACCGTTGGGAGATCGCGCCGCTGTCGGACCTGTTCTTTGTCTACACCCGGGGCGGCAATCTGGCGCGCACCTTCGAGGATGACTACAGCGGCATGTTCGAACACGCGTGGCTGGACCAGGTGGTCGACAACTGGGTGGTGAAGCTCCGATACAGACTGTAGGAGCGGGCTTGCCCGCGAACCTGGGATCTGAGCCGGGTCTGGTGCCCGGGAGGCGGTTTGCAGACACGCTGTGAATACATCCTTGTACGCTCGGCGCCCGCCATCCCTGGCGGGCGACGGTCTGCAAACCGCCTCCCGGGGCGCCAGCCCTCCCGTTCCGAGCCAGGTTCGCGGGCACGCCCGGAGTGGGAGGCCCAGCCTTGGCCCCACACCCGGTGTCGGCAGTGTGACGCCTCCACGGGAAGAGGGTGCGAGCGCTGGCAGGGGCGGGATGGACCGTCAGCCGCCAGGGATGGCGGCTGGCGAGCCCCCAGGGATGGGTTCACGGCGTGTCCAGACCGCCCCTGCCAGCGCTCGCGGCCGGCATCAATGCATGGCGTCACACTACCGACACACGCCCCACATACGCTAGGATTCCGCCCAACCCACCCCACAGGGACACCCCATGACACTGCACCCACTGCTGCACACCCTCGCCACAGGAGCCCTCGCCATGAGCCTGGCACTCACAGCCCACGCCCAGTCCACCGACAAGGTGGTGGTCGCCCACCGCGGCGCCAGCGGCTATCTGCCCGAACACACGCTGGAAGCCAAGGCCATGGCCTACGCCATGGGCGCCGACTACATCGAGCAGGACGTGGTGATGACCCGCGACGACCAGCTCATCGTGATCCACGACATCACCCTCGACCGCACCACCAATGTCGCCGACAAGTTCCCCGGCCGTGCCCGCGCCGATGGCAGCCACTACGCCGTGGACTTCACCCTCGCCGAAATCCAGTCGCTGGACGTGACGGAAGGATTCAGCGTCGAGAACGGCGTCAGGACGCTCAATTACCCCCAGCGTTTCCCGCTGTTCACGTCCAGCTTCAAGGTGCACACGCTGGCGCAGGAGATCGAGTTGATCCAGGGCCTGAACCATTCCACCGGCAAGAACATCGGCATCTACCCCGAGCTGAAGTCCCCCGCCTTCCATCTGGCCGAGGGCAAGGACTTGGGCCGCGCCGTGCTCGAGACGCTCAAGCGCTATGGCTACACCAGCAAGCAGGACAAGGTGTTCGTGCAGACCTTCGAGTTCGACGAGCTCAAGCGCGTGCATGACGAGCTGCAACCCGCGCTGGGCATCGAGCTGAACCTGGTGATGCTGCTGGATGGCGGCGACGAGAACGCGTGGATGCAGACCGAAGACGGCATCCGCCAGATCGCGCAGTACGCCGACGGGCTGGGGCCGGAGAAGGGCATGATCATCGACCGCGAGTCCCCGCGCGGCGCGCCCCGCATCAGCGGTCTGGTGGGCTTTGCCCATGCCGCCGGCCTGCAGGTGCACCCCTACACCTTCCGCCTGGACGAAGGCCATGTGCCCGACTACGCCACGAGCTTCGAGGACATGCTGAAGCTGTTCTACGTGGATGCCGGCGTCGACGGCGTCTTCACCGACTTTCCAGACCGGGCCGTCGCGTTTCTGAACAACCTGTAGTTCCTGGGTGAGCGGCCCTGAGTGTACCGCTCTGAATCTGAGCTCCGCTGGCGGGGGCGTGGTTTGCAGACCGTCGCCCGCCAGGGAAGGCGGGCGCCGAGCCTACAGGGATGTACTCGTGGCGTGTCTGCAAACCACGCCACCGGCGGCAGAGCCCGCTTCACAGACTTCGCTGGCCGCCACCCCCCCTTCCGACGTATACTGCCCGCCCGCTCGAACTTGCAGCCGTATTCCGCAATCTGTTTCAGCCGTCGCAGTCCATCTTTTTTCATTGCACCACCAGCACAAGGCCCGATATGTCATCCAGTACCCGTCCGGAACTCAGCTTCGCTGAGCTCGATCTGCCCCAATTCCTGCAGGACACCCTGAACAAGGTGGGATACGAACGTCCCTCGCCCATCCAGCAGGCCACCATTCCTGTGCTGCTGCAGGGCAAGGACGTGGTCGGCATGGCGCAGACGGGCACCGGCAAGACCGCCGCGTTCGCGCTGCCCATCCTGGCGAAGATCGATGTCACTCAGGCCCGCACCCAGGCACTGGTGCTGTGCCCCACGCGGGAACTCGCCATCCAGGTGGCCGAGGCGTTCCAGACCTACGCGGCCGGCATGCGCGGCTTCCACGTGCTGCCCATCTACGGCGGTGGCGACATGGGTCGCCAGCTGCAGGGCCTGCGTCGTGGCGCCCATGTGGTGGTGGGCACGCCCGGGCGTCTGCTGGACCACCTGAACCGCAAGACCATCGACCTCTCCCAGCTCAACACCCTGGTGCTCGACGAAGCCGACGAGATGCTGCGCATGGGTTTCATCGACGACGTCGAAGCCATTCTCGAGAACACGCCGAAGACGCGCCAGGTGGCGCTGTTTTCCGCCACCATGCCTCCGCCCATCCGGGCCGTGGCCGAGAAGTACCTGCAGGAGCCGCAGGAGATCCGCATCCAGAGCGCCATCACCACCAACGAAGACATCGAGCAGTTCTACTGGCTGGTGCAGGGCACCAGCAAGCTGGACGCGCTGACGCGCATTCTGGAAGTGGAAGAGTTCGACGCCATGCTGATCTTCGTGCGCACCAAGACCAGCACCGTCGATCTGGCGGAAAAACTCAGCGCCCGTGGCTTCGCTGCCTCGCCGCTCAATGGCGACATGAACCAGGCGATCCGCACGCGCACCGTCGAGCAATTGAAGAACGGCCAGTTGGATATCCTCGTGGCCACCGATGTGGCCGCGCGCGGGCTAGACGTCGAGCGTCTGAGCCACGTGATGAACTATGACATTCCCTACGACGACGAAGCCTATGTGCACCGCATCGGTCGCACCGGGCGTGCCGGTCGCAGCGGCAAGGCCATCCTGTTCGTGGCGCCGCGCGAGCGTCGACTGCTGCAGTCCATCGAGCGCACCACGCGCAAGAAGATCACTCAGATGCAGCTGCCCACACGCGGCGAGCTGATCGAGAAACGCAGCAACGCGTTCAAGGAAGGCATCGCCGACACCATCCGCAACGGCAAGCTGGATTTCTTCCACGCGCTGGTGACCGACCTGGTGCGCGAGCACGAGTGCACGCCGGAGCACGTGGCGGCGGCCATGGCGTATCTGCTGCAGAAGGATCGTCCGCTGGAGCCCGAGTTCGACGCCGATGTGCCCCGCAGCGACCGCCAGGGCTTCTCCTACAGCGAGCCGCGCGCCCGCCGCGAGACTGCGCCGCGCCCGGAGCGCAGCGAGTCTGCACCACGCAGCGAGTACAGCCGCCCCGAGCGTGCCGCGCCGGAGCGTGCGGAACGTGTCTCGCGTCCCACGCCAGTCGAATCGAACGACGATGACGACATCGATGTGCGTCCCGCCAAGCGCACGCACGCCGAGCGCGTGCCGGCCGACACGCTGTTCGAGCAGATCCTGGCGGAAGAGGTGCCGGAATTCGAGGAACGTCCGCGCCGTGCGCCGCGTGAGGAGCGCGAGCCGCGCGAGCATGTGCAGCGACACAATCCAGCCGATGATTTCAAGGCGCGCCCCCTGCGCGACTACCCGGACATCAGCATGGAGCGTTTCCGCATCCATGTGGGCCACAAGGATGGCGTGACCCCGCGCGAAGTGCTGGGCGCCATCGCCAACGAGGCGGAAATCGAGGGCCGCTACATCGGCCACATCCGCATCTATGACGACTACTCCACGGTGGATCTGCCCGGCGGCATGCCCAAGGAAGTGATGCAGATTCTGCAGAAGACTCACGTGTGCAGAAAGCCGCTGATGATCGAGCCGGTCACCAAGCCCTTTGCCGCGCCGGGTCATTATCCGCGCGACGCCGCGCAGACTGCGAAGCCGGCGTTCGAGAAGAAGCCCTTCGAGAAAAAGTCGTTCGAGAAGAAGCCGTTCGAAAAGAAAGCCTTCGACAAGAAGCCCTTCGAGAAGCGCGAGTTCGAGAAGAAGCCTTTCGAGAAGAAGTCCTGGGACAAGTCGGGCGCCGACAAGCCGGCGTTCGAGAAACCCGCGTTCAAGAAAGAGGGCTTCGGCAAGCCGGCCTTCAACAAGGATGGCGCGAAGCCGGAAGGCTATGTGAAGCCGGCCTTCAAGAAGGACGGATTTGAAAAGCCCGCCTTCAAGAAAGACGGATTTGAAAAGCCTGCGTTCAAGAAAGACGGCTACGAGAAGCCGTCTTTCAAGAAGCCTGGTTTCAAGAAGGACGCCGATGCGCGTCCGGCCTTCCACGGCGTGGAGAGCAAGGACATCACCCGCGAAGTGCTGGACCGCTTCCCCGATCTGGAAGCCCCGGGCCTGCGCAAGGCCCCAGGCAGCCCCGTGAAGGCCAAGGTCAAGAGCAAGCGCGTGGACAAGGACAAGGGCAAGCGCCGCACGCCGAGCACCCCGAAGCCCGAGTGATCTCTCACAAGTCTTGGAGCTTGCTTGCAAGCGAACCAGACCACCCGGAGGGCACCGAGAGAGGCCGCGGGCGTCGGGACTGCCGTTCAGCGACGTCAAAGACCCGCACCGAGTGAGCCAGGAGACCGAGGCTCCTGGCGATGCGAGGGCACCCGGGAGGGGGGCGGGTCAGTCGCAGAACGGCAGTCCCGGCGGCCGGGGCCGGGAATGAGCCACAGGCTGTTCGCTTGCAAGCAAGCTCCCACACGTCACACAACTGCAATGCAGCCCCGGTTCCCGTTTCCCCCGCCATTCCCCTATACTCCCGGGCAGCCAGCCACCCCGGAGTGCTCGTCCGTCATGACCACCGCCCGCCAGATCACCGCCCTGACACTGGGTTGCCTCGGCATGCTGGCCATGGCGTCAGGCCACGCCCAGCTCTCCCCGCGCTATCAGGATGCTGACGGCGACCTCGTGGCCGATGCCCCCACCGACCCTGCCCGCTGGCGCGACCCGAACATCCTCATCTTCGCCTACACCCCCGTGGAAGACCCGGCCATGTACTCCAAGGTCTGGGACGACTTCATCGGCCATCTGGAGCGGGCCACCGGCAAGGAGGTGCGCTTCTTCCCCGTGCAGTCCAATGCCGCCCAGCTTGAGGCCATGCGCGCCGGGCGTCTGCATGTGGCCGGCTTCAACACCGGCTCCACGCCCATCGCGGTGAACTGCGTCGGCTTCGTGCCCTTCGCCATGATGGCCGCCAAGGACGGCAGCTACGGCTATCAGATGGAGATTCTGACCTGGCCCGGCAGCGGCATCGACGGCATCCCCGACTTGCGCGGCCGCAGCCTGGCCTTCACCGCGCCCACCTCGAATTCCGGCTTCAAGGCCCCGTCCACCCTGCTGGAAACCCAGTTCGGTCTCGTGGCCGACCGCGACTACCGCACCGCGTATTCCGGCAGCCACGACAATTCCATCCTGGGCGTGGTGAACCGCGACTACGACGCCGCCGCCATCGCCAACGAAGTGCTGCACCGCATGCTGGCCCGCGACGTGGTGAGGGCTGAGCAGTATGTCAGTCTTTACAAGTCGGATTCCTTCCCCACCACCGGCTACGGCGTGGCGCATGATCTGCACCCGGCGCTGGCGGCGAAGATCCGCGACGCCTTCTTCAGTTTCGACTGGGAGGGCACGGCGCTGCAGGCCGAGTTCCGCGATGCCGGCATGGAGCAGTTCCTGCCCATCACCTATCAGGAACACTGGTCGGTGGTGCGCACGATCGACAAGGCCACGAACACGATCTACAACTGTGACTGAGAGATTCATGCTGACCATCAATGCCCTGACCAAACGCTACGACACCGGCGACCTCGCGCTGGACTACGTCACGCTCAGCGTGCCCGCCGGCCAGGTGCTGGCCCTGATCGGGCCCTCGGGTGCCGGCAAGAGCACCTTGATTCGCTGCGTGAACCGCCTGGTGGAGCCCACCTCGGGCAGCATCGTGCTGGACGGCGCCGACATCACCCGCGTGCGCGGCAAGGCCCTGCGCGAGGCACGCCGGCAGATCGGCATGATCTTCCAGAGCTATGCCCTGGTGGAGCGCCTGTCGGTGATGGAGAACGTGCTTTCCGGACGCCTGGGCAGTGTGGGCTTCTGGCGCAGCTGGTTTCGCCGCTTCCCCGAGGCCGATGTGCGCCAGGCCATCACCCTGCTGGAGCGCGTGGGGCTGGAAACCATGCTCGACAAGCGCGGCGATGCGCTCTCGGGCGGACAGAAGCAGCGCGTCGGCATTGCCCGGGCGCTGATGCAGAACCCCAAGCTGCTGCTGGTGGACGAGCCCACGGCGAGCCTCGACCCGAAGACGTCCCGCCAGATCATGCGCCTGATCTGCGAGCTGTGCGCCGAACAGCATCTGGCCACCATCATCAACATCCACGACGTGGCACTGGCTCAGCAGTTCGTGCACCGCGTGGTAGGGCTGCGTGCCGGGGCCGTCTGCTATGACGGGCCGCCCGAGGGGCTCACCCCCGAGATTCTCACCACCATCTACGGCGAGGAAGACTGGAACGCCACGCGCCGCGAGGCCGAGGAGGGTGCTGACGCCGATGCCGGCAAGGTGGAGAACGCCCTGCTTGGAGGCCATCCGTGAGCAGCGCCGCATCCCGTCGCCCCGCTGAGCTGCAGGCTGATGCCGCCCGCCTTGCCGCGCGCGTCGCCGCCGCCCGCAGCGGCCAGTGGCGCCCGCTGCCGCGCATCAGCAGCCGCGCCTTGCGCTGGAGCCTGAATGCCGCCGTGCTCGTTTACCTGGTGCTCGTCTATTACAGTGTGGACATCAACTGGGCGCGCGTGGCCCAGGGCCTGGACCGCGCGCTGAACTTCATCGGCTCCTTCTTCACGCCCGACTTCGTGAGCCGGGGCGGCGAGATCGTGGTGGGTCTGCGTGAAAGCCTGACCATGAGCGTGGTGGCCACCGTGCTCGGCATTGCCCTGGCCATTCCCGTGGGGCTGGGCGGCGCCCGCAACATCGCGCCGCGCCCGGTGTACTTCCTGTGTCGCGGCATCATCGCCCTGTCGCGCACGTTTCAGGAGCTGATCATCGCCATCCTGTTCGTGGCCATGTTCGGCTTCGGGCCGCTGGCCGGCGTGTTCACCCTGGCCTTCGCCACCATCGGCTTCATGGCCAAGCTGCTGGCCGAGGACATCGAGGACGCTCAGCGCGAGCCCATGGAAGCGATTCGCGCCACCGGGGCCAGCTGGTGGCAGTGGATCGTGTGGTCGGTGCAGCCGCAGGTGATGCCGCGTCTGATCGGGCTGTCGCTGTACCGTCTGGATATCAACTTCCGCGAGTCGGCCGTGATCGGCATCGTGGGTGCCGGCGGCATCGGCGCCACGCTGAACACGTCCATCAACCGCTACGACTACGACACCTCGGCCGCCGTGCTGCTGCTGATCATCGGCATCGTGCTGCTGAGCGAATACTTCAGCGGCTATGTGCGCAGGTGGACAGCATGAAGACGCCACAGCCCGCTCCCACCTGGACCCACCGCACGCCACGGCAGGAGCGGCTCGTCTGGCTTGGCTGGTTCCTCGGCCTGTGCCTGTTCCTGCTGTGCTTCAAGGTGGTCTCCGACGCCACCATCTGGGAATTCATGAGCGATGCCCATGTGCAGGCCGCCAGCCTGATCGGGCGCATGGTGCCGCCCGACTGGTCCATCACCGGCTCGCTGATGCGGCCCCTGTGGGACACCCTCAACATCGCCACCGTGGGCACCGCCCTGGGCGTGCTGATCGCGTTTCCGCTGGCCTTCCTGGCCGCGCGCAACACCACGCCGCACCCCGCCGTGCGCGCGCTGGCACTGGGCGTGATCGTGAGCTCGCGCTCCATCAACGCGCTGATCTGGGCCATTCTGCTGGTGACGATGATCGGGCCCGGCCTGCTGGCCGGCATGGTGGCGATCGCGCTGCGCTCCATCGGCTTCGTGGGCAAGCTGCTCTACGAGGCCATCGAGGAGATCGCGCCCACGCCCGTGGAAGCCATCGAGGCCACCGGGGCAGGGCGCCTGCAGGTGCTCTC
>JAURIJ010000052.1 GCA_030832825.1 Gammaproteobacteria bacterium
AGGGCTTCTATCAGCGCTACATAGAGCGCGGGATGGCCAAGGTACAGGCGCTGACGATCCTGGCGCGCAAACTGGCGAGAGTGGCGTTCGCGTTGCTGCACAACCAGAGCGAGTATGACCCCCAGAGACGTCTGCTGACGCAGGCCTTGATGCCCTGTTCAAGCCAGGTCACAGGCCGGGGTGAGGCTGGGCAGGACCGTCTGCCGCCAGGACGGCGGCAGCCGAGCCTACAGGGAAGTATCTACGGCGTGTCCTGACCAGCCTCACCCCGGCGTGGGGCCGTGGGGCGGCAGTGCAGAACAAAACCCTGCTTTGCCGTTGATCAGAGACATAGAATCTCCTACGGTTGGTCTGCTCACACCTTGAAGAACTCCCGGTACCACGCCACGAAGCGGTCAATGCCCACCTGCACCGGCGTGGCGGGTTGATAGTGCAAGTCTTCCACCAGGTCGGTCACGTCCGCGTACGTGGCCGGCACATCTCCCGCCTGCAAGGGCATCAGGTTCTTCTTGATCTTCATGCCCAGCGCACGCTCGATGGCTTCGATGAAATCCATCAGCTCCACCGGGTTGTTGTTGCCGATGTTGTACACCTTCCACGGCGCCGATGACGTCGACGGGTCGGGGGCCAGGCCGCTCCACTGCGGATTTGCCCTGGCCGGATTGTCGATCACGCGCACCACGCCCTCCACGATGTCGTCGATGTAGGTGAAGTCGCGCCGCATGCGGCCGTGATTGAACACGTCGATGGTCTTTCCTTCCAGCGCCGCCTTGGTGAACAGGAACAGCGCCATGTCGGGCCGGCCCCAGGGGCCATACACGGTGAAGAAACGCAGCCCGGTGGTGGCGATGCCGAACAGGTGGCTGTAGGTGTGGGCCATCAGTTCGTTCGATTTCTTGCTGGCGGCGTACAGGCTGATGGGGTGGTCCACGTTGTGCCGGGTGGAGAAGGGCAGTTCCTCGTTCAGGCCGTACACCGACGAGCTGGACGCATAGCTCAGGTTCTTCACGCCATGGTGGCGGCAGGCTTCCAGGATGTTCAGAAAGCCGATGATATTGGCGTCGATGTAGGCGCGCGGATTCTGCAGCGAATAGCGCACGCCGGCCTGGGCGGCGAGGTTGCACACGGCATCGAATTTCTCGGCGGCGAACAGGGCGTTGAGCGCCTCGGCGTCTTCCAGCTGCAGCTGAATGAAGCGGTAAGCGGGCTGTGTGCGCGAGGTGAGCAACGTGTTGTAGGCGATGTCGGCCTCACGGATGCCGGCGCGCTGCAGGCGGCCGTATTTCACGCGCACGTCGTAGTAGTCATTGATGCTGTCCAGGCCGACCACGTCGTCGCCGCGTGCCAGCAGGCGCTGGGCCAGGTGGGAACCAATGAAGCCGGCGGTGCCGGTGACCAGGATTTTCATGCGGGCAAGCTCCGTGTGCGCAATTTTCGCGCGATTCTAGCAGGCGGCTACAAAAGGGTTCGCTTGCAAGCAAGCCTCTGCTTCAGCATTCTTGGGCACGCAAACCGCTGCCAGAACTTCGAGCTCCCATGCTGCCGTTTCTTCCCCGTGACCCTTCCGCCCGCACGCGCCGCTACCGCTGGCTGGCCTTGTCATTCCTGTTGCTCGTCTTCGTGGTGCTGAGCCTGCCCGGCGCCTTGGTGGCCCAGGTGGCGGAGTTCGTGAAGGCGGTGCTCAACCTGCCGCCGTCCTCCGACACGCCGCCGCTGTTGCCGCTCGACAAGCTGGTGCACGCGGGCCTGTTCTTCGTGGCGGGCGCCTTGCTGGGGCGAGGCTGGCGCGAGTCGCGCGGCGCACTCTGGGCCCTGGTGCTAGGGCTGTTGCTGTTTGCGGTGCTGACGGAGCTGATTCAGGCGTTTGTGCCGGGGCGCAGTGCCTCGGCGGGCGATGTGCTTGCAGACGCGCTGGGGGCGGCGCTGGGGCTGTGGCTCAGCAGGTGGGCAGGCAAATCCATGCAGCTTTGAAGTTCAACTTCAAGAATGCATGGAAGCAATCTCACGGCAATTGCCGAGCCCACGGCTCGATGTCGCCGATCTCCCGCGCCACCCAGGCCGGATCGTGATAGGTGTGCAGATAGCGCTCGCCTGTGTCGCACAGCACCGTCACCACCGAGCCGCGTTCGCCGGCCTGCGCCATCTCGGCCACCAACTGCAAGGCCCCCCACAGATTGGTGCCCGTCGAGCCCCCGGCCTTGCGTCCGATGCGCGTTTCCAGCCAGCGCAGCGCGGCCATCGACGCGGCGTCGGGCACCTTGAGCATGGCGTCCACGATGCTGGGAATGAACGAGGGCTCCACCCGTGGCCGGCCGATGCCTTCAATGCGACTGCCCTGGCTGATGCACAGATCCCGCCGATCGCTGTGCCAGGCATCGAAATAGACGGAATGCTCCGGGTCGACCACCACCAGCTCGGTATTGAAACGCCGGTAGCGGATATAGCGCCCCAGCGTGGCCGAGGTGCCGCCGGTGCCGGTGCTCATCACGACATAGCGAGGCACGGGGTAGCGCTCCTGCTCCATCTGCCGAAACAGGCTGTCGGCGATGTTGTTGTTGCCGCGCCAGTCGGTGGCGCGCTCGGCATAAGTGAACTGGTCCATGAAGTGCCCGCCGCGCTCGCGGGCCAGCGCGGCGGCCACGTCTGAGATCTGCGTGCCCTTGTCCACCATGTGGCAGCTCCCCCCGTAAAACTCCACCAGACGCACCTTCTCGAGGGCGGTGGAGGCGGGCATCACGGCGATGAAGGGCAGGCCGAGCAAGCGCGCGAAATAAGCCTCGGACACGGCCGTGGAGCCGGACGAGGCCTCGATGATGGGCGTGCCTTCCCGGATGTGGCCGTTGCACAGGCCATACAGAAACAGCGAGCGCGCCAGCCGGTGCTTGAGGCTGCCGGTGGGGTGGGTGCTTTCGTCCTTCAGGTAGACGTCGATATCGGGGTATTCCGGCAGCTGCAGCTTGATGAGGTGGGTGTCGGCCGAGCGCTGAAAGTCGGCATCGATCCTCTGGATGGCTTCGTTGACCCACTGGCGCATGACAGTCTCCTGAGACGGGCGTCGGTTTACAGTTGAGCATAGCATTCCACCCTCATGATGGTCTTGTCGGGCTCTTGTACTAACTGGCCGATAACGCCAGCCCGGCTAGTGCGGGTCAGAGTAAGGGTATATACCGAAGTGGAATAGAACACTGGTCGGTTTGAGCGCAGTGCGGAAGCGCTACCGTGCGGGTGCAAGCTTTGCAGTGAGAGAGTTGCGTGATAGTTCGGAATTGAACCCGAAATGCGCTGTTGCTGAAATACCGAATCGAGTCTGGGGTTTTCCCTCGAATTCTAAGCAGCACGCCATATTTACGCGGTATAGACCGTTACTAGGAGGCAAGAAGATGATGTCGCTTGTCAACTCGCAGTAGCATTTTACAAGTCCGGGTTCTAGACCGTTTTTTGTGTGTCCATCCCCGCGTTTTATCGGCTAAACTTGCGCACGCTTTCGCCTCAACCACCAGAGCTCCTTCATGCGTTTGAAATGTATCAAGCTGGCCGGGTTCAAGTCCTTTGTCGACCCGACCACCGTCAATTTCCCCAGCAATCTCTGTGCAGTCGTCGGCCCCAATGGCTGCGGCAAGTCCAATATCATCGACGCCGTGCGCTGGGTGATGGGGGAGAGTTCCGCCAAGAATCTGCGTGGCGAGAACATGACCGACGTGATCTTCAACGGCTCCGGCGGCCGCAAGCCGGTGGGGCAGGCCAGTATCGAACTGGTGTTCGACAACAGCGACAACCGCATCAAGGGCGAATACGCCCAGTACAGTGAAATTTCCATCAAGCGCAAGGTGGCGCGCGACGGCACCTCGGGCTATCTGCTCAATGGCATCAAGTGCCGGCGCCGAGATATCACCGACATCTTCCTGGGCACGGGCCTTGGCGCACGCAGCTACTCCATCATCGAGCAGGGCATGGTGTCGCGCCTGATCGAGTCCAAACCCGAGGAGCTGCGCATCTTCATCGAGGAGGCGGCCGGCATCTCGAAGTACAAGGAGCGCCGTCGCGAGACCGAAAACCGCATCAAGCGCACTCGCGAGAACCTCGAGCGCCTGACCGACCTGCGCGAGGAGCTGGGGCGTCAGCTGCAGCACCTGCAGCATCAGGCCCAGGCCGCCGAGAAATACGGCGAGCTCAAGCAGCAGGAGCGCGAGATGAGTGCCCAGCTGAACGCCCTGCGCTGGAAGGCGCTGGACGACGAGCTGCAGCGCAAGCACGCCCTGATCAGCGAGCTGGAAGTGAAGATCGAGGCCACCGTGGCCGACCAGCGCGCCATCGATGCCAAGGTGGAACAGCACCTGGTGGACAACACCGAATTCAACGACCAGCTGAGCGAGATCCAGGGGCGCTACTACAGCCTGGGCAGCGACATCGCCCGCATCGAGCAGACCATCGAGTTCCAGATCGAGCGCACAGCGCAGCTCAAGCGCGATCTGCAGGAAACTCGCGACAGCTTCGGCTTGAGCCAGGGCGAGCTGGAGTCCGACCGCGCCCGCGTGCTGCAGCTGGAAGCCGGCATCGAGGAGCTGGCACCGCGTCTGGACGAAGCCAACGCTGTGGCCGATGAATCCGCCTTCGCGCTGGAAGAGTCCGAAGAGCGCATGCAGCTGTGGCAGCACGACTGGGACGAGTTCAACCGCCGTGCCGAGGAGCCGCGCCAGATCGCCGAGGTCGAGCAGTCGCGCATTCAGCAGCTGGAGAAGATCGTGGAGCGCGGCCTGGATCGCAAGGCGCGCCTGCAGGAAGAGAAGAAGGCGCTGAGCGACAACCCAGAGCAGGACGTGATCGACGAACTCTCCCTGCAGGTCTCGCACCTGGAAGAAGCCCTGGAGCAGCATCAGAGCAGCAACAGCGAGCTGGCCGGCCAGGTCGAGGAAGAGCGCAGCCGTGGCCAGGCCATCGCCAGTGATCTCGACAGAGCCCGCAGCGAGCTGCAGAGCCTGAAGGGTCGCGCCGCCTCGCTGGAGGCGCTGCAGAAGGCCGCGCTGGGGCGCAACAACGAGGGCATGAATCGCTGGTTGCAGTCCAAGAAAATAATTGAAAACAAGCGGCTGGGCGAGAATATTCGCGTGGATTCTGGCTATGAGACGGCGGTGGAAGCCGTGCTCGGCGACTATCTGCAGAGCGTGTGCATCGACCACATCGACAATGTCGACGCGCTGCTGGCCGACTTGCCGGCGGGCCTGCTGTCCCTGGTGGACACGGGCGTGCGGGGCAGTGCTCCGATGGCTGCGGCAGGTCGCGAACTGCTGTCAAGCCATGTGCATTCCCAGTGGGACAGTGCCTCACTGCTGGCCGGCATCCATGTCGCCAATGACCTGGCGGCGGCGCTGGCCCTGCGCGGGGCGCTGGCGGCTCACGAGTCCGTGGTGACCCGCCAGGGCGTCTGGCTGGGCAAGTCCTGGATCCGTGTGCGCAAAGCGGCCGACGAGAAGGCCGGACTGCTCGAGCGCAAGGGCGAGATCGCCCGTCTTGAAGAGCAGATCGCCCTGCAGCAGGCGCGGGTGGACGACTTGCTGGAAGCCCAGACCAACAGCCGGCAGGCTCTGAGGGATCTCGAGTCCCGCCGCGAGGACGTGCAGCGCCAGATCGCCCAGACCGCCCGGCAATACAGTGAATTGAAGTCCCAGCTGGGTGCCCGCCTGATGAAGGTGGAGCAGACCACGCTGCGCCGCGAGCGCCTGCAGCACGAACTCGATGAGCTGCTGCGCCAGCTGGCAATCGAGGAAGAGAACACGGCCCTGGCGCGCTCCAACCTGCAGGCCGCGCTGGATGCCATGGAGCTGGACACCGAACGCAAGGAACAGCTGCTGCAGCAGCGCGATGAGCGGCGCGAGGCGCTGGATCATGTGCGACAGAAGGCGCGGCACGACAAGGACCACGCCCACCAGCTGGCCCTGCAGTCCCAGTCCTTGCAGACGCAGTTGAAATCCCTGCGCGACACGCTCGACCGCGCCGCCTCCCAGGTGCAGCGTGCCAAAGAGAAGATCGACACCCTGACGCGCCAGCTGCAGGACAGCGACGCGCCACTGGAACTCAAGCGCGCCGAGCTGGAAGAGCAGCTGCAGAAACGTCTGGAAGTGGAAGCCCAGCTGACCGCCGCCAAGGCCCGCGCCGAGCGCAACGAACACACCCTGCGCACCCTGGAGCAGCAGCGTTCGCACTTCGAGCGCACCGCCGCCGGCCTGCGCGAGCAGCTGATGGAACACCGCCTGCGCAGCGAGGGTGACATGGTCAAGCGCGAGGCGCTGCAGGATCAGCTGCGCGAGAGCCGCTATGACCTGCAAACCGTGCTCGCCACCTTGCCGGAAGGCGTGGACCAGGCCTTCTGCGAGCGCGAGCTCGAAGCCATCGCCAGCCGCGTGCAGCGCCTGGGCGCCATTAACCTGGCCGCCATCGACGAATACAAGACGCAGTCCGAGCGCAAGGTCTACCTGGACTCCCAGAACGACGACCTCGAGCGCGCGCTGGTGACGCTCGAGAACGCCATCCGCAAGATCGACAAGGAAACCCGCACGCGCTTCAAGGAAACCTTCGACAAGATCAACGCCGGTCTGCAGGAGCTGTTCCCCAAGGTGTTCGGTGGTGGCCATGCCTATCTGGACATGACGGGCGAGGACCTGCTGGACACCGGCGTGGCGATCATGGCGCGCCCGCCCGGCAAGCGGAACAGCACCATTCATCTGCTTTCGGGCGGCGAGAAGGCCATGACGGCCATCGCGCTGGTGTTCTCCATCTTCCAGCTGAACCCCTCGCCGTTCTGCATGCTCGACGAAGTGGACGCGCCGCTGGACGATGCCAACGTGGGCCGCTATGCCAATCTGGTGAAGGAAATGTCACAGTCTGTGCAGTTCGTCTTCATCACCCATAACAAGCTGACGATGGAAATGGCGAACCAGTTGCTGGGGGTCACCATGCACGAGCCGGGGGTCTCCCGCATCGTGGCGGTGGACATCGCCGAAGCGGCGGAACTGGCGGCCATGTAAAGAAGTTCACATGCCAGTATTTTTGCGTTATAAAACGGACAATTAGCTAAAAGACTTAAGGAAAGAACTGGGTTATGGGTCTGCGTGAACTGATGATACTGCTGTTGATCCTTGCCATCGTTGGCGTGATCCTGCGTGGGCTCTATGTGGCCTTGCGAGCGCGGCGCGGTCAGTTGCGCATGGCGCTGGAAAAGAACATCCCCCAGTACGACCCTGACGAGTTGATCAGCTCGGAGCTGCCCAACGGCGGTGCCCGCCTGGTGCAGCGCTCCTTCGAGCAGGTGGTCAAGCGCAATTCCGAGTTCACGGCTCGCGATCAGGCCATTCCCGTGCTCATGGACACCCTGGGCGACGACGAGCCGCTGGACGAGCCGCCCCGCGCCTCCAGTGTGGCCAATGCCCGCAATGCCGCGCGCCAGAAACACAGCCAGCGCTCGCTCAAGCCAGTGCATCGTCCCATCGACCACATGGCCGCCACCTCTGCCACACCGCTGGCTGCAGGCGCCGCAGCCGCTCCGGGTGTGATGACTGATGACGAGAACGACGCCCGTCACAACCCCGCGTTCGAGCAGGATGACGAGCCCCGTGACTCCTTCAGTGCCGCCGGTTACCGCGATGACGACGATCGGCAGGACGACGACTTCGACGACGCAGACGACTATGCCGACGACGAAGACGACTACGACGACGAGCGCAACGGCCCGGAGCACGACCGGGACGGCGATGACGACTGGGATGATGACGACGATGACGACGATGACCGCGACTTCGATGACGACCAGGACGACGCCGACGACGAGGATAACGACTACGATGATGTCGACGACGAACTCGCGGCACGGGGTCTAGCCAGTCAGCGCGCCGCTTACGACGACGTGCAGGACGACGACGATGACGACGATCAGGACGATTACGACGACGCCGAGGACGAGTTGCACGAATCCTGGGAAGAGGATCAGCACGGCGAGGATGACGAGTCCGAGGTCGAGGAATTCGACCAGGTCTATCGCGACGACGCCGACGATGATGACGTGCTGCTGAAGCCGCGTGAAGGCAAGGGCGCACGCGCCGAGAGCTGGTACGAAGAAGAGCTAGCGCCCGCCGCGCCTCCCACGCAGGAAAGTCGCAACGGTCCGCGCCGCTGGCTGCAGTGGGCGGGCGAGAAACTGTCCGGCATGGGCGCTGCGGCCGCCGAGAAAGCCGTGCAGGAGCCCGAGCGCGTGCAGCGTGCCGAGCCCGTGCTGGGCCTGGACACGTTCGATGACGATCAGGTTTCGGCCCCGCGTACCGTGGCAGCCCCGACACGTGCCGTGCGTGAGCCGCTGGACAAGTCACGCCAGAAGGAGCTGAGCCTGGATCACCCCGAGGACGAGATCCTGCGCGAACGTGCCCGCGAGCAGAAACCCGCGCGCCGTCAGCGTAACGCCGATCGCGTGCGGCAGGACGCGCTCCGCGAGCCTGCGCAGGTTCAGCGCGAGTCCGCGCCCGTTCAGCAGGAAGAGCGTCGCTCACGCTCGGCAGCCCCTGCCGTGGAGCCCGCACCGAAACAGCGCCCGGCGCGCGAGGAAGTCAGTCGCCAGGAAGTCCCCAGTCAGCAGGCCAGAGCGCAGACTGCCGAGCCGCCCCCCGAACCGGCCGCCCAGGATTTCGGCGAAGTGCTGGTGCTGAATGTGGTGGCCCGTCCGGATCGCGAGATCACCGGCGTCGAGATGCTGCAGGTGCTGCTGGCGAATCAGCTGCGCTTCGGCGACATGGCCATCTTCCACCGCCACATGGGCGCGGACACCGCCACGCCCGTGCTGTTCAGCGTGGCGAACCTGGTGAATCCGGGCACCTTTGACCTGAACCGCATCAGCGAATTCTCTACCCGCGGCCTGTGCTTCTTCATGACGCTGCCCAGCGCGGCCAGCCACAACATGCAGGCCTTCGACCAGATGCTGGACGCGGCGCAGAAGGTGCGCATCGCGCTGGATGCCGATCTCAAGGACGACAACCGCAGCGTGATGACGGCGCAGACCATCGAGCATTACCGTCAGCGCGTGCGTGACTTCGACCTGCGGCAGCTGCGGCAGGCGAAGTGAAGGCGGGTTGCCGCAGATGAGTGAGGAGCGCAAATCCGGGGCTGCCGACGCGGCCCTTGCCGAGGAACTGGCGCAGTTGCGCGCTCGCATCCATCACCACGACCATCTCTATCACACCCTCGACACCCCCGAGATTCCGGACGTGGAGTACGACCGCCTGTTCGCTCGCCTGGAACGGATGGAGGCCGACCACCCCGACCTGATCACCCCCGATTCCCCCACCCAGCGTGTCGGCAGTGCCCCCCTGAGCGGCTTCGTGCAGGTGACGCACGAGGTGCCGATGATGTCGCTGGCCAAGGTCTTCGACGAAACCGAGCTGCAGGACTTCGGGGCCCGCATCGCCAAGCGCCTGGATTCCACCGCCCCCCTGCGCTACAGCTGCGAGCCCAAGATCGACGGCGTGGCCGTGAGCCTGCTTTATGAGAACGGCGTGCTGGTGCGGGCCGCCACGCGCGGCGATGGCGTGACCGGCGAGGACATCACGCACAATGTCCGCACCCTGCGCGATGTGCCGCTGCGTCTGCCCGTGAATCCCGCCGCCAGCGAGGAATCGCCTGCCGTGCCAGCGCGACTGGACGTGCGTGGCGAGATCTACATGAGCCGCTCGGGTTTCGAGGCCGCCAATGCCCAGGCCAGTGCCGGTGGCGGCAAAACCTTCGTGAACCCGCGCAATGCCGCCGCCGGCACGCTGCGGCAGCTCGACCCGCGCATCACCGCCGCACGACCTCTGAGGCTCTTCTGCTATGGCGCCCATGTGCTGGGGGGAAACGCCTCTGCCCCGTGGCAGTCCCTCAGCGAGACGTTTGCCTGTCTGCGTCGCTGGGGCCTGCCGGTGAATCCGCTGATCGCGCAGGTGGAAGGCGTGAGTCAGGCGCTGGCCTATGCGGACGCGCTGCTGGCGCGCCGGGCCGAGCTGGACTACGAGATCGACGGCGCCGTGTTCAAGGTGGATCGCCTGCAGTGGCAGGCGGAGCTGGGCTTCAATGCCCGCACCCCGCGCTGGGCCGTGGCCTGGAAGTTCCCGGCGGAGGAAGTCGCCACTGTCGTGCGTGACGTGGAATTCCAGGTAGGCCGCACGGGCACAATCACGCCCGTAGCGCGGCTGGAGCCGGTGTTCGTGGGCGGGGTCACCGTCAGCAATGCCACGCTGCACAACATGGCCGAGATTGCCCGCCTGGGGCTGCAGATCGGGGATCGGGTGATCATCCGCCGCGCCGGGGACGTGATTCCCAAGGTGGTGAAGGTGGTCGAGGACGACACCCAAGCCAGCACCGCCGAGCGTCGGCCCGCGCAGATGCCGGCCTGCTGCCCGGCCTGCGGCTCGGCGGTGGAGCCCGATGGCGAGATCATGTTCCGCTGCAGCGGTGGCCTGGTCTGCCCGGCGCAGCGCAAGGAATCCATTCGCCATTTCTGTGCCCGGGGCGCTCTGGACATCGAGGGGCTGGGCGACAAGCTCATCGAGCAGCTGGTGGACGCCGGCTTGATCCACGATGTGGCCGACGTGTTTCATCTGCAGCATGCCCAGCTCGCTGCACTGGAGCGCATGGGTGACAAGTCCGCCGCCAATCTCGTGGCCGCCATCGACACGGCGCGCAGCACCACGCTGCCGCGCTTTCTCTACGGGCTGGGCATTCCCGAAGTGGGCGAGGCGACTGCCCTCGCGCTGGCGAGCCATTTCGGCTCCCTCGAAGCGCTGCTGGCCTCAGATGCCGCGGCACTGGAAGCGGTGCAAGATGTCGGTCCGATCGTGGCCGCGCGTGTGCAGCATTTCCTGGAACAGTCTGCCAATCGCGACGTCATCGCGCGCTTGCGGGCAGCGGGCGTGCACTGGGCCGATCAGGCCGTGACTGCCGCCTCGGATGTGCTGGCCGGCAAGACCTTCGTGCTCACCGGCACGCTGGAGACCATGACTCGGGACGACGCCAAGGCGCGTCTGCAGGCCCTGGGCGCGAAGGTGGCCGGCAGTGTGTCGAAGAAGACGGACTATGTGGTGGCCGGGCCCGGCGCCGGCTCCAAGCTGGACAAGGCCGTGGAGCTGGAGGTGCCGGTGCTCGATGAACCCGCGTTCCTGGCCTTCCTGACGGAGCACGAGGCATGAGCGGCTGGCGCACTGTGTCCTTGCTCCTGCTGCTGGGCACCACGCTCAGCGCCTGCCTGAGCACCGCGCCGCGCCAGGCGAGCAATGTCTGCAGCGTGTTCGAGGACGAGCGCGCGTGGTTCCGTGCCGCCGAACAGAGCCAGCGCCGTTGGGACATTCCCGTGGGCGTCTCCATGGCTTTCATCTATCAGGAATCCGGTTTCCGCGCCCGCGCCCGCCCGGCCCGCACGCGCATCCTCGGCGTCATCCCCGGCCCGCGTCCCTCCGATGCCTTTGGCTATGCCCAGGCGCTCGACAGCACCTGGGATGATTACCGCGAGTCCACCGGCAATCGTCTGGCACGGCGCAGCAATTTCGCCCACGCCGTGGATTTCGTTGGCTGGTACAACGCCAACAGCGTGCGCCGCAATGCCATCGCCCCTGACGATGCGCGCAATCTCTATCTGGCCTACCACGAGGGCAACACCGGTTTCGCCCGGGGCACCTATGCGGACAAGCCCTGGCTGCTGGAGATTGCCGACACGGTGCAGCGCAATGCGCTGCGCTACCAGGGGCAGTACGAACAATGTGCTCCGGCCCTGCGCCAGAGCTGGTGGCAACGAATTTTCTGAGTGAGGCAGGAGAGCGCATGAACTGGTGGGGCAAGGTACTGGGCGGCACGTTCGGCTTCATGATGGGCGGCCCTCTGGGCGCCGTGCTTGGCGCGGCGCTCGGCAATTATTTCGACAAGGGCATGGCCGGGGTGGATGCCGATCCGACGCTGGGCAGCCACAGCACCGAGCGCGTGCAGACCGCCTTCTTCACTGCCGTGTTCTCGTTGATGGGCCATGTGGCCAAGGCGGACGGCCGCGTCAGCCCGGACGAGATCTCGTTGGCCCGGCAGGTGATGGATCAGATGCGCCTGCAGCCCGAGCAGCGCAAGCTGGCCATCGGGCTGTTCGAGCAGGGCAAGCAGCCGGGCTTTCCCAGTGCCCAGGTGCTGGAGCAGTTCCGCCGCGAATGCCTGCGGCGGCGCAACCTGATCCAGATGTTCCTGGAGATCCTGACCGCCACCGCGCTGGCCGACGGTGCCATGGCACCGGCCGAGCGCCGTGTGCTCGACGGCATCGCGCTGGGCCTCGGGCTCACGCAAGCCGAGTACGATCAGCTGGTGCTGCGCATGAACGCGCAGTTCCGCTTCACCGCCGATGTGAAACCGCAGGACCGACTGGAGGATGCCTACAAGGTGCTCGGGCTCGCCAGCACCGCCGACATCGCCGAGGTGAAGAAAGCCTACCGCAAGCTGATGGCCCAGCATCACCCGGACAAGCTGGTGTCCAAGGGACTGCCGGAAGAGATGATGGAGATCGCCAAGCGCAAGACCCAGGAAATCAAGTCAGCCTATGACACGATCATGGCCGCGCGCGGGGAGTGAGGCTTTTCGGCGGGCATAAAAAAAAGCCCGGTCAGGGGACCGGGCTTAACTGACTACTATCAAGGGAGAGATAAAATGAAACAAAACCCACAATTTTGTCTGCAATCTACCTACACCCAGTCAGACTGTGGCCTCTGCACTTAGTTCCACAGCCGTTGAACTTTTTTTACGCACATTCTTTATCTTCTTGCAGCTCGTTGAAAACGCTCTGAAAAAATTCCTCAAACCGAGTGCTCTTCGAGTCCCAGCGCGCTGACCGCCTTGGCATTGCTGCTGTTGCTGATCACGCCCACACTCGCTTTCTCTGGTCGCAGGTATTCGCCGGCCACGCGCTGCAGATCCGCCACCGTCGTGTCCAGCACGCGCTGTCGGTAGGCAAGACGCGCCTCGCGCGTGCGGCCGAACAGCTCGTTGTAGAACGCCTGTTTCGCCTCGCCGGCCGGGGAGGTCGACTTGTCCATGGCGCTGATGACGCCGAGGATGGCTTCTTCCACCTGTCGCCATTCGTGACCACCACCCAGCACCCAGTCTATGGCCCGGTCGAAGTCGGCCAGGGTGTCGGCCAGGCGCGGATCGCGGTAGGAGTAGAACCGCAGCGAGGCTGAATTGGCATCCTGATCGGCGCCACCACCATAGGCGCCGCCCTGTTCACGGATGCTGCGATGCAGGAAGCCGTTGCGCAGGAAGCCTGCCAGCACGCACAGCGTGGCGTGATCCGGATGGCCTGCCGCCACCGTCGGATAGGCCTTGGCGCAGAAATTGACCTGCGTGTTCGTCGTCCATATCTGGCGCACCTGCTCGCGCACCGGCGGCAGGATCAGCGCACTGCCGGTGGCCGCCGGGGGCTGCGAGGACTGCCAGCACTGCTGCAGGCTGGCGTGCAGCGCGTCCTGCTCGGCCGCTTCGCCGATCAGCAGGAAGCGGCGCGGGGCGGCCATCACACGGGCGTGCAGGGCACGGAATTTGTCCAGCAGGGCGCGGGCCTCGGCATCGTTCTTCAGGCTGCGCCCAAGATTGCGCAGGGTGCCGATGCCGGCCAGACCGGTGAATTCGTGACTCAGGCGCGCCGTCGGGCTCATGCCGCTGCTGGCCAGGGTCATGGCCAGCGAATGGCCCTGACCAGTGATGCTGCTTTCCCGTCGTGCCGAGATCTGGTCCATGATCTCGCGCAGGCGCTGCACCTCGTCGAAACGCACCT
>JAURIJ010000045.1 GCA_030832825.1 Gammaproteobacteria bacterium
CACTGCGGCGACAATGCCGCATGTGAAGGCTTCTTCGGGATGCTCAAGCGAGAGCGGGTATACCGACGAAAGTACAGGACTCTGGAAATGGCGAAGGCGGATGTGTTCCACTACATCGAACGCTTTCACAATCCGAGGATGCGACGACGATTGGCCAGGCGTGATCTGGAGTTTTCAAGCGTTTTATAGCCGTCCGTGAAAACGGGGTACTACCCTTTATTTCAGACACCTTGCCCGTATCCATCCAGCTCCAGCGACGCCGAGTTGATGCAGTAACGCATCCCGGTGGGCGCGGGCCCGTCGGGGAATACGTGACCCAGATGGGCCTGGCAATGGGCACAGAGCACTTCCACGCGCTGCATGCCGTGGCTGAAATCCGCCTCCTCCCTCACCTTCCCTGCCGCGACCGGCTGCCAGAAGCTCGGCCAGCCGCTGCCCGAATCGTATTTCGTGCCGGCATCGAACAAGGGGTTGGAGCACACGGAGCAACGATAGACACCCGGGCTCTTGCAGTTCCAGTACCGACCAGTGAAGGCGCGCTCCGTGCCCTTCTGGCGCACAATGCGAAAGCCGTCTTCCCCGAGACTGCGGCGCAGTTCCTCGTCGCTCTTGATGCGGATTTCCTTGTCGAACATGGTCGCCTCCCCCTGTACTGTGCCCGTGAAACTTGCGCTGCCTGTGCGCTGTCAATTTGCCGACAGGCGATTACAATAGCCGCCCTGACGCCAGCGCCACAAGGCTTACGGCCACAACCCCAGGCACGGATCAACCCTCACCCTCCGGGCCGCCAGAGACACGAGCGATGAAGAAGATCAGACAGTCCGACAAGCTGAACAAGGTGTGCTACGACATTCGCGGTCCTGCCCTCGTGGAAGCGAAGCGACTGGAAGAGGAAGGTCACCGCATCCTCAAGCTCAATATCGGCAACCCGGCACCGTTCGGTTTCGAGGCCCCGGATGAAATCATCCAGGACGTGATCCGCAATCTTTCCAATGCTCAGGGCTACAGCGACTCCAAGGGGCTGTTCTCGGCACGCAAGGCGATCATGCAGGAATGCCAGCAGCTGCAGATCAAGGGCGTCGACATCGATGACATCTATCTGGGCAACGGCGTCAGCGAGCTGATCGTGATGTCCATGCAGGCACTGCTCAACAACGGCGACGAAGTGCTGATCCCGGCGCCGGATTACCCGCTGTGGACAGCCGCCGTGAGCCTGGCCGGCGGCACCCCTGTGCACTATGTGTGTGACGAGGCCGCCGACTGGTTCCCGGACATCAAGGACATCGAGAAGAAGATCACGCCGAACACCAAGGCCATCGTGATCATCAATCCCAACAACCCGACCGGCTCCGTGTACAGCAAGGAGATTCTCGAGGACATCCTCCGCGTGGCGCGCAAGCACAAGCTGGTGGTGTTCTCGGACGAGATCTACAGCAAGATCCTCTACGACGATGCGAAGCACATTCCCATCGCCTCCCTGGCCGACGATGTCTTCTTCATCACCTTCAACGGTCTGTCCAAGGCCTATCGCCTGGCGGGCTTCCGCTCGGGCTGGATGGTGTTGAGCGGTGCCAAGGAAAAAGCCGAGAACTACATCGAAGGTCTGGAGATTCTCTCCAACATGCGGCTGTGCGCGAATGTGCCGGCGCAGTTCGCGGTGCAGACGGCACTGGGCGGATATCAGAGCATCAACGAGTTGATCCTGCCGGGCGGGCGTCTGCGCGAGCAGCGTGATCTGGCGTGGAATCTCATCACGTCCATTCCCGGCATCAGTTGCGTGAAACCGCGGGGCGCGATCTACATGTTCCCGAAACTGGATCCGCAGAAATACCCGATCAAGGATGACGCGAAATTCGTGCTCGACCTGCTGGAAAAGGAAAAGATCCTGCTGGTGCAGGGCAGCGCGTTCAATATCACCGACACCCAGCACTTCCGCATCGTGTTCCTGCCCAACGCCGACGTGCTGACGCAGGCCATCGGCAAGATCGATCGTTTCCTCTCCCGCGCGGAATTCTGAGCCGTCAGAATTCCAGCGTGAACCCCAGAGCCGTCAGCCTGGTCTCCAGCGCGGCTCTGTCCACTCCCCGCCCGAGGTTCTCGCACTGCAGCGTGTAGTGCGCGAACTCGCGCCGCGCGCCAAGGCGCTGGCGAATCGCATCGAACACCCCGGCATCCGCAGTCCGCTCCCGCAGCTGCGCATCGACCTGCGCCACCGGAAAGGCTGCGCGCAGGCACAGGGCCAGCGCGTCGTGCAGCGACGGCGCCGGCGCCAGGTCCACCTTGAGCCGCGAGCGCGCAGCCTTTGCCGCAGTGCTCGGGCGTGTGTCTGTCAGCCCGAAATGCCGCAGGAAGTCCTGGTAGTTGCGCGTACTCGCACTGCTCTTGGCTTCCACGCTGTAGCCCGCGATATGTGGCGTGCCAAGCGTCACCGCCTGCAGCAATGGCATCGAGATCGTGGGCTCGTTCTCCCAGACATCCAGCACACAGTGCAGCCCGGAGCTCTGCTGCAGGTACGCGAGCAGCGCCTGATTGCTCACGACAGCGCCACGCGCGGCATTGATCAGCACGGTGCCAGGACGCAGCGCGGCCAATCGTGTCTGGTCCAGAAGGTGCCACGTCGCATGGGAGCCACCCTGAGTCAACGGGGTGTGCAGACTGATGAGCGAAGCGTGCAGGGCTTCATCCAAGGTGCAGAACCTGACAGGTGCCGGGATTCCCCTTTGTCGCCAGTGGGCCTCGACCAACGGGTCACACACCCGAACGTCCAGCCCCAGGGTCTGTAGTGCGCCATGCAGCCGCGAGCCCACCTGACCGAAACCGACGATGGCCGCAGTGCGCCCCTGCACGGGAATGCCGCGCCATTGCAACTCGGCCAGCGCGGCAAGCACATACTCGACCACGGCGTTGGCATTGCTGCCCGCCGCCTCGGCCACGACGATGCCCTGCCCGGCCAGCCACGGCAGGTCCAGGTGATCAGTGCCACTGGTGGCCGTGGCGACAAAGCGCACGCGTGAACCGGCGAGCAGGGCACGATCCACGTGGGTTATGGAACGTACCAGCAGCACATCGGCATCCTTCACGTCCGCCGGTTCTATGGCGCGCCCAGGCAGCAAGTGCAGTTCGCCATGCTGCCGATAGAGTTCGGCGACGGCCACGATGTTCTCATCTGCCACGATCTTCATCACACGGCTCCTTCAGTCACGGGTTGCAGGCCCTGCATCAGGGTCAGGAAGCGCTCCTGCGCCAGGGGCTCCAGCTGCAGGCTCGCCAGCAGGCCGGCAATACCCTCGATGTCGGGGCTGCGCCAGCAAAGGCCGTCGCTCCCCGTGCGGGAAAACGCTTCCGCGGGATCATCCACCGAATCGATGATGGTGGCCAATTGCCGGCTCAGGCGCGCGACAGACTCGTGGTCACGCAGCAACTGCGCCGTCCTGCCGGCACCGCGATAGCGCAGCAGCGCCACGTCCTCCAGATTCGCGTAGAGCTGTTCGAGCGTGCCGAAATGCTGCAGGAGTGCGCGGGCGGCCACCGGACCGATGCCAGGCACGCCGGGAATCGCGTCCACCGCATCTCCCACGAGGCCGAGATAGTCCGGGATCTGCTCCGCACGGATGCCGTACTGGCGTTCGATGTCGGCCCGAAAGCGCCGGGTGCTCGCGGTGTAGTCCCACAAGTGATCCTCGTCCTGGCGCAGCAGCTGGGCCAGATCCTTGTCGCGACTGACGATGCACACCGGCCGCGGCGCCACACGCCGGGCCAGTGTGCCGATGATGTCGTCGGCCTCGTACACGCGGCTGCCCCAGGCCGGCACGCCCATCAGGGGCGCCAGCGCCGCACAGGCTTGCAGTTGGCGCGCCAGCAGCTCATCGGGCAATTCCCGATTCGATTTGTAGGCCGGATAGAGGCTGTGGCGAAAGCCACAGAACAGACTCTCGTCGAAGGCGACAGCCACCTGCCGCGGGCGGGTCTGGCGCAGGAAGCGCTGCAGGAACTGGGCAAAGCCGAAGAAGGCACTCAGATCATCGCCCGCGGTAGAACTCACGAGATAATGCGGCGAGAACCAGGCCTGGAAAATGTAGATGGAGGCATCGACCAGATAGACGGGCTCGCGCGGCAGGCGGCTCATGGACTCAGGCCTTGCGGATCCAGTAGTGATAGCGATCGTCCTGCTGCGTGCGCGCCATTAGCTCATGCCCGAGAAAGAGACAGAACTTGGGCACATCGCGCGTGGTGGAAGGATCGGTCGCGATCACTTCCACCACCTCGCCCGAGGCCATGTCGCGAATGCGGTTGTGCAGCAGCATCACCGGTTCCGGACAATACAGGCCGCAGGCATCCAGGTGCACGCTGGCTTCGGGCAAGGAGGAAGAGCTGTCGGTCATGCCAGGGTCTCGCTGTCAACGCGCGTTCAGCGCAGGGAAATGAGGGAACAGGTCTCGGTGGCCGAGTCGAAGCTGATGGCGATCTCCCCGCGCTCCAGCTGGCGCCGCAGCATGGCCACCTTCTGCGCCAGACTGTAGGACTCGTGGCCGTAGTCGGTGCCCTCGCGCGTGGCAAATTCCTCCAGCACGGCGGTCACGGTGTCAGACGCTAACTGTTGCCACGGAATCTGCATGGGCGCTCAGCCGAGGTTCATGAGGTCGATGCCCAGCGGCTCGTCCTTGATCGCCTTGAGTCCGGCGAAGGGGAAGAGCTTTGGGTCAGCCAGCTGGGACGGCGCGACATTGCAGATCGCGCGGAAGATGCTCTCGACGCGGCCGGGCGTCTCGCGATCCCACTGCTTCAGCAGCTCCTTGATGTTACGCCGCTGCATGTTCTCCTGCGTGCCGCATAGATTGCAGGGAATGATCGGGAACTGCTTGAGCTTCGCGTAGCGCGCGATCTCTTCCTCGCTGCAATAGGCCAGCGGGCGGATCAGCACATTCTGCTTGTCGTCGCTGAGCAGCTTGGGCGGCATGGCCTTGAGCGTGCCGCCGAAGAACATGTTCAGGAACAGGGTTTCCACAATGTCCTCACGATGATGCCCCAGCGCCACCTTGGTGGCGCCGATCTCCCGCGCATAGCCATACAGGCTGCCGCGACGCAGCCGCGAGCACAGACCGCAGAAGGTTTTCCCTTCCGGCGTCTTGTCCTTGACGATGGAATACGTGTCCATCTCGATGATGTGGTAGTCCACCCCGAGGCTGCTTAGATACTGCGGCAGCACATGCTCGGGAAAACCCGGCTGCTTCTGGTCGAGATTCACCGCGATGAGACGGAAGTCGATGGGCGCGTGCTTCTGCAGACTCAGCAGGATGTCCAGCATCGTGTAGGAGTCCTTGCCGCCCGAGAGACAGACCATCACGAGATCGCCGTCCTCGATCATGTTGTAGTCGGCAATGGCCTTGCCGACATCGCGGCGCAGATTCTTGTGGCAGCGATTGAGCAGGCGCTGGCGCTTGATGGCCTGGGCGTCGAGTTCGAGCGCGTCGCTGGTGGCAGGGGTGGCAAGACTGGTCATGGTGTCACCTTGGCAATTCATGCGTGGAACCGGGCACCGGCAGCCGCCATGGCGCGCAGCGTCGCGGTGGGATGATAGAGCGGACCGAGCGCCGCAAGGGCGTCCGCCAGAGCGCAGAAGGCCGCAAGCCCCTGCCGCTCGAGATAGCGCAGGGCGCCGCCGCGAAAACGCGGGAAGCCCAGACCGAGCACGAGCCCCATGTCGGCCTCGGCCGCCGTGTCGACAATGCCATCCTCCAGACAGCGTACCGTCTCGAGACACAGGGGGAGCATCATGCGATCGACGATCTCCTGGGCCGTGAAATCGCGGGATGCCTTCTGCTGACTGCGGATCAGCGCCAGTGCCTGCTCGTCGACCTGCTTCTGCAGGCGACCTGCCGCATCGGGCGTGTAGCGATAGAAACCTGCGCCGGACTTCTGGCCAAGGCGGCCGCTCTCGAACAGCCACTGTGTGGCGGACGTGAAGTCGTACTGCATGCGATCGGGGAAACCCTGCGCCATCACGGCCTGGGCATGGACGGCCGTGTCGAGGCCGACGACGTCGAGCAGCCACGCCGGGCCCATGGGCCAGCCGAAGGCCTCCATGGCGGCGTCAATGGCGCGCGGGTCGGCGCCGTCCCGCAGCAGCATGGCGAAGGCCCCGAAATAGGGAAACAGGATGCGGTTGACGAGAAACCCCGGGCAGTCGCGCACCACGATGGGCGTCTTGCCCAGGCGCTGGGCGGTGGCCACGGTGCTGGCGATGCTCTGTTCACTGCTGCCCTCGCCCCGGATCACTTCCACCAGGGGCATCAACGGCACGGGGTTGAAGAAGTGCATGCCACAGAACTGCGCGGGGCGTTGCAGGGGCTGCGCGAGTGCCGTGATGGAAATCGTGGACGTGTTCGAGGCCAGAATGGCGGTGGCAGGCACCTGGCGTTCCACCTCTGCCAGCACAGCCTGCTTGACGGCCTGCTTCTCGACCACGGCTTCCACCACCAGATCGACCTCTGCAAAGCCACTGTAATCCAGCGTCGGATGAATGCGGGCCAGCGCCTCGGCAGCCTGTGCATGGCTCAGACGCCCCTTCTGCACCTGCCTTCCGAGCAGTTGCTGCGCCTCCTTCATGCCGGCATCAAGGCCCGCCTGGGCGATGTCCTTCATCTGCACGTCGATGCCCTTGAGTGCCGCCTGATAGGCGATGCCGCCGCCCATGATGCCGGCGCCGAGCACGGCGATGCGATCGGCCGCCTTGCCGCGCGCGGCCCAGGCGCGGGTCTTTTGCCGCAACTGCTGATCAGCCACGAACAGGCCGACGAGACTGGCCGCCACGTCGCTGTGAGCCAGACTCACGAAACACGCGATCTCCTGCGCCAGAGCCTCTGCTGCCGACACGGCCACGCTGCGCTCCAGCAGCTGCAGCACCAGCGCGGGGGCGGGATTGGGGTTGGCCCCGGCGGCCTGCAATGCGGCACGTACGCCGGCACAGGCGGCTGCACCAGTGTCTCCCGGTGTCAGTGCGGCTTGACGCGCGTGTCTGCCCTGCTGCCAGACCTCAGGCTGCTGCAGCGCCTGCTCGATCTGCTCGATACCCGACTCCAGCAGCAGCTGCGCATCCACCAGCGCGTCAATGGCGCCGGCCGACAGCGCTTCGTCCGCCGTGTGCGACTGGCCGGACACGATCCAGCTCACGGCAGCCTGCGTGTCCATGACGCGCGGCGCTCGCACGGTGCCGCCGAAGCCGGGACAAATGCCCAGCCCCACTTCGGGAAAGCCCAGCACCGCGGCGCGCGTGGCGAGGCGGTAGTCCGTGGCCAGACAGAATTCGAAGCCGCCACCCAGAGCCTGACCGTCGATCAGGCTCACCGTGGGAATGGGCAATGCGGCCAGCGTGCTGAAGAGCGCCTGGCTCTGCGCCAGCCAGGCACTCAGCTCACTCGCCGGCAGGCGAAACTGACTGGAGAACTCGGCGATGTCGGCTCCCGCGATGAAGCCGCTCTTGGCGCTGCTGCACAGCAGGCCGCGCAGATCGCTGCCGGCCACCAGGGCCAGCACCTCGCGCAGCTCGTCCAGGGTCTGCCGATTGAACTTGTTGACCGGCGAGCCTGCGAGGTCGAACACCAGATGCCCGATACCGGACTCGAGCCGTGTCAGCCGAAGGGCATTTGCGTGATACATGCAGGGGCTCCGCCGTGGGTGAAAGTGGCCGGCATTATAGTCAAACTGCCGGGGCATAGACAGGACGCCGCCTTGTCTTGCAGGCGACGCCTCCCGCACAATAGCGCGCAAATCCTGCCAGGAGAGGCCACCATGCGCTTGACCCCCCTCACGCTGAGCGCGCTGATGCTGCTCGCGGGCACCGCCAGTGCCGCCGAACATGCCACCATCGTGCTGTATCACCACATCTCGGAGTCCACGCCACCCTCAACCAGCGTGCCGCCGCAGCGCTTCCGCGAGCAGATGAATCACCTGCGCGACAACGGCTTTCACGTGATGCCGCTTCCGGAGCTGATCGACGCCCTGCGCAATCGGCAGCAGGTGCCCGACAAGACGGTGGCGATCACCTTCGACGATGGCTACATCTCGATCTTCGACACCGCTTTCCCCATGCTGCAGGAATACGGCTTCCCCTTCACCGTGTTCATCAACACCCAGCCGCACAACGACCACCAGGCCGGCTACATGAGCTGGGAGCAGATTCGCGCGATGTCGGATGCCGGCGTGACCATCGCCAACCACATGGAGAACCATCCGCACATGGTGGATGCCCTGGCTGGCGAGGACGAGGCCGCACGCACGGCGCGGCTGCGCGAGGAGTATCTGCGCGCCCAGGCGAAGATCAAGGCAGAGACAGGACAGGATCACGCCTTCATGGCCTATCCCTACGGGGAATACGATCTGGCCAACAAGGCCATGCTGGCGGAGCTGGGCGTGATAGCACTGGGGCAGCAGTCCGGGGCCGTGGGCTTCGATTCCGACTTCCTGGCCCTGCCCCGTTTCCCCTTCGGCGGCAGCTTCACCGAGCTGCGCGACTTCGCGCAGAAAGTGCAGACGCTGTCTTTCCATCTGGTGAAGGTCGACCCGGAGAGCACCATGACGCAGGACACCAGCCCCAATGTGACGCTGCAGTTCGCCCCGGGCGACTTCAACTTCCGGCAGCTGGGCTGTTACGCGGGCGGACAGCCCATGCAAATGGAGTGGCTGGATCAGGAGAACGGGCTGGTGAAGCTGAGCACCGAACAGACTTTCAACCTGCGGCGCTTCCGCTACCTGTGCACGGCGCCCATGCGCGGCAGCAACGAACGCTTCTTCTGGTATTCCAAGGACTGGACGCGCTCGACGCCCACCAATCAGGACTGAGACTCAGCCGCGCTCGTCACGCTCGTGCAGGTCATTGATGCGGATCATGTCGCGAATCTCGGCCACATAAGCGCGGCCGCGTTCGGAATAGCGCGTGAGGCCATCGGCCAACTGGTGGGAATTGAGCGGCTTTTCCAGCAGGCGCATGTGCGCGCGCAGCTCGCGGAAATAGTCATAGGTCGGGTTGGAATTCAGATTGCGGTAATACGCCTTCACGGCGGCTTCCACCGAGGCGAAGGCGCGCACTTCGTGACTGGCATCGGAGGCGCGCTGTCCGGGAATCAGGCCGCAACCCTCATCGAAACACCATTGTCCGAAGATGTTGTTGCCTTCCTTCGCGAAGCGCGAGGTACCCCAGGCGGATTCCGTGGCGGCCTGGGCCAATGCGAGTGACGGCGGAATGATGTCCGCACGCAGCAGCAGCTCGTCCACCATGTCGGCCACGGGCATGTCATTGCGCGGCAGCCGATACTCGGCAGCGATCAGGTCCAGGTTGTGACGCTCCAGCGGACTGAGCACAGCGCCGCCTTGCAGGATGCCGTGGAACTGCTCCAGGCGTGCGCGGGTTTGCAGGATGTGGGCGTTTTCCTCTTCGATGAACACCTCGAAGTAGGCGAAGAAGGCTTCCTTGCGCGCCTCGATGCTGGTGAAAGCGTCGAAATCGGGCATGGAATCGCGGACTTGTTCGACGGGCTCTTCCACGTCGGCAGGCACTTCGCCAGGGGCGTCACGCAAGGCACGCAACTGCAGAGCTGCCACCAGCGCCAGCAGGATCCCCGCCGTGCAGACTTGCACCAGCGTGGACGTGCGGGTATGTGCCAACAGTCTCAGTAACGACAAATCAAGGGCCCTGTGAGTGGCTGCGGGAGGGTTGAACGAGCGGGACCCTACGCGAAACGATCGTTTTTTGCAAACCGGTCAGGCTCAGTGCTGCCCGCCTGCACAGTCAGGAGACCGGGGCACGACCCCATTCTTGCGCGCCCATTCCTCGGGCGTGTAGGTGTGCAGAGCCAGGGCGTGCACCCCGTCGCGCAGCTGCTGTTCCAGCAATTGGTAGAGGCGCTGATGGCGCTTCACCGGGCCCAGCCCCTCGAAGTCAGACGAGACCGCCGTGACCTTGAAATGGGTCTCGGTGCCGGGGCCGGCATGCTTGTGGCTCTCGTTCAGGATGTCCAGATGAGCCAGCGGCAGGGCCGCGCGCAGGCTTGCTTCGATGCTTTCTTGTACGGTCATGGTGATCATTTCCCTATCAGTTGCCGGCGCCCAGGGCGACGAATGCAAGTCAGTGTCAGGCCCGAGCTGCCCAATTTCAAGTCACCCAGCCATGGCATCGCCTGTCACGGGGGCGCATCGGGCGCCCTTAGCTGCTAGAATCCGCGCACTTTTTCTCCAGCAGCAGGCACGACAGCGACATGGCAATTTCGTGGTACCCCGGGCACATGCACAAGGCCAACAAGGAAATGGCCGCCCTCATCAAGGACATCGATGTGGTGATCGAAGTGCTGGACGCGCGCATGCCCCAGGCCAGCTCCAACCCGCTGCTGCAGTCCATGCGCCAAGGCAAGCCCTGTCTGCGCATCCTGAACAAGGCCGACCTCGCCAACCCGCACATCACCCGCGAATGGCTGGAGCACTTCAACCGCGAGACGCTGAGCTTCGCGGCCAGCAGCTCCAAGGACAAGCGCATCGAAACGGCAGACGTGCTGTATCTGTGCGGCCGGCTGCTGCGCAAGGTCAATGCGGGCAAGCCGGCGCCGACGGTCAATCCGACCGAAAGCGCCGATGTCGCCGCCCTGCGTGCCTGGAAGCAGGAGCACAAGAAGCATCAGATATTGATTGTCGGTATCCCCAACGTGGGCAAGTCGTCCCTCATGAACCAGCTGATCGGCAAGAAGGTGGCGCGCACCGGCAACGAGCCGGCCATCACCAAGGGCCAGCAGCGGGTGCGCCTGAATGACCACTGGTATCTGGTGGACACCCCAGGCGTGCTGTGGCCGAAGCTGGAGGATCAGGCGGCCGCCTATCGCCTGGCGCTCTCCGGAGCTATTCGCAACACGGCCATGGAGTTCACCGATGTCGCGCTGTTCAGTGCCCAGATGCTGCTGGACCTGTTTCCCCAGCGTCTGCGCGAGCGCTATGGCATGGACACCCTGCCCGCCACCGGCGAGCTGTTCCTGAAGGCACTGGCCGCACGTCGCGCCTGTGTGCGCAAGGACGGCGAGATCGACTGGCACAAGGTGGCGGAGCTGCTGATTCACGATTACCGCGCCGGCCGCTTCGGCCCCATGAGCCTGGAGCGTCCGCCCCAGCCGCCGGCCGCAGAACCGGCTGCCGCCCCCGCAGAGGCCGGCTGATCGCGTTTCTCAAGCCGGGGCCGATCGGCTACCATACCGCCCTCGTCAAACGCCACACGGAACACCCCGAACCCCATGCCGAAATCCTTCCTGTTTGCCCATGGTCAGCGCTGGTTGAGTGAAACCGAACCGGAGCTGGGCCTGGGCATCGTTACCGAGCTCGATCACCGCACCGTCACCATCGCCTTTCGCTCCTGTGATCAGGTGCGTCGCTACGCCCGCGTCCAGGCGCCGCTGAGCCGCATCGCCTTCGCAGCCGGCGACACCATCTCGACCTGCCATGGCGACGCCCTGGTCGTGCTGGAGGTGAGCAGCCACAAGGACACGCTGGTGTACGACGCGCATCTGAAGGACGACCCGAGCCAGCGCATCAAGCTGCCGGAAGCCCTGCTCAGCGACACCCTTATCCTGAACAAGCCCCTGGAGCGCCTGTTCGCCGGCCAGACCGACGCCGCGCAGTGGTTCTACCTGCGCAAGCACACCATCGAGCGCCTGGCCGAGATCGAGCGCTCCCGCGTGCTGGGCCTGTGCAGCGGCCGCACTGACCTGATCCCGCACCAGCTCTACATCGCGGCGGAAGTGGCCGCGCGGCATGCCCCCCGAGTGATGCTGGCCGACGAAGTGGGGTTGGGCAAGACCATCGAGGCCGGCCTGATCCTGCAGCAACAGCTGGTGAACGGGCTCGCAAGCCGCGTGCTGGTGATCGTGCCCGAGGCGCTGCTGCACCAGTGGCTGGTGGAGATGCTGCGCCGCTTCAGCCTGCATTTCAGCATCTACGACGAGGAGCGCTGCAGCGAGATCCTCGAGGCCATGGCCGAGGATGAACCCGGCAGCCGCAATCCCTTCCTGGAAGACCAGCTGGTGCTGACCAGCGTCGACCTGTTCCACCGCCAGCCCGCCTGGTACGACTTCGCGCTCAAGGGCGAATGGGACCTGTGCATCGTGGACGAAGCCCACCACCTGCGCGACGAGCCTGCAGCGGCCTCGGCCAATCCCCGCCGCAAGCCGGTGACGGATTATTCCCTGGTCAAGCGCATCGCCGACTCGGCCCGGGGCATCCTGCTGCTGACGGCCACGCCGGAGCAGATGGGCCAGGAGAACCACTTCGCCCTGCTGCAGCTGCTGGACGCCAATCGTTTCACCGATTTCGCCTCCTACCAGCAGGAACACGGCCGCTATCACGACCTGGCCGGCACCATCAATGCACTGGTCAGCCGCGAGGCTCTGGGCGCCGTCCAGATCACGCAATTGCAGCAGGTGCTGGCACGGCACCACAGCCAGGAAGGCATCGCGCAATTGCTGAACCCGCTGCTGCCAGGCACCCGGGCCACTGCGGCAGAGAAAGACAGCGCACGCGAGCAGCTCATTCGCCTGCTGCTCGACCAGCACGGCACCGGCCGCATCCTGTTCCGCAACACCCGCAAGGCGCTGACGGGCTTCCCCGAGCGCGAGGTGCATGTCTACCCGCTCGATCTGCCCGAGGCCTATGACGAGCTGCGCAAGCAGCGTCCGCTGTCGCTGGACACCCACCTGAAGCCGGAGATGGCCTACATCAGCGCCAGCGCCCTGCTCGATGAAGAGGAGCAGGCCGCGAGTCTGCCCTGGACGTCGGTGGACGCGCGCGTGAAGTGGCTGGTGGAATTCCTGCAGAGCAGGCGCGGCGAGAAGGTGCTGCTGATCTGCGCCCAGGACGTCACCGCCATCAGTCTGGAGAAATACCTGCGCGTCAACGCGGGCATCCGCAGCAGCGTGTTCCACCGCCACATGGACCTGATCGACCGCGACCGTGCCGCCGCCTATTTCGCCGGCACCGAAAGCAGCGCGCAGATCCTGGTGTGTTCGGAGATCGGCAGCGAAGGCCGCAATTTCCAGTTCTGTCACCACCTGGTGCTGTTCGACCTGCCGCTGAACCCGGACCTGCTGGAGCAGCGCATCGGCCGCCTGGACCGCATCGGCCAGAAGCGCACCATCCAGATTCACGTGCCGGTCTTCGACGGCAGCGCCCAGGAGGCGCTGTTCCAGTGGTATCAGCAGGCGCTCAATGCCTTCGCCCAGGTGGCGCCGGCGGCCTATCGCGTGTACCGCGAGCATCAGGAAGCACTGCACGGCCATCTGCTGGCCTGCGCTGCCAACACGCCCGAGTACCAGCAGTTCCTGGCCACGGCCCAGGCCAGCAACGGGGCGCTGAATCAGGCACTGGAGCAGGGCCGCGACCGCCTGCTGGAGATCAATTCCTTCAACCGCGAGCGTGCCGAGCACTTGGTGCAGCAGATCCGCGACTTCGAGGACGTGTGCACGCCCGAGGACTACATGAAGGAGGCCTTCGACGCCTTCGGCATTCACTACGAGCACAATTCGGACAACAGCTACTCGATCCAGCCCACCGAGGAGATGATCGTGCCGGCCTTCCCCGGCCTGCCCGACGAGGGCATCGATGCGGCCTTCGACCGCCAGTTGAGCCTGCTCCGCGAAGACCTGCACTTCCTGACCTGGCAGCACCCCATGGTGCGCGGCGCCATCGACATGGTGCTGGATTCGCCCCAGGGCGGCGCGTCGGTGAGCGTCCTGTCGGCACGCGATGCCGCGCCCACCGGTCTGGATGAACAGGACCTGGTGGTGGAGGCGCTCTACCGCGTGGTGGCCCCCGCGTCACGGCATCTGCAGATGGCGCGCTATCTGCCGGCCACCAGCTTCGCCTTCACCCTGGTGCCTGAAGACGCCGAGGAGCGCAGCAAGCCGGTGAGTCTCGACCCGGTGCGCAGCAAGCTGCGCTTCATCGACAAGCACGACGCGGCGACACTGGTGGCGGAAGACCAGGCCCGCATCGCCCAGTTGCTGCAGCAGGGCGAGCAGCTGGCCCAAGCGGCCATGAGCCGCTGCGTGGCCGAGGCCTCCGCCACCATGCTGCAGAGCCAGACCACCGAGATTAAACGCCTGGTGGCCCTGAAGCAGGTGAACCCGAACGTGCGCGATTCGGAACTGGCGTACCTGAAAGAACAGACCCTGCAATTGCATCAATGCATGAAACAGGCGAGCGTCGAACTGCTCGCCGTGCACGTGGTATTCAAGGCTTGAACCCTACACCGACTGCTACCGGAGTGACTCGCATGACGACAGCTGCTACTGCCCAGATCTCAACGTCAGGCACCCTGCCCCCGCCTGTGCATCCGGCCTTCGAATGGCTGCGCAGTCAGGCCATTCCCACGCTGAACGTGGTGCTGGAGGAATACCGCCACCGCGCCACGGGCGCGCAGTATTTCCACCTGGCCAGCGACGACCCGGAGAACGTGTTCCTGGTGGCGCTGCGCACCGTGCCCATGGACTCCACCGGCGTGGCCCACATCCTGGAACACACCGTGCTGTGCGGCAGTCAGAAATACCCGGTGCGCGACCCCTTCTTCATGATGATCCGGCGCTCGCTCAACACCTTCATGAACGCCTTCACCAGCAGCGACTGGACGGCCTATCCCTTCGCCAGCAAGAACCGCAAGGACTTCCAGAACCTGCTGGAGGTCTATCTCGACGCCGTGTTCTTTTCGCGCCTGCACGAGTTGGACTTCGCGCAGGAAGGCCACCGCCTGGAGTTCGCCGAGCCGCAGAACCCGGCCAGCCCGCTGCAGTACAAGGGCGTGGTCTACAACGAGATGAAGGGGGCCATGAGCTCCACCAACTCCCTGCTGTGGCAAACAGTGAGCAAGTATCTCTACCCGACCACCACCTACCACTACAACAGTGGCGGCGAGCCCGAGCACATTCCCGACCTGAGCTATGCCGAGCTGAAAGCCTTCTACGACACGCACTACCACCCCAGCAACAGTGTGTTCATGACCTATGGCGACATTCCTGCCGTGGAGCACATGGAACGCTTCGAGACGCTGGCCCTGGCGCGCTTCGACAAGTTGGACATCCACATCCATGTGCGCGACGAGAAGCGCTACTACGCCCCGGTGCGGGTGACGGAGAGCTACCCGCTGCGCGAGGAAGAGGACGAGACTGAGGGCGACAGCGACAAGACCCACGTGGTGCTGGCCTGGCTGCTCGGGCGCAGCACGGACCTGAAGGAGATGTTCGAGGCGCAGCTGCTCGCCAGCGTGCTGCTGGACAACAGTGCCAGTCCGCTGATGCAGGTGCTGGAGACCTGCGGCCTGGGGTCAGCCCCCTCCCCGATGTGCGGTCTTGAAGACAGCAATCGCGAGATGAGTTTCCTGTGCGGTCTGGAAGGCTGCGCCCAGGACGCCACTGCCGAGGTGGAAACACTGATCCGCAACACACTGGAGACTCTGGCGCGCGACGGCGTGCCGCTGGAGCAGGTGGAAGCCTCCCTGCACCAGCTCGAGCTGAGCCAGCGCGAGATCACCGGCGACAGCCATCCCTACGGCCTGCAGCTCATCATCGCCAGCCTCGGCAGTGCCGTGCACGGCGGCGACCCTCTGAACGTGCTCGACATCGACCCGGCGCTGGCCCGGCTGCGCGAGCAGATTCGTGACCCGGCGTTCATCAAGGGCCTGATCCGCCGCCTGCTGCTGGACAATGCCCACCACGTGGTGCTGACCATGACGCCGGATGCGCATCTGGCGGCGCGGCAGATGGAGGCGGAAATCCAGCGGCTGCAGGCCATCAAGGGCAGCCTGAGCGAGCAGGACACCCAGACGATCCTCGAACGCAGTCAGCAACTGGCCGCGCGCCAGGAGGCGGTGGACGACCCCTCCCTGCTGCCCAAGGTCGGCCTGGCGGATGTGCCGGCGGATCTGCCCGAGCTCGTCGCCACCCGCAGCCACATCGGCGTGATGCCGGTGAGTTTCTATGCCCAGGGCACCAATGGCCTGTGCTACCAGCAGATCGTGGTCGACCTGCCGGCGCTCGACGACGAGCTGCTGCGAATCCTGCCCTACTACGCCAGCTGCTTGTCCGAGTTCGGCGTGGGCGCACGCAGTTACACCGAGGTGCAGACCTGGCAGTCCAGCATCAGCGGCGGCGTGAACTGCTATGCCAATGTCCGCAGCGCCATGGACGACGCGCAGCAGACCCGCGCCATCCTCGTGCTGTCCAGCAAGGCGCTGGTAGCCAATCAGGCCGCCCTGAGCGAGTTGCTGCAGCAGACCTTCACCCAGGTGCGATTCGATGAAGTGCAGCGCCTGCGCGAGATCATGGACCAGATCTCGGCACGTCGGGAAAGCAGCATCACCGGTCAGGGGCACTCGCTGGCCATGACCCTGGCCAGCAGCGGCATGAGTCCGACGGCGCGCCTGAGTCACGAATTCACCGGTCTGGCCGGCATCGGCACCCTGCGCAATCTTGGGCGCAGCCTGAAGA
>JAURIJ010000018.1 GCA_030832825.1 Gammaproteobacteria bacterium
GTGGCCTGCAGCGCAGCGACAAAGGCGGCCTCACGTTCGTGGCGCTGCGCCAAGCCACGCAGACGGCGCAGGCCCTCGCCCGTCAGGATGACGAAATACTCGGGCGGCGCGGCGATGAACTCGTCCAGCCAGCGCAACACGCGGGCCGGGTCCGGCGCATCGAGGATGGCCACCAGTGGCACCCGGACCACGCGCGCTCCCCGGCGCACGAGCAGGTCTTCGAGAATATCGAGCTGCCGACTTTCCGGGACAGCCACGATCTGCCCGGCCAAGGCATTGGATGTTTCCAGGTCTTCCATAAAAGTGTTACCAAACGAAATCATTGCAGTGAGACGAAACGCACATTCGTTACGATAAATAACGAAAAATAGTAGTTGTTACTCATATACACACTTATGTTACCATGCGCGCCGTTGCCTGAGAGAAATCAGTAACACTCAAACCACCCAAACCAAAGGAAATTCAAATGAGCGAAATCTTCGTCAATGCCCGTGCTGTACTGCTTTCCCTGACTGTTGTGGCTGCCTCTGTGGCCTTGCCTGTTCTGACCATGATTGGCGCTGCGTGACCCCGGCCGGCCGCAAGGCCGTTGTGACAAACACTTCCGGGGTCACCCCTATGCAGACAGTACAACCAGGCATTACCCATTGCCCGCTGTGACGTTCTGAACTCTGTGTCAGGCCTCATGGCGGGAACCCCTTTCCCGCCCCGCTTCACTCCACTTTCTTCAGCTTGTCCACGAAATTGCAGGGCCTGTGCCTGCGATCCAGCTGCTTCGAGACGATGTTCTCCCACCCCGTACGACACGCTCCCGGCGAGCCCGGCAAGGCGAACACGATGGTGCCATTGGCCATGCCGGCGAACGCGCGTGACTGAATCGTGGAGCAGCCGATCTCCGTGAAGGAAATCTGGCGGAACAATTCTCCGAAGCCCTCGATCATGGTGTCGAGCAACGGGGTCACAGCCTTGACGGTGTTGTCGCGGAAGGTGAATCCGGTGCCCCCTGTCAGCAACACCGCCTGCACCTGTTCATCCGCGATCAGCGTGGCCACCAGCGCACGCAGCTTGTAGGTATCATCCTTCACGATGTGCTTGCCGAGCAGGCAATGGCCGGCGGCCGTGACACTCTCCACCAGATAGGCACCAGACTTGTCCGTCTCGGGTGTGCGGGTGTCCGACACGGTGACGACAACGACATTGACCGGGGTGAATTCAACAGGACTGGCGCTGGACATGATTGCAGGAAACTCCGTGCTGCGGCGGCGATTGCGACCAGGCTTGCAGGATGCGGCCACGGCGGCAATCGCGCGGGTTGATTGGAATGCTGATTCTGGATCGACGGCGTCAGCCGCCCGTCATGTTCATCAGACGCACGGGCTGCACGTGATCCTTTTCATAGAAGAAATGCCGCTCCGGCTTGAGGGACATCGCACCGATGATGCCCTGCTTGAGCTCCTCAATGCCGCCATTGTGATCGCGCATCACGGCGCGCAGATCGACGGAGTGCTCGTTGCCCAGACACAGCAGCAGGCGGCCTTCCACTGTGACGCGCACGCGGTTGCAGTCGCCACAGAAATTGTGACTGACGGGCGAGATGAAGCCGATGCGACTGCGCCGACCGGGAATCTGGTAATAGCGCGAAGGCCCTGCGGTGCGGTCCCCGATCGGCGCGATCGCGTATTTTTCCGCGATCACGCTGCGCACCCACTCGTTGCTGCAGACCGTGTTCTCGCGGTCGTGATCCGAGGCATTGCCCAGCGGCATCTCCTCGATGAAGGCGATGTCCAGATCCCGCGCCAGGGCATACTCGGTGAGCGGCAGCACCTCGTCGTCGTTGTAGCCCTTCATCAGCACGGCATTGATGCGGATGCGATCGAAATTCTGCTGGCGCGCGGCCTCGACCCCGGCCAGCACCTGGTCGAGCCTGCCCGTGCGTGTGATCCGACGGAAGCGTTCGGCATCCAGGCTGTCCACACTGATATTGATGCGATTGACGCCGGCCTGCCGCAACGGCGCGGCGTACTTGTCTAGCTGCGCGCCATTGGTGGTGAGCAGCAGTTCCTTGAGACCGGGCAGCCGGCCCAGGCGTTCGATCAGGGACATCACATTGTTGCGCACCATCGGCTCGCCGCCCGTGAGGCGGATCTTGCGTACCCCCAGCTCGGTGAAGGCCTGCGCGATCAGATGCAGTTCCTCCAGCGACAACACCTGGGCGCGCGGCAGGAAGGTCATTTCCTCCGTCATGCAGTAGACACAGCGGAAGTCGCAGCGGTCGGTCACGGAAAGGCGAATGTAATCCACATGGCGCCCGAAGGAGTCGATGAGAACATTGGCTGGCCGCACGTTCTGGTCAGTGAGGGAAATGCCGGAATCGTTCATGTCATGCAGTCGTCAGATAATGGTTGGCGAATTGGGCGCGCACCTGCGTCTTCAGCAGCTTGCCCGTGGCAGTATGGGGAAGCGATTCGACGAATACAACGTCGTCAGGCAGCCACCACTTCGCCACCTTGTCCTTCAGGAACGCCAGGATATCGTCCGCGCTCACCTGTACTCCCGGCTTGCGCACCACCAGCAGCAGTGGACGCTCGTCCCAGCGTGGGTGCGCAATCCCCACCACGCAGGCTTCCAGCACGCCCGGGTGGCCGACCGTCAAGTTCTCCAGTTCGATGGAGCTGATCCACTCGCCGCCGGACTTGATCACATCCTTGCTGCGATCGACGATCTGCATGTAGCCCTGCGGGTCGATGGTGGAGACATCGCCGGTGTCGAACCAGCCGTCGCGGAAGGCGCTGTTGTCCTCGCTGCGGTAGTAGCCGCTGGCCACCCAGGGGCCGCGCACCAGCAGGCGCCCGAATGTGCGGCCGTCGTGGGGCAGTGCCTCGCCGGCATCGTTGACGATGCGCATCTCCACGCCGAACACGGCCCTTCCCTGTTTCGCCTGCAGCCGCGCACGCTCGTGGCGGTCGGCTCCGGCAAGCTCGGGCGTGCGGGCACAGACCGTGCCCATGGGGCTCAGCTCTGTCATGCCCCAGGCATGAATGGGAAACACCCCGTAGTCATCCTGGAACCGATCCATCATGGAGCGCGGGGCGGCCGCGCCGCCGATCACCACGTCCTGCACGCTGTCGAGGTTGCCCTTCACCGCATCCAGGTGATTGAGCAGGTTCAGCCACACCGTGGGCACGCCCAGCATGGAGGTGACCTTCTCGCCATTGATCAGCTCGTGCAGCGAGGCGCCGTCCATGCCGGCCCCCGGAAACACGATGCCCGCACCGGCCACCGGGGCGCTGTAGGGCACGCCCCAGGCGCAGACGTGAAACATGGGCACCACGGGCAGCACACGAGACATCGGCCCGAGATTCAGCGCCGAAGCGCGGCAGGAGGAAATCGCGTGCAGCACGGTGGAGCGGTGGGAATACAGCACACCCTTGGGATTGCCGGTGGTGCCGGAGGTGTAGCACAACCCCGCTGCGGCGCGCTCGTCCAGCAGCGGCCAGGCAAACTCCTCGGGCTCGTCGGCGATCAGGTCTTCATAGCAGAGCAGGCCTGCCAGTGACGTGGTGGCCGGCATGTGCGCGGCATCGGTCATCACCACGATGCCCTTGAGCACGCCCAGATGATCCTTGATGGCCTCCAGCAGCGGCAGAAAGCTCAAGTCCACGAAGAGCAGCCGGTCCTCGGCATGCTGGATGATGTAGACGATCTGCTCGGGGAAGAGCCGCGGATTGATGGTGTGGGTGATGGCGCCCATGCCGGAGATGGCGTAGTAGAGCTCGAAGTGCCGGTAAGTGTTCCAGGCGAGGGTGGCGATGCGATCCCCCTGCTCCACGCCCAGTCGCTGCAAGGCATTGGCGAGTCGGCGGCTGCGTCGCAGCGCGTCGGCATAGTGGTAGCGATGAATGCCGCCTTCCACCTGACGCGTCACGATCTGCGCATCAGTGTTGTAGACGGCTGCATATTCCAGGATGTCCGCGATGTTCAGCGGCTTGTCCATCATCAATCCAAGCATGCGAGCCCCCTTGCGTTGTTGTTGTCGTCAAGGCACCCGGTCGGCGATCACCAGAGGCACCAGAGCCGGTGCCTCGGCACGGGCGAAACCGTCAGAGCGGACTTGATAGTCGCCGGACTGCACATTGGCAGTCCCGCTGGACGAGGCAGTCGCCACCACGTAGAGGTTCTCGGCGGACGACAGGTTGAACGGGCCCACGGCATCGGCATCACTGAGCGTCAAGGTCACGGGCAGGTCCTCGACGTTGAGCACGCGGGCCGCCAGGGGCTGACCCCGGCCGTTGACCTCCAGTGCCGACACGAACACGCGAGTGCCCGTCGGCAGCGCCAGTCCTTCTGCAAGCGACACTTGCACCTGGACCTGCGCGCCCGTGGGTTCGGGGACAACCGCAGGTTCCCCGCCACCGGCCAGAGCCTGCTGGGCGCTGGCGATGCGGGCATTGACCTCGTCCATCTCCGGCCCTGCTGGCGTCTGCTGGGCAATGCGGCGCCAGTAGGTGATGGCCGCCTGATGATCCTGGCGACGCTCGGCATCCAGCGCCTGCACCTGCAGGATCAGGAACTGGTTCGGGTCGATCAGCTGCGCCTGGTCGATGATGCCCTGCACCTTGTCGGTGATGACCTGCTCGGCCAGCATGAATTCGAGGAAGGCGTGCTGGCCCAGCACGGAGACCTTGTCCTGGGGCTGTTCGATGAGGGCGGCGGCGCGCTCCAGGGCGGAAGAGGACTCGGCGAACAAGCCGATGTTGGCCAGGTTCTGCCCCAGCAGGTACATGGCCCAGCCGTTCTGGTTGTCGCGCTCGATGATGGCGCCGATCTCGAAGATCAGATCGCGAATGGCTTGCGGATCATCGCTGACCTCGCCGCTGCGCTCGAACAACGAGGCCAGTTCGAGATCGTCCTCGTAGCCCCACTGCTGATACAGGCCGATGCTGACCGGCACAATGAAGGCCACCATCACCAGCGGGATAACGCGGGCCCGAGTGAAGAAACCGGGGTGAGCCTCCACGCTGGCTTCCACCTTTTCGCGCGCGGCGGTGACATCGCTGAGCAGGCTGCGCTCCAGCTCGCGCGTGAGCGCCTGGAAGTTCTCTTGCTCCAGCACGCCCGACGCACGCTCAGCTTCCAGCTCGGCCATGCGCTCCTGGAATATCAGCAGGTTGGCGTGCTCGCGTCGCGCCATCTTCTGGACGCCGCGACGATGAAAGTTCCACATGGGCAAGAGCACGAACAGCGCGGCGGCAACGGCCAGCACGCCAGCATAGATCCAGAACAAAGTATCCCCCTGAACCCGCCGGCACGCCCTTGGGGTCTTTGCCGCGACGAGTCATTCTCAGTGTGTATCGGTTGGCTGCCTCAGTCGCGCTTCACGTTGTCCAGCAGGGCCTTGAGGCGCTGCTGCTCTTCATCGTTCAGGGCGACCTGCTCCTGCGTCATGGGCTGTGCCCGGCGGATGATGCCGAGGATGATCCAGCCGCCCAGCACCAGGAAGAGCAGCGGGCCGAACCACAGCAGCAAGGTTTCGACGGTCAGGCGCGGACGGTAGAAGATGAAGTCGCCGTAGCGCTCCAGCATGAACTGCTCGATCTCCTCGTCCGTCTTGCCGTCCATGATCATCAGGTAGATCTCGCGGCGCAGGTCTTCCGCCACGCCACCGCTGGAACCCGTGAGACTGGTGTTCTGGCACATGGGGCAGCGGAAGTCGTCAGACATCTGGCGGAAGCGGCGCTGCTGCTCGTCCGTCTCGAACTCGAAGGCGTCCACGGCCGCGACAGCGACCTGCGGCCACATGCCCGTGGCGGCGGCGCCGAGCGATAGCAGCAGGCTCAGACAGAGCAGGCGAACCAGGGCGGACATGCGGCGCATCACAGTGTCGCCTCAGCCTTGACGGCGGCCAGGGCGGGCATGATCTCCTCGTCCCAGGTCTTGTAGTCAATCACGCCGATGTGCTTGTAGCGGATCACGCCATTGCCATCGACGATGAAGGTTTCTGGCGCGCCATAGACGCCCAGGTTGATGCCGAGCCGGCCGTCCGCGTCCATGATGCTGAAGTCGAACGGGCTGCCGTTGTCATCCATCCACAGCCGCGCCAGGTTGAGCTTGTCCTTGTAGTTCACGCCCACGATGGGCACTACGCCGGCCTCCTTGGCGGCCATCAGGATCGGGTTCTCCTGCAGACAGGGCAGGCAGTAGCTGCCCCAGACATTGAGCAGGAAGGGCTCGTCGGGCAGATCCGCCTTGCTGATCAGCGCTTCGTCCTCGACACGCGGCAGCTCGAAATCGGGCAGCGGCTTGTCGATGAGCACCGACGGCAGCGTGCGCGGGTCCAGATAGAGGCCGCGCCAGAGCATCACGGCCATGACCATGAAGATGAAGACGGGGATGAACAACTTCATACGTGACATTGGCTTGTCTCCTCCTCTCAGCCCGAAACCGTCTGCCCGCCGGACACGCCCGGACGGAACTCAGGCTCGGATGCGGCCTGGGCCAGCGTCTTCACCTTCAGGCGGCGATAGCGCTTGTCGAGCACCGCCACGATGGCACCGAGCGCCATGATGATGGAGCCCAGCCAGACCCAGCGCACCAGCGGCTTGATGTAGATGGACATGGACCAGGCGCCGGACTCGCGCTCCTCGCCCAGGGTGATGAACAGATCCCGCGTGAAGCCGGCGTCGATGGCCATCTCGGTGGAGGGCGACATGCTGGCGGTGTAGACACGCTTTTCCGGGTGCAGTTCACGCACGAACTCGCCGTCTCGCAGCACCTGGAAAGTGGCACGTTCGGCTTCGTAGTTCGGACCGCTCAGATGCTCGGTGCCGTCGAACTGGAAGTGGTAATTGCCGAGATCGACGCTTTGGCCTGGGCTCAGCAGCACACTCTTCTCGATGCTGTAGATGCTGGTGAGCGCGGCGCCCAGCAGTATCACGGCGAAGCCGAAATGCGCGATCTGCATGCCCAGGTAGGCCACGGCGAGGGAACGCAGGCCTGCCAGCACAGAGGGCTTGTTGGCGATCTTGAGACGGATGTCCTGCACGATGCCCAGCACGATCCACAGCCCGAGGGCCGTGGCAATGCTGGCACCGACGTTGAACTCGAGCGTCAGCGCCAGCGGCAGGATCAGGCCGAGCACCACGCTGGCTGCAGCAACAATGAGCAGCTGCTGCTTCAGATAGGTCACCGACGTCTTCTTCCAGCGGCTGATGGCGCCCAGTACCAGGAAGATCACCAGCAGGCTCATGAGCGGCACGAAGATGGTGTTGAAGTAAGGCGGCCCCACCGAGATCAGTTCGCCGCCGGAGACGGCTTGATAGACCATCGGGTAGAGCGTGCCCAGCAGGATGGCGGCGCTCGCCACCACCAGGATGATGTTGTTGGCCAGCAGGAACACTTCCCGCGACACGGAGGCGAAACCGAACTCGCTCTTCATCAGCGGCGCACGCAGGGCGAACAGCAGCAGCGAGCCGCCGATCACCAGACCCAGGAAGCCGAGGATGTACACCCCGCGCGTCGGATCACTGGCGAAGGCGTGCACGGAGGTCAGCAGACCGGAACGCGTGATAAAGGTGCCCAGCAGGCTGGCAGCGAAGGCCATGATGGCCAGAAGCACTGTCCAGCTCTTGAACACGCCGCGCTTTTCCGTGACCGCCAGGGAGTGGATGAGCGCCGTGCCCAGCAGCCAGTTGATCATGGGCGGGTTTTCCACCGGATCCCAGGCCCACCAGCCGCCCCAGCCCAGTTCGTAATAGGCCCACCAAGAGCCAAGCGCGATGCCGATGGTCAGGATGGCCCAGGCGGCATTGGCCCAGGGACGCGACCAGCGCGCCCAGGCCGAATCCAGACGTCCGCTCAGCAGCGCCGCAATCGCGAAGGCGAACACCACGGAGAAACCCACATAGCCCATGTAGAGCGAGGGCGGGTGAATGATGAATCCGATATCCTGCAGGGCCGAGTTGAGGTCGGCGCCATCGACGGGCGACAGCGGCAGCACACGGTCGAAGGGGTTGGAGGTGGCGATCATGAACAGGGTGTAGCCCGCCCCGATCAGCCCCATGATGCCCAGCACACGGGCCACGAAATCATCCGGCATGGCCTTGCTGAACAGGCTCACAGCCAGCATCCACAGCGCCAGCATCCACGTCCAGAACAGGAAGGAGCCTTCGTGTCCGCCCCACACCGCCGTGATCTTGTACTGGATCGGCAGCAGCGAGTTGGAGTGCTGCGCCACGAACTGCACCGAGAAATCGTCGGTGACGAAACTGTACGCCAGGATCAGCAGACACAGGCTGAGGAACACGAAGACCCCGGCCGTGAGCGGCCGCGCCAGACTGATCCACAGCTGATTGCCCGTGCCGGCGCCGATCAGCGGCAGCGTGCCCAGCAGCGCACAGAGACAGAACGACAGGATGAGGGCGAACTGGCCGAGTTCAGGAACCATTGGCGGCTCCTTCGGTTTCCTGCACCGGCATGCTGTGACCGGACGCATCCAGTGCGGCCTTCACTTCCACGGACATGTAGTTCTCGTCATGCTTGGCCAGCACCCGGCTCGCCTCGAACACGCCATTCGCCACCATGCCCTCCACCACCACGCCCTGCCCTTCGCGGAACAGGTCGGGCAGGATGCCGTCATAGCGGATCAGCACATCGTGCGCATAATCGGTGGCCACGAACTCCACATGCAGCGACTCTTCGCTGCGCATCACGCTGCCTTCCTTGACCATGCCGCCCACGCGCACGCGCTGGCCGCTCATGACTTCGCCGGCCGCCACCTGGGTGGGCGTGAAGAACAGGTCGATGCTGTTGCTCAGGGCATACAGCGACAGGCCGATGGCCACACCCAGACCGGTGGCGATGAAGGCGATGATCGTCAGTTTCTTGCGTCGATGCGGTTTCATTCACTTCCCCCATTGGCGTCGGAACGCCCGTCATCCCCATCCGGGGACTGATTTGCCTGTGAATCACGCAGCGCCCGACGCTGCTGCTCGCGAATGAACTGCCGGCGCCGGGCAAGCGGCAGGTAAAGATTGACTGTCAGGAATACGGCAAACAGCGCATATACAGACCAGACATGGAACGTATATTTTCCCATCTGCAGAAATTCACTGACGCTGTCAAAGGCCATGCTTTCGAACATCTCAGGCTCCCTGCGGCTTTTGCGCGGCAATCAGATCGACAACCCACTGCGAGCGACGCTCGCGCACCAGGATCTCGTTGCGGGTGGACAGGATCAGACTGATCACGAAGAACAGATAGACGGCGAAGATCATGATGACCAGCGGCACCCAGATCTCGGGGCCGAAGGGGCTTTCATTGTCCATGGCGAAATTGCTGGCAGGCTGATGCAGCGTGTTCCACCACTCCACCGAGTACTTGATGATCGGCACGTTGATGGCCCCGACGATGGACAGCAGCGCACAGGCACGCGCGGCAGCATCCTGGCTCTCGATGGCGGAGCGCAGGGCGATCACGCCGATGAGCAGGAAGAACTGGATCAGCATGGAGGTGAGTCGCGCATCCCAGGCCCACCAGGTGCCCCAGATGGGCTGGCCCCAGATGGCGCCGGTGGCCAGGGCCACGGCGGTGAACCAGGCGCCGATGGGCGCGGCACACATGGCCACCATGTCGGCGAGCTTCATCTTCCACACCAGGGTGATGACGCCGGCCACGGCCATGAGGGGGAAACAGGCCAGCGAGATGCTGGCGACAGGCACATGCACGTACATGATGCGGATGGTGTCGCCCTGCTGGTAATCCTGCGGCACGAACAGCAGCGCCCAGATCACGCCGACGCTCAGCAGCACGGTCATGGCCACGTACAGCCAGGGCAGCCATCTGCCGGACAGTTCGTAGAACCACTTGGGCGAGCCCAGTCTGAAGAACCATTGCCACATGTATGCACACTCGCTTCGCGCGCTGATGCTGCGGCGCGGTACTGAAAAACCCATCGCGGGCCGGACTATAACACGGCGATTTTCGCGCCCGATGTTACTTTTTGTAACCATATCCCTTTGATAATCAGGTCAATTCACACTGATCTTCAACGCCGCTGCGGAGGCCAGCGGCGCCAGGCTCAACGACAGCGCCAACAGGGCTCCCAGCAGGGAATAATGCATGCCGAGCGCGAGCCCCAGACTCACGTCCGCCACGGCCTTCGCGCCGATTATAAGCACCGGCACTGTGAGCGGCAAAACGATTACCGCCAGGATCAGACCCCGGCTGCCCAGCCCCACGGTGAGCGCCACGCCGATGGAGCCGAACAGGCTCAGCACGGGGGTGCCCAGCAGCAGCGTAAGCATCAGCGTCCAATAGGCGTCTGCAGGCAGGTACAGCATGTAGGCCAGCAGCGGCGCCAGCAGCACCACGGGCAGGCCGCTCACCAGCCAGTGCGCGATGTTCTTGGCGAGCACCAGGAAATACAGCGGCTGGGGCGAGAGCAGCAACTGCTCCAGGGAGCCGTCTTCGTAGTCGGCGCGGTAAAGATTGTCCAGCGACAGCATGGAGGCCAGCAGCGCCGACACCCACACGGTGCCGGCGGCGATGCGGGTCAGCTCCTGCGGGTCGGACGAGACGCCCAGCGGGAACAGCGACACCACGATGAGGAAGAACATCAGCGGGTTGAGCAGATCGTTGCGCCGCTTGAGCGCAATCAGCAGGTCGCGACGCAGCGTGGCGCGGAAGGCGGTGAAGGTGCTGACCTGCGGTCCCGTCAAGTCGGTCATGCGGCGACCACTCCCCGTTTGTCCAGACTGAGCCGGCGCAGCGTGCACGGCACGGTCAGCGCATGATGCGTGGTGACCAGCACGGCCCCGCCCGCCTCGACATGCTCGGCCAGCAGGCCTTCCAGTGTCTTGACCCCGTGCACGTCCAGCGTGGTGAAGGGTTCATCCAGCACCCACAGCGTGGCGGGGCTGAGCAGCAGCCGCGCGAGGGACACTCGCTGCTGCTGACCGGCCGACATGTTGCGACAGGTCACATCGGCATAGCCGGCCAGCCCCACGCGCCGCAGGGCGGCGTCGATGTCGGCATCGCTCACCGGCGAATGCAGCGCACAGCTCCAGCGCAGGTTCTCGCGCGCCGTGAGGATCTTGTTCACGCCCACGCGGTGTCCCAGATACAGCAGCGAGGCCAGAAAAGCCTCACGGTCCTCGTCGATGGGCACGCCACGCCAGAACAGCTCGCCTTCGTAACTGGCATTGAGCCCGCACAGAATGCGCAGCAGCGTGGTCTTGCCGCTGCCATTGCTGCCCTGCACCTGCATCAGATCCCCCGCGTTCAGCTCGAAATCGAGCCCACTGAACAGCACGCGGTCATCGCGTTCGCAGAACAGGGCCTGCGCGCGCAGCAATGGCTGCGTGACGGTGGGGCTGGCGGCGGGTGAATCGGGCATAGACACGTCGGGGGCTGGTCGCCGGAAGCGACATACATGGGGTGGCCGGGTCGAAAAACTGGCGCGAGTATACCCTAAGTCCTGCGGGCAAAGCTCCGGAGCATCTTGTAATGCAAGTCTCAAGGAGTCTCGACTCACAACGTGAGCATCCTCGAAGAGAGAACTAAGCGAGGTCACAACAAATCGACCTGAATTTCAGCAAGACTGAACTGTGGATGATGGTGAAAGGAAATGACCTAGTGCGACGGAATTCTGCAAAGACCGCTAGGCCCAGGCTCGCGAGCCTCTCGGGGCAAGTCAATTGGTCTGGCGAGGCAGCATCCCAGCGTGGAACGGCAACCTGGCAGTCGCTGAATATCCAGGTGGGCAAGCTGACTCGGGAGATTTATCGACCGCTGCGAAACGAGTTCACCTGTTGTACTCATGGACGCGCAGTGTCAACGACGATGATAATCTGTTGAATACAGATGCAGGCGGAGGGCGAGAGGGCAGGACTGCGGTGTGGCTGCGTCGAGCAAAACGTCCTTCGGGTTTGATGGAAAATAGAGACTCGCCGTCAAATGCAATCACGCCTTCGGCGGCGTCACCCCCGTCTGCCCCATGTACTTGCCGCCACGGTCCTTGTAGGTCACTTCACACTGCTCGTCCGACTGATAGAACAGCATCTGCGCCACGCCCTCGTTGGCGTAGATCTTGGCCGGCAGCGGCGTGGTGTTCGAGAATTCCAGCGTCACATGCCCTTCCCACTCCGGTTCCAGCGGCGTGACATTCACGATCACGCCACAGCGCGCATAGGTTGACTTGCCCAGACACACCACCAGCACATCGCTCGGAATGCGGAAGTATTCCACCGTGCGCGCCAGCGCGAAGGAGTTCGGCGGAATGATGCAGTAGTCCTCTTCGATGCTGACGAAACTCGTCTCGCTGAAATTCTTCGGGTCCACCACGTTCGAGGTGTGCACATTGGTGAAGATCTTGAACTCGCGTGCGCAGCGCACGTCATAGCCGTAACTGGAGGTGCCGAAGGAGATCACCTTCTGGCCGTCGACGTAGCGCACCTGCTGCGGCTCGAAGGGCTCGATCATGCCGTGCTCGCGGGCCATGCGATTGATCCATTTGTCTGACTTGATGCTCATTGGGGCGGTGTTCCTTGTTGTTGCTGAATGTGTTGAAGAGTGTGTTGAAGAGATTCTTGAAAGCGTGTTCTGAAAAATGAGTGATTGAACCCGGGCCTACTCGTCGAACAGACCGTCGGACCACGCGCTCGGCACCCGGTACTGCTGCAGGATGGCCTGCTCGCTGGCCAGCGCGTCGGCGTGGTCGATCACCACCTGAAAGCCGCTGTCATTGCGCAGCACCACATGGGGCGCCGTGTTGTCGCGCAGCCGCTGGGTGAAGTCGCGGAAGTCGCGGATGGGTTCGCCGTTGAGGCTGTCCACGATCCAGTTGCGCAGGTCGTGGTAACCCAGGTTCACGTCGGCGGCCAGCACCTGCAGGGCCACCACCAGTTCGCGGCGCTCGGGCGAGGCCCATTCGCTGCGCGCCTGCAGCAGGTTCACCGGCGCGGTGCGGTTCCAGTCGGCGCCCCAGCGCATGATCAGGTTCATGTTCAACGGCACGAACAGCACGCCGCCGTAGATGTAGTACTCGGGAATCTCGTCGAAAGCCTCGCCCTTCACCAGGCTGTAGCTGGCCTGACGCTTCTGCGCCACCAGGGTGAGTGTCTGCGGCTGGCCGTGGCGGGAGATTTCCAGGTCGATCTCGTCGCCGATCTGGCGCAGGTCGATGGCGTACTTGTAATTGGTCTGCAGCGAGGCATTCACGCTGATGGTGCTGTCGCCTGCCACCGGGTAGCCCGCGATGCTCAGCACCACGTCGTTCTCCTGCAGCAGGCCGTAGGCGGGGGAATCCTCGAACACCTTGATCACCAGCACGCCCGTCTGCTCGGGCGAGAGGCCATAGGCTTCCTTGGCGGCCGGGCTCTCCAGGTCCTGGGTGCGGAAGCCCAGATCGGGGAAGCCGTCATAGACGCCATCCTCGGCATCGGTGAGCACGTGGCGGATGATGTCAGGCGGCACGAAATAGCCCAGGTTCTCGGCACGACCGCCGGAGTTGGCCTGCATCACCACGCCGACGATCTCCTGATCCACGATCACAGGCCCGCCGCTGTTGCCGGGGTTGATGGCGGCATCGATCTGCCCGGCCAGCAGGAAGTCCCCGGAGTGGGCGTAGATCTGCTGTTCCACGCGGGAGAGAATGCCCTTGGTGATGCTGAGCGTGCGGCCGCCGATGGGGTAGCCGAACACGAAGACTTCCTCGTGCGGCTCGGGCAGCTCGCCGATGGCCAGGGCCTCCAGGTCGTCGAAGAAGCCGGGCTCGTCCACCGTCACCAGCGCCAGGTCGGAGGCATGGGACACGAACACCACGCGGGCGGTGTAGCGCGTCGGGTCGTTGTGCTTCTGCACCTGCACATAGCTGGCATTGGCGACCACATGGGCGTTGGTGAGGATGCGGTTGCCACTGATGACCGAGCCGGAGCCGCTGCTCTGGGTGGGCGTGAGCAGGCGCCAGGGCGTGAAGTAGTCGGGCGCGGCAGACGTGGTGTAGATCTTGATGATGGAGCTTTCCACGGCGCGGATCTCGTCACTGATCTGTGCCCGGGCGGCCAGCGGGGCCACCCCGAGCAGGGCAAGCAGCAGGACGGACAGGCAGCGGCGGGCAGACATCATGGCGTTTCCTTGGGCGTCGGTGGAAATGTCCGCCTTTATGTCACAAGCGAGAAGGGGCTGGCAACGGACCAGAGGCGAACTAATCTTGAAATTGCTGAAGCCCTATGACAGTCACGGAGGAGCGCCGCCATGTCAAGAAACGCGCTGAGCTTGCCGAATGTCAGAAACTTGTATAGTTTTTCTGACATGAACACCAGCAGCAACACCACCGAACAGATTCGCCAACGCATTCTGGCTATGCCCGCAGGAAAGCCTTTCACTCCAAAGGCACTGCTGGAATGCGGCACGCGCGCGGCCGTTGACCAATCCCTTTCCCGCCTCGTCAAGGCTGGGTTCATCGAGCGTGTGACGCGCGGCGTCTTCGTGCGTCCGCAGATCAGCCGCTACGTGGGCAAGGCCGTCCCGTCCCCCCTGAACCTGGCAGAGACTCTGGCGCATGCCAGCGGGGACATCGTTCAGATTCACGGCGCCGAGGCCGCGCGTCGCCTCGAATTGACCACACAGGTGCCGACCCAGCCGGTCTTCGCGACGTCCGGGCGGTCGAGGAATATCCGGCTGGGAAGAATGGAAATTCATCTGCAGCATGTCTGCCCGCGCAAGCTGGCTCTGGCAGGCACACCCGCCGGCCTGGCACTTGCCGCAATGTGGTATCTGGGCAAGAACGAGGTGACCCCTGCCCTCGTCGACAGAATCCGGCGCAAGCTGGGGCCTGGCGAGTTCGAGAGGCTGAAGTCGGCTGTCAGCGCCATGCCCGCCTGGATGAGCGACGCCATCTTCCGCAGTGAAAGGATGGCCAGTCATGGCTGAGCCCTTCCTGCAGCTTGAAGCCGAGGAACAAGCCCGGATTAATCAGACGCTGGCACCTTTGCTGGCGCGCTAGCCAGCCGTGCTCGAGAAGCATGTGTGGGTGTGCTGGGTGTTGCAGTCGCTCTTCAACATGCCTGGACAACTGCCCATGGCATTCAAGGGTGGCACCTCGCTCTCCAAGGTGTTTGGGGTCATCGCGCGATTCTCCGAGGACGTGGACATCACGCTCGACTACCGTGGTCTGGACAGCTCGCTCAACCCGTTCGTTGAAGGCCTTTCCCGCACTCGACTGGCGCGATTCAGTGACGATCTGAAAGCCTTCGTGCGCAACCATGTGTACCGTGTCGTGGCGCCACACCTTCAGCTGTCACTTGCCACGCAGTTCAGTGCTGACACGTTCAAACTTCATGTGAGCGAGGACGGCGAACAGCTGCGACTGCACTACCCGACGGTGCTGGAGGAAGCGGGAGACTATGTGGGCAGCAGTGTGCTGATCGAGTTCGGCGGGCGCAACATCACCGAACCAAGCGAAGACCATCGGATCATGCCCGACATCGCCAGTCACATTGCAGCACTCGAATTCCCGTGCGCGACGGTCCGCGTACTCTCTCCCGCGCGAACCTTCTGGGAGAAGGCCACGCTCATGCACGTGGCGTGTCAGCGCAAGGAGTTCAAAGCCGGTTCCGAACGGCTGTCACGTCACTGGTACAACCTGGCGATGATGGCTGATCACGCCCAGGGCCAGAAGGCGTTGGCGGACAAGGCGCTGCTCGCCGATGTCATCCGGCACAAGAAGGTCTTCTTCAACGCCAGCTATGCCCACTACGAGGCATGTCTGGAAGGGCTGTTCCGACTGGTGCCGGACGAACCCGTGCTCGCAGCGCTGAGGGATGACTACCAGCGCATGATCGACGCTGGCATGTTCAGCGCCAAACCTCCTGCCTTCGATGTCATCGTGGAGCGCCTGCATTCCCTGCAGACGCAGATCAATCACACCTCCCCCACACTCTGACTCTCGCGGATCAACGTGCTCAGCTGCGCACGGTTCTTCACGTGCGTCTTCTGATACAGCCGCGAGGAATGATCCTTCACCGTCTGCAGCGAGATGAACAGCTCGCTGGCGATCTCCTGATTGGTCTTGCCGGCATAGATGCCGCGCAGGATGTCGGCCTCGCGGCGGCTGATGCCGTACTTGAGCAGGAACGCGTCCAGCGTCAGGCGCGGCTGCATCAGAGCTTCGGGCGCCTGGTAGGTGTAGACCACCACCAGGGCCGTGTTGGCGAAGAAGAAGACGGGCAGGAACAGCGCGTCGACATACGGCAGCGGGCGCAGCGGACTCAGCGCCGGCAGGTGGATCAGCCCGGCCAGCAGCAGCAGGCTGCACAGCCAGGGCAGGCCCTGGGGGGTGACCACCGGCGCCGGGGCGCGCTGCCGCCCCTGCACGAAGACCAGGGTCTGCAGACCGGACACCGCGACCGCGAAGGCGCCGCCGAGGCGCTGCACGATGTCCGCATCCGTCCAGCCGAGCGCCTGCAGCAACACCAGAAGCACGCCACTGCCCGCCGCTGCCAGCGCGAACAGCGGGCCCGCCGCCCGTTCGTGCACGCGGGCCGTCCACCGCAGCAGCAGGCTGAGAGCCACCAGATAGAACGGTGCGCCCATCTGCGCCAGCAGGCGGGCGACGCGCTCCACATTGTCGATCTCCATGAAGCCCGCCAGCGCGATGCCGCTCCACAGGCCGTAATAGCCGTAGACGTAAAGCAGGATGAGGAACACCTGCAGCAGATGGAAATGCGGACTGCGGCGGGTCTGGCGAAAGCGGAACACCACCAGCAGGCCGCCGGCGGTGAGCGACAGGCACAGCACGAAGCCGAGCAGCAGCAGGGCCGAATGCAGAGGCAGCAGGGAAAGGGTGGCGAGGTCGAGGGTCATCATGCGCAGGCAGGCAAGGGTCGGGGCCCGGGAATTGGATGGGCCGACTATAGCACCCGACTCGCGTATGCCAGCCCTACCAAAGTAGGAATCTGCAGATCACGACTTTGGTAGGTTTGCAGGCCGGCGGGCAAGACCGAAGATACGCAGCACGGGTGATCTCCACCCGACACTTTGCACTCAGGAGGCTCCATGAACGACTCGACGCAAGAACCGCTGACGCCGGACGACCCCGCTCCCTCCCCCGCCCCGGTCACTGCCCGCGAGCCCAGCGTGCGCATGGCGCTGAGCCAGGGCTGGCAGGCGATGAAGAGCCACTTTCTGCTGTTTTTCCTGGCCGTGCTGGTGCTGGCGGCGTTCCTGCTGCCCTTCAACACCTACGACGAAGGCGACCGCGGCCGCGACTCGGGGCTGCTGGCTCTGATCGAGACGGCCTACATGCTGCTGCTGTACCCAGTGATCCAGTACGGCGCCGATATGCTGTTCCTGCGCGGCGTGCGCGGCGACGAGGTGAAGGTCAACAGCCTGTTCGATGGCTTCCGCAATTACATCAATGTGGTGCTGGCGGCACTGCTGGTGCTGGGCCTTGTGGGCATCGGCGTGGTGGTGTTCGTCATCCCCGGCCTCTATGTGGCCTGCCGCCTGGTGTTCGTGGGGTATCTGGTGATGGATGAAGGTCTCGACCCGATCGCGGCCGTCGAGGCGAGCTGGCGCCTCACGCGCGGCCATGCGCTGAAGATCTTCCTGCTGGGACTGGTGTCGATCTTCGTGTTCTTCGGCGGCCTGATGCTGCTGCTGGTGGGCGCCTTCCCCGCCACCATGTGGATCAAGGCGTCGTTCGCCTCGCTCTACCTGGCGATCACGAATCAGCCGCTGGCGCGCCCGGCGGATGCTCCAGAAACCACGCACTGATGCCCGGCATCTCCGGCTCGAAGCCCCCGGGCACGGCGATGTTCAACAAGCCCGCGCGCACCTCGCCACGGTTCTCGAAATCGTGCGGGGTGCCGCCGGGCACCAGCACGAAGCTGCCCTTTGGCGCCGTGTGCCAGGCGTCGCCCACGCGAATGGTGAAGGTGCCTTCCAGCACATAGAACAGATCGTCTTCGGCATGCCGGTGCGTGCCCGGCCCGGTGCACTGCGGCTCCAGCCACCATTCGGAAATGGCGTAACGGTGGCGGGTCTCGTCGCCATCGGCCTTGAACAGCGCGCGAATGCGGCCCATGGGCCAGTCGCGCCCCTCCCCCGGCTGCAGGATCACCGGCGTGCGCGTCGCTCGCGCCGGGGCCGTGCCGGTGTGATCGACCACCAGGTCCAGCGCGATGCCGTGCTCGAGCCAGGCCTTGCAGCCCGCCAGCACATAACTGAAGCCGCCCATGTTGTCGAGCGCCTGACTGACGCAGCTGTCGGCATCCCCCTGAAACCCGGACGCGGTGATGGTGACCAGGGTGGCGTCGTCCCCACGGGGCTCGAAGCGCCACTCCACCGGGTCCGGCCAGGCGATGAGAATGCGGGCATTGGGCTCCAGCGCTTCCACGTGCACATCGGCCGCCACGCCGTACATGTCCCAGTGCCACGTGAGCTGCGCCCCGGGCGTGAGGCGGGCACTGCCGCGACTGAACCAGAAGCGGGAGGTGATGGCCGGGTCGATGAAGGCCTCGTACACCGTGGCAACGGGACGGCGAATCAGCATCTGCGCGCGGGCGACGGGGGCGTTGGTCGGGCTCATGATCGGGTCTCCAGAGGGGGGTGGCGGCGCCTGCACTACCAGAGCTGGCGGGCGTTGAGCGCGTCGGCGGCATTGACCACGCCCTGCCAGCGACTCAGCGCCTCGGGCACGAGCGGACGCGCCATCCAGGCATCGGGCAGCGCCAGCTCGTAGGGCGGGCGCAGGCCATGAGTGCCGGTGAAGCCGTGGCGGCTGTAATAGGCCGGATCACCCAGCACCATCACGCACTCCACGCCTTCGGCCTGCAACTGCCGGCAGCCTTCCTCGATGAGGCGGGCGCCCAGACCATCGCCCTGCCGCCCCTTCGTCACCGCCAGTGGGGCCATGATGCGTAGCTGGGGCGCTGTCTGCAGGTCGAGGGTCAGTGCGGTGAACATCACGTGGCCGAGCAGACTGCCGTCCTCCTCCGCCACCAGCGAAAGCAGGGGCTGTGCCGTCGGGTCGTCCTGCAGCGCCAGCGCCAGGCGCCCCACCAGAATGCCTTCTTCGTCGCCAAAGGCCTGCTCATGCAGGGCGCGCAGGGCGGGTCTGTCGGCGTCGAGGGAGGAGCGGATGTTCATGGCAGCGAGACCCTGGTGAATGACGGTGAGGTTACAGGCACTCTGCTGCCGGGCTCGGCAATCGACAAGCGGCAAGTTGTCAGTCTGTTTGTCATGCCGCCCTCCCCCTGCCCGTCACACCACGCGCATGCCGGGCTGCGCACCACTGTCCGGCTGCAGCAGCCAGATGTCCTTGCCGCCGGGACCGGCCGCCAGCACCATGCCCTCGGACATGCCGAACTTCATCTTGCGCGGCGCCAGATTGGCCACGAGCACCGTGAGCCGGCCCACCAGACTGGCCGGGTCATACGCCGACTTGATGCCGGAGAACACTGTGCGCAGCACCGGCGCGCCGTCGGCGCCCAGGCCCAGATCCAGTTGCAGCTTCAGCAGTTTCTCGGCACCTTCCACATGCTCGGCATTGACGATGCGGGCGATGCGCAGATCCACCTTGGCGAAATCGGGATAGGCGATCTCCTCGGCGAGGGGCTCCTGCGCGAGGGGGGCGGCGGTGGTGGCGGCTGGTGCTGAGTTGTCTGCGTCCTTGTTCGCGGGCAAGCCCGCTCCTACAGGGCTGGTTCCAGCAGCAGTGGTTCCAGCGGCCGCTGCCCCCGCAGCGCCCGCGCCGGCCGAGGCCATCATGGCCGCCACCTTGTCGGGCTCCACGCGCGTGAGCAGCGGCGTGAAGGCGCCGATGCGGTGCCCCAGCAGCAGCGTGTCCACGCTGTGCCAGTGCAGGGGCTCGATGGCCAGGAAAGCCTCGGCGCGCGCGGCCATGGTGGGCAGCACGGGCTTGAGGTAACTCATCAACAGGCGGAACAGGTTGATGCCAGTGCTGCAGATGGCCTGCACTTCGCTGGATTGCTTGTCGGTCTTCGCCAATGTCCACGGCGCCTTGTCGGCGATATAGGCATTGGCCTTGTCGGCCAGCGCCATGATCTGCCGCAGCGCCTTGCTGTAGTCGCGGCTCTCGTAGTGCGCGGCGATCTCGTCTTTCGCAGCCTGGAACTCGGCCACCAGCGCAGGTTCGCTGCACTGCGCGCTCAGCACGCCGTCGAAGCCCTTGCTGATGAAGCCGGCACAGCGGCTCGCGATATTGACCACCTTGCCCACCAGGTCGGCGTTCACCCGCGCCACGAAATCGTCGAGGTTCAGGTCGAGATCATCCACCGCGCTGGAGAGCTTGGCGGCGAAGTAATAGCGCAGATACTCCGGGTCGAGATGCGCCAGATAGTCGCTGGCATTGATGAAGGTGCCACGTGACTTCGACATCTTCTGGCCGTTGATGGTGACGAAGCCGTGCACGAACACGCCCGTGGGGGTCCGGTAGCCCACACTGCTGAGCATGGCCGGCCAGAACAGGGTGTGGAAGTTGACGATGTCCTTGCCGATGAAGTGATACAGCTCGGTGTCGTGACCCGGTTTCCAGTAGGCGTCGAAGTCGAGACCGGTGCGCTTGCAAAGCGCCTCGAAGCTCGCCATGTAGCCCACCGGCGCGTCCAGCCACACGTAGAAATACTTGCCCGGTTCGTCCGGAATCTCGAAACCGAAATACGGCGCATCGCGGCTGATGTCCCACTCCTGCAGACCGCCGTCGAGCCACTCGCTGAGCTTGTTCGCCACCGATTCCTGCAGCGTGCCGCTGCGTGTCCACGTCTTCAGCATGTCGGTGAAGGCCGGCAGCGTGAAGAAGAAGTGCTCGGAGTCCTTTTCAATCGGCGTGGCGCCCGACAGCGTGGAGCGCGGGTCGATCAGGTCGGACGGACTGTAGGTGGCATTGCAGGCTTCGCAGTTGTCGCCGTACTGATCCGGCGTGCGGCATTTCGGGCAGGTGCCCTTGATGAACCGATCGGCCAGAAACAGTTGCTTTTCCGGGTCAAACAGCTGCGTGATGCGGCGCCGACTGATGTGGCCGTTGGCGCGCAGACGGCGGTACATGTCCTGCGACAGGCGCTCGTTCTCGGGCGAATGCGTGGAGTGAAACTGGGCGAAGCCGATGTTGAAGCCGGCATAGTCACGCTCGTGCTCGGCCTGCACGCGGGCGATCAGCGCCTCGGGCGTGATGCCTTCGTTCTCGGCCCGCAGCATGATGGCCGTGCCGTGGGTGTCATCGGCACAGACATAGACGCACTCCTCGCCCTTGAGCTGCTGGAAGCGCACCCAGATGTCGGTCTGCACGGCTTCCAGGATGTGGCCCAGGTGGATCGGCCCGTTGGCATAGGGCAGCGCACTGGTGACCAGGATGCGTCGCGTCATGCCACTTCCACCATGTAGAAATCTTCCTTGCCGACGCCGCAGTCGGGGCAGGTCCAGTCCTCGGGCACATCTTCCCAGCGCGTGCCGGGCGGGATGCCGTCTTCCGGGCGGCCCAGGGCTTCGTCGTAGATGAACTCACACACCATGCATTGCCATTTCTTCACGTTCGTCTCCACAGCTCGTTCGGGTTAAGCGTCATTGCGAAAATGGGGGCCGATCATACTGCAAGGCAGCGGCCCGGGTCAGCACTGACCGGGCTCGACGGCCTTGCTCAGCAGCGCGGGCATCAGCGGGGCGAGATGGCGACTCGCCACCTCTTCCACCTCGTTCATCATCGCCGCGTAGATGCGCAGCACTTCCTCGCCTCGGGCCGTGACCTGGGCACCGCCGCCAGCGCGGCCTCCCGTGGCCGTAACCACCAGCGGCTCGACGAAGCAGCTGTTCATCGTCTCCACCAGCATCCAGGCGCGGCGGTAGCTCATGCCCATGCGGCGGGCGCCGCCGGAGATCGAGCCGGCATCGCGGATGGCCTCCAGCAGTTCCATCTTGCCGGGGCCGACGGCGATGTCGACGCCCCTGGCCACGCGCACACGGCACTGGATCTCGGGGTGCTGCATTTGGGGCGCAGACTCATTCATCGGATGTCTCTCCAGGAGCGGGCGGGGCCAGCGGCCCGGGCATGCTCTTGATGTGCAGATCGCGCTGCGGATAGGGAATGGTGATGCCGGCCGCCTTGAAGGCTTTCCAGATGGCCAGGTTCAGGTCGGACTTCACCGCGCCGAAGCCGTTCTCCGGGTCTTCGATCCATACCCGCAGCTCCAGGTTAAGGCCATTGTCGCCGAAGGCCAGGAAGCGCACGGTGGGCTCGGGCTCATGCAACACGCGGGGCGAGGCGTAGGCGCAGGTCAGCATCAGGGTCATGGCCTGCTCCGGGTCGTCGTCGTAGCTGATCTGCACGGGAATGGTCACGCGCACATTGCGGTCGACGAAGCTCCAGTTCACCACTTCCGAGGTGATCAGGTTCTCGTTGGGAATCAGCGTGTCCACGCCCTGGCGGTTGCGCAGCACCACGTAGCGCGAGCGCAGCTCCTGCACCCAGCCGAAGTTCTGGCCCACCGTCACCACGTCGCCCGGCTTGATGGAGCGGTCGAACACCAGGATGAAACCGCTGATGAAATTCGAGGCGATGCGCTGCAGACCGAAGCCGAGGCCCACGCCCAGCGCGCCGCCGAAGATGGCGAGCGAGCTCAGGTTGATGCCCACGGCGTTCAGCGCGAACAGAAAGGCCACCGTGATCAGGGCGAAGCGGCTGAACTTGCTGATGCCCACCTGCATGCTGGGCGAGATGCCCGCCGTGCTGTGCATGCTGCGATTGATGACTTCGGAGAGCCAGATGGCCAGAGTGAAGGCGATGGCCACCACCACAAGCAGCTGCAGCACATCCAGCACACTGATGCGCGTGTCGCCCAGCTGCATGGCCATGCTGTCCAGCCCCTGCAGCACGCCGGGCAGCCAGCCCAGCAAGTAGAGAATGACCACGGCCCAGACCAGCAGGGCCAGGGCGTTCTCGGACGACTTGAGCAGCGGGTTGACGGTGAAGGCCTTGCGCAGCACATAGACACACAGCCGCACTACCGCCAGCGCCAGGAAGATGGGCACCGCGACATCCAGCAGGATCACGTGCAGCGTGTAATGGGCGAGCACCGCGCGGCCGAGGATCACCAGCAGCAGCATGCTCAGCGGCCACAGCAGACGCTGCAGGCTGCGGATGGCCACGTGGCGCAGCCCCGGCACGCGGGCCTGCGGAGCCAGCAACGCCTGCAGCCGCTGATTGATGAGCGAGGCCACCACAGCCGCCAGTACCAGCACGCCCAGCTGCCACCAGAACTGCGGGGCGCGGGCCAGTGTCAGCAGCTGCGCCAGTTGTGCGCTCAGGGCCTGATTCATGATGCGGGTTGCCCCCTGGAGGGATTGCGGAAACGAGGCGGCAGCATACCCCATCCGGCGCGGGCGGCCCAACTGCCTGCCCCGTGACGCAGTCTGCAGGCTCCCGTCAGAAGGCTGGCCCGCGGCAGCCGCCATGCTAGAATCCCGGCCACTTTTCACCCAGCGAGCCTCTCCCTGCATGCCCGTCATGATCTCCACCATCGACGCCCTGCTGCCCCAGACCCAGTGCGGCAAATGCGGCCACGCCGGCTGTCTGCCCTATGCCGAGGAGATCGCCACCGGCGGGGCCATCAACAAGTGTCCGCCCGGCGGCAGCGCCACCATCGCCGCCCTGGCCGCCCTGCTGGAGCGCCCCGTCGTGCCACTGGACCCGGCGCACGGCGTCGAGCAGGAGCGCCGCGTGGCCTTCATCCGCGAAGCCGAATGCATCGGCTGCACCAAGTGCATCCAGGCCTGTCCGGTGGATGCCATCCTGGGGGCCGCCAAACTCATGCACACGGTGCTCAGCGCGGAGTGCACGGGATGTGATCTGTGTGTCGCCCCCTGCCCGGTGGACTGCATCGACCTGCTGCCCCTGGAGCAGGTGCCGGCCGCCCCGCCCGCCAGCACCGACCCGGCCCTGCTGAGCCAGCAGTGGCGCGTGCGCTACCACGCCCGCAAACTGCGCCTGCGCAGCCAGCGCGACGAACGGCAGCTGCGCCGCGAGGCCCTGGCCCGGCAGGCGGAAGCCTCGGCGAGCACGGCCACGGCCGTCAGGCAGTGGGAGCCCTCCGGCGTGACCCTGCTGGACCCGGCCCGCGCCCGCCTGGACATCGCCGCCGCCGTGGCCAGAGCCGCCGCGCGCAAGGCCGCAATACGGGACGAGAACGCATGAACAAGCTCAAGCGCGAGGAGATCTTCCGTCGCCTCAAGGCGGAGAACCCCAGCCCGCAGACCGAGCTGGAATACGGCGACCAATTCCAGCTGCTGATCGCGGTGATGCTGTCGGCCCAGGCCACGGATGTCAGTGTGAACAAGGCCACCCGCGCGCTTTTCCGGGACGCGGGCACGCCGGAAACCATGCTCGCGCTTGGCGTGGACGGCGTGAAGGGCTACATCAAGACCATCGGCCTGTTCAACACCAAGGCCGAGAACGTCATCAAGACCTGCGCCGCGCTGATCGCGCAGCACGGCGGCCAGGTGCCCGCCAGCCGCGATGCGCTGGAGGCCCTGCCCGGCGTGGGGCGCAAGACGGCCAACGTGGTGCTCAACACCGCCTTTCGACAGATCGCCATGGCGGTGGACACGCACATCTTCCGCGTCGCCAATCGCACGGGGCTTGCGCCGGGCAAGAATGTGCTGGAGGTCGAGAAAGGGCTGCTGAAGCAGGTGCCGAAGGACTATCTGCTGGACGCCCACCACTGGCTCATCCTGCACGGGCGCTATGTCTGCACGGCGCGCAAGCCCAAGTGCGGCTCGTGCCTGATCGAGGATCTGTGCGAGTTCAAGGACAAGACGCAGGACTGAGAGAAAAGGCTGTTTGAGTAAGGGATCAGCGCCGCTGCAGCAGGGTCTCGCGGCGATTGCGATCACGATCGGCGTCCGTGCGCTCGTTGCGCACGATCAGATAATCCTCCACTTCCCCGAAGAAGCGCGTTTCCAGCATGGCCTCGTTGACGCCGCGATCCACCAGGTATTGATGCACCTGGAAGGCCCTCACGCGGGACGCCTCGAGATTGTCGCGCGCGCTGCCCGCCGTGTCGGTGAAGCCGGTGATCTGCACCGAGAACACGCCGGCATCGGCCAGGATGTAGCGCGCGATATTGTCGAGCAGCTCGCGCGAGGCGGCGTCCAGCGTCATCTGCCCGACCTGCCAGAACACCGTGGAGCGTTCGGTCTGGCCGAAGTGAGGAATCTCGTGCGACATGCTGCACTCGAAGACATTCCCATCCACTTCCTATTGCGCCGTGTCGAACTCGGCGCAATAGGAGAAACTGCCCGGCTGCACAGAGGAGGCAGAGAGCAAACTCAGGAAAGATAAGGTAAACTTCAGGCCGTTTTTCATTCGCCGCAACTGATCAATAGCTATGACTGTCCTGCCGCGCCCACTCCATGGACGGACATCAGACAGTGCCTCAGTAGAGAAGCATCGGCAAGCGCCTCTGAAACTTTACTCTTGATTGCAAGAATTTCGCATGAATCAGATCACCCTGCTCCAACCCGATGACTGGCATGTCCATCTGCGTGATGGCGAGGCCCTGCAGCACACCGTGGCGGCCACGGCGCGACAGTTCGCCCGCGCCATCGTGATGCCCAATCTCAAGCCGCCGGTGGTCGACACCGCCGCCGCGCTGGCCTACCGCGAGCGCATCCTGGCCGCGCTGCCGGCGGGCACGGCCTTCGAACCGCTGATGACGCTGTATCTGACCGACGCCACGCAGCCCGCCGAGATCGCCCGAGCGGCCGCCAGCGGTGTGGTCAAGGCGCTGAAGTACTACCCGGCCGGCGCCACCACCAATTCCGAGAACGGCGTGACGCGCATCGACAAGGTGTACCCGGTGCTCGAAGCCATGGCCGAGGCCGGCGTGCCGCTGCTGCTGCACGGCGAGGTGACGGATGCCAGCATCGACATCTTCGACCGCGAGCAGGTCTTCCTTGACCGCATCCTGCTGCCGCTCAGCCAGCGCTTCCCCAGCCTGCGGATCGTGCTGGAACACATCACCACCGCGCAGTCCGCGCAGTTCGTGCACGAGGCCGGGCCGCAGATCGCCGCCACCATCACCGCGCATCATCTGCTGTTCAATCGCACAGACATGCTGGCCGGGGGCGTGCGCCCGCATCTGTACTGCCTGCCCATCCTCAAGCGCAGCACGCATCAACAGGCGCTCATCGAGGCGGCCACCAGTGGCAACCCGCGCTTCTTCCTGGGCACGGATTCGGCGCCGCACAGTCGCCATCTGAAGGAGCACCCGTGTGGCTGTGCCGGCTGTTTCACCGCCCACGCCGCGCTGGAGCTGTACGCCGAGGCCTTCGAGCAGGCCGGCGCACTGCACGCGCTGGAAGGCTTCGCCAGCCTGCACGGCCCGGATTTCTACCGCCTGCCCCGCAACACTCGCCGCGTGACGCTGGAAAAAGCGCCGTGGACGGTGCCGGCAGACTATGGCTTTGGCGCGGATCGCGTCGTCCCCCTGCGCGCCGGGGAGCAACTGCAATGGCGCTTCAAGGGGATCACCGCATGAGTTTCGACGACGAAGAACAATACCTGGAAAGCCCAATGTCCCTGCGCTTCCGGGGCTATCTGCCGGTGGTGGTGGACATCGAGTGCGGCGGCTTCAATGCCAAGACCGACGCCATCCTGGAAATCTCGGCGGTCATCCTGGGCATGAACGAGAAAGGTCTGCTGGGGGTCGAGCAGACCTTCTTCCACCGCGTGGTGCCCTTCGAGGGCGCCAACATCGAGGACGCGGCGCTCAAGTTCACCGGCATTGACCCGTATCACCCGTTGCGCATCGCCCGCAACGAGAAAGACGTGTTCACGGACATGTTCCGCATCATCCGCACGGCGCTGAAGAGCAATGGCTGCAAGCGGGCGATCCTGGTGGCGCACAACGCCCACTTCGACCACGGCTTCATCAACGCGGCGGTGGCGCGTCATGACATCAAGCGCAACCCGTTCCACCCGTTCTCGAGTTTCGACACGGCCACGTTGAGCGGCCTGGCTTACGGGCAGACGGTGCTCGCCCGCGCCTGCGAGGCCGCCGGCATCGACTTCAGCAACAGTGAAGCGCATTCCGCGAAATATGACGCAGAGAAGACCGCGCAGCTGTTCTGCACGATCGTCAACAAGTGGAAGCGTCTGGGAGGATGGCCGGCGCCCTGAGACGCCGGCCGCTGCGCATCAGGCCTGCTGGCCCGCTCCTGCACCGTCGATCAGCTTCTGCAGTTCGCCGCTTTCGAAAAGGTCGGTGACGATGTCACAGCCGCCGACCAGTTCGCCATCGACATACAGCTGCGGGAAAGTGGGCCAGTTGGCGATGCCGGGCAGCGTGGCGCGGATTTCCGGATTGGCCAGCACATCCACGAACGCGAAGCGCTTGCCGCAGGACATCAGGCAACGCACAGTCTGGGCGGAGAAGCCGCACTGCGGCTGGTCGGGGCTGCCCTTCATGTAAAGAAGAATGCTGTTGGACTTGATCTGATCCCGGATGGTGTCTTCGATGTTCATAGGGCTGCGACTCGTGATGCTGGCTGATGGGAACGACCGGCGTGGCGCGCGGCGGGAAGCCGCTGCGACCCTGCCTGGCGGTCGGTGACGAGCCGGCATTCTACACGAAGGCCGCGCGAATATTCACGCCAACAATGGCCCTGCGTCCCGCCGTTTGCCTCGCCCTCACAAACTCGTATAAGATGCCGGCCAGATCAGACAGTGTTCAAAACCACACGTTTGACTCTGAATTTCAAAGATTTTTCGAGCCAGCCCCGGCGGTTCATCCGTGCCCGCAACGCGTTTGCGTAACCCAGCTCCTCTCCGCGCACTGACGACTTCGGGCCCGGCTCTTGCCTGAAAATCGCGTCAGGCCGCTCCACCAGCACAGACCGCGATACAGACCTCACAAGAACCCTTGACAATGGCAACCCGACATTTTTTGACACTGATGGATCTCGAGAAGGCCGAACTTCACGCGATCATCCAGCGCGCGATTGCGCTCAAGAACAGCCCCGCCCTGCGCGATGACACCCTGCAGCACAAGACTCTGGCCATGATTTTCGAAAAGGCCTCCACCCGCACGCGCGTCGCCTTCGAAGTGGCCATGACGCAGCTGGGCGGCAGCAGCCTCTTCCTCGCCAACAGCGACACCCAGCTCGGCCGCGGCGAACCGCTGGAGGACACGGCGAAGGTGCTCTCGCGCATGGTGGATTTCATCACCATCCGCACTTTCGATCACCGCAAGCTCGAAGTCTTCGCGCAGCATTCCCGCGTGCCGGTCATCAATGCGCTGTCCGACGACTTCCACCCCTGCCAGCTGCTGGCGGACATGCAGACCTTCTTCGAACACCGCGGCGACATCCAGGGCAAGACCGTGGCCTGGGTCGGCGACGGTCACAACATGTGCCAGTCCTACATCAACGCCGCAGAGCAGTTCGACTTCGAGCTGCGCATCGCCTGCCCGGAGGGCTTCGAGCCCGACGCGTGGCTGCTGGAGCGCTCGCGATCCCGCGTGCAGATCGTGCGGGACCCGGTGCAGGCTGTGCGCGGCGCCCATCTGGTGGCCACGGATGTCTGGACGTCCATGGGTCACGAGGCCGAGCGCGAGAAGCGCCTGCAGCAGTTCGCCGGCTTCCAGATCAACGAGGAGTTGCTTTCCCACGCCAGCAGCGATGTGCTCTTCATGCACTGCCTGCCGGCCCATCGCGGCGAGGAAGTCTCTGCCGAGGTGATGGATGCGCCGAATTCCGTGATCTGGGATGAAGCGGAGAACCGTCTGCACACCAAGAAAGCGCTGCTGGAATTCCTGAGCAAACACTGAGCGAAAGGCAGCGCAGCCGCATGAACAAGTCGTCCAGTCTGGGCAGCTTCGCCAAGCGTCACAACCGCCTGCTGGCTGTCCTGATCTGCGCGGCGGCGCTGGCCGCTGCCCTGACCAGCGTCTGGTTCGCCTACCACGCGGCCCTCGCCCAGAATCGCGACACCCTGCTGTTCTCCGAAGCACTCACCACCGGCCTGATGGTGCTCACCGTCGGGCTGAGCCTGTACATGCTGGCGCGGCAGCATCTGGCCGACCAGTCCATGCGCCTGCTGACCACCGCCATCGAGCAGAGCCACGGCGCGGTGATGATCACCGATGCCAACGGCCGCATCGAATACGTCAATCCCCGCTTTGCCGACATCACCGGCCACAGCCGCGAGCAGTTGCTGGGCAGCGTCAGTGACTTGGTCAGCAATGCCAGCCTGCGTGACCAGCACGACTGCAGCCTGCTGGAGCGCTTGCAGCGCGGCGAGGCCTGGTCGCTCACCATGGCCAGCACCCGCCGCAATGGCGAACGCTTCTGGCAGGCGGTCTCGGCTGCGCCGGTGCGTGACGAGAAAGGCCGGCTCACGCATATCGTGTTCTCCCTCGAGGACACCAGTCAGCAGCGCGAACTGCACACCCAGCTGGAGCGTCTCGCCTATTTCGACCCGCTCACCGGCCTGGAGAATCGCCGCATGTTCCGCGACCGCCTGGAACAGGCTCTGCGGCATGTCAGCCGTCACGGCACGGCGCTCGCCCTGCTGTTCATTGACCTGGACGGCTTCAAGCAGATCAACGACAGCCTGGGCCACGATGTGGGGGACGAGCTGCTGGTGGCGGTGGCGCAGCGCATTCGACGCCATGTGCGCGACGAGGACATCGTGGCGCGTCTGGGCGGCGACGAGTTCATCGTGCTCCTGAGCCATCAGCGCGACTCCCATGCCGCCGCCGTGGTGGCGCGCAAGATCCTCGCCGCCCTTGGCGAACCCGTGACCCTGCGTGACAACGACGTGCGCATCGGCGCCAGCATCGGCATCACCCTGGCACCCGAGGACGGCATGAACGGCGAGCTGCTGCTGCGCAATGCCGATTTGGCGATGTACCGCGCCAAGGAGCTGGGCCGCAACAATGCGCAGTATTTCTCCGAGGACATGCACCAGCGCATCGGCGCCCGCCAGAGCCTGGAAGCGCAGTTGCAGCAGGCGATCCGCGACGAGCAGTTCGTGGTGCATTTCCAGCCGCTGGTGGATCTGCGCGAACACCGCATCACGGGCTTCGAGGCGCTGGCACGCTGGCAGCATGCCGAGGGCGAACGCCTGCCCGCGAGCTTCCTGAGCGTGGCCGAACAGAGCGGGCTGATCGTGGACCTGGGCGAGATCATCCTGCGCAAGGCCTGTCAGCAGCTACGGGAACTGCAGCAGCTGGGCTTCGACGCGCAGACCGTGTCAGTGAATCTCTCGGCCCGGCAATTCCGCGACCCCGCCTGATCGAGCGCGTCGAGCGCGTTCTGACCCAGACCGGCCTGCAGGCCCGCTGGCTGGAACTGGAGATCACCGAAAGCATGCTGATGGAGAACATCAACCAGGCCACGGGCATCCTGCAGCAGCTCAAGGCGCTGGGCGTCGGCATCGCGATTGACGACTTCGGCACCGGCCATTCCTCCCTCGGCACCCTCAGCGGCCTGCCGGTCAGCAAGCTCAAGGTGGATCGCTCCTTCGTGCACAACCTGCTGGTCAATCCGCGCGACCGCGCCATCACCACGGCGGTGATCGCCCTGGGCCGACAACTCGAACTGACTGTCGTGGCCGAGGGCGTGGAGACCGCCGAGCAGAGCGACTTCCTGCTGCACCATCAGTGCAGCGCCCAGCAGGGCTACGAGTTCAGCGCGCCGGTGGCCTTCGCCGAACTGCCCGGCAGCATCGCGCGCCTGCAGGCCAGCCTGAACCAGCCGGCGGGCGCAAACGCGACGCAGCACTGATCCCAACTCTTTCTCACTCGCCTGTCTAAACGTTTTCCCGGCATGCTGCGTCTCAATGAACAGCAGCCAGCACGGGAAGGCCATGTCCGAAGACGCCAGCAATCTGATCCGCGCCGCCCAGAAGGGCGATGTCGACGCATTCAGGGCGTTGCATCGGCAGTTTGTCGGACGCACCTACACCCTTTGTCGACGCCTGCTGGCCGACGACGCTCGCGCCGAGGATGCCTGCCAGGAGACCTTCCTGAAGGTCTGGCAGCAACTGCCCGGGTTTCGCCACGAAAGCAGTTTCGCGACCTGGGTGCACAGCATCGCCGCTCGCTGCGCGATCGACCTGTGGCGACGTGAACGCGGGATGCGGCTGTTGGACGACCATGACCTGGAAGCGCTGCCGGACACCCGGGTCGTGACGCACGAGAGGGACGCCGAAAAGGCCATCGCGGCCCTGCCGGCCCAGGCACGTGCAGTGTTTGTCCTGTTTGCGATTGAAGGCCATACCCATCAGGAAATCGCGGCGCTGCTGGACATCGCCGAAGGCTCCTCCCGGGCGCACTACCACCGCGCCCGCACCTTGCTCAAGGACATGTTGCGCGATGCATGAACACTCGACACAGCAAACTCTCTCAGACGAGTCGCGGGACGAGGCATTGGACAAGGCCGTGCGCGCCCTGCCCCGCGAACTGGCGCCGGCACAGGATCTGTGGCCCGCGCTGGCAGCTCGTCTGCCCGCCCGTCGACAGCAGCGCTGGCGCGGGCAGACGAGTCTCTGGGTGGCCGCGGCTCTGCTGGCCGCTGTCTGGATCAGCCCGCTGCGTCTGACTCTGGACCCGGCCTCGCCTGCCCTGCCCGCAGCCACGGCGGCGGCAATACTGCAGGAGCATTGGCAGGCAGCCCATGACGCGGCACGGGCCAGCGTGGCGTATCACCCCAGCCTTGCCTTGCTGACACCAGGCAGTGAATGGGATACCGCCATCGAGCAAGTACACGCAGCGCTCCGCGAATTCCCCGACGACCCCTTCCTGCTTGTGCAATTGGATCGCCTGCATCGTCAGCGCCTTGACGCGCTGCGTCAGGCCATGCAGACCGCCGAGCGTTTCGATCTCTATTACTGACCCGCCCCTGGAGCCCCACGATGAACATCTTGCGCACTCTCTCCCTGCCCCTGCTCACACTGCTCATTGTCGGCGCTCATGCTGCCAGCGCCCAGGAGTCCATCGATGAAAGCCGGGACGTGGCGCCCAACGAACGGATCGAGCTGGATGTCATGCGCGGCGAAGTCAGAATCCGGCCGGCGCAGCAGAACGTGTTTCGCGTGCGTGGCACTCTGGATGAAGAGGCCGAAGGCTTCAGCCTGGAATCCTCCGGCGGGTCGACGCGCTTCTCCGTGGATCTGCCGCGCTCTGCCGGACGCTGGGGGGATGGACGTGACGTGGAGAGCCCCTCGGATCTGGACATCGAACTGCCCGCCGGTGCCACGCTGGAGTTTCATGGCGTCAGCACCCAAGTGACCGTGACGGGGATTGCCGGGGGCAGCGAGATCACGTCGGTCAATGGTCGCATCGAGGTGAGCGACCTCGGGGAACGGGTGATCCTGTCCACCGTCAACGGCAGCATTCGCAGCAACGGTGTCAGCGGCCAACTGACGGTGAGCTCGGTCAATGGCGATATCGAGGACAGCGGCTCCCGCGGAAGAGTCGAGTACAGCAGCGTCAATGGCAGTATTCGAGCGACCTCCTCGGCACAGGAAGTCACCCTGGAAAGCGTCAACGGCGATGCTGCGCTGCAACTTGAGGGCACGGCGCAACTGAGTCTGGAAACCGTCAACGGCGACTTCGACATCACGTTGACGCAGTCGAGTGCCCCCCGTGTGCAGGGCAGCAGTGTCAGTGGCAATCTGCGCCTCGCACTGGACGGCACGCCGGACGTGCGGGTGGCACTGGAAACCCACAGTGGCGACATCAGCAACGGCATCAGCGCAGACGCCGCGAGTGGCGAGCGCTTCGGCCCGCGCAAGAGCCTGCATGTCACTTTCGGACAGGGCAGCGGCCTGATCGAGCTGCGTTCCATCAGTGGTGATCTGGGCCTCACACGGCCCTGATCACCCGCTCGCCCAAGCCCCTCTTCCATGCACAAATTACCCACAGCTTGTGCACACAAAAAGACCTTGCAATCGCCCAGGGAGCGCACTATCTTGTGGCCCTGACGCAAAAACACCCTATATGTAGTAGTCGAGGGCTTTTCCAGCCCCCACGAAACTCTCGTCAGAATGCACGTTCCTGCCTGTCCTCACAGGCAGATTTCAGGGCCAAGACACACTCTCCGGGAACCGCCTTCGCGCCGACATGTCGCCCGGACAGCCATAAAAACATCATGGAGAACCTCATGCAGACCGATCTCTACAGTCAATCCAGTTCTTCCTCCTCGGCCCAGGCCGCCGCGCAGCAGAAAGCCGCTCCCGCCTCGGCCACCGCGCCGGGCCAGCTGCGAGTCATCAAGCGCAACGGCGCCGTGGTCGGCTACGACGAATCCAAGGTGGTGGTCGCCATCACCAAGGCCTATCTGGCCGTGGAAGGGGGCACCGCAGCGGCTTCCTCGCGCGTGCATGAGACCGTGACCAAGCTGGGCAAGCAGATCACCACGATCTTCCGTCGCCGCATGCCTTCCGGTGGCACCATCCACATCGAGGACATCCAGGATCAGGTCGAGCTGGCGCTGATGCGCACCGGCGAGCACAAGGTGGCCCGCAGCTACGTGATCTACCGTGCCGAGCGCGCCCGTGTGCGTGAGCAGCAGCGTGTCCGCGAGCAGGAAACCAATCCCGCCATCACCGTGACCTATGCCGACGGCACCCAGGGCCCGCTCGACACCCAGCGCCTGCGCACCGTCATCGACGAGGCCTGCGAAGGGCTGGATTACGTCTCCGCCGACGAGATCTACGCCGAGACCATCAAGAACCTCTACCCGGGTGTCCGCATCCAGGACGTGCGCACCTCCTCGGTGATGACTGCCCGCACCATGGTGGAGAAGGACCCGAACTACTCTTACGTCTCCGCCCGTCTGCTGCTCGACACGCTGCGCTCCGAGGCCCTGAGCTTTCTGGGCCTGGCCGACAGCGCCACCCAGGGCGAGATGCACTACCGCTATGCCATGACCCTGCGCCCCTACGTGCAGAAGGGCGTGGAGCTGGGCCTGCTCGACCCTGAGCTGCTGAGCTTCGACCTGGACACGCTGGGCGAGGCCCTCAAGGCCGACCGCGACAACCAGTTCACCTATCTCGGCCTGCAGACACTGTACGACCGCTACTTCATTCACAGCGGCGACACCCGCTTCGAGCTGCCCCAGGTGTTCTTCATGCGCGTCGCCATGGGTCTGGCCATGCGTGAGGAGAACCGCGAGGAGCGCGCGATCGAGTTCTACAACCTGATCTCCAGCTTCGACTACATGACCAGCACGCCGCAGCTGTTCAACTCCGGCACCCTGCGTCCGCAACTCTCGTCCTGCTTCCTGACCACGGTGCCGGACGATCTGTTCGGCATCTACAGCGCCATCCGCGACAACGCCATGCTGTCCAAGTGGGCCGGCGGTCTGGGCAATGACTGGACCCCCGTGCGTGCCCTGGGCGCCCACATCACCGGCACCAATGGCAAGTCACAGGGCGTCGTGCCCTTCCTGAAGGTGGTGAACGACACCGCCGTGGCCGTGAATCAGGGCGGCAAGCGCAAGGGCGCCGTGTGCGCCTATCTGGAAACCTGGCACCTGGACATCGAGGAATTCATCGAGCTGCGCAAGAACACCGGTGACGATCGTCGTCGCACCCACGACATGAACACCGCCAACTGGATTCCCGACCTGTTCATGAAGCGCGTCTTCGAGGACGGCGACTGGACCCTGTTCTCGCCGAACAACGTGCCCGAGCTGCACGACCTGCACGGTCGCGCCTTCGAGGCCGCCTATGTCGAGTACGAGCGTCTGGCCGCACTGGGCAAGATCGAGGTCTACAAGACGGTCAAGGCCAAGGATCTGTGGCGCAAGATGCTGTCCATGCTGTTCGAGACAGGCCACCCCTGGATCACCTTCAAGGACGCTTGCAATGTGCGCTCCCCGCAGCAGCACGTGGGCACCATCCACTCCTCGAACCTGTGCACCGAGATCACGCTGAACACCAGCAAGGACGAAGTGGCGGTCTGCAACCTGGGCTCCGTGAACATGGTCAACCATGTCACCGCCGAGGGCGGGCTGGATCACGCCAAGCTGCAGCGCACCATCACGACGGCCGTGCGCATGCTCGACAACGTGATCGACATCAACTACTACTCCGTGGACCAGGCGAAGAACTCCAACCTGAAGCACCGCCCCATCGGCATGGGCATCATGGGCTTCCAGGATGCGCTCTACGAGCTGAAGATCCCCTACGCCTCCGAGCGTGCGGTGGAGTTCGCCGACACCTCCATGGAAGCGATCAGCTATTACGCCATCCAGGCGTCCACTGATCTGGCCGAGGAGCGCGGCGCCTACCAGAGCTACAAGGGCTCGCTGTGGGATCGCGGCATTCTGCCCATCGACTCCCTGCAGCTGCTGGCCCAGGAGCGCGGCGAGGAATTCCTCGACGTCAACCTGAACCAGACCATGGACTGGGAGACCCTGCGTGCCCGCATCCAGCAGGTCGGCATGCGCAACTCCAACGTGCTGGCGATCGCGCCGACGGCCACCATCGCCAACATCAGCGGGGTGTCGCAGTCCATCGAGCCCACGTACCAGAACCTGTACGTGAAATCGAACCTGTCCGGCGAGTTCACCGTGGTGAACCCCTATCTGGTGCGCGACCTCAAGGCGCTGGATCTGTGGGACAGCGTGATGGCCAACGACCTGAAGTACTACGAAGGCAGCGTGCGCCCCATCGACCGCATTCCCCAGCACCTGAAGGAGCTGTATGCCACGGCCTTCGAGATCGACCCGCGCTGGCTGGTCGACGCCGCCAGCCGTCGCCAGAAGTGGATCGATCAGGCCCAGTCCCTGAACCTGTACATCGCCGGCGCCAATGGCAAGAAGCTGGACGTCACCTATCGCATGGCCTGGCTGCGCGGTCTGAAGACGACCTACTACCTGCGTGCCCTGGCAGCCACGTCGACGGAGAAGTCCACCATCTCCAACAACGCCTTGAATGCGGTGTCCAGCAAGCTGGAAGAAGAGGCGGCCGACGTGCCCAAGGCCTGCTCCATTGACGATCCGGATTGCGAAGCCTGCCAGTGAGGCAGGCGGCGTGACCGGCCACCAGAATCAGACGTAGAAAAAGAGGAACGCATCATGTTGTCTTGGGATGAATTCAACGCGGAGGAAGCCCCCTCCACCACCACGGCGATCAGAAGCGTCGCCGGCGTGCAGGCCCGCGCGCAGATCCAGGCCGAGGAAACCCGTGTCGCTGCTCCAGCAGTGACAGAGCGCGCCCAGGCTGCACTGGAACAAGCCGCCATCGCCGCAGCCGCCGCCGCGCGCGCTCAGGCAGCCGCTGCTGTGGCGGCTCCGGCTGCAGCGCCCGGCGTGGCGCTCGACCCGCTGGAACAGGCCATCGCCTCGCTGGAGACCTTGGATGTCGACGCCGGGCGGGCGGAACTGGAAGAGTCCGCCCAGCGCGTGAAGGTGGACGACAAGCGCATGATCAACTGTCGCGCCGACCTGAATCAGCTGGTGCCCTTCAAGTACGACTGGGCCTGGCAGAAGTATCTGGACGGCTGCGCCAACCACTGGATGCCGCAGGAAGTGAACATGAATGCGGACATCGCCCTGTGGAAGGGCAAGACCGGCCTGACCGACGACGAGCGCCTGATCGTCAAGCGAAGCCTGGGCTTCTTTTCCACGGCCGACTCGCTGGTGGCCAACAACCTGGTGCTGGCCGTATACCGCCTGATCACCAACCCCGAGTGCCGCCAGTACATCCTGCGCCAGGCCTTCGAGGAAGCAATCCACACCCACGCCTATCAGTACTGCATCGAGTCGCTGGCGATGGATGAAGGCGAGATCTTCAACATGTACCACGAGGTGCCGTCGGTGGCGAAGAAGGCCTCCTGGGGCCTGAAGTACACCCGCGAGCTGAGCGATCCGAACTTCCGCACTGGCACCCGCGAGACGGACCAGGCGCTGCTGAAGAATCTCATCGCCTACTACTGCTGTCTGGAAGGCATCTTCTTCTACTGTGGCTTCACCCAGATCCTGTCCATGGGCCGCCGCAACAAGATGACGGGCACCTCCGAGCAGTTCCAGTACATCCTGCGCGACGAGTCCATGCACCTGAACTTCGGCATCGACATGATCAACCAGATCAAGCTGGAGAACCCGCAGCTGTGGACGGACAAGATGAAGGAAGAGGCCACGCAGATGATCCTGCAGGCCGCTCAGCTCGAGATCGAGTACGCGCGCGACACCATGCCGCGCGGAGTGCTGGGCATGAACGCGGCGATGATGGAAGAATACCTGCAGTTCATTGCCAACCGTCGCCTGGTGCAGATCGGCCTGCCGGAGCAGTTCAAGGGCGTGAAGAACCCCTTCCCGTGGATGTCCGAGATCATGGATCTGCGCAAGGAGAAGAACTTCTTCGAGACGCGCGTGACCGAGTATCAGACAGGCGGTGCGCTGACCTGGGAATGACCGGCTGCGCGGCTTCACGCAGGAGACGTACGATGAGCAAGCAAGACACCACCGAGAGCGGCACTGACGGCAGCGTGATGACCCTGGACCAGCTCACGCAGACCATCGAGATGATGACCAGCGTCGTCAGCCGCCTGAAGCGCCATCTGCAACTGCAACTGGCGGGCAGCGCCGGGGGGGATGTCCCCGAATCTCTGCAGCGGGACCTGCTCGCCAGCGAACGCGAACTGCTGTCCATGCAGCAGCTCGCCGGCAGCGTGGCGACCGCCGCCCTGGCCAGCCACGACAGCGCGCATCCGGGCCTGGTGCTCGAGATCAGCCTGCTGGAGGACGACATCGAGCCCCCGCAGGTGCGCGTGCTGCACTGACACCGCCCGCCGCCATGGGCAGGATACCCACTCCCCCTGCCCCCGCCGGCATCCTCCTGCTGGCGGCCGGCTTCAGCCGCCGTTTCGGTGGCCTGAAACTCGCGGCTTCCCTGCAGAACGGCGACACCGTCGTCGCCCGCACGCTGCAACAGCTGCGCGCCACTGCGGCGCCTCTGCGCATCGTCACCCGCCCCGATCTGCAGGCGCTGCTGCTGGCCAGCGGCGCCCAGGCCAATGAACTGGTGCTGTGCAAGGATGCCGCGCTGGGCATGGGCCACACCCTGGCCGCCGGCATGCGGGCCTTGCCGCCCTGGCGCGGCTGCCTGGTGTGTCTGGCCGACATGCCGTTCATCCGACCCAACACGCTGAACCTGCTGCTGCAGGCGCTGCGGCACGACCGCATCCTGGTGCCAGTGCACGACAACGAGCGCGGCAATCCGGTGGGCTTCGGGTCAGACTGGTTCGCGGCCCTGCAAGACTGCAGCGGCGATGCGGGTGCGCGCGAGATCGTGCGGGGCCACCCCCATCAGATCGACCTGGTGACCGTGGACGACCCGGGCATCCTGCAGGATGTCGATACCCCTGCCGATCTGGCCCGGCATCAGACGCCCTGAGTCGCATTGCATTGGCCTTGGCGCTGCCCCTACAATCCGGGCGACATCCCAGCGGCCCGCCCCCGGCAGGCCCCAGCACGAGACCCCCAGCCCCATGAGAACACTTCTTCGCCGCCTGAGCGTTGTCCTGCTGCTGAGCTGCCCCGGCCTGGTCAGCGCCGATCTGGCATCGGCCACTGCGGCCATGGAGAACCCGGCGAACCCGCTGCTGCTGATGCGCACCTCACGGGGGGACATCTATCTGGAGCTGTTCCCGCAGTCGGCCCCGCGCAATGTGGCCAACTTCATCGCCCTGGCCGAAGCCCGCGTGCCCCTGTTCGACATCACCACCGGCATGCCGGTGACGCCGCATTACTACGACGGCGTGCTGTTTCACCGCATCCTGCGCAACTACCTGGTGCAGGCCGGTGCGCCGCGCTCGGCCTCCGCGCCGGTGCCCGAGTACCAGGTGGAAGACGAGATCAATGCCCGCCAGTTCGGACTGCACGAACAGAAAGTGCTGGACCCCTTCGGCAAGCCCCACCCCTGGCTGAATCTGGCCAGCCGCGCGGACTTCGAGCGCGAGATCCTGGTGCCGCTGTATCGCCGCCTGGGCATCAGCAGTCCGGAAGCCGTGGAGGCCCGGCAGTTCGAGATTCACGACGCGCTGCGCGCCATGACCCTGCGCCAGGCCTACGAAAACCTGGGCTATCGCTACAACGATCGACTGGAATCCCAACCGCCGCTGCGCGGCAGCGTGGCCATGGCGAGCGACGGCCCCGGCGCCAATGCCGCCGAGTTCTTCATCACCCTGGTGGATGCGCCCTGGCTGGCCGGACGCGCCACAGTCATCGGCCGTGTGGTGGAAGGCATGGAGGTGGTGGATCGCATCGATCAGGCCGCAGTGCTGCGCGGCGACACCACGGCGGCTACCCCGACCACCGCCACCATGATTTTCGACCTGCGGCAGGTCAATGCCCTGCCACAGCCCGGCAATTGACGCCACCCACGGCAAGCGAGAGAACGACATGTCCCGAAAGAGCAAGAAAGTCAAAGCGACCAGCCTGCTGCCGATGTGCGCCGCAGGCGGGGTGTTCATCGGTCTGGGCCTGGGCGCCCTGATGGACAATCTGGCACTGGTGCTGGTGATCTGCGCCCTGATCGGCGCGGGCGTCGGCTATGCCATCGACAGGAAGAACGGCGTCACTTACGGTCGTCACTGAGCAGCGCGGCGGGGAATATCTCGCGGCGGTAAGGCGGCAGCGAGTCGAAGATCGCCGCGCCGTAGAACTTGCTGACGATGCGCTCGTCGAACAGCGTGATGCGCCCCGTATCCGTCTCGCTGCGCAACAATCGGCCGGCGGCCTGCACTAGCTTGAACGCCGCCTCGGGCACCGCCAGGGTCATGAACGGATTGCCTCCGCGCTGCTCGATCCACTGCGCCAGGGTGGCCTCGATCGGGTCGTTCGGCACCGCGAACGGGATCTTCGCGATCAGCACGTGTTCACAGTATTTTCCAGGCAGATCAACCCCTTCCGCGAAACTCGCGAGACCGAAGATGATGCTCGGCTCGCCCTGATCCACGCGCTGACGGTGAAACTTCAGCAGCTGCGCCTTCTGATAGTCGTCCTGACACAGGATGATCTCGCGCCACTCCTTCGACTGCCCCTCCAGCACGTCCTGCATCTGCCGGCGTGAACTGAACAGCATCAGGGCGGCCTCGCGCCGGTCCAGCACTCGCGGCAGCAGCCGGATGATGGCCTCGGTGTGCTGCTGTGCATTGCCCGGGTCGCAGTGCAGTTTCGGCACCACGAAGCTGGCCGCGTTCGCGTAGTCGAAGGGACTGGCGATACGGTGATAGACGGTGCGCTCGGGCAGCCCGGCACGCATCTGCAGCACGTCGAAACGGCCCAGTGCCGAGAGGGTGGCCGACGTCAGCACGGCGCCGGCGCACTGGCGCCAGAGCTTGTCCTGCAGCGTGGTGGCGGCCAGCACGGGACTGCAGGACAGGCTGATGTCCGGCGTGCTGCCCGCATCCTGCAGGCCGAGCCAGCGCGCCCAGGGCGCGGTGCCTGCGGGGTCGGTGCGCGCGAAGCTGTGCCACAGTTTCTGCGCAGCACCGGCGCGGGCGACCATGCTGCCCAGCAGTGGGAACCAGTACTCGGCGCGCTGCCGCGTGGCCAGCGACTGGCCGGCTTCGATGTTGCTCTTGAGCTCGGAGGCCACGTCCTGCAGCACTGTGCCCAGCTGGGTGTACAAGGCGTCGAGCGCGTCAGCCAGACTCTGCAGCGCGGGCGCAATCACGCCCAGCGGGAAGGCGAACTGCTGCGCCTGTTCGCCCTGGCGCTCCAGTGGCGCCTGCTGCAGCAGTTGCTCGCACAAGGGCCAGACCTCGTTGAGCCGCACTTCGGCCATGCTCATGAGATTTTCCATGGCGGGCAGTTCGCGCTGCAGTGTGCGCTTGTCTTCCAGCAGCGGGTCGGCCTGCAGCTTCACCAGCGTCTTGCGCCACTGCTCCAGATTGCTCAGGCTGCCCTTGAGCCGGGTGAAGCAGGCGAAGTGGTTGTTGCTCTTGAGCGGCAGATGGTGGGCTTCGTCGAAAATGTAGATCGTGTCCTGGGGCGCCGGCAGGATCACCCCGCCGCCCAGCGCCAGATCGGCCAGCACCAGGTCGTGATTGGCCACCACGCAGTCGGCCTTCTGCACTTCGTCACGGGCGCGGTAGAAGCAGCAGTTGCTGAAATTGGAGCACTTCTGCCCGATGCACTGGCCGTTGTCGACGGTGACGGGCATCCAGTCCTGGTCCGAGAGCAATTCCTCCCAGTCATCGCGATCGCCCTGCCACTCTCCCGCATTGATCTTGCGCAGCATGCGCTCGTAAAGCGCCTGAGTGTGGGCATTGGGAGGCGTCAGCACCTCGCCGTAGAGGTCGGCCATGGCGTCGAGGCTGGCATTGCCCTGCAGCAGCAGGTCGAGGCGCGACAGGCACAGATAGCGACCACGCCCCTTGGCCAGGGTGAAGGAGAACGCCAGGTCACTGTGCCGCAGGATGTCGGGCAGATCCTTCAGCGTGACCTGCTCCTGCAGGGCCACCGTGGCCGTGGCCAGCACCACCTTCTTCTTGAAATGACGGGCCACAGGCAGTGTGCCCAGCACATAGGCGAGGGTCTTGCCCGTGCCGGTGCCGGCCTCGATGACGCAGATCGGCCCGCTGTCCTCGGGGGCATCGCCCTGCTCCCCGTCGCCGTCGTCCGTCTGCTGCACCGCGCCGATGCCCGCCAGAGCACGGGCGATCTCGGCGATCATCAGGCGCTGACCGTAGCGCGGCCGCAGCCCCTTGCTTTCCAGCAATTGCCGATAGGCGCTCTGAATGGCGTTCTTGACTTCGTCCGGGAGCATGATGATGAGGGCACGTGACGGAATGGATGGGCTTCGCGAGGCCTTGCGGCGGGTGGCTGCGAGGCGAGTATAGCACCGTCCGTGCACCACGCTGGAGCCCGCAGATATCGGGCCGGCGCGGCTATCGGCGCCGAAAAAACTTCTGCTAGAATGGCCGCACTTCAAAACCCCGGCACTGCTCGCCGCGCCTCCGCTATTGCCCGCCATGAGCCCTCAAGAGACAAAGACGACAATGATTTTTCAGACGTTTTTACAGAACAAGAACTGGCAGGACAAAGACCCCACCGTACGCCTGAAAGCCATTGCCGACCTGCAGCATCCCGGTGACGCCGAGCAGACCGATGCCGCCGAGGCCGCCACCATCCTGGCGCAGATGGCACGCAAGGACCCGGACCGTGCCGTACGTCTGGCCGCCATAGCCCATGTGGTGGCCCTGGACGATCTCGAGGCGCTGCGCAACGACGCCGACGACGAGATCCAGCATGCCGCCCTGGTGCAGCACTGCCGCGTGATCTCCGGCGCCGCGCGCGGGCCGCTGGATGCCGCCGCCCGCATCGCGCTGATGCGCGGCATCACGGAAAAGCCCCTGCTGCTGGCCATTCTTCACGACTGTGGCTGCGATGAAACCGGTCTCGCCACCCTCGGGCACCTGCAGCAGGACTTCGCGCTGGACGACAAGGGCCTGCTCGACATCGCCGCCCACTCCAACAATCACACCGTCCGCCTGGCCGCGGCGCGCCATCTGCAGGACCTCGACGTGTTGGAGCAACTGGCCGAGCTTGTGAAGCACAAGGACAAGGCCGTGCTGAAGTATTGCAAGGAACACCTGCAGGCCGCTCATGACGCCCGCGCGAGGCAGGCCGCCGACGAAGCGCTGGCACTGAGCCTGTGCGAGTCCGTGGAGACACTGGCCGGCAAGGTGATCGGCGCACTCAGCCAGGCCCAGTTAGACTACAAGCTCACCCAGTGGCAGGACGTGGCCCATGCCGCCGACGCCACCCTGCAGGCGCGCTTCGAGGCCGCCTGCGCCAGCCTGCGCGAGCGCATCGACGCCTACGCCGCGCAGCGCCAGCAGGATGCCCTGGCCGTGAGCAGCGATGCCGATCTGAGTGCCGCCTGTGACGCCGCCGATGCCTCCATTGCGGGCCTCAGCGCGCCGGTGAATGCCGAGCAGATCGGCGCGCTGGAACATCATCAGCACGCCCTGCAGGCCCTGCTGGCCCAGAGCAGCGCCCCGCTGGACGCCGTCCTGCAGGCCCGCGCAGAAGCGCTGGTCAGCACCGTCGGGCGCAGCGTGCAGGCCTTCCATGCCCTGGAAGCCAAGCAGGCCGACCTCGACACGCTCAAGACCGAACTCGACGCCCTCACCGCCAAGCGCACGGCCCTGCTGGCCGGCGTGCGCAAGCGTCTGGACAAGCTGTTCAACAAGGATGCCTGGCCCGCGACGCTGCCGATGAGCGAGCTCTACACCCAGTGCCTCGCCCTGGAAACTCAGGCGCAGAAACTGCTGGAGCGCAACGCGGCCTATCTGGCCAGGCTGCACCAGGACTCCATCGCGCACATCGCCGCCATGGAACAGCACATCGAGCAGGGCCAGGTGAATGATGCCCAGCGCATGTGGGACAAGGTGCAGGGCGCCATCAAGAACGCCGACGACGCCCTGCGCCGTCAGCTGCAGGACATGCTGGCCCCCTACAAGTCCCGCATCACCGAGCTGATCGACTGGAAGAATTTCGCCGCCACACAGAAGAAGCACGAGCTGATCGCGCAGATGCAGGCGCTCACCGAAGACGGCCTGCACGCCGCTGAAAAAGCAAAGAAAATCAAATCATTGCAGGACGAATGGAAAGCGTTGCATCACGCCATTCAGAACGACCCGCTGTGGACGCAGTTCAACGAGCTGTCGCACAAGGCCTTCGAGCCCTGCAAGGAATACTTCAAGGAGCGCAAGGCCAAGCTGCAGAGCAATCTGGAAGAGCGCAACAGGATCTGCGCCCAGCTGGAGGAACTGCTGCCCACGCTGACGGCCGAGTCCCTGAACGTCGCCAACCTGAACAAGCTCGAGAGCAAGGCGCTGGACGACTGGAAGCTCTTCGCCCCGGTGGAACAGGCGAAGATCAAGAAGCTGCAGAAGCGCTTCAACAATGCCCTGAATGCCGTGCGCCAGTTCAAGCGCAAGGCCCTGCAGGCCAATGCCAGCGCCAAGCTCGCGCTGATCGCCCAGGCCGAGGCGCTGGATGCCCACGAGAACATTGCCGAAGCCCTGGCCGAAGCGCGCAAGCTGCAGGCTCAGTGGAAGACGCTCGGCCCATCGCCCTTCAAGGACGACCGCAATCACTGGAATGCCTTCCGCGCCGCCTGCGACAAGCTCTTCAACAAGCGCGAGAAAGAGCCCGCCGCGCGCCCCGCTGCCGCTGCCAAGCCGGCCGGCAAGCCCGCGGAGCGCTCTGGCGACAAGCCCCGCAACATTCCCAGCCCGGCGGTGGCCGCAAGCAAGGATATTCTCAGCAAGATTAGACAGTTGACGACGCTTTCTGGAGAAGATCTTTTACAGTCACGTCGCGCGTTCACAGAGTTGAAGGAGGCCTTCCGCGCCTCTCTGACGCCCGATCTCAAGCACGAGAAGCGTCCACTGCAGGAACAGTTCGACAAGCTTTGCGTGCTCTATGAGAGCAAGCTCAAGGCCGCGCCGGACAAGAAGAGCCTGCAGTTGATCGGCCAGGCCCGCGCCAAGGCCGACTTCTGCCACACGCTGGAGCAGGCCGCGCTGGCCGGCAAGGCGCTGGAGGATACCGAGTCCCTGAGCGAGCAATGGCAGGGCTTCGGCAAGCTGGCGGACGTGCTGCAGGACCAGGCCCTGGAGCAGCGTTTTCATGCCCTCACCCATGGGGTCGATGCCAAGGTGCTCAAGCGCCATGCGCGCGACAACGAGGACAAGGCGCGCGAGCTGTGCATCTCGGCCGAGATCCATGCCGGCATCGACTCGCCCGACGCCGACCGCGCCCTGCGTCTGCAGGTGCAGTTGCAGCAGCTCAAGAGCAGCTTCGGCAAGGGCAGCGGCAAGAGCCCGGCCCAGCTGGTGGCCGATCTGGACATGCAGCTGCTGTGTCTGGGCCCGCTGGATGCCAGCGTGCGCAGCGCCTTCGAGGCCCGCATGGCGAAAGCCCGCGCCCGACTCTGACCACTGCCGACGCCAGGAACCCATGAACTCGCTGACCCTGCCTCCGCTGCGCCGTATCGACGGCGAAGTCACCCTGCCCGGCTCCAAGAGCCTGTCGAATCGCATCCTGCTGCTGGCCGCCGTGGCCAGCGGCGAGACCCGCATCCGCAATCTGCTGGACAGTGACGACGTGCGTCACATGCTCACGGCCCTGCGCGCCCTGGGCGTGCCCCTGAGCCTGAGTGCCGACAAGTCCCGCTGCACCGTCAGCGGTCGCGGCGGTCCCCTGGAAAGCGCCGAGGCCTTGACACTGTTCCTGGGCAATGCGGGCACCGCCATGCGCCCGCTGTGCGCCATGCTGTGCGCCGGCCGCGGCGAGTTCACGCTGACCGGTGAACCGCGCATGTACGAGCGCCCCATCGGCGATCTGGTGGACTGCCTGCGCGCCGCGGGGGCGCAGATCGATTATCTCGGCACCCCGGGCTACCCGCCCCTGCGCCTGCACGCCGCCGGCCTTCAGGGCGGTCAGGTGCGCATCAAGGGCGACATCTCCAGCCAGTTCCTCACAGGCATGCTGATGGCCGCGCCCTTCTGCGCCGGCGATCTGGAAATCCTGGTGGAAGGCGACCTCGTCTCCAAGCCCTACATCCTGATCACTTTGGACGTGATGGCGAAGTTCGGCGTGCAGGTGGAGAACCATGATTACCAGCGCTTCGTGATCCGCAGCGGACAGCGTTACGTGGCGCCGGGCGACATCATGGTGGAAGGCGATGCCTCATCGGCTTCCTACTTCCTTGCAGCGGCCGCCATCGCCGGCGGCACCGTGCGTGTGCACGGTACCGGCAGTGCCAGTGTGCAGGGCGATGCCCGCTTCGCGCAGGTGCTGGAACAGATGGGTGCGCAGGTCACCTGGGGCGAGACCTGGATCGAAGTCAGCCGCGGCACGCTGCGCGGCGTGGACGTCGACCTCAACCACATCCCCGACGCCGCCATGACCATCGCCACCACGGCCCTGTTTGCCGAGGGCAGCACCGCCATCCGCAACATCGCCAACTGGCGGGTGAAGGAAACCGATCGCCTGAGCGCCATGGCTACCGAGCTGCGCAAGCTCGGCGCCAGCGTAGAGGAAGGCGAGGACTGCATCGTGATCACCCCGCCCGCGCACATCCGCAGCGCGGCCATCGACACCTACGACGACCACCGCATGGCCATGTGCTTCTCGCTGGCAGCCTTCGGCGAGAGCGCGATCACCATCAACGACCCGGGCTGCACCTCGAAGACGTTTCCGACTTATTTCGACTCGTTTCAGGGACTGTGCACGGCGCGCTGAACGTTGGCGATGTGTGCTGGGGAACTGGAGCGGGTGATGGGAATCGAACCCACGTCTAAAGCTTGGGAAGCTCTCGTTCTACCATTGAACTACACCCGCAGGGGTGGCGCTGGAAGGATTCAGAATTGGTCGGAGTGAGAGGATTCGAACCTCCGGCTTCTACGTCCCGAACGTAGCACTCTACCAGGCTGAGCTACACTCCGATCCGATCTGAAGGCCCGCAAATCCGGGTGTTTTCCCCGTCTCCGCAAGCCGGGGCGGATGATAGTCGAAAGCGGGTGAGGATTCCAAGGGGGGCTTAGATCAGAAAACAAACTTAACCCTATCCAGTCGGCCATGCATCAGGCAACACCTATGAAACTTCGCGAGACCTTGAGATTGACCAAGGCAAATTCTGCGCGCTCTTACAGAGAAATACCGAGTCGAGGAAATTCCCTAGCAGAGGATCTCAATAGGACTGCGGCTATCGCACTATGAACTCGCAAAAGTCGCCGCACCATCCCTGGATTTCTTGCTGAGCACCGGATTGGCGTACATCTGCAGCAGGAACGGTCGCATGGCGGGCGAGGCCTGTTCCAGCCGGTCGGCAAAGCGGCGAGCGGACTCATTGTCGCCCGGGGCGCTGGTGGCATCCTGCAGCATCTGCAGCGCCTGGTGATTGGTGGACTGCAACAGGTAATTGCGAATGATCTGGTCGTCCACGAGAGCGGCTGCCGCATCGGCGTCGTCACTCTGCAAGGTGATCTCCTGGCCGAAACTCACGTGCACCCTGCCCTTGTAGCCGATCATTCCCGTGACGATGCTGTGAATGTCGCTCTGCTCGGTTTTCTGGAAGGTGCCGTGTTCACTCTTTTGCTGCAGTTCGTCCGCCTTCAGCAGATCGCAGGGGTCGAACTCGTAGGAGATCGACACCGGCACGATGTGCAGCGCATTGAGTGCCGCCGCGAAACCCTCCTCGCGCCGCGCCAGGGCCAGCATCTTCAACAGGGCGGTGTCCGTGCGATCCAGCCCGTCCTTGGCGCGCCCCTCGCGCTGCGCGATCCACACGCTGTGACCGCTGCCGATGCAGTGATGGATGTACTCCGAAAGCTGCTTGGAGGACTTCAGCAGATCGCGTCCCTTGAGCGAGCGATGCACGATGAAACTCTTGTTCAGACGCATCAGATCGGTCACAAAAGGCCGCTTCAGCAGATTGTCACCAATGGCGATGCGCAGCGTGTCGAAACCGGCGTGAAACAGCATGTAGTTGACGAAGGCCGGGTCCATGGCGATGTCACGGTGATTGCTGATGAACAGATAGGCCTTGTCCTGCGACAGCCCCTCCAGCCCCGTGTGCGTGAGAAAGGACGTGGTCTTCTCGATCATCTTGTCCATGTAGAACGCGATGACGGCCTGCATGCTGCGCACATCGTTGACGTCGCGCAGCTGCGCGCGCAGACGGCGCCGGGTGAGCAGACAGACCAAGGCCGGCAGGATCCGGAACAGACGAGGGAAGCTGAAGCCGGCAATGCTGCGGATGAAGTCGGGATTCTCGAGCAAGGCGTCGATGACGGGACGCACTTCCTCGTCATTGTAGGGACGGATGTCCTGGAATTGATCCATGGGTCTGCATGTTCTTGATTTTGAAGGTTGCTGCAGCCGGCAGCGCGGTCGCGCCACCACGTCCTGGTGCCGGCGCGCGGCGCGATTCTACGCAGTTTGCCCGCTGGCGGCAAACTGCAGCGCAGCCAGCTTGGCGTACAGCGGACTGCTTTCCAGCAGCTGCTGGTGCGAGCCTTGTGCCACCACCCTGCCCGCCTCCATCACCACGATGGTGTCGACATTCTTCACCGTGGCCAGACGGTGGGCGATGATCAGCGTGGTGCGATTGCGCATCAGAGCGTCCAGCGCCAGTTGCACCTTGCGCTCGCTCTCGGCATCGAGTGCGCTGGTGGCTTCGTCCAGCAGCAGGATGGGCGCATCGCGCAGGATGGCCCGGGCGATCGCCAGGCGCTGACGCTGCCCGCCGGAAAGGCGAATGCCCGCCTCGCCCAGGAAACTGTCGTAGCGCTGCGGCAACTGCTCGATGAATTCGTCGGCATAGGCCGCCCGCACCGCCGCCTCCACCTCCTCGTCGCTGGCCTCGGGGCGGCCATAGCGGATGTTGTCGCGGACATTGCCGGTGAACATGGCCGGCTGCTGCGAGACGATGGCGAACTGGCGCCGCAGGTTCTCCAGATCGAGTTCGCGAATGTCGATGCCATCGACGAGGATGCGCCCCTGCTGCGGATCGTAAAAGCGCAGCAGCATGTCGAACAGCGTGGACTTGCCGGCGCCGGAAGGGCCGACGAGGGCCACGCTGCTGCCGGCCTGCACGTGCAGGTCGAGCCCGTCCAGCGCTGCGCTTTGCGGCCGCGAGGGGTAGCAGTAGCGCAGGCCCTGCACACTGATCTCGCCGCGCAGCGGCAAGGCGAACTCGCGCGGCTGCGCGGGCGAGACGATCTCGCTGGGCGCATGCAGCAGCTCCATGAGGCGCTCGGTGGCGCCGGCCGCACGCTGCAGATCGCCTATCACCTGACTGATGGCTCCCACTGCCGAGGCCACGATCACGGCATAGACCACGAAGGCCGTCAGCTCCCCTGCCGACATGCGCCCGCTGATGACGTCCTGGCCGCCAACCCAGATCATCGCCGCCACCGCACCGAAGACCAGGGTGATGACGATGGTGATGAGCACCGAGCGCGACAGAATGCGCGCCAGCGCCACCTGGAACGCAGACTCTACATGGTCGGAGAACGCCTGCTCGTTGGCCCGCTGATGGGTATAGGCCTGCACTGTCTTGATGTGCTGGATGCTCTCGCCCACATAGGCCCCGACGTTGGCGATCTCGTCCTGGCTGCTGCGCGAGAGCTGCCGCACGCGGCGCCCGAAGATCATGATCGGTCCGATCACCAGCGGAATGCAGATCATCACGATGCTGGTGAGTCGCGGATTGGTGATGAACAGGAACAGCGTGCCGCCGATCATCATGAGCAGATTGCGCAGAGCCACCGAGACGGACGAGCCGATGACCGTCTGCAGCAGCGTGGTGTCGGTGGTGATGCGCGACTGGATCTCGCCGCTGCGATTCTCCTCGAAATAGCCCGGATGCAGCGTCATCAAGTGGGAGAACACCGCCGTGCGAATGTCTGCGGTGACGCGCTCGCCCAGCCACGACACCCAGTAGAAGCGCGCGAAGGTGCCCAGCGCCTGGATCACCGCCACCACCAGGAAGCCGGCGATGGCCAGACCGAGCGACTGGGTCGAGCCGGCCACGAAGCCCACGTCGACGATCACCCGCACGAACTGCACCAGAGCCAGGGTCACCGCGGCCGTGAAGATCAGGGCGACGGTGGCCAGAGCCATCTGGCGGCGATAGGGGCGCATGAACACGAAGGCCTTGCGCAGGCTGGAAACGGCCGA
>JAURIJ010000047.1 GCA_030832825.1 Gammaproteobacteria bacterium
CGGCGGTTGCCGTCGGCGACTGGTTGAGATTCATTCCCTTAAGTGAGATAGTCGGCCCCGTGTGAAGGAGCAGGAACCCATGCAAGTCCCGTCATCCACCCTCTTGCGCACCCTCTTGCGCAACCCAGTGCCCGCCGGCGCACTGGCACTGCTCATGCTGCTGGCGCTCAATGCGTGCCAGCCCGTGCAGGCACCGCGCGTGGTGGAAGCCCCGGCCCCGGAACCCGTCGTCGAGGACACCTCGGCTGCCGACATCGCGGCGGCCGAAGCTGCGTTCGAGGCCCAGCTGCGCTATCAGCGGCAGATCGCCGATCTCAATTACGAGGGCATCAAGGCGCTCAATGCGAGTCGCCTGCTGACGCCCCCCGAAACCAGCGCCCACGCCTATTTTTCCCGCGTGCTCGCCATCGAGCCTGACAACGCCGCCGCCCTCAAGGGCATCCAGGACATCGTCGCGAAATACCTGCAGCTGGCGCAACAGGCCAGCACTCAGGGGCTGTACGACAACGCGAAGTCCTATCTGCGCCGCGCCGAGGAAGTGGACCGCAATCACACGGGCATTGCCCCGGCCTGGGCGGCGCTGGAAGCCGCGATGAAGTCGTCGGACGTGATTCACAGTCTCGATGCGCGCGACCTGGCCAACCGTTCCGAAACCCTGACGGCGCAGCTCGCCAGCATCGCCTTGCAGGCGCGCGAATCCGGGGCCTTCTTCCTGATCACGGCGCCCAATGATGCCCAGGCGCGCTGGATCTACGCCCAGATGCAGGCGGCGGTGGAAGGCCACCGGCTGCGGGGCAATATCGAACTCGGGGAATCCCCCACCATCCGTCTGATCATGCCGTCCGATGACGCTTGACGCGTCCGCGAGGTCTGCCCATGTTGCTTGACCGTCTCAAGTCGCGTCTGCCGTCACCGGCTGCGTGGCATTCCCTTGGTTTGATCGGCAAGGCCGCGGCCGCGCTGCTGGGCGTCTGGTTGCTGGTGGTCGTGGTGCTCGGCGTGTACTGGGGCGCCGAGCCCGAGCCTTTTTCCGTGCAGGACGCGACCACGCAGAAGCTGGCGGGTGCCAGGCCGGTGGCCGGTGCCGCAACGGCAGCCAGCCTCATCATGGCGGCCGAAACCCTGCTCGACAAACCGGGTGGCTTTCTCAGCAATGACGTGGCGCCGCCCGGTGTGCTGATGGACAACATTCCCAACTGGGAGTTCGGGGTGCTGGTGCAGGTGCGCGACCTCGCGCGCGCTTTTCGCGAGAATTTCAGTCGCTCCCAGTCACAGTCCACGGAAGATGAAGATCTCGTGATCGTGGAACCCCAGTTCAATTTCTCCAATGACAGCTGGTTGTTCCCGCCGTCCGAGCGAGAGTACCGACGTGCGATTGCCGCGATGGAATCCTATCTGCAACGCATCGCCGACAGCGATATCGAGGACGCGCAGTTCTATGCTCGGGCCGACAATCTGGCGCGCTGGCTGGTGAATGTCGAGTCGCGACTCGGCAGTCTGTCGCAGCGCCTGAGTGCCAGCGTCGGGCAATTGCAGATGAACACCGACACGGCGGGTGAGCCTGCAGCCGTACAGTCCACGCAAGTGCCCGGTCAGCGAGTGGTGCGCACGCCGTGGCTGCAGATCGACGATGTGTTCTATGAGGCACGTGGTGCGACGTGGGCACTGCTGCATTTCCTGCAGGCGGTGGAGGTCGACTTCGAGAGTGTGCTGCGCGACAAGAACGCGCTGGTGAGTGTGCGCCAGATCATTCGCGAGCTCGAAGCCAGTCAGCGCACCGTGTTCAGTCCGGTGATCCTCAACGGCGGCGGCTTCGGTCTGTTCGCGAATCATTCTCTGGTGATGGCCAATTATGTCTCGCGGGCCAATGCAGCCATCATCGATCTGCGCGAGCTGCTCCTGCAGGGCTGAGCGGTACACGCGGAAAACTCCATTAGGTGACGCCGGCGGCCTGTGTTACAGTGCCGCCCGAGCTTTGGCTGAAGAGTCAAAGGCGTCATCGTTAATTGCAAGGTCCTCCCGGCACACTGCCGCGAAAGTCCCCTCTCTGAGTGTCAATTACTGCATGCCGCACTGTGTGTATCGCACAATCCATGGCAACGCTGTTCCGCGGTCGAGATTCCTGCACCTTCCCTGAAGGCTGCCTGCCCTTGCGCCGCCCCCGGCTGTCTTATTTTTCGTTCGCAGGCAACACCGCCCGAGAGGTCGTGTTGTGCGCCGAACATCAAGGTGCCTGATGGCACTTTCAGGAGTTTTATGAGTTTCGCAAACCTCGGGCTGTCCGACCTGCTGTTGAAAGCCCTGCACGATCAATCCTATACCGAGCCCACGCCCATTCAGGCCCAGGCCATTCCCGCAATCCTGCAGGGCCACGATGTCATGGCCTCCGCGCAGACAGGCACCGGCAAGACCGCGGGCTTCACGTTGCCGCTGCTGCAGAAGCTGGCCTTGCAGCCACGTGCCGGCGGCAATCACATCCGTGCCCTCGTGCTGACCCCCACACGGGAACTCGCCGCTCAGGTGCATGACAGCATCGAGACCTATGGCAAGTATCTGTCGCTGCGTTCCGCCGTGGTGTTCGGCGGCGTGAAGATCAATCCCCAGATGCTCAAGTTGCGCGGCGGCGTGGAAATTCTGGTGGCCACACCGGGCCGTCTGCTCGATCTGTTCCAGCAAAACGCCGTGAAGTTCGATCAAGTGAACACGCTGATTCTCGATGAGGCCGACCGCATGCTCGACATGGGCTTCATCAATGACATCCGCAAGATTTTGGCGCGGCTGCCGAAGCAGCGGCAGAACCTGCTGTTCTCCGCCACGTTTTCGCCGGAGATCCAGGAGCTGGCCCGCGGCCTGCTGAACGAGCCGGTGCAGGTGAGCGTGGCACCCTTGAACACTGCCACCGAACTCGTGGAGCAGAGCCTCTACATCGTCGACAAGGGGCGCAAGACGGAGCTGCTCAAGCACCTCATCAAGACCCAGGACTGGTATCAGGCACTGGTGTTCAGCCGCACCAAGCACGGCGCCAACAAGCTGGTGAAGCAGCTGGAGGACGACGGCATTCACGCGGCGGCGATCCACGGCAACAAGAGCCAGGCCCATCGCACCAAGGTGCTGGACAGCTTCAAGGAAGGCCGGCTGCAGATCCTGGTGGCGACGGACATCGCCGCGCGCGGCATCGACATCGACCAGCTGCCCCAGGTGGTCAACTACGACTTGCCGAACGTGCCCGAGGACTACGTGCATCGCATCGGCCGAACAGGTCGCGCCGGCTCTGCCGGTCGCGCGATCTCGCTGGTGTGTGGGGAAGAGAACAAGATGCTGCGCGACATCGAGCGCCTGCTGAAGCGCGCGATTCCGCGTGTGGAGCTGGAAGGCTTCAAGTCGACCGAAGACTTCGAACGCGCAGCGCCGATGAAGGCGCCGGGTCGCAGCGACGCCACGCGCCGCGCTCAGGGGCATTCCCAGGGCGGCAATCGTGAGCGCAGCGGGCAGGGTGGTCAGCGCCAGCGTGGCAATGCGAACGGTCAGTCGGCGCAACCGGGACAGGCGCGCGGGCAGGGGGAACAACGAGCCCAGGGGCAGCGTTCCGGACAATCCGCACCGCGTTCAGCCCAGCCGGCGCGACCGGGTTCATCCGAGCGCCAGGGGCAGCCTGCACGTCAGGGCCAGAACGGACGTCCCGCGCAGCCGCGTCGCCCAAACGGCAACTCGGCGGCCAGCGCACCGCGCTCCTCCACAGGAACCACGCTGCTGTTCCGCTCCTGAGTGCTCAGGCCGCGGCCGGTGCCCGGGGTGTCAGGGTCTGCTGTGACACACCTGGCCCGGGCCGTCGGCCACGGTCACACAGGCCTGCCCCAGGGGGCACATGGCACCCGGCGCCGAACACGGAATCTCGCAGGTCTTGAACTGCGGGCCCGAAGGACCTGCGATGCCGTAATAGCTCTTGCACGACAGGCCTGTGCCGCACTGTTGTGTCGGACTCGCGCAACTCTGTCCCTGGCTCATCTGCTGGATGTCGGCATGCGGCGTCATCTGCTGGATGGCGAAGGGTGGCTTGAGCGTCACCGCGAAGAGCTCCTTGCGGTCAATGGTGGCCACAGGCACTTCCAGCGTTTGCGTCTTCTCGTCGTGCACGGCCACGCCGCCAGGCGCCTCGTCCACCTCTTCCACCAGAAACAGCGTGCACTGGTTCACGCCGCACTGTCCCGTCGTCTGATAGAACGACCCGGTGATGCGATGCAGCGTGCTCTTGTCCTTGTGCGCGCTCAGGTCGACGAAGCTGTTGCCGATGTGGACATTGATCTGCTGACTGCTGTCCTGCAGCAGATACATGCCGCAGCAGGTGCCGCAGGCGGCGGGACAGACAGCCGTCTCCAGCTTGCCGGTGAAGCTGATCGGGTCGGCCGCTAGAGTGAAGGCTGCGGGCAGAATGCTCAGCAGCAGCGCGCCGAGGGCGCTGCGCAACGAATGAAGGGTCATGATGAAAACTCCCGTGACTGAACTTGCGTGGGAAAATAACCCACGCGAGCGACGCCGGCAGTGTCTGTGATCACGCCATCCGCAAAGGGGTCAGAGATACCTGGCCTCAGTGCGCCGCGGTCTCAGACCCGATCTGCGCGGCGTCGTCCTCCACTTCCAGCAGATCACCTGGTGTGCAGTCCAGTGCCTCGCAAAGCAGGGCCAGGGTGTCGAAGCGTACGCCCTTCACCTTGCCTGTGCGCAGCAGGGAGAGATTGGCCTCGGTGATGCCGATCCGCTCCGCCAGCTCTCGTGCCTTGACCTTGCGCCGAGCCAGCATGACATCCAGTCTTACCACGATGCGTTTCATATGAAGGCGTCGTTCTCATCCTTGAGGCTTGCGGCTGCCTGCAGGATGCGACCGGCCAGGCCGATGAACAGGGCGAAGGCGAGCATGCCGATGAATTCCGGCTCCAGGCGCAAGTCGAAGCCGCCAAGGGCATCGAGCCAGCGCGTCAGTGTGGGCACCACCACCATCGCCGCAAGCATTGCCTGCACGGCGAGATCACCCGCCCGAGCCACCCTTTGCGGCGCCTCCCGGCCGAAGAATTCGCCGTTCTCGTAGTGCTTCAGCGCCCGACTCAGCTGCTGCACCGCCTCGAACAGCAGGATCGCCGGGATTGCGCTGAGCAGCAGCACGCTGAGATCGCGCAATTGCTCGCGCCGGCTGCTGTCACTCTCGAAGACCAGTTCCCAGAGGGGGCTGCCGAGGGTATGGGCAATGCTCACGGCGATCACTGCCAGCGCAGCCATGGCGCACAGCTGGGCGGTGCCGGCCAGTTGTCGTGCCTTTTCCAGATCGGTCAGAACGATGTGTGTCATGAAAGGCTCCATAATTTCTGTCTTGTTTTAATAAATTATTGTTTTGAGATAATTTTTTCAAGGGGGTTTCCGGAAATAATTTTTCTCAGTACGCTCTGTGCCGTGTCATCCTCCAGGTAAACCGATGCCTGCCAGGTGCGTTGAGCACTGCAGGGGAAAGCCGCTCGCGGGCGCGGGCAGCCATGCGAGTCAGCCTGCAAGGCAGGACTGAACAACAAGCGGAGTGCGTCAATCTGGACAGCTTGAACAAACTCGACAGGTTCCTTGCCGATGTACAGGGCAGGGCGTACCGGATTGCACAGATCGCCACCAATCATTCAGACGACGCGCTGGATCTGGTGCAGGACGCCATGTTCAAGCTCGTCGAAAAATATGCTGACCGAGACGAACAGGAATGGGGGCCGCTGTTTCACAGCATTCTGCAGAGCCGCATCAATGACTGGCATCGGCGCGGCACCGTGCGGCGCCGTGTGATGGGCTGGTTTGCGCGCGCGGAGGATGACGAGGAAGATCCCATCGAGCGTGTGGCCGACGAGGCCCAGCGCAGTCCCGAGCAGCATGTGCAGATGAGTGCCAGCATGGAAAGGCTGCAGGAGGCCTTGCAGGCCTTGCCCCTGCGGCAGCAGCAGGTGTTCCTGTTGCGGGTCTGGGAAGGCCTGGACGTTCGTCAGACAGCGCAGGCCATGGCCTGCGCCGAGGGCAGCGTCAAGTCCCACTATTCACGCGCCGTCCATACCCTGCGGCAACAACTGGGTGAGCACTGGTGATGGAAAGAAAGGTCGACTCTGAATTGATGAACGCATTGAGCGAGGACGAACGCTTCGTCCTGCGGGTGGCGGCAGAGCTGGACAACAGTCTGGGCAGTCTCAGTGCTGCCGAGCGGGCTCGCCTGGATGCGGCGCGGCGCGCCAGTCTGCTGCGTGCCGGTCTGGAATCTGTCGGGCAGTCCGCTGCGCACTCGGCCTTCGCCCGGGCGCTCGATGAGAGTGCCGAGCGCATTCCCGAGGATGTGCGGCAGCGTCTGGATACCATACGGGCACAGGCCATGGCGCGAGCGCGGGCGGATCGACGCAGCGCGGAGGCCGCAGGCACGCGTTTCTCCTGGCGTCTGCCGCGCGGGTTTGCGGTCCCGGCGGGTGCCTTTGCCTCCGTGTGCGTGCTGGTCACGACGCTGGCGCTGTTCTTCCCCTCGGACGTGCCCGAGGTGTTGCCGGTGGCGCTGTCCGAGGATGGTTTGTTGATCGCCTCGGCGGACGAACTGGAGCTTTATCAGAATCTGGAATTCTATCAGTGGCTTGCAGACAATGGCCTGCAGAACTGACGCAGCAGTGCGCTCCTTTGTCCTGATGCTGGGCCTGTTCTGCAGCGCACTGGTGTCGGCGCAGACGGCGAGTCCCACGCCCGCAGGCCCTGCCACGCAGGCGCCCCAAGAGCAGGAGCAGGGCCCATCGCTCGAATTGCTCGAGTTTCTCGGGCGTTGGGAGACCGACGACGGCGAATGGATCGCGCCGGAAGACCTGGCGGATGCGGAATTCGGCCTGCTGCTGGACGCGTCCCTAGAAATTGAACCCGACGAAAGTGACTGAGATCATGAAAGCGAGAGTGAACAAGCCTAAAAGCAGACGACAGGTCCCGCGGGCACTGATGCTGGTGATGGCGCTGAGTTGTGCCGGCCTCGTGCAGGCGCAGTCCGCGACCCCTTGGAGCGATCTGTCACCGGCCGAGCAGCAATTGCTGCAGCAGGTGCAGCCCCGCTGGGAGTCGCTGAGCCCCGAACAGCAAGAGCGCCTGCGTCGTGGCGCGGCGCGCTGGGAGCAGATGGCGCCGGAAGAGCGCAACCAGGCACGTCAGCAGCAGAACTATTTCCAGCAACTCAGTCCCGATCAGCGCGAACAGATCCAGCAGCGTTTCCGCCAGTTCAACGATGTGCCGCAGGGGCAGCAGCAGCGCCTGCGCGACATTCAGCGGCAGTTCCGGGAACTGCCGCAACCCCAGCGCGATGCGCTGCGACAGCGCTTCGAGACGCAGCGCCTGCAGCGCATGGAAAGACCTCAGGGCCAGGTGCAACGTCCGGAGGCGCTCCAGCGTCCCGACGTGCTGCAGAACCGCCCTGATCCGCAACTGCAGCGGCCTTCGCTGCAGGACATTCCCCGCACCCAGCCTCCTCGTATCGAGCGCCCCAATCCTCAGGGCGCCATGCCCCAGCGGCCTGGACCCGCACGCTGATACCCGCATGCGTGGGGTCTCCAACGGCCCTGAGCCTGTCATTTCTGCAGAAAAAAAGAGGCCGGAGGGATGTCCGGCCTGAAAGGGGAACCTTGCGGGGGTTCAGAGAAGGGGGTCGCGGGCGTCCGCCAGGCACTCACGGACGATCTCGCGGTGCTCCTTGCCAGCCTGGATGTTGCTGCGCAACTCCTCTGCACTCAGCTGGCCGTCGGCATTGGTGTCGATGCGCGCGAACTGTTCGCTGGCCCGGGTCTCGTGGTGGGCGTAGAATTCATCCTTGCTGATGGCTCCGTCCGCGTTCGCATCCGCAGCGCTGAAGGGGTCTTCCTCCAGGTCGGGGTTGCCGCCGTTCTCGGCGATGCAGGCGCGGAATTCGGCAATGTCGATCGCAGGATTGAGCGCGCGATGACGCGGGCCGGTATCCGTGCTGCTCAGCAGGCCGTCGCCATCCGTGTCGCGATGCTCGAACTGACGCGCGGCCTGTTCGATGCGCTCCGACAGGAACTCGGCAAGGCTGATCACGCCATCATTGTTGGTGTCTGCTCGGCGGATGACATGACCGGGGGACTGACGCGGGCCGCCTTGACGATCGCCGCGCATCTCGCGGGGGGGCTGGGCGCCGTCGCCGCGACCGGGGCGGTCCTGGGGCTGGGCAAGGGCCGCAACACTCAGCATGCTGCTGGCGACGACAAGGGACAGGGCAAGCAGGTTTCTCTTGGACATCTTGGACTCCTCTGGCTGGTAGTGATACCACGCAACTGCTGTTTCGTGGCTTTGCACTGTCTTCAACGAGGCGCTCGCGATATGGTTTACGCGGCGAAGAAATCGGCGGAATATCAGGCGTGATTCAGTATGGCTAGGGCTGACGTTAAATGAAGTGAGCTGTTTTCAGCTTTAGGTAGAAATTATTTTGCTTTAAGGAAGAACCCCCGGGAGCGCTGTGCTCGAATTGCTCCCCGTAAACACTGGCTTGTCAGGCCGGAAACAAGAAAAACTCGATTTACAACTTAGACGAAGGAGGTGCCTCGTGCGCGTTCAACCCGAACTGGTACGGCTCAAGACCCAAATTGCAACGACTATCAAGAGTGTGTCTGCCCTGGCGGCAAGCATGTCTCTGGCAGCATTCCTGCTCCCGGCCGCTGCCAGCGCCCAGGCCCAGGAAGGCGTGACCTTCCACAAGGACATCGTTCCCATTCTGCAGCGCAGCTGCCAGAACTGCCACCGTCCGGAAGGCGTGGCGCCAATGTCCCTGGTGACCTACGAAGAAGCAGCGCCGTTCGCCGGCCTGATCGAGTACAAGACCGGCCTGCGTGACCGCGCCGGTGCCATGCCTCCTTACTACCTCGAGAAGGACATCGGCATTCAGGACTACAAGGACGACCCCTCACTGACTGACGAAGAGATCGCCGCCATTTCCGCATGGGCCCGCTCCGGTGCTCCGGAAGGCGACCCCGCAGACGCTCCGCCCGCACTGGTGTTCCAGGAAGGCGCCGTGTGGACTGCCGGAGAGCCTGATCTGATCGTGCGCACCGAAGACGTGACCGTGCTGGGTGGCGCTCCCGACTGGTGGGGCGATATTCCCCGAGTGGCCATCCCCATCGAAGAGGATCGCTATGTCTCCTCGGTGGAAATCATCGAAGTGAATGACGTGGACACCAGTGGCGCCGCCGGCACCGTGGGTGGCCGCAACATTTACCACCACATGATCTGGAGCACCCAGGTTCTGGACGAGAATCTCAATGCCGTGGAAGGCGAGCCAGCCGTGTCCTGGCCGGTGCATGAAATAGCCCGCAACCCCGACATCTTCGATCCAGACAGCGGTCGTCTGCTGAAGAAAGGTTCCTACGTGGTCTCCGACTCCGTGCACCTGCACTCCACAGGCGTGGACACCACCGGTCACCTGCTGATCGGCTTCCGTTTCCACCCCGTCGGCTACGAGCCGAAGTACCGTCCTGCCCTGATTGGTCTGGGCAATGGCGTGGACATCAGCATCACCGGCAACGAAGAGGGGCAGGAACTGCACGCTTACGCCGTGCTGGAGCAGCACACCAAGGTCGTGACCTTCGAGCCGCACCTGCATGCACCGGGCGAGCGTATGTGCCTGGAAGCCATCTGGGGCTACACCGTCGAGACGCTGACCTGCGTGGGGTACGACCACAACTGGGTCCGTGGTTACACCTACGAAGACAACTCTGCACCGCTGCTGCCGAAAGGCACCGTGCTGCACATCGTTGGTTACATGAACAACACCAACACCAACCCGAATGTGCCTGATTCCCGCAACTGGCAGGGTTCCGGCAACCGTTCAGTGACCAACATGTTCATCGATCTCGGCATGCGCGTGTCTCTGTCCGAAGAGCAGTTCCTGGAAGAGATGCGTGTGCGCCGCGAGACGCTGAACCTCGGGCCGAACGATCACCAGATCGGCTGCCCGCTGTGCCTCGCCCCGCTTGTTGCTCCGGTTGACGAAGCGGCGACTGGCGCTGAAGTGGCTTCATCACAAGGGGATTGATCAAGATGGGTTTGCAAAGCATTAACGTGCGACGTTCTGCAGTCGTCGCCACACTGTTCGTCATGTTGAGTCTTTTCGCCGGGGCTGTCAGTGCGCAGACCTATCTGAAGGGTCAGCACATCGAGCCCGCCTACGAAGGTTGGAGGCAGCTGGAAGGCGGCAGTTACGTCATGATTTTCGGCTATCACAACGAAAACTGGCAGGAAGAGCTGGATATTCCGGTAGGTACGGACAACCTCTTCTCGCCAGGTCTCGAAGACCGTGGTCAGCCCACTCACTTCCTGCCGCGCAGAAACCGTTTCACCTTCGAGGTGCCGGTGCCTGCCGACTGGGGTGACAAGGAGCTGGCCTGGACAGTCACGGCGAATGGCGTCACCAAGGTGGCCTACGGCACCCTGGCACGCGATTACGTGATCGACAACGTGGTGATCGCGTCTGAGACCGGCTCCCTCGGGGCCGGTACCAGCAGCCCGGAATCACGCTCCAATGTTCCACCTGTTCTGACAGTGCTGGGTGATCGTGTGGGCGGCGAAGTCATTCGCAACGTTCGTGTCGGTGAGCCTCTGTTGATCACGGCTCGTGTGGATGATGATGGTCTGCCGCGTCCGCGCACGCAGTCCGGTCCGCGCACTGCCGAGTCAGAGCTGCGTCGCTTCATGCGTCCGCCGACTCGTATCACCGTGGGCAAGACCAACGGTCTGTTCCTGTCCTGGAACGTGTACCGTGGTGCTGGCGAAGTCACCTTCGACCCGCCCCAGGTCAAGCCTTGGGAAGACACCCGCACGTCCGCCAACTCGCCCTGGGGCGCTCTGTGGGTTCCACCTCCCATCCCGGAAGATGGTGTCTACGAGACCAACGTCACCTTCAGCGAGCCTGGCCAGTATGTGCTGTGGGGTCGCGCGGATGACGGCGGCCTGTTCCATGACCAGTACATCACGGTGAACGTGGAGCCCTGACAGCTTTGCAATGCCCGCATGACAAGAAACCCCGCCCGTGTCGCACCGGCGGGGTTTTTTATTGCGCTCTCGAACGTGTTGTGTGAATTGCAGGCAAGAAAAAGGCAGTGCCACCCGTCAGTGGCACTGCCTTTCTTGTCTTGCGTCCGCGACAGGCACTGCGTCAGCAGTGACCAGCGGTATCAGCAGGCTGTGACGTTCTCGGCCTGCGGGCCTTTCTGACCCTGGGTAATGGTGAACTTGACTTGCTGGCCTTCGGCCAGAGTCTTGAAACCATTGCTCTGAATGGCACTGTAGTGAACGAAAACGTCCGGGCCGTTGGCCTGGGAAATGAAGCCGAAGCCCTTGGATTCGTTGAAGAATTTAACCTGGCCGGTTACTGTAGACATAATGTCATCCTGTATTGCAGAAAGTGATTGAAAGATCGTGATTCTTCAGCGCAGACGGCATGGAGCCGATCTTGTGCGGAAGATCGTTAGCTGCAGAATTCGATTGCTAGATATGAGATACAGAACGAGGACTTGACGGCAGGACTTCGATTTGCAGTACATAAATATGGCCGATATTCAGGCTGCGGGCAGTATACGGGGCAATCGGGTCAAGTCAACCATTGTTTTCCGACGGCCTTGTCCGCAAATGACAAGGCCGCTGCCCCGACGTGCGGCAACGGCCTTGATTCCAGCAGCCCCGGTGCGGTGTTACTGTGGTCTGCGCACGTATTTCACCAGTTGCCTCGGACCCACTTCCGCCCCGTAGATATTGCCCTCGGCGTCGGCTGCAACCCCTTCGGCGGCGCTGGTGCCCCCCGGATTCAGGTCCGGATCGGGAATGAACGAGAACACGTGCCCGGTGATGGCACTGCCCACGCGAATCCCTCGGCGCCAGCCGGGATTGGAGACGGCGCTGGACTCCGAATCCGCAGCGTAGAGCACGTCGTTCTTGTCGATGAAAATCCCACTCAAGCGTCCGAACTGCTTCCACTCGGTGATGAAGGTGCCGTCCTGCTCGAAGATCTGAATGCGGACATTGCCGCGATCGGCCACGAACAGGCGACCACGCGAGTCGAAAGCCAGGGCGTGCGGGGTGCGGAATTCACCGGGCGCCGTGCCGATGCTGCCCCAGGACTCCAGGAAATTGCCATTGCGGTCGTACTTGATGATGCGCGCCACGGTGTCCCAGTTGGCGTTGGCCCCCTGGCCGCTGTGCCCCTCGGCGATGTAGATGTCGCCGTTGGGTGCCGTGATCACGTCATTGGGCTCGTTCAGCAGATCGCCGCCCTGGCCATTGCCGGCCACCCCCGGCGTGCCGAAGCGCATCAGCACCTCGCCGGTGGGGCTGAACTTGTAGACCGAGTGGCCCTTGCCCGCTGCGTCCGGGTTGGCGGCCAGCTCGTTGGCATTGGCGGCGCGACCGTCCGCGATCCAGACGTTGCCCTCCGGGTCCACATGTATGCCATGGGGGAAGATGAACAAGCCGGCACCGAAACTGGTGAGCAGATTGCCGTCCTTGTCGTACTTCATCACCGGGTCGACGTCGGAGCCCGCGCAGCTGTTGGCGCCGCAACGCTCGGCCACCCAGATGGAGGTGCCGTCCGGGTCGATGTCGACTGTGCTGGTGGAACCCCAGGAGCGTCCGTCGGGAAGCTCGAAGAAGTCGTTGATGGTGTCGTAGGGGTTGGGGTGTTCGTTGGTGGGGTTGATGACGGTCTGGGCCTGCGCCGTCGTGCTGATCAGGGCCGTGCCGGCAATTGCCAGCGCCAGGGTGAGTCTGTGCGACATGTCGTGCTCCTTCTTGTTATTGGTATGGGGAACTTCTGTGACCGCGATTATAGGCCGCGTCTTGCGCGGCTGACGATGCCATCGGGCGCGAGCAGCTGCATCAGGACGCAACCCGGGGCCCGCTCACAGGCCATGGTCACGCAAGCGGCGATAGAGCGTGCGCAGGGAAACACCCAGCTCTGCAGCCACTGCGAGTTTGTCGCCGGCATGCCGCAGCAGCAATCGGCGCAGGTGCTCTGTCTCCAGGCTGTGCAGATCGGCGGGCACGCTGCCAGCCATGACATCGACATCCAGGCAGCTGTGCAGAAGCTCGACACTGATTTCCTCGGTGCTGGCGAGCAGCACGGCGCGCTCCAGGATATTGCGCAGCTCGCGGATATTGCCGCTGAAGTGCTGCGTCTGCAGCAGCGCCTGGGCTGGCGGACTCAGGCGGTGGCGGCCGTTGCCGGTGATCTTCTGCAGCAGTGAGCGGGCGATGAGGGGAATGTCCTCGGCGCGTTCGCGCAAGGCAGGCAGGACGATGGGAAAGACATTGATGCGGTAGAACAGATCTTCGCGGAACAGCCCCTGCTGCACCAGCTCGCGCAGATTCTTGTGGGTGGCGCAGATCAGGCGGAAGTCAGCGCGCTGTGGCTCGACGCTGCCGACGGCGCGATAGGTGCCGGTTTCGATCAGCCGCAGCAGCTTGACCTGTTGTGGCAGGGGGATGTCGCCGATCTCGTCAAGAAACAGGGTGCCTTCGTTGGCGGCTTCGACCAGGCCGGGCTTGCTGTAGGTCGCGCCGGTGAACGCTCCCCTGGCATGGCCGAACAGCTCGCTCTCGAACAGCGTTTCCGTCAGGCCGGCACATTCCACGGTGACAAAGGGCTTGCTCTTGCGTGTGCTGGCATCGTGGATTGCCTTGGCTGCCAGCTCCTTGCCCGTTCCGGACTCGCCCAGCAGCAGCACGGATGCGGTGCTGGGCGCCACCCGGTTGATCCGCTCCACCAGGGTGTTGAAGCGGGCGCTGGTGCCCACCATCAGTTCCGTGCTGGTGCGGGCGCTGGCATGGTGCACAGGCTTGAGCAATTCGACGAAGTACTGCAGCTCGCCACTGGCATCCAGAATGGGGAGCATCTCCACGTCCACGTGTTCCTTGCCACGGGGAGTGTTGTGGATGTGCAGCACCTTCTCGCGATGACCGGAGCGGCGGCTGGCCGCGAGCGGACAGGATTCACCCGCCTGGTCGCAGGGTTTGTCGTAGTGGTGGGAGATCCGATAGCAGTGGGCCGTCTGGCGGGTGTCGATGTCACCAAAAGCCCGGGTGTACAGCGCATTGGCAGCCAGAATCTCGTAGTCGCTGCTGACCAGGATGGCCGGGTAGTCGTAGCCTTCGAGCATGCCGGCAAGGGCACGGGGCGTCTTGTCTGAGCTGATGATCTGCATGGTGTCAGTTCTGGCAAAGGGTTTTGCCAATTTTGTCTCGCAATGGCGCCGATTGCCAGCCCGATCTCCTTGGCGAGCGGGTCTTGTCCAGAAAACCCCATTCAAAACAATGGGGTGTCATCGTGCACAGATTTTTGTGCAAGATTGGCCTGCCATTTGCTCAGTCCACTGCAGAGCGAATGCATCGCCCGTCGCCAAGGAGATCACGACATGATCAGCACCCAGATTCCGTTTGTTCCCACCCTCGATGTGAAGCCCGAGGTCCATCATTTCTTCGACGAGCCGACCAATACCTTCAGCTATGTGGTGAAGGACCCGGCATCCAATGCCTGTGCCGTCATCGATTCCGTGCTGGATCTGGACTATGCCTCCGGGCGCACCAGCTTTGCAGGGGCGGATCGCATTATTGCTTTCGTGAAGGAAAAGGGCTGGACGAACGAGTGGATCATCGAGACCCACGTGCATGCCGACCACCTTTCGGCTGCGCCCTATATCCAGCAGCATCTGGGCGGCAAGCTCGGCATCGGGGATCGCATCAACATCGTGCAGGACACGTTTGGCAAGGTGTTCAATGCCGGCACCGAGTTTGCGCGTGATGGCTCGCAGTTCGATCGCCTGTTTGCCGATGGGGACAGCTACATGATCGGCACCATGACGGCCTATGCCTTGCACACGCCAGGACACACGCCGGCCTGCATGACCCATGTGATCGGCGACGCAGCCTTCGTGGGCGATACCCTCTTCATGCCGGAAGGGGGCTCCGCCCGTGCCGATTTCCCCG
>JAURIJ010000013.1 GCA_030832825.1 Gammaproteobacteria bacterium
GGCGGCGCGGGACTCATAGTCCGCGAGGGCCTGAGTGTACACAGCCGGGCGGCTCAGGATGTCGGCATAGGACACGGAACCCGTGAGGGAGAACGGCGTGCCCTCGTTGTTGCTCTCGTCCTGACCACCCACACGGGACTGTCGGTACGAGGCGCCAGTGCCCAGCGTCACACTGGCCCGAGGCAGCAGATTGAAGCCCGCCTCCTCCAGCGCGACCTGGGCTGACTGCAGATTGCGCCGATTGTTGGCCAGATCCAGATTGCCGGCCTGCACCTGGCCGATCAGAGCCGTCAATTCGGCATCGCCGAAGTTTGTCCACCAGTCCACTGCCGGCCAGGCGGGCGCCGCGCTGGCGCCTGTCGGCTCGAAGCGCAGCGTGAATCCGGCCGGCACATCGGCCGGCTCGAGCGTGGGGACCTGTGTCTGCATGCAGGCCGCCAGAGGCAGCATGGTCAGTGCCAGCAGCCAGGGTCGTGAGGGGGTCAAATGCATGATGGGCAGAGTCCTATTCATTGGCGAGGGCCACGACGGGGTCGAGTCGTGCCGCCTTGCGCGCCGGGGTGAAACCGAAGATGAGGCCTGTCGCCGCCGCGCAGCAGAAGGCCAGAACCATGGGCGCCGTGGTGAATTCCACGGCAATGCCGAAGCGCATCAACAGCAGCCCCGTGCCGATGCCGATGGCCACGCCCAGCAGGCCGCCCACGGCTGAGACCACGATGGCCTCGGACAGGAACTGGGACAGGATGTCGAACTGCCGCGCGCCGGTGGCCATGCGGATGCCGATTTCCCGCGTCCGCTCCGTCACCGACACCAGCATGATGTTCATCACGCCGATGCCGCCCACCAGCAGCGAGATGGCGGCCACCGAACCCAGCAGCATGGTGAAGGTGTCCTGCGAGGCCGACACTGTTTCCAGCAGTTCCGCACTGTTGAAGACGCGGAAATCCTGGGTGCCGTGCCGCACCACCATGAATTCGATCAAGTCCTGCTCGGTCTGGTTGATCAGGTCGATGTTCTCCACCGCCACCGCGATCGAGCGGACATAGCGTTGCCCGAACAGGCGCAGGGCGCCCGTCTTCAGCGGTACGAAGACGGCATCGTCCTGATCGTTGCCGCCCTGCCCCGACGCGCCCTTGCGCGTGAGCACGCCAATGATTTGAAAAGGCACGTTGCGAATCAGGATGTACTCGCCCAGCGGATTGCCGCCGTCAGGAAACATCTCGGCCGCCACTGTCGCACCGAGCACCGCCACGGCGGCATACGTGTCGCTGTCCTCGCGCGTGAAGTAGATGCCCTGGGCCAGCGGCCAGCTGCGAATGGCAGGCATGGATTCGGTGTTGGCGATGACGGTGGTCTGGTAGTCCTGGCGACCGTGACGCACGGTCTGGCTGCCCTGGATCTCGGGCAACGTGCCGATCACGTTCGGCACGCCGTCGGCGATGGCGTCGGCGTCCTCGAAGGTCAGCGTCGACGGCGATGGACCCCGTTGCCCCTGCACCCGCGCGGGCTGCAGCGTCAGCATGTTGGTACCGATGGCGCTGATGCGCTCGACGATCTGCAGCCGTGCGCCTTCCCCGATGGCCAGCATGGCCACCACCGAGGCCACGCCGATGACGATGCCCAGCAGGGTCAGGAAAGTGCGGAAGATGTTCGCGGTGAGCGAGCGCAAGGCCATGCGGATGGCCTCGCTGATACCGGTCAGAGGCGAGGCCACGCGGCGGTTCAGGAACAGCTCGCGCAGCTTGTGATTGTCGGCATTGCCTTGGCTGGAGGTGACGGTGTTGCGATCGCGGATCACCTGGCCGTCACGGAATTCCACCACCCGGTCGGCCTGCTCGGCCAGCGCCGGGTCGTGGGTGATGATGATCACCGTGTGGCCCTGCCGCGCCAGATTCTTCAGCAAGGCCACCACCTCGGCGCCACTGGCCGAGTCCAGCGCCCCCGTGGGTTCGTCGGCCAGAATGATGTTGCCGCCGTTCATCAGCGCTCGCGAGATGGACACCCGCTGCTGCTGGCCGCCCGAGAGCTGGCTGGGCCGGTGATCCATGCGCTCGCCCAGCCCGAGCGAGGTGAGCAGCGCTTCGGCGCGGATGCGGCGCTGCTCGGCGTTGTAGCCGGCATAGATGGCCGGAATCTCGACATTCTCCAGCGCCGTGGCATGGGGCAGCAGATTGTAGCTCTGGAACACGAAGCCGAAGGCCTCGCGCCGCAGCCAGGCCAGATCGTCGGCCTCGAAATGGCGGATGTCGCGCCCGCCGAACAGGTAGGTGCCGCTGGTGGGTTTGTCCAGGCAGCCCAGGATGTTCATCATCGTGGACTTGCCCGAGCCGGACTGGCCGACGATGGCGACAAACTCGCCGATGTGGATCTTCAGGTCGACCCCGCGCAGGGCCCGCACCTCCACCCCTCCCGAGGTGATGTAGGTGCGCGTGATGCCGCGCAGTTCGATGATGGGAATCTCGCCGCTGACATCGGCGGCCCGCGCCGGCTCGCCTGGGGACGGCCGCGCGCCGAGGGCGCCCGCGTCCAGGGTCAGACTGCTCATCGGAAGCCTCCGCCGAAGCCGCGCGGGGCGGTGGGTGCGCCGATGGCCTGCAGCTGCTGCTGGGGTTCCGCCGCGCCTTGAATGACGCCGGCCACCACCTGCTCACCTTCCTCCAATCCGGAAATCACCTGCGCATTGATGCGGCTGCTCACCCCGACAACAATGTCACGCGCCTGCTGGGTGCCGTCTGCCGCCATCACCGTGACGGTGGCCGGTCGACGCGCTGGCACGGTGCCGTCCCCGGAGGGCGGGCGGCGCCCGGCAGGACGCCCTTGCCGCGCCGCCGCGATGCGGGCTTCGGCATCGCCCGGAGCGCCGGCCCCGGGAGCCCCGTCGGCCGCTGCAGGAGCGCCGTAACTGAGCGCACCGACCGGCACCGTCAGCACGTCATAGGCCGCCGCCGTGATGAAGAACACCTGGGCGGTCATTTCCGGCAGCAGGGTGCCGTCGGTGTTGTCCACATCGAACAGGCCGGTGTAGAGCACCACATTGTTCTCGATCACCGGTGTCGGCAGGATCTGCCGCAGTGAGCCGCGCCAGCGACGCTGCCCACCACTCAGGGTGGTGAAGTAGATGTCCATGCCGATGCGCAGATTGCCGATGTCAGCCTCGGAAATCTCGGCCTGCACCGTCATGGTGGAGAGATCGGCAATGCGCAGGATGGTCGGTGCCTGTTGATTGGCATTCAGAGTGCGGCCCTCGTTCATCTCGATGGACACCACCGTGCCCGCGATCGGCGCGTAGATGCGGGTGAATTCGAGCGAGGTTTCCTCCGTGCTCAGGGTGGAGCGGCTCTGCTCGATCTGGCGCTGCAACTGGGTATAGCTGGCCTCGGCACTGGCGAGATTGGCGACGGCCGTATCGAAATCCTGCTGACTGGTGGCATTGGCCGCCATCAGGCGTTCCTGCCGCTGGGCATTGGCTCTTGCGAGATCGAGACTGGCCTGACGCGACATGATCTGTGCCTCGAGTGCGGCCAGGGCAGCGCGGCTGGCCTGCACTCGGCTGGCCTGGGTCCGCGCATCGATCTCGGCCAGCAGCTGACCGACTTCCACCTTGTCGCCCACTTCCACATGCAGCTTCTGCAATTGCCCGGACACCTGGGCGCCAACATCGACGAAATCGCTGGGCTTGAGGCTGCCGGCCGAGGAGATGGTGTTCTCGATATCGCCGATCTCGACGCGCGCGAGCAGGGGCTGATTCTGCGTCTCGGGGCTGTCGCTGCCACGCAGGTAATACCAGCCGCCGGCGCCGGCAACTGCCAGCACCAGCACCAGCAACAGCCAGCGGCCGCCTGCACGCCGCTTGCGACGGGGGGCCAGAGGGGGGGCGTCCTGCGATCGAGTCTGAGAGTCCTGTTGCGAGGTCATGCGAATATCCTTGCCAGTGGAGCGCCGAAGGGTCATGTGCTTGCGGTTACGCAGAGTGAAGCACCAATCCGTCGAAAAAATCTGTGACTTGTCGTGACTTTATTTCTGCCTGACGAGGTCAACGCGCAGGTCGCTCATGCGTTGGCGGCCGCGCGCCGAGCGACTTGCATGGCGCTGGCGATGCAGCTGCCGAAGAGGCCGGCTTCCACGGCGGCCGCGAGGAACTGACTGCGGGGCCCGAAGCCCTGCTCGCCGAACAGACTGCCCAGGGCATCCAGCTGCAGGCGCGACGCGGGGAAGCTCTGCGCCAGCAGCTCCAGACTGCCGCCCAGCAGCGGGCGCCCCAGCGCCGCCAGCAGCAGGCCGATGCCGGCACACAGCAGGCCGGCCACTGCCACCTGAAGTGGCTGCGGCCCCTGCCCATCGACGCGCTCGACCAGCAGGATCGCGGCGCCCACCCCGAGGCCGACGAGCAGGCCCTCTAAGGCGCCGGTGATGTCGCCCGGGGCCCGCCCGAACAGCAGTGCAAAGGTGTCGACGCCGATCAGCTTGCCCAGCGCCCCCACCAGCATGCCGCCGAACGCGGCCCCCAGCAGCGGCCAGCCGCGCGCCGTCGGGGCCAGCCGCCGCGCCAGCACGAAGCCGCTGACGACCCCGGCCGCGCCCGGCACCGCCACCAGCAGACTCAGGCAGAGCATGACCAGCAGCACCGACAGCGCCCCGGCCTCCAGGGACTGCGACGCGGCCACGAAACCATAGGCCAGCCCGCCCAGCACACCGGCCACGGCGCCCCCGAGGATGCCGGCCGCGAGAGGGATCAGGGCGCCATTCGGCGGCTGGGCGCGTACTGACAGGACACTCCCCTGCCCGCCGTCCGCTGGCGCCGGCACGGGCCGCGTCTGGACGCTGGCGATGAAACGATAGCCATGCTTGGGCACGGTCTCGATGAAGCGCGGACTGCCGGCGGCATCGCCCAGCGCCTTGCGCAGGGTCTTGATGCATTGCGTCAGCGCCTCATCCGTCACGGGTACTCCCTGCCAGACTTCCGCCAGGAAGCGCTCCTTGCTCACGAGCTGCCCGCTTTCCTGCACCAGCAGTGCCAGCGCGTCCAGATAGCGCGCGTTCAGCTCCAGCACACGCTCGCCACGGCGCAACTGGCGCTGGGCGAGATTCAGGGAGAAGTCGTCGAAGAGATAAACCGTCTGGGTCATGCGTTGCCGGCTCCGGGCTGCGGAGCGTCCCATGCTGTGCCGTGGGGCGATGGCCGACAGTGTGCCCGATTCAGCGTGCGCCCGCCTCTGCTGCCGCACGGAAAAGACCGGCGGAAAGACACCAGAGCAGCGCGAAGAAGGCGTTGATGATCAACGTGAAACCAAGTCCAGCAGCCAGCACCAGCAGGCCCACCAGCATCTGTGCCGCTGCCGTGGCGAACATCGCCCGCGCCATGCCTGCGGCCCTCAGGCCCGCCGCGATCGCGCCGCCCACGGCCGTGGCCAGCACCGCGACATAGAGCAGATTGGCCGGATTGTCCTCACTGCCGATGATGCCCACCGCCAGCGATATCCACACCAGCAGCAGGGCCGCCAGCAGCCCCACCGCCACCCCGAGCCGGTAGGCGGTGTTGCGCGTCATGCGCACTGTCAGTTCCAGCAGCAGGCCGGGCACGCTGAGCAGGATGCCGGCCGCAACGAAGTCGACCCAGTCCCACTGCACTTCCTCGGTGAAGGGCATGCTCACCAGCGGCGTCAGCCACAGGGCGATGGCGGCGCCCCAGCCCAGCCAGCGCCAGCGCGTGCCGCGCCAGCTGGCCGAGACTTGCGGCTCGTGGGGGGACTGCGGCGGAGTGGAAGTGGTCGAAGGGTTCATGGCGGGCTCCTGGGTGATAGAGGGAGCCCGCAGTGTGGCGCGCCGTCAGTGGCCCGGCATGAGCAAACGCTGAGCAATGGCTGAGCGTTTGCTGCACCACGGCTATTTCAGGCTCTTCCCCACCACCTCGGCCACATCCTTGGAAAGACCATCCACCGCCTGGATTCTCTCCAGGGCAGCCCGCATCAGGCGCTGACGTGTCTCGTCGAAGCGCCGCCAGCGCGTGAGCGGGGTGACCAGGCGCGAGGCGATCTGCGGATTCAGCGCGTTGAGCTGGAGGATACGCTCGGCCAGGAAGTCGTAGCCGGCGCCACTGATGTCGTGGAAGGCCACCGGGTTCTGCCCGGCGAAGGCGCCGATCAGCGCCCGCACCTTGTTCGGATTGCGGATGTCGAAGGCCGGGTGCTGCAGCAGCGTCTTCACTCGCGCCAGCGTGCCGGGCAATACACAGCCGGCCTGCACGCTGAACCACTGATCCACCACCAGCGCCTCGTGTTGCCAGCGCGTGTAGAAGCTCTGCAAGGCCTGCTCGCGCAGGGACGCGGCTTCGGGCAGCGGGCAGTTGACAAGCAAACGCAGCGCGGCGCTGACATCCGTCATGTTGTCGGCGGTGGCGAACTGCTGCTGACACACCTGCAGCCAGTGCGCGTCGCTCGTGCGCAGCAGATAGCCGAGGCACGTGTTCTTGAGCGCACGCTGGGCGATGCCGGCAGCATCGGCGGCATAGGGCAGCGGCGCCGCGTTGAGCGCATGCAGGCGCGCGAACTGCGGCGCCAGACGCTGTGCCAGCGTGTTGCAGGCGAACTCGCGCACCGCGTGGATGCCGGCCACATCGATCTCGGCCGACAGCTCCGCCAGATAGGCTTCCGCCGGCAGACTCAACAGCTGGGCCACCGCCTCCTTGTCATGGGGCAACCTGCGCTCGCACTGCTCGATGCAGTCGGCCAGGATGCTGGCGAAGGCCTGCACCAGACCCGGCTCCAGCTGCAGCGCGCGGCCTGCCTGATAGTCGGCCAGCAGCGCCTGCAGGGTTTCCACGCCAAGCTGCTGCGCGGCATTCCAGCGGTTGAAGCCATCGGTGTCACGGGCCATGAGGAACAGCAATTCCTCACGCGTGTGTTCCGCCTGCAGTTTCACCGGGGCGGAGAAGCCCCGCAGCAGCGAGGGCACCGGGGGCTGGGTGATGCCGGTGAACACGAACTGCTGCTGCGCCTCGCGCACGTCCAGCACGCGCTCGGTCGGCGCTGCGCCCTGCTCGCCTTCAAGCTGCAGCGGCAGCTCGCGGCCTTCGCGATCCAGCAGCGCCATGCGCAGGGGAATGTGGAATGGCAGCTTCTCGGGCTGCTCCGGCGTGGCCGGACAGCTCTGCCGCACGTGCAGCACATAGCGCCCGCGCGCCGCATCGTGCTCGCCGCTCACCTGCAGCACTGGCGTGCCGGCCTGGCTGTACCAGCGCCGGAACCGAGCGAGGTCGACGCCGCTGGCGTCCTCCATCGCCTTGACGAAATCCTCGGTGGTGACGGCCTGACCATCGTGACGCGCGAAGTACAGATCACTGCCGGCGCGGAAGCGTTCGGCACCGATCAGTTCGCGAATCATGCGCACCACTTCGGCGCCCTTCTCGTAGATGGTCACGGTATAGAAGTTGGAGATCTCCATGTAGGAGTCGGGGCGCACAGAATGGGCCATGGGCCCGGCGTCCTCGGCGAACTGCACGGTGCGCAGGAAGCTCACATCGTCGATGCGCTTGACGGTGCGCGAGCCCATGTCGGACGAGAACTCGGCATCGCGGTACACGGTGAAGCCTTCCTTGAGACTGAGCTGAAACCAGTCGCGACAGGTCACGCGATTGCCCGACCAGTTGTGGAAGTACTCGTGCGCCACCACCGCTTCGACACGCTGGAAGCCGGCGTCCGTGGTGGTGGCCGGATTCGCCAGCACGCAGGAGGTGTTGAAGATGTTCAGCCCCTTGTTCTCCATGGCGCCCATGTTGAAGTCGTCCACCGCGACTATCATGAAGATGTCCAGATCGTACTCGCGACCGAACACTTCTTCGTCCCAGCGCATGGCGTTCTTCAGCGAATGCATGGCGTGGTCGCACTTGTCGACATCCTTGGCCTCCACGAAGATGCGCAGCGTCACCTCGCGACCGGACGCCGTGGTGAAGTGATCCTCCACGCATTCCAGATTGCCGGCCACCAGTGCGAACAGATAGCAGGGCTTGCGGAACGGGTCTTCCCAGGTCACCCAATGCGTGCCATCCGGCCCCTCGCCGCGTGCCACGGGATTGCCGTTGGAGAGCAGCACCGGGTAGCGGGCCTTGTCCGCCACCACCGTAGTGGTGAAGGCCGCCATCACATCGGGGCGGTCGAGATAGTAGGTGATCTTGCGGAAGCCCTCGGCCTCGCACTGCGTGCAGAACATGGTCTTCGACTTGTACAGGCCTTCCAGGCTGGTGTTCTCCTGCGGCTTGATGCGGGTCACGCATTCCAGAACGAAGGCCTGCTGGGGCGGAGCCAAGATGCTGAGGCTCTCGGCTTCCACCCGATACTGCGCACTGACGAGCGCGCGCCCGTCGATGGCGAGCGACTCCAGCACCATGTCCTGGCCGTCCAGCACCAGCGGTCCGGGCACATGGCCGGCATGCAGCGGATTGGGCCGCAGTTGCAGACGTGCCACGACGCGCGTGGAATCCTCTCCCAGCTCGACGCGCAGATCGGTGGTGTCGATGAGATAGGCCGGGGCCTCGTAGTCCTTCAGATAGATGGTTTTCGGTTGTGCGTCACGCATGCTCGTGTCCTTGTCTCGTCAATGGTGCAGCGCCAGGTAGTAGCCCCCGAAGCGGCGCATGTTGATCACGCCGGTATCGAAAATCAGATACTGGCCCTTGATGCCCAGCAGCGTGCCTTCCACCACGGCATCGGTGTCGAAATTGAACGAATTGATCTTTTCCGGATACGCCAGGATCGGGTAGTCGATCAGTACCGGCTCGATGCCGCTGAGCACGCTGATGGCATGAAAGCCGTAGCGCTGCACCAGCTCGTCGATGTCACGGCGACAGGCTGCCAGCAGGCGCTCGCGCTCGGCGTGCAGATCGGTCAGATGATCGGCCCCCTTGAGCATGTCGCGCCAGTTGGTCTTGTCCGCCACGTGCTGCTTGAACAGCACTTCCAGTGCACCGGACTGCAGACGGCTGCGCACCCGGATGATGGCCAGCGCCTGCACCGCGCCCTGGTCGATCCAGCGCGTCGGCACCTGGGTGGCACGGGTGATGCCCACCTTCACGCCCGAGGAGTTGGCCAGATAGACGATGTGATCCTGCATGCAGAATTCCTCGCCCCAGGCCGGCTCACGGCAGGTGCCCAGATCGTAGTGGCACTTCTCCGGGTGGATGATGCAGGAGTCGCACTGGGCCAGCTTCTGGAAGCACGGATAGCAATAGCCCTGGTTGAAGCTCTTGCTGGTGTTGCGGCCGCAGTGCACGCAGTTGATCTGGCCGCTGAAGTGCAGCTGGAGGTGGCTGCCCAGCAGCGGATTGAGCGGCACCAGGGTCTCGCCCAGCGGCAGTGCATAGTCCACGGGCTTGCCGAGGCGGGTCTTCATCTTGCGGACGATGCCGCGGGCGACGGTGTTCACCGGATACTCCTTCTCACTCAGTGGCGCGTGGCGTTGTCCTGCTCGGCCCATAGCAGCGGGCGCGGCTCGCTGGCGCAGCTGTCGCCTGCCCCGTGGGTGTGACCGGGCTCGTCACAATGGGACTTCTGCAGGCCGCTGGTGTCGATGTAGCCCACGCGCTGCTCCTCGGGCAAGTGCCGCGCCTCCCAGGCGATGATGGCCTGCAGGCTGTGCTCCAGCTGCTGCGGAGTCAGCCGTTCGCCATTGGCCCAACGGCCGGTTTCCACCGCGCTCTTGAGCGCCTCGTGAATCTGCGGGGTGATGCTGTCGATCAACGCCTGCATGGAATCGGGTGTCGCGGACATGCTGTGATCCTCTGATTGGGGCGCCCCTCAGGCGCGTCGAATACGCTGCAGGCCGGCACTGAGCAGACCCGCGACCATGCCCGCGAGCAGCCCGCCCGCGTGCGCCGCCGTGGCGATCCAGGCCGAGGCCAGCACTTCCATCAGCACCAGCGCCAGCAGCAGAAAACCGATCATCGCGGGCGGCACGTGCAGACCGGCGCGTGGCAGCAGCAGCTGCCACATCCAGATGTAGCCCAGCAGACCGTAGACCACACCGGAAAGGCCGCCAAAATTCACCGACAGACTCCACAGGTACTGCACCGTATTGGAGGCGAAGGCCAGAAACAACAAGAGCAGCAGATAGGCCAGGCTGCTCTGCGCGCCCTCGATCATGCGCCCGAACTGCCACAGCCACAGGCTGTTGAACACCAGATGCAGGGCCCCGAAATGCAGCAGCGCGGGCGAGAGTGTGCGCAGCAGCGCCTCCAGACTGTCAATCTGACCGAGCAGGCGCAGCACCGAGGCGGGCCCCACATCGGAGCCAGGGTAGAAGCCGGGGTAGAACAGGCGCTGCACGCCAGTCAGATCCATGCCCAGATTGCTGATGAGGGCCACCATCAGGGTGGCCAGCAGGACCAGCACGGTCACGGGCGCGCGGAAGAAGGCGCGCAGAAGGTCGCGTAGATAGCGCTGCAGCGGGAAATAGTTGCCCAGACCGGGAGAGGATGGCGCCGGAGCGTCGGCCAGCAAGCCCTGCGCACGCAGACTCTGCCACTGCGCCAGCAGGGCCGCGACCAACTCTGCCTCGGCCTGCGTGGCCACCCAGATCACCTGGGCACCAGACTCCTCATTGACGCGAAAGCGCAGCCCCTCTCGGGCCAGCGCCTCCAGCAACGGCCGCAGATCGGTGCCAGCGTCCAGCACGGCCGCCCTAATCATCGGCGCGCACCAGGCGGCTGCCCCAGCCCAGCTTGCTGCGGCAAGTCTCGTAGTAATTGTGATCCAGCGGGTGGATCAACCGCAGGGATCCCTGCTTCTTGCGCACGATGAACTCGTCACCGGGCTCGACCGGAAAGCCGATGGACCCGTCGCAACTCACCTGGGGCACGATGGACCGCTGCTTGCCCACCACCACGCGAATGCTGCTGTCGGCATCGATCACCAGCGGCCGGCTGCCGAGGGTGTGGGGATACATGGGCACCAGCACCAGCGCATTGAGACTGGGATGCATGATGGGGCCACCGGCCGAGAGCGCATAGGCGGTGGAGCCGGTCGGCGTGGCGACGATGAGTCCGTCCGACTGCTGACTGTTGACGAACTGCTCGTTGATGAACAGCTCGAATTCCAGCATGCGGGCCGCCGTGCCCGGGTGCAGCACCACGTCGTTCAGGGCGCTGCCGGCGTGCAGCACACGACCCTGGCGACGCACCTCGCACTCGATCAGAAAACGGGATTCCTCGGTGTAGCGCCCCGCCAGCACCTCGGTGAGCCGGGTCTCGATCTCTTCCGGCAGGATATCGGTCAGAAAACCAAGCCGACCGCGGTTCACGCCGAGCACTGGCACATTGTGCGCCACCAGCCACTGCGCCACCCGCAGCATGCTGCCATCGCCTCCCACCACGATCACCAGATCGCTCTGCGCCGCGAGCTCGGCGCGCGGCACCACCACGGGAGTCGCCGCGTGCAGTTCGGCGGCACTGTGTTCGTCACACAGAACCTGCAATCCGTGTGTCACCAGCACCTTGTGCAGCAGGCTCAGGGTGTCGACCACCCCGGGATGTCCTGCCCGACCTATCAGTCCTATGCGCTTGAATGCCGCCATGCTGTGCTCTGTGTGGGAATGAGGATTGGGGCAGCGTGGGTGTCGCGCGGCCGGCGGCAGTATAGCAGAGAGATTTGCGCCGCCGCTCAGCGGCTGATGTCCAGCGCCAGAGGCTCGACGGTGTACACCACCTCCCCCTGGCCGGGCACGCTGTAGGCGATGAAGATCTGCAGTCGCCGGCCGACGAAATCGGCGCCGAGGCGGGCCGCGTTGGCGATCTGCAAGTATTCGACGGCGCGCAGTGCAGGCACGCTGCGGAAGGCGCGCAGACCGGCGAAGCTGCCGTCCCAGCCATGTGCGGCCCCCTGCTCGTCGAGCATCACGAACTGTTCGCCGTCGAGAGTGGCCAGCACGTAGATGTAGCCGGCCTGTCCGCTGTGGCGGGAATCGACGCTCAGACTGAGATTGATGTCGACGCTGTCGGCGGGCGTCACCACCGAGACATGACTGAGTCCCTTGTTCACGCTCGCCGCCAGGGCGATGCGGGCATTGGTGGCGCTGCCTGTCAAAGTGCCGAGCGGTTTGTCGGGCAGCAGCGGTACGCGCTGGGCGTAGTAGCGGGCGATCTGGTGACGCACCACATCGAGGGTGCGCACGGCATCGGCCGGCGACTGTGTGCCACCAGACGCCACGCCGCAAGGCACGCCGAGACAGTCACGCAGGGGGCTGGAGAAGCGCGCGATCCGCACACTGGTATTGAAGGCGGCAGGAAAGGCCATGACGGTGGTGAAGAGCGAATCCACGCCGTAACCGGTGGCGAAGTCGAAGGTGCCGCCGTGACCGTCCTCCCGGTGAGAATGGGTCAGCCCCATGTTGTGGCCCAGCTCGTGGGCCACGACGGAACTCAGCGGACAGTCGATGGCGATGGTCGAGAACGCGAACTGCCGCTCGTCGGAAGAGGTGAAGTCCCCCTGGGTGCGAAAGCCGCCCAGGTTCGCGAGACCGCAGCGATCCAGCTCCGTTCCCTGGGGACGGAACAGCATGACCAGATCGGCGCCGTATTGCTCGCGCAGTCTGTCCAAGCCGGCAAAGGCCGGGCCCCGGCGACTGGTCAGGGCACTCAGCGCCGTGTCCATGTCCACCGACTCACTGTAGGCCACGGGGCCCATGTACACCGGGCGCAGGGTGATGGCCACGCCGCTGTCGGCATAGATCTGGTTGGCCATGGCGATGAGCTGGTTGATGCGCGTCTGCGCCGCTCCCCCATAGAGCGTGTCGGCGCCGGGGGTGTAGAGCGCCATCACATCGATCACCGAGGGTTCGGCCAGGGCACCAGACTGGGCGACACCGAGCAGCGCCTCGTTAAAATCGCTGATGCCATTGTTGTCGCTGTCGCGCAGCACATCCTCGACCACATTGAGCACCGCGTCGTGGCGCAGCTCTCCCACCAGCGCGGTGGAGATCACGCGCGGCTTGGAGGCCGCCTTCGTCGCGATGGTGTAGTGCAGCGTCTTGCTTTCCCCAGGGGCAAAGTCCCCCAGCGGACAATTGAGCACGCGTTGCCCGCCCACTGTGCCCTGGCGACAGCCTTCGGACGCACTGAGCAGCGTGCTGTTCTCCAGCGCGAAGTAGAAATTGACAGTGAGCGCCTCGTGGCGCTCGGTGCTGGTGTTGCGGAAACCGGCGTCGATCCGGGCCGTGCCCCCGGCAAGGACACTGCCGTTGCCCACCGACTGGGTGATCTGCAGATTGCCGGCATTGATGCCGGCGTTGCGTGCACTCTGGGCTACGGCTTGCGTGCCCGCATTGCCGAGGCGCAGCGGCAGCGTGCTCGGCGGCAGCGCTGGCAGCGCCACGGGGGCAGGATGCTCAAGTTCCGGAATCACGTAATCCTGTTGCAGCGCACCTTCGGGCAGACCCGCCGACTGGTAGATCCAGCCGGTGTATTCGCCCACGGCCTCGTTCCTGCTGGCATGCAACTGCCAGACCTCGGCGCCGATCTCGGCATAGGCGAACACATCCAGTGCACTGGCCGTCAGCACGAAGGGGGTTTCACGACTGTAGCCCGCGAGTTCGCCGTGCAGGCTGCGATCGCCGTTGAGCTGGCGGGTCTGCGCCACAATCTGCAACGCGGTGTGGCGTACACCGCCTGCCTGCTGCTGCACGGGCACTGGCACGGCACTGCCCGTCTGCAGGGACGCCAGCACATCGGCATGCAAGGCAATCGGCACCGCATGGCTGGCATGGGCGGGAACAGCGGGCATGTCAACGATGGGAGCCGTGAGAATGCGCCACAGCGGCGTGCTCGCGGTGTTGCCCTGCGCCACGGCAATGCCCGGCTGCCAGAAGCCGAAGACGGCCGCCAGACCTGGCAGACTGAGGCGCAGCAGGCGCTGCCACAGCGGAACAGACATCGCGATTGATCACTCTTTGCACAAAGGCGGGCCGCCATTATGCGAGCGCGTGGGAATATTTTCCATCTTTATGTCGTGCGAGGTGCAATCCCGCCGGTATGAATGGCAATGACCTCGCTGTCGGGCGGGATTTCCCCGTTGGCAATGCGCCCGTACAGGCTCCACATCATCTTGCCTGTGTAGACAGGTTCCAGTGGGATGCCGGTGCGTGCCACAAAGCCGGTGATGAAGGCGTCGAGTTCGGGGCACCGACGCGCATAGCCCCCGGCATGCCAACCCTGCACGATCTGCCATTCGGCCCGGGGACCGGGCGGCAACTGCGCCAGCCAATGCTGCACCTGTGCGCTGAGGCGATCCTCGCCCTTGAGCACCAGGGTGGCCTCCACGCGCACAGACTCGTCCAGCGCCGATACCAGGCCCGCGAGCGTGGTGCCGGTGGCCGTTGCCAGGATCACCCGGCGCGGGCTCTTGGCAGGCGCTGTCCAGCGCAGCGCATGGGCGATTTCCTGGCAGCCCAGCACGCCGTCCAGGGTGGCGCCCCCTTCGGGAATGACATGTGCCTGCGGCCAGCGCTCCTGCACGGCCTGCCGGAATGCCTGCGTGTGGTGCTCGCGGTAATCGGTGCGGGACACCGGCACCAGGGTCATGCCGAAGGCCTCCGCGGCCGCCAGCACCGGATTGAGGGGACGCAGGACTTCCCCGCGCACCAGCCCAATCGTGGTGAGGCCCGCCTGCTGCCCCGCCGCCGCGAGCGCGAGCAGATGATTGGACCAGGCCCCGCCGACACTGATCAACGTGCGCTGTCCCAGCGTCTGCGCCCGTTCCAGCACAGGGCGCAGCTTGAACCACTTGTTGCCGCTGATGAAGGGATGCAGCAAGTCCAGACGCAGCACGTTCAACCGTATCCCGTGTGCGTCCAGCACGGCATCGTGCACGGCCTGCAGGGGGGCCGACGTGGCCGAAAGCTTGATCTGACGCACTCGATTTTCCGCCTGCCCTGTAGTTGAATAGCCAGCACTTGTCACTTCATTGGCGCCCACGACAGCGAGCGCCAAAGCCTTCAGGAGCTCCCATGTCCGATCATTCTCTGCCCCCTTCCGGGCGTCGATCCTTTCTCGGCAGTCTCGGCCTCGTCGCTGCACTGACCTCGGCCGCCGCCGCCACCAAGGCCGTCGCGCAGACCGCGCGTCAGCGCTTCGAACCGCGCATCCACGACGAGGATGCCTGGATGGACATGCCGGGGACGCACCGCACGCTCATCGATTGCTACACCGGCCTGGGCGGGGTGAACGCCATGAACTACGCGGCCAACATCCTGGCCACCCACACCGATGTCTACAAGGGAGCGGAATCGGATTACGCGATGATCATCTGCTTCCGCGCCGCAGCGGCCCCGCTGGCCTACAGTGACGCGATGTGGGAGAAGTACGGAAAGGTGCTGGCGGACTACACGCAGTACCACGACCCGAAGACGGGTGAGAACTTCCCGCGCAGCCCGATCACGATGTCCGATCGTGTCGACCTGCCCAGCCGGGGTCACACGCTGGCGTCGAATGCCGCGCGCGGCGTGCAGTATGCCGTGTGCAGTCGTGCCACCCGCAATCTGTCCACCTTGCTCGCGGCGGCCACCGGCGGCGACGTCGATGCGATCGCCAGGGAACTCGCAGCCTCCATCGGCATCAACGCGCGCATGGTGCCCGCAGGCGTGATGGCGACGACGCGCGCCCAGGAGCACGGCTACACAATGCTCGTGGCTGGCTGACTAGCGGCCCCCGGCAGTGCCCGCCGCGTTCTGCGCGGCGTTGCGTGCAGCAGTCTGTGCTGCGTGGTACTCGCGGATCGGCCCGAACGGACCGAATTTGTGCTGCTCCACCGGGAACGGATCGGCATAGGGCGGGTACGGGCTGTCCACCGGCTTGGTGGTGCGGTCCGGATAATCCTCTTCCAGATTGGCCATCTGCGGCCGCTCCTTGGAATTGATGTAGGCCGACACATCGAAGGCCTGGTCATCCGTCAGGTCGGGCTGCCCCAGGGGCATGCGCGCCTTGATGAACAGGGCCGCCGTCAGCACCCGGTTCATGCCGGCACCGTTGTTGTAGCTGTCCGGCCCCCACAGCGGTGGAAACAGATAGCCCTCCTTGATGTCCTTCGTGGCCTGCAGGCCGAGTCCGTCGATACCGTGGCAGACAGCGCAGCGCTGCTCGAACACCACCTGCCCGGCGGCGATGTCTGCCGCGCGATCCGGCTCGCGAAAGGCCGGCGGCTCGTCCGGCTGCAGCCGGCTCTCGCTGGAGGCCTGGGTCTGCGCCCACAGGCTGTTGATGTACAGCTCCATGGAGACCATCTGCACGCCATCGCGGGGCAGTTCCCGGCCATTCATGCTGCGGGTCATGCAGCCCTGGATGCGATCACGCAGATCGCCTTCCCCACCATCCCGGCCGGAGAAGCGCGGATAGCGCGAGCTGGTCTGCAGCAGCGAGAGCGTGCCGGGCTTGCGGCCGCTGTCGAGATGGCAGGACGCGCAGTCCAGATGCGAACCGGTGTAGCGCATGGCGGGGTCCGGGTTGGCAGGGCCCATCTCCTCGGGCGTGTGGCGAATCAGGCGCTCGCCGTATTCGGCCGTGGCCTCCAGCGGCACGCCGGAACTCACGGGCAGGGGCCGATACAGCCACAGTGCCGCCGCGATGATGCCCAGACCGGCCGCGCCGCCGGCGAGCACGGTGAAAAGGATGCTGCCACTCTGCTTATCGGGGTTCATGGGGAGTCTCCCTGGAATTGGACGCCTGCTGGTCCTCGTCAAACCGCTGGATCTGCTGCGCGAAGACGAACTTGGGCTGCTCGATGCGCCGCCGCAGCGCCGGCCGCAGCCAGGCTGCCAGCAACCAGCCGGCCGCGAACAACACACTGAGCCCCACGATCACATCGGAAATCATCGCGCACCTCCTGGTGTCCCGCCTGCATAGAACTGACGCACAAAATGTGAGACCGCCGTGATCTCGGCATCATTCAGACGATCCGTCCACGGCGCCATGGAGGTGCCCGGCACCCCATTGCGCAGCACCCGCTCGCTCTCGGCATGCGTGGGTCGCTCACCCGTGAAGTCCGTCGGCATGATGGGCAGCTGATCCGCCGCGAAACCATTGCCCGTGCCCGCATCGCCATGGCACTCGGCACAGTGCTGCTGGTAGACACGGGCGCCTTCCTGCAACTGTCCCGCTTGGGCGGCGCTCGCGTCCTGCGGCCCGAAGTCGCGCACCAGGGCGACCAGGGCCGCGAGGTTTCCCGGCGACTGGTCGCGCCAGCCGGGCATGGCAGTGCCATGGACGCCGTTCCACAGAATGTCGGCCAGCCGCTGCGGCGTGTAGTCACGCGCCGTGAGATTCACGGGCGGCGGCTCCAGCCAGCCGGCGGCCGGTCCCGCGCCATCGCCGTTCGCGCCGTGACAGCCGGAGCAATTGGCCTGCCACAAGGCATTGCCCAGCGCGAGGTCCCCGTTGGCGGCCAGCGTCGGGGCATTGCCTCGTGGCTGAGTCCTGCCCGGGTGCGCATTGAGCACCGGCGATGAGAACGCCAGCTGGGCCCATTCGCTGTCGCCCGCCACGGCGCGGGCGGCGGTGTCGCCCTCTGGCCAGGCCAGCTCTCGGGCCCGGCCGAGCGTCTCCAGATACGCCACCAGGTCACGCGCCTCCTGGGTGGGCTGCGTCGGATCCCCGGCGAAGAACTGCGGATAGGCCGGCATCACCGAGCCGGGCACCACGGCACGCGGGGCATACAAATGGGCGAGATGCCATTCGGCGGTGCGAGTGTTGCCGGCGCGCGCCAGATCCGGCCCGATGCGCCGGGTGCCCAGCAGATGCGGGAAGTCGAAGCGCCCTTCCCAGGCCAGGGTCGGCGCGCCGTAGCGCTGGATGTCGGCGGGCACATAGCGCACCTGCTGGGTATGGCAATAGCCACAGCCTTCGCGGGCGTAGATGTCGCGCCCGCGCTGCTCGGCGGGCGTCAGGGGGAGTGGACTGGCCGGGGCCATGACATTCGTCTGATCCGCCAGCAGGCGCCTGGGCATCTCGCCCAGCAGGGACACGGAAAACACGAAGAACAGCACACCCGCCACCGAGGCCACTACATAGGACATGCCCAGCACCCGTGCCGGGGCCTCAGCGCTGCCCTCAATCACCACAGGCGCCACGCGCGCGGCCGCCACGCGTTGTCGGTTCTGCGCCACGGCGTCGGCCCCTGCCCCGCGAGGGCCCGTCATCAGCCCGGCGAAAAGAGCGATGAAGCCGGCAGTGATGGGAATGGCGGTCAGGGAGCGGAACACCCAGTAGGGCTGCGACTCACGCAGGGATTCCAGCCAGGGCGCGCCGCTCTGCCAGGCACCGCCCTGCACCAGACCGGCCACCGACAGGTCGATGACCATGAGCCAGATGCCGATGGTGAGGAGCCAGTAGGCCCATTCCAGTGCCCGAGCGTTGTACCTCGCCAGCGGAATGCGTTGCCAGGCATGAAGGATGCCGCCGATGCCGGCGAAGGTCGCAAAACCCAGCATGGCCAGATGGGAATGTCCGATCACCCAGTCGGTGAAATGCGTGAGCTCGTTGAGCGCCATGTTGGCCTGCAGCGAGCCCTGAATACTCACCACGAGGTAGAAGATCACCGACATGGAGACGAAGCGCAGCGCGATGTCCTGCGGAATCCAGCCGCTGCCGCGCTGGGACAGCATCAGATTGGACACCACGATGAGCACGATCACCCCGAGCAGGAACGAGGCGTAGATCGCGGTCATCTGCGCTTCCATGGGAATCACGGAAAAGATGTAGTGATGCGTCCCGTTCAGCGGGTAAAGGAAGAACAGTCCCCAGAAGCCCAGCATGGAGAGCAGATGACTGAAGACGGGCCGACCGGTGCTGGCGGGAATCACGAAATAGAGAATGGCGAGCGCCAGCGGCGTCACGAAGAGACCGACGGCATCGTGAATCCACAAGCCGCTGAAGGCTGCCCCCGCGGCGCCCGGCACGAACTCCGGCACGATGTTGCCCATGGGATACGAGAGCAGCGTGAACACCAGGGCTCCGATGATGTACCAGCCCGACACGTAGAGATCAGTGAGTCCCTTGCGGAAGAACGGCGGCAGGAATTGCGCCGCGGCCAGCACGAAGGCGAGGACCACGAACACATCGACCAGCAGGGGAAACTCCGCCCACTCCAGCGGCTGACTGACCCCGGCCAGCACCAGCGCCCAGCCCGGCAGCATGACCACGAAATTCCAGAGGCCGAACAGCACCAGCCCGAGCGTGCGCCCGGTCACCCGTGAACCGGTCAGGATGGGAACGGCATGATAGAGGAAGGCCAGGAAGGCATTGCCGAGCCAGCCCAGCATGATGCCCTGGGTGTGCGCATAGCGCATGCGGCCCCAGCTCGGCAGCAGGCCGGAGAACAGATCCGGAAGGATGAATTGCAGCGAGACCAGAATGCCGAGGGTGACGGCGACCAGCAGCATGGCAAATGCAGCGATGCCGTGCGCCTGCACCAGAAATGTGTCGACCGTGGCATCCGTTGCGCGCTTGTTCTGAGTGGTTGTTTGCGACACGCCGCTGCTCCTCTGCGCTCGAAGTCCCGGCATCTTAGCCAGCGCTGGAAGTGGAGTAAAGGCAAGACCCGGCGCGAGCGAGTGCCAATAGGCAAGGGTGCCAAGTGGGCTTTTATTTGCACGAGAAAAAACGCGCAGTCGTGTGCAGGAATGATCAGGAAGCGCGATGGGGAATGACTGATTTGAAGAGAGTTTAGTGGCGGACCGGACGGGACTCGAACCCGCGACCTCCGGCGTGACAGGCCGGCATTCTAACCGGCTGAACTACCGGTCCACACAAACTCTTTACTGCAGACTCCGTGAGAGTCTGGTGGGTGTTGAGGGATTTGAACCCCCGACATTCGCCTTGTAAGGGCGACGCTCTACCAACTGAGCTAAACACCCGTTCTCTTGGGTGACGCGCATTTTACGCACTTGAATTGTTCTGTCAATCAATTTTCTCGGCCGTTTTCAGGCACGAAAACCTGCAGCAATGCTTGTCAAAAAGTGAAGATTTCTGTTCCCGGCCGCACTCATTTGCTCAGGTGCTGGAAGGATCCATCCCAGTCGGCGGACAGGCTCTGCGTGCGCAGATTGGCGAATCTTTCCAGATAGATTTCGTAGAGATGGGCATGCGCTGCGGCCGCGTGCAGCACCTCGAAACGCTGCTGTGCAGCATCCCATTGCTGTGCGAAATAAAGGTCGAGTGCCGCGTGATACTGTGCCACTTCCGCCAGCCATTGCGGACTCGCATCGGCTGTCTTGCACAGCAGTTCGTAAGTGCGCACGGCGTGGTCCTTGCCCTTGACCTTCACCTTGTCGATAAGGCGGCACACGATGCCTTCCAGTGTGTGATGCGTCTCTTCGCCGATCAGCAGTTTCACGCCGTAGAACTTGGTCAGACCTTCGAGTCGCGAGCCCAGGTTCACGGCATCACCGAGCACCGTGTAGGCGCGACGATAGACCGATCCCATGTCCCCCACGTTCATCATGCCGGTGTTCACGCCGATGCCGATGTTGATCGGGGGAAAGCCCTTGCGCGGAAACTCCTGCCGCAGGCGCTCCACTTCATCGAGAATCCGCAGTGCGGCTTGCACTGCATTGCTGCGATGCGCGAGATCCTCCAGCGGTGCGCCCCAGAAGGCCATGATCATGTCGCCGACGTATTTGTCGACAGTGCCGTTGTGCTCGAAGATGATGCCGGTGAACGGCGTGAAAAACTCGTTCAACAATTGCTTGAGTTCGGTGGCCGTCAGCGCTTCCGAGACACTGGTGAAATCCCGGATGTCCGCGAACAGCACCGTCATTTCCCGACTCTCGCCCGAGAAGCTGTAGGCCTCTGGATTCTGCAGCATCGCATCGATGTGGGCCGGTGGCACATATTGATCGAACATGCCCTTGATGGTCTTGCGCGTGAGTCGTTCGCTCAGGAAACCGTAGGCCGTGTTGATCACCACCAGCGTCAGGATCAGGATCAGCAGCAGGATCAGGGTCAGAGACAAGTCCATGCGATAGAGCGACCACAAAGCGAAGTTGCTCCAGACCGCCGCGCCGATCAACACCAGTGCCGCCACCGCAAGCAGCGTCGGACCGAGCAGTGGCAGCACCGCGCTGAGCACTGCACCGAGCACCAGCAGGATCACGAGTATCGCCCCCTCCTCCCACACCGGCTTGTAGGGAAAAGGCGAGGCCAGCGAGGCACTGATGTCGTTCTGCGCGCTGTCTGCGTTGCCAGCGACTTCCTGCACGATGAAGGAGTTGAGGATGCCGTTGAGAATGTTCGCGTGCACTTCCGCTCCCGGGTACACCGCTTCCAGTGGCGTCGAGCGCAGATCGAACATGCCGGTGGCCGTGGTGCCCACCAGCACCAGGGCGTTCTCGAGCACGGCCGGGTCAATGGTGCCCTTGAGCACATCCGTGGCCGAGACGTATGCATATTGACCGTTGCCACTGAGCACGGACGGGCCGACATAGGGCACCAGCACCTGCGCACGTGCATCCGTGGCCAGCTCGTACTGACCTGCATTGCGACCGATGCGGATGCCTTCCACCTGGTGCACATCACCCAGCGGATAGGTCACCAGTTCGAAATCCTGTTCGAACAAATACAGCCGCGCCATTTCCAGCGCCAGGGTCGGATACAACTGATTGCGATAGCGCACGACAAGAGGCACGCGTCGGATGATGCCATCGACATCCGGCAGCTGATACATGATGCCGGCACCGGCAGCAGCTTCTTGCAGCACGGCGATGAGTGCCCGGAGTCCAAGGGAATCAGGCTGTACTTGAAACGGAACTGTCGGTATCCTTGCGGACCGTTTCGGCCAGGCTGCCTACAGGTGCCTCGTCACCCAGAAGCCTCAGCGAATACACCGAGCCAGCATGGATATCTACAAGGAATTCACCTTCGAAGCGGCGCACCGTTTGCCCAATGTGCCTGCAGGACACAAGTGTGCGCGCCTGCACGGTCATTCCTTCGCAGTGCGGATCCATGTCAGCGGCCCGGTGGGCGAGCACTCCGGCTGGGTGATGGATTTCGGCGACATCAAGGACGCCTTTCACCCCGTGTGGAAACAGTTGGATCACTATTACCTGAACGAGATTCCCGGCCTGGAAAACCCAACCAGCGAAAACCTCGCCATCTGGATCTGGCAGCGCCTCAAGCCGGCCCTGCCTGCGCTGAGTCGCGTGGAGATCCGAGAGACCTGCACCAGCGGCTGCATCTACACCGGCCCTCTCTGAACTCAGAGCACCTCGCCACGCAACTCGAAAGCATCAACCCCTGAATTCACGTCAGCCAGTGCCTGCGGATTGACGCGCAGACGCTCTGTGATCAGGCGCTTGCACGCGATGAACTCCTTCGCACGGTTGATGCAATCCGCGGCCACCATCACGTCGCCGCGCAGATGAAAGACGCAGAAACCCGTCTCATCGGCATGCAGTGGATCGCCCCGCAGCACCACCGTTTCGCGCTCCAGCAAGAGGCCGGCACTCTGCAGCTTGATGCTGTACTGATCCGACCAGAACCATGGCAGGGCATCATAGAGCACCTGCTTGCCACAGATATTGGCAGCCGCCACGCGCGCCTGATCCAACGCGTTCTGCACCGATTCCAGGCGCAGGCGGCGCCCGTAGCGCGCCGAGGGGTGCCAGGTGCAGTCGCCGGCCGCGTGGATGTGTGGATCGCTGGTGCAGGCATAGGCGTCCACGACGATGCCATTGTCGACCTCCAGGCCTGCCTCGCGGGCCAGAGCAAGCTCCGGCAGAACGCCAATGCCGACAACCACCAGATCGGCGGGGTGAGTGCGGCCGCTGGCTTCGCGCACCGCGCTCACAGTGGCTTCGCCCAGCAGTTCCACGCCGACAATGCCCGTCAGTATCGTCACGCCATGACGGGCATGCAGCGCGGCAAAGTAGTCGGACACCACCGGGTGCGCGACGCGCGCGAGCAGCCGACTGGCCGCCTCCAGCACCGTGACCTCGAGGCCTTGCTGACGCAGCACGGCGGCCACCTCGAGGCCGATGTAACCGCCGCCGACTATCACGGCACGCTTGCCGCTCGCCGCGGCAGAGCGGATACGCTCGGCATCCTCGGCTGTGCGCAAGGTGAACACTCCTTGCAGCTCGTTCGCGCGTGGCAGGGTCCTGGCGACGGTGCCCGTGCACAGAGCCAGTGCGTCGTAATGCAGGGATTCTCCCCCGGCCAGCTGCACTGTCCGGGCCTGACGATCAATCGCCACAACACGCTCACCGAGGCGCAATTCCACGCCACTGGCGGCATAGTGGGACAGCGGCCGCAGAGCGATCGCGTCGAGCGTCTTCTCGCCAGCCAGCACCGCCTTGGACAAGGGCGGACGATGATAGGGCAAGGCCGATTCCGCGCCGATCAGCACGATCCGACCAGTCCAGCCCTCATTGCGCAGTTGCACGGCCAGCGCCGAACCTCCATGGCCGGCACCCACGACGATGCATACCTGGTCGCTTCCCTGAATGGCAGACATCACAAGCCCTCTGTGGTTGGAAGAACGCGCCAGTCCACGGCCTCGAAACCATGAGCCAGCAGATACTGATTGGCGCGGGAGAAATGCCGGTTACCCAGAAACCCCCGACTCGCCGACAAGGGCGAAGGGTGCGGTGACTCGAGCACGAGATGGCGCGAACGATCGATGAACTGGCCTTTCTTCTGCGCATGACTGCCCCACAGCATGAAGACCAGATGTTCACGGCGCTCATTGAGCAGCGCGATGATGCGATCGGTGAACTGCTCCCAGCCGCGCCCCTGATGCGAGGCGGCGCGACCGGCCTCCACGCTCAGCACGGCATTGAGCAACAGCACCCCTTGAGCCGCCCAGGACTGCAGACTGCCATGGCGGGCCGGCGCAATGCCCAGGTCGCTGGCGAGCTCCTTGTAGATATTGCGCAGGGACGGCGGAATCTCGACACCCGGCTGCACGGAAAAGCACAGACCATGGGCCTGCCCCGGGCCGTGGTAAGGGTCCTGCCCCAGAATCACCACGCGCACCCGATCGAACGGAGTGGAATTCAGGGCATTGAACATGTCCTTGCCGGCGGGGAACACCTGCTTGCCCGCGTGCTTTTCCTGCAGCAGGAAGGTGCGCAGCTCGCGCATGTACTCGCGCTCGAATTCCGGCTGCAGCAGTGCCTTCCAGGACGCGTCGAGCTGCACTCTGTCCACCGGATTCTCCGCCTTGCTCTACTTGTCGTGATGCGGCCGCATGTGGGGGAACAGCAGCACATCCTTGATCGAGGGAGCATCCGTGAACAACATGACCAGACGGTCTACACCGATGCCCTCCCCCGCCGTCGGCGGAAGACCGTATTCCAGCGCAGTCACATAGTCCGCGTCGTAGTGCATGGCCTCGTCATCGCCGGATTCCTTCTGCGCCACCTGCTCGTGGAAGCGACGGGCCTGGTCTTCGGCATCATTGAGCTCGGAGAAGCCATTGGCGATCTCGCGTCCGCCAACGAACAACTCGAAGCGATCGGTGACATCGGGATTCTCATCGTTGGCGCGGGCCAGCGGCGACACCTCGGTGGGGTATTCGGTGATGAAAGTGGGCTGCAGCAGCAGGTTCTCCACTTTCTCGTCGAAGATGGCCATGCAGACACGGCCGTTGCCCCAGGAGTCCTCGATGTGCACGCCCATCTGCTGCGCCAGCGCCGCAGCACTCTCACGCGTCGCGAGCTGTGCCATGCTCACTTCCGGGCAGTGACGAACGATGGACTCACGCACGCTCAGGCGACTGAACGGCTGACCGAAATCGATGGCCAGCCCTTGGTAAGTCACCAGCGTGGTGCCTTGCACTTCAGTGGCGATACGACGGAACAATTCCTCCGTCAGGTCCATCAGATCGTGGTAATCGGCGTAGGCCTGATAGAACTCGATCATCGTGAATTCGGGATTGTGCCGGGTCGACAGCCCCTCATTGCGGAAATTGCGATTGATCTCGAAGACGCGTTCGAAACCACCCACCACCAGTCTCTTGAGATAGAGTTCCGGCGCGATGCGCAGATACATCTGCTGGTCCAGCGCATTGTGATGCGTGATGAAGGGCTTCGCCGACGCACCGCCTGGAATCACCTGCATCATCGGCGTTTCCACTTCCATGAAGCCATGGGCCTCAAAGAAGTGACGCAGGCAGCTGATGATTCTGGAGCGCGTGACGAATGTGGCACGTGAGGCTTCGTTGGCGATCAGGTCGACATAGCGCTGACGGTAACGCACTTCGGTGTCGGCCAGGCCGCGATACTTGTCCGGCAGCGGGCGCAGCGACTTGGTAAGCAGGCGCAGCGAGGCGATCCACACGGTGAGTTCGCCCTTGCCAGTCTTGAACACGCGGCCTTCGACGCCGACGATATCCCCCAGATCCAGCCCCTTGATCTCGGCCAGCAGGGATTCGTCGAGCTCCTTGGGATTGAAGTACAACTGGATCTGCTCTGACACATCCTGAATCACCAGGAAAGGTCCGCGCATGCGAATGAGGCGACCTGCCACCTTCACATGTGGCGCCAGAGCCTCCAGCGCTTCCTTGTCCTGCTCGCCATGGGCCTTGATCAGATCGGCGGCGTAATGCGTGCGGCGGAAGTCGTTGGGAAAGGCATTGCGGCGCGCACGAATGGCGTCGAGCTTCTCGCGGCGCAAGGCAATCAGTTTGTTCTCGTCGTGATGCGACTCGTCGCTGCCTGTCTGCTGATTGTGTTCTGTCACGTGATTCATAGCCCCATTTTCAAACTAGCTTCGATGAACTTGTCCAGGTCGCCATCGAGCACAGCGCCCGTATTGCTGACTTCCACCCCTGTGCGCAAGTCCTTGATGCGTGACTGATCCAGCACATAGGAGCGGATCTGACTGCCCCAGCCGATGTCCGCCTTCTCTTCCTCGATGGCCTGCGCGGCCTGGCGACGCTTCAGCTCTTCCATCTCGTACAGACGCGCCTTCAGCATCTTGATGGCCTCGTCCTTGTTCTTGTGCTGCGAGCGCTGGTTCTGGCACTGCACCACAATGCCTGAAGGTTCATGGGTCAGGCGCACGGCGGAGTCCGTCTTGTTGATGTGCTGACCGCCGGCACCGCTGGCACGGTAGGTATCCACGCGCACATCGCTCATGTTCAACTCGATGTCGATGTCATCATCCACTTCTGGGGACACGAACACGGAAGAGAATGAGGTATGACGGCGATTGCCGGAATCGAAGGGCGACTTGCGCACCAGGCGGTGCACGCCCGTCTCTGTGCGCAGCCAGCCGAAGGCATACTCGCCGGACACGTGAATCGTGGCACTCTTGATGCCCGCGACTTCACCGGCCGACACCTCGGCCACTTCGACATTGAAGCCCTTGGCCTCACCCCAGCGCAGGTACATCCGCAGCAGCATCTCGGCCCAGTCCTGCGCCTCGGTGCCGCCGGAACCCGCCTGGATGTCGAGATAGGCGTTGTTGACATCCATATTGCCCGAGAACATGCGACGGAACTCCAGCGCGGAAAGCTTGTCTCCCAGCGTTTCCAGCTCGGCATTCACTTCCTCGAACAGTGCTTCGTCCTGCTCGTCCTCGGCCAGCGCCAGCAGCTCGGTGCAATCGTTGAGCCCGCTGTAGAGGGCATCGATGGTGGTGACCACAAGCTCCAGCTCCGAACGCTCACGTCCCAGTGCCTGTGCCACTTCTGGCTTGTCCCAGACATTGGATTCGCCGAGTTCAAGTTCTACCTCACGCAGTCGGTCCTTCTTTTCATCGTAGTCAAAGATACCCCCGAAGTACGTCAGTGCGGGCGGTGAAGTCCTTGATCCTGAGATGGGTCAGATTGGTTTCGATCATGCGATTCTCGATAGGCTGGCGAAATTTGAAGGTCGGGCATTTTACCCTATTCCGCCGCAGATGCCACGATGACACGGCGCAGGGGCCTTGCCGGCGGGCATTCTGCTACACTGCGCCGATGCAGAATCCCGCCTCAGACACCCCTACGCTCATGCACAATGCCGACCTGCAATGGCAGGAGTCAGGTGCTCCGTTTTCAGCGCAGTTCCAGGACATCTACTTTTCGCGACAAGGCGGACTTGACGAGACGGAACACGTCTTTCTGGCTGCCAACCGTTTGCGCGAACGCTGGACCGCAATGGAAGAGCCGCTAAGTGCTGGCGCAGCGAACGCACGCGGACACTTCACGGTCGCGGAACTCGGCTTCGGCACCGGCCTGAATTTCCTGTGCTGCTGGCGAGCCTGGCAGGAAGTGGCACCACAGCATTTGCGTCTGCACTACATCGCCTGCGAAAAATACCCGCTGCAGCATGCCGCCTTGCAACGCGCGCTGGCACAATGGCCAGCGCTGCACGGAGTTTCCTCGCAGCTGCTTGCGCAGTACCCGGACCATACCGGCGGCCTGCACCGCCTCGTGTTCCGCAACGCCGCCGGTCGCGCTGACATGACTCTCGACCTGTACTACGGCGATGCAGCGCAGACCCTCGCCGACCACGAGGATGCCCGAGGTGGCGTGGTGGACGCCTGGTTTCTCGATGGATTCGCGCCGCGTACCAATCCGGAACTGTGGAGCCCTGCTCTGTTTGCCCACGTACGCCGCCTGAGTCGACCTGGCGCCACGCTGAGCACTTACAGTGTCGCGGGACAGGTGGTGAGAACCTTGCAGGAAAGCGGGTTTGCCGTCGCAAAGCATCCAGGATTCGGGCAGAAACGCGAGATGTTGCGTGGCGCACTGCGGGACGACCCTCTGCCGACACACTCATCGGAGCAGCCGGGACGCTGGCTGCAACTGCCCCGCACGACCGCGACACCGGCGCATGTTCTGGTGATCGGCGCCGGTCTCGCAGGATGCAGCACGGCATGGAGCCTGGCGCAGCGTGGTTGCCGAGTGAGCGTTCTGGAACGCCACACAGAAATCGCCGCCGGCGCGTCCGGCAATCGTCAGGGAGTGCTGCAGTGCCGGCTCAACAACGCCGTGGATGGTGCCTGGCAATTCAATCTGCAGGCCTTTCTTTTCGCCTCGCGTCACTTCGACGCGATGCAGTCACTGCACCCGTCGATTCACTGGCAACGCTGCGGCGTGCTGAATCTCGATACAGCGTTTTCCTCACGAAGCGAACGCTGTCCAGACGTTCGCCTGGACCTGTACGCCAATGCCGTCGTGCAGCGCGTCGACCAGACCGAGGCCAGCGCGCTCGCGGGAACGACGCTGGATGGTGGCGGCAATTTCATCCCGTTGGGTGGCTGGCTGCGTCCAGCAGCACTCTGTGCAGCGTGGCTGCAGCATCCCCTGATCAGCGTGCACTGTGACACGCAAGTGAGCGCCCTGATACGCCACGCAGACAAGTGGCGGGCTCTGAGCCCCGAAGGCCAGCTCCTTGCGGAAGCGGACAATGTGGTGATTGCCAACAGCACGGCGGCGGCGAGCCTGGCGCAAACCGCGCATCTGCCTCTTGTTCCCCTGCGCGGCCAGCTCAGCCACCTGCGGGCCTCTGCGCAGAGCAGCCTGCTGCAGACCGTGGTCTGCGGTCGCAGCTACATCAGTCCGTCCCTGCAAGGCGAACACTGTGCCGGCGCCAGTTACTCCAAGGATGTGAGCGACCTGTCACTGTCGATGCGCGAACAGAGCGAGAATCTCGCGGGCATCATGCCGCATTTGCCAGAGGCCGACCTCGATGACTCGGCGCTGAGCGGTGGCAGAGTGGCCGTGCGTGCCGGCAGCCCGGATCGCACTCCCATGGGCGGCCCCGCGGTGGATGTCGTGGCGCTGGAGACCCTGTTTCGCTCGCTGCCGCAGCACGAGCGCAAGCAGCCCAGCGTGACACTGCCGAGTTATCCTGGGCTTTACATCAATGTGGGACATGGCTCGCATGGCATTGGCAATACGCCGCTACTGGCGGAGTATCTTGCCAGCCTGATGTGTCAGGAGCCCCTGCCCCTGCAGACGTCGGTACTGGAAGCTCTGCATCCGGCACGCTTCATCCTGCGTCGACTCAGGCGCGAACCGGCGCGCGGTTGAAGAAGACGCGCACAGCCTTGCAGAGGTGGTAAGCATCTTCGCTGCCCGCGAGTTCACGTATGGAATGCATGGCGAACGTGGGCACGCCGATATCCACTGTCTCGATGCCAAGTCCGGCAGCCGTGATCGGCCCGATGGTACTCCCGCAGGCCATGTCGCTGCGCACCACGAAACTCTGTACCGGCACCTCGGCCTGCAGACACAGCGACTTGAAGAAGGACACCGAGCGACTGTTGCTGGCGTAACGCTGATTGGCGTTGATCTTGATGACAGGCCCCTGATTCAGCACCGGACCGTGATTGCCATCATGCTTGTCCATGAAATTCGGATGCACGCCGTGGGCATTGTCGATGGAGAGCAGCAAGGAGCTGCGCACCGTGCGCTCAAGATCCTCGGCACGTGTACGAGCATCCCCGGGACCGCTGGCGATGATGCGTTCCAGAACGGAGCGCAGGAACGGACCCTGTGCTCCGCTGGCCGAGGTACTACCGACCTCCTCGTGATCGGAACAGATCAGCATGTTGCAGGTGTCACCCCCGGCATGCAGCAGTGCCTCGAGTCCGACATGACAGCTCAGCAGATTGTCGAGTCGGGCAGAGGCGATGAATTCGTGATGCAGACCGATGATGGCGGGCGCCTGGGTGTCGTAGAAACTCAGCTCGTGGCTGAGCACCCGTGTCGCATCAGGTGCAATCCCTGTTTCCTGGAGATGCGCAAGCAGCAGATCGTCGAAAGAGCCGTCGCGTACGCCGGCAATCGACAGCACGGGCGGCAGATCCTTCTGGGCGTTCACGGACTTGTTCTGGTTGGCTTCGCGATCCAGATGAATGGCAAGACTGGGAATCATCGCGACCGCTCGTCGCATGTCGATCAGCGACGAGTGCAGCGTATTGTCCGCGCAGAGATAATCCACACGTCCGGCGATGGAAAGATCGCGGTCGAACCACGGATTGAGCAGCGCGCCACCGTACACCTCGACACCGAGTTGCAGGTAATTGTTGCGACGCAGGTCGGGCAGCGGCTTGATGCGCAGGCAGGGGCTGTCGGTATGCGTTCCCACCAGACGAACAGCCAGCGGCGCGGCCGCAAGAGCGCTTGCCTGCGGCAGGGTGAATGCAATCAGCGAAGAGGCGTTGCGGGTGACGACGTAGCGATTGCCGGGCTGCAATTGCCAGGCATCCGCTTCATCCAGCAGCTCGAAACCGGCAGCCACCAGACGCTCGCACATGCTGGCAACGGCGTGGAACGGCGTTGGGGAGGCAGCAATGAAACTCAACAGGCGCGCATTGAAATCGTGCATGTGCATTGGCTGCCTCCGTCTGGATTATTGACCGTTGATTTCCAGAAGTTCGACTTCGAAGATCAAAGCCGAATGCGGGGCGATGGGGCCGGAACCGGTTTCACCGTAAGCCAGGCCCGCAGGAATGAAGAGCTTCCACTTGTCGCCTTTCTTCATCAATTGCAGCGCCTCGGTCCAGCCGGCAATCACCTGGCTGACACCGAACTCGGCAGGCTCGCCGCGCTCAACGGAACTGTCAAACACGGAGCCATCGATGAAGGTGCCGTGATAATGCGCGAGCACCGTGTCTTGCAGCGTCGGAGACGTGCCTGTCGCATCGCCGGATGCCAGCACTTGATACTGGAGGCCGGAGGCGGTGGTGATCACGCCATCGACCTGTGCATTCGCAACGAGGAAGGCTTCGCTCTCGGACTTGGCGGCCGCATCGGCGGCTTCCTGTTCAGCGGCCAGCTGAGCCTGGAAGCTCTGCAGCGCCGTCATCATCTGTTCCATGCTCAGCTTCGGCTCACCGGCGATCACATCACTGATGCCGGCGAAGAAGGCGTCGAGATTGACGGAATCCATGATGCCCTGCCCCTGCAGGTTTTGACCAATGTTCACACCGATGCTGTAACTGATCTGGTTCTGCTCGGAGGTGAGATCGATATCACCCTCTGCAGCCTGCACTGACAATGCAGAGAAAGAGAGAGCCGCAACAACGCTGCGCAGGCTCAGAGAACGCTTGAATGTCATGGTGATATCCTTGATTGGGAGTGGGAATTGACGGTGAGGCATACTAACTGGACTCGCGTCTTAATTCCACCGCGCGGGGGCCATGGGATATGCTGGCGCAGGGTTTTTCACGCAGACGAAGACTACGACGCACCGGGGTGTGCAAGGATGGACGAGTGAGTTATTCAAGAGGCACGCTGCTGCTTGCCATGCTGGCGTTGACGGCCTGTTCGCAGCGCTTTGCCGTGAGCATCAATGAACGCACAGTCTTCGATCCACGCCCCGGCGTCAGCACGTATCGCTTTGCCGATCCAGGGCTGCAGGCCTGCGTGAACTTCGCGTTGCAGCAGCCGGGCGCGAGCTTCGACACCTTGACCATCCTCGCCTGTCCGGACTGGGAGATCGACGACATCGAAGGCATCGGCGCGATCGCCACGCTGCAGTATCTGGACATCAGCAACAATCGACTCACCAGTCTTGCCCCGCTGACCGCTCTGCCCCGACTCAGCGGGGTGAACGCAGCGGCGAATCAACTGACCGACATCGCTCCCCTGTTGTCCATGCGCGCATTGACCACGGTGGTGCTGACCAGCAATGACAATATCCTGTGCCGTCAACTCGACGCCTTGCAGCAGCGCCTGCAGGGCAATCTGACACGGCCGGCCGACTGCGCGCAGTGATGCCTAGCGCGGTGGAACACCGCTGTGGAATCGAAACACCGGATCCTCGCTGGTGATGAGCTGCTCCTCTACCGCGCGGATGCGTTGCACATGGGGCCCGATGTCTTCCTCGCTGTAAAGCGCGGCCAGACTCAGATAATCCTGAAAATGCCGGGCCTCGGAACGCAGCAGCCCCTGGTAGAACCGAGTGAGCACCGGGTCGAGTAGTGGCGCGAGGCGTGCGAAACGCTCGCAGGATCGCGCTTCGACGAACGCGCCGACAATCAGCGTGTCAATCAACTGTCCCTTGGCATCCTTGCGCAGTTGATCCCGCAGCCCACCCGCATAGCGCGATGCTCCGAGATGAATGTAGCGGATGCGCCGCTGCGCCAGCAGATTGACCACCTGTTCGAAGTGCAGCAATTCCTCGCGTGCAAGATGGGACATCTTGCGCAGCAGCTCTGTGTGCTCGGAGAACTTGTACAGCAGGCTCATGGCCGTCGCGGCCGCTTTCTTTTCGCAATTGGCATGATCGATCAACAGGATATCCTGCTGAAGCACGGCTTCGTCCAGCCACGCGTCAGGCGTGGCACAGGGCAGAAACGCGAGAATGTCATCCATTGGGGTCGCGGCGCTCATTCGTCCTCCTGCTCACGGGAATTTTCCAGAGCCTCGCTATCCTCGGCACCTGCCTTCTGCAGCAATAGTGCCGCGTGTTTCTTGCTGGCACGTGCGCCCAGCTTCTTCATGTTCTCGATGCGCGCCACGAGGTTGCCCTTGCCCGAGGCCAGCTTGTTGTGGGCCTTCTCATAGCTCTTGCGGCTGGCATCAATGCGCTGGCCGATTTCCTCGAGATCGCCGGCAAAGGCCACGAACTTGTCGTAAAGAGCCCCTGCGGCCGTGGCGATCTCGATGGCATTCTGATTCTGCTGCTCGTAGCGCCAGATGTTCTGGATCGTGCGCAACGTGGCAAGCAAGGTGGAGGGGCCCACCAGAATGATGTTCTGGTCAAAGGCCTGACTGAACAACTCGGCGTCCTGCTGCACAGCGACGGAAAACGCGGCTTCCACGGGCATGAAGAGAAGAACGAAATCGAGTGTGTTGAGGGAATGCAGATTCTGGTAGTCCTTGCTGCCGAGAGATCTGACATGCTGCCGCACGGACTGCACATGCTGCTGCAAGAATGCGGCTCGCTTGTCAGCGTCCTGTTCGGAACAGAAGGCCTCGTAGGCCCTCAGCGACACCTTGGCGTCGATGATGATCTGCTTGTTCTCGGGCAACTGCACGATGACATCGGGCTGCAAGCGCGTTCCATCGGCAGAGGTCAGACTGACCTGGGTCTGATATTCCCGCCCCTTCACCAGGCCTGATTTCTCCAGGATGGATTCGAGGATGACCTCGCCCCAGGTGCCTTGTGTCTTGTTTTCGCCCTTCAGGGCCTTGGTGAGATTGACGGCGTCTTCACTGATGCGCGCATTCAGGGCCTGCAGATTGCGGATCTCGCTGGCAAGCGAGAAGCGCTCCTTCGCTTCCTTGTCATAGGTTTCCTCGACCTTCTTCTCGAAGTGCTGGATGCGCTCGGTCAGGGGACGCAGGATCTCGCCGATGCTTTCCTTGTTGCTGGCGGTGAAGCGCCGGCTCTTGTCCTCGAGTATCTCGGCGGCAAGAGTCTTGAACTGCAGGCTCATCTGCTCACGGGCGTCGTTGAGCAATGCCAGCTTTTCCGTCGCCTGCCGACGCTCCTGCTGCAGCAGAGTCTGCAATTGCACGACCTGCTCGCGGTGACCGGCAATGCTCTCCTGCAGCGCAGCGATCTCTGCTGCCTGCGTGGCAATGCGCTGAGACTGCATGTCCAGTTCGGTATCGCGGGCCCGGACGCGTTCCTCCAAGGCCGCCACTGTTGCAGACAAATCCGGCGCGCGACGCAGGATCAGCACCATGCAGACGCCGGCCAGTGCCAGCGCCAAGCCGGCCAGTGTCAGCAGTTCAGGTGTCATGCTCATGAACGCGGCATCCCGCAGCTCCGCGCCAGAGGTCGGCGCCTCAGGGCGAAGGACTCAGATCAGATTGGTGTGCACGGCGCGAATCAGGGCGTCACGCACTTCGACAGAGACGTCTTCAGTGGATTCCGCCACCACCGCGATGTGCCCCTCTTCCTGCAGCAGTCGCAGGGTGATGGGCACGGGTTGCAGATCTTCGTCGTCACCTCTGTCAAAGAGGCGACCGAAGAATCCAGGCTGATCCTCTTCGGCAACCGGAGAGTAACGCACAGCAACGGTGGCAGCATCGCGTTCGCTGCTGGTGATCTCGATCTCGGCATTGCCCAGGGACTGGGAGACCTGGGACCAGGCACGGTCGAAATCGATGTGCAATTGCAGCGTGTCGCCCGTGCCGGTCCGCACGATGCTGGCCTTGCTCTCGGCCTCGATGCTGCCGGCGAGCAGCGAGACGGACGAGGCACGGTAGAGATCGGTGCGATCCGCGAGATAAACGGAAATGTCGTCGAGCATGCGTGTCTCGACTTCCAGGTCGGCAGAGCGCGTGGGCCAGGTGACCGGTGCATTCACATCGGCCACGAAGGCCTCGCCCACCTGAACGACGTAGATTTCGGAATTGCCGGAGTGCAGTCCTGGCTCGATGCGCACCTGATACTTGTTGCGGCTCCCGGGCTCACCCAGCCAGGCCGTTTCCATGATGGCCGCGATGGGATCTTCGGCACTCAGCGGAATCTGCGCCGTGGACCAGTAATCGCGCAGACGCGGCCACACCTGGCCGGGTTCAGCGCCAATCACGATCCAGCGACGATCCCCGAAACGCTGCACCACCACGCCTTCGCGCACATTGGTATCCATCGGTCTCGGCGCCGGCGCCTCGATGAAGAAAGGCTTGTCCACGGGGACCTCGTCGGGAACCACATAGAGTGCATCGAGGGTGTAGCTGTCCAGGGTGTCGGGGATGTTCATCGGAGCGATCACGGGCGAGGCCAGGTAGTCTCCCTGACGATCGCGAAACATGCCGTCATCGCCAGTCAGGTAGGAGCACGCAGACAGCGTGGTGCCGACCGCAGTGACCAGGAGGACCGTTCTGTATGCCTTCATCATGCCATTCACACCCAGGATTGTTCGCGTTGCGTTATCGGGATTCTCAGGCCGCGCAGGCCTGACCGAGCTTCATTGAATGAGGCCTGCCTGCCGCATGGCGGCTCTGAGCACGTCGTGGAAACCGGGGCTAAGGTCCACCAATGGCAACCTGATACCTGGCTGGATGAGACCCAACTGAGCCATGACCCACTTGACGGGAACGGGATTGCCCTCGACGAAAAGCTTGTCGTGCAGAGCAGCGAGCGGCGCGTCGACTTCCAGCGCCCCCTCGGCATCGCCTTGCATGGCGAGCCTGCACATGCGGTGCATCTGCTTCGGCAGGAGATTGGCCGTCACGGAGATGTTGCCGTGACCACCGGCCAGCAGCAGCTCCCGCGCTGTGGCATCGTCACCCCCATAAATGCTGATGCGTCCGTCACACAGCCGCAGCAGTTCACGGCAGCGAGCCATGTCACCGCTGGCTTCCTTGATGCCGACGATGTTGTCCAGATCGGCCAGGCGGGAGACCGTGGCAGGCAGCAGATCACAGCCTGTGCGGGAAGGGACGTTGTACAAAATCTGTTTTATATCAACTTCTTCTGTCACTTTCTTGAAGTGCTGAAACAAGCCTTCCTGGCTGGGCTTGTTGTAGTACGGCGCCACCAGAAGGCAGGCATCTGCGCCATATTCGCGCGCGGCGCGGGTGAAATAGATGGCTTCACGGGTGGAATTGGAGCCAGTGCCGGCGATTACCGGCATGCGCCCCGCCACCTTGTCGACACAGTGGCGCATCAGTTCGCAATGTTCCTGCTCGGACAGCGTGGGTGACTCGCCCGTTGTACCTGCCACGACCAGGGCATCCGTACCGTTGGCAACATGCCACTCGATCAGCCTGTCAAAAGCGTCGTAGTCGATGTCGCCATTGGGAGACATCGGCGTGACGATGGCCACGATACTGCCTTGAATCATTGCATTTCCTCAGTTCTGGAAGTCGGTCAAACCCGGGTCGCGACTGTAGCACATCCGCCAGCCGCCGCCCAGAATCAAGCCCTCAGTGCGCCGGCGGCAAGGGATGCTTGCGTGTGGTGTCAGGCCAGGCATTGATGATCGCCTTGATGAGTGTCGCCAGCGGGATTGCGAAGAACACGCCTGCCAATCCCCAGAGACCGCCGAACACCAGCACGGCCGCGATGATGGCGACGGGATGCAGATTGACGGTTTCGGAGAAGATCACAGGCACGAGGACATTCGCATCAAGCAACTGGATCACGCTGTAAACCAGCATCACGGCAATGAATTCATGGCTGAAGCCCCACTGCACATAGGCCACCAGCGCGACGGGAATGGCCACCACCGCCACGCCGATGAAGGGCACCACGACACTGAGCCCCACGAGAACTGCCAGCAGCAGCGTGTAGTTCACGCCCAGCACCAGGAAGGCGACATAGGTGGTGCCGCCCACGATGAAAATCTCGAGAATCTTGCCGCGAATGTAGTTGGCCAGTTGCATGTCCATTTCCTGCCAGACTTGCAGCATCAGGGGGCGGTTGTGCGGCAGCAGATTGCCGATCCAGCGCACCAGCAAGGCCTTGTCCTTCAGCATGAAGAACACAAGTACCGGCACCAGCACCAGGAAGATCACCCAATTGAAGATGCGCGGAATGCTGGAGATGGAATACGACACCACGCGCTGCCCCAGCAGCGCCAGATCCCCCCGCAACGTGCTCATCAGTTCCTGCACCTGCTGCTCGCTCACGAGGCCGGGGTAGGAATCTGGCAGATGCAGCAGCACATATTGCCCCTCTCCGATCAGCCTCGGCAGATCGTTGATCAATCGACCGAGTTGCACCCAGGCCTGGGGCAGCACGAAAAAGAGGATGGCGACAAAGAAGCCGATGAACAGGGAGTAGACGAGCGCGAAGGCCAGCCGATGCGAGATCCGGTAACGCTCCAGCGAACTGATGAGCCCCTGCAGGAGATAGGCGGCAACGATCGCCGCGAAGAGTGGCGCCAGTATCGAGCCCATGGTGACAAGCACCAGCAGCGCCACGCCCAGAAGGATGACGAAGATGATGGCCTCTTCGTCGTGGAAGTAACGATCGAAGAAGCTGCGCAGCAGCTTTCTCATCCGTTGTCAGCCTTTCCTGATCCAGTAGTAATAGGCTGCATCATCCTTGGCGAATTCAAGAATGGTGTGACGACTCTGCTGGACGAACACGTGGAAATCCCGCTCGGAACCCGGGTCGGTGGCGATGACTTTGAGGATCTGCTGCGGCTGCATGGCATTCAATGCGAGCTTGGCCTTCAGCAGCGGTAACGGGCACATCAGCCCGCTGGCATCAAGTTCCTGATCAGCATGGATTTTCATGGCGCGGAGTTTAACAGGCAGGCACCTGCAGAGGCCACAGCTGCGAACGAGACTGACACCTCCAACCCTGCAAAAAACGGAATTATTTGTACACCCGACGGTCTTAGCATTACATTTGAACCAGGCCCGCCACTCGGAAAGCATGCACAACTCATGACGAAACTGACCCCTTTGCTGTGCGCCCTGGCCACGACGGTCCTGGTCTCACATTCCAGTTCGGCGCAAGTGCAGATCCCGAGTCTTGGCGATCGCATTTCCAGTCTGATCTCACTGGAAGACGAACACGCCCTGGGTCGCGAATTCCTGCGCTCCATTCGCCGCACCAGCAAGACCATCCCCGACCCGCTGCTCAATGATTACCTCGTGAATGTCACGCAGAACCTCGCCCTGCACAGCGAACTGCAGGATTTCCGCATGTCCTTCATCATCGTGGACAGTCCCGAATTAAATGCCTTCGCGGCTCCCGGAGGAATCATCGGTGTCAACGGCGGACTGTTTCTCAACGCCCATACCGAAGGCGAATTCGCCTCGGTTCTGGCGCATGAGATTGCCCACGTCAGCCAACGTCACTTTGCACGCAGTGTGGAAGATGCGCAGGCGCGAAGAATCCCGGAATTGGCAACGCTGCTGGCCAGCATCATTGTCATGAGCACCTCTAGCCCGGATACCGGTCAGGCTGCCGTCATGGCGGCACAGGGCCGCGCATTGGAGAATCAGCTGCGCTTTTCCCGCAACAATGAAGCCGAGGCCGATCGACTCGGCATCAAGACGCTGTATGACGCCGGGTACGACCCCAATGAAATGCCTGCGATGTTCGAGCGCCTTATCGGTCTCAATCGTTTTGGTTCGCGGCCGCCGGAATTCCTGCTGTCGCATCCGGTCACCGAATCACGGGTCGCCGATACGCGAGGTCGGGCAGCGCGTTATCCCGCGCGCCCGGCCAATCCGAAGCTCGAGTATCAGCTGATGCGCGCGCGAGTGCAGGTGCACTACGAAGTCAATCCCGCCAATGCGATTGCCCTGTTTCAGACTGCCCTTCGCGATGCCTCGGACGACACGGCTCTTGTCGCAGCCCGCTACGGCCTTGCGGTAGCCTACGGCAAGAACAAGGAATTCGCCCTGGCACAGGAGACACTTGCCCCCTTGCTGACAAGTGAACCCAATCGCATTGCCTATGTGGTCACACAAGCGGAGCTGCTGATCCAGAGCAATGAGGCAGCCATGGCACGGGATTTCCTGCGCAGACATCTCACCATCAACCCGGGCAATCACCCCATCACCATGGCTTACGCAGAGGCGCTGATCGCCGCAAGGGAATACGGCGAAGCGGCTGGCGTGCTGGAGGATCACACGCGTCAACGCCCTGAGGATCACGAGCTGTGGTACACGCTGGCCGAGACACAAGGTCTGGTCGGCGATGTCAGCAAGGTGCACCAGGCACGTGCGGAGTACTTCATCCTGGTGGGGGATTTCCGCAGCGCGTCAGAACAGATCGACTATGCCTTGCGCATCGAATCGGAACGCCAGGACAACGCACCTCTTCTCGCGCGACTGCGCCAACGATCACAGGAAGTCCAGAGCATGGGAAGGGCCGCTCAGGCGATGTAGCACGCCCGTGGCACAGGCTCAGGCCTTGCCATTCACCTTGAGCTTCAAGGCAGCGGAAAAATCCAGCATGCGCTGTAGTGGCGCCATGGCTCGACTCGCCAGTTCAGACGACACACTCACACGGTTGCTGCCGGTTTCCAGCGAGTGCAGCAAACGCTCCAGTGAATTCATGGCCATCCAGGGACAATGGGCACAACTGCGGCAGGTAGCGTCATGACCGGCCGTAGGCGCAATGAGGAAGGTCTTCTGCGGCGCCATCTGCTGAAGCTTGTAGAAGATGCCCTTGTCGGTCGCAACGATGAAATGCGAGTTGGGCATCTGCATGGCGGCCTTGATGATCTGTGTAGTCGAACCAATCACATCGGCGATCTCGAGCACTGAGGCAGGAGATTCCGGATGCGCCAGTATCGCGGCATGCGGATACAGGGCCCGCATGTCGATAAGGCCCTTTGCCTTGAATTCTTCGTGAACGATGCAGGCACCCTCCCAGAGCAGCATGTCCGCTCCGGTTCTGCCCTTGATGTAAGCGCCGAGATGCCTGTCCGGCGCCCAGATGATCTTCTTGCCCTGCGCTGCCAGATGTTCCACCACGTCAACGGCGATACTCGATGTCACCACCCAGTCCGCTCGGGCTTTCACCGCTGCAGAGGTATTGGCATAGACGACGACGGTGTGATCCGGATGCGCATCGCAGAACTCGGCGAAACGATCCGCGGGACAGGCGACATCAAGCGAGCAGGTCGCTTCCAGCGTCGGCATCAGAACAGTCTTGTCGGGACTGAGGATGCAGGCGGTCTCGCCCATGAAACGAACGCCAGCCACCACCAGAGTGGAAGCGCTGCTGTCGCGCCCGAAACGGGCCATCTCAAGAGAATCCGAGACCAGCCCTCCTGTCTCTGCTGCCAGAGACTGCAGCAAGGCATCGGTATAGTAATGCGCGACCAGGATGGCATTTCTTTCGCGAAGCAGGGTTTTTATTCGGGCCTTGCACTCAGCGATTTCGAGATCGCTCAGCGGCGCTGACAGAGTCACTCTGGCCAGGTGGGCGCGGACGATGTCCGTGTCCGATGCAAGCATTCCGGATGTATCGGTCATCGCCGTCATAAGCAGGACTTCGCGAATAAGGACACGGGAACTATGTGGTGCGGGAAAAAATGGTGGGTCGTGTGCGACTTGAACGCACGACCAATTGGTTAAAAGCCAACTGCTCTACCGACTGAGCTAACGACCCATGCGAGAAAGGCGAACATACTACTATCATGAGAGAAAAAGACAAGTCCCTTTCGATGAAAATGTCCTGCTATTTTCATTCGACAGCGTAACGAGTCGTGTCTGGTATCCCTGCTTCCTGAAAGCCCTTGCGACGGAAACGGCAACTGTCACAACGACCACAGGCTCGCCCGAGGACATCAGCCTGGTAACAGGACACCGTCAACGAGTAATCCACTCCGAGTTGTGCGCCGCGCCGAATGATCTCTGCCTTGCTGAGCGCAATCAAGGGCACCTCGATGGCAATCGGATTCCCCTCGATGGCCGCCTTGGTGGCGAGATTTGCCATGACCTCGAAGGCCTTGATGAATTCCGGGCGACAGTCAGGATAACCAGAATAGTCTCGCGCATTGACTCCGATATAAATCGCCTGCGCATCGGAAACCTCCGCAAGAGCCAATGCATACGAGAGAAAAATGGTATTGCGCGCAGGAACATAGGTCACCGGTATGCCAGCGCACTCCTGCTCGGGAACAGCAACAGCATGATCGGTGAGCGCAGAGCCGCCGAGCGCCCCGATCCCCAGTGGAATGACATGGTGCCTGGTCACCCCTGAAGCCTGTGCAATCGCCTTGGCGGCATTCAATTCACTGACAGACCGCTGCCCATAGTCAAAGCTGAGCGCAAGAATCTCGAACCCTTCGGAGCGAGCGAGCGCGAGACAGGTTGTGGAGTCCAGGCCTCCAGACAACAACACGACGGCTTTTTTCATGACAATTGAACTCGCAGGTGAAATTCGAACGAGAGCTCAGGCTTCAATGCCCGGGCTCCTCGCCCCATATGTGCTTGTGCAATTGCAGTTGCATGCGCACCTTCAAACGATCCTGCAGAATCCAATCCGCGAGTTCTCGATAAGACATGGTGGAAAAACTTGGAGAGAACAGCACTTCGCTCACTCGATGCTGCAAATCGTATTGATCACATTTGGCCTTGGCCCACTCGTAGTCGCGACGATCACAAATGACGAACTTGACCTGATCAATTGGCTTCAGCTGGGAGATGTTCGATTCCAGATTGCGATCGCATTCTTTCGAGCCAGGCGTCTTCAAATCCATCACCACGACGACACGAGGATCAAGATTCGCAATCGACAGTGCACCACTGGTTTCCAGGGAAACCTCAGCGCCGCTGTCGCACAATTGCGCAAGAAGCTCACGGCAATTGGGCTGAGCTAAAGGTTCTCCGCCCGTCACAGTGACGTACCCAGCCTTGTAGGCCGCGACCTTTTCCAGAATGACAGGGAGCTGCATCACATCGCCTTCATGAAAGGCATATTCGGTATCGCAGTAGCCGCAACGCAAGGGACAGCCTGTCAGACGCACAAACACCGTGGGCAAACCCACAGTTCTCGTCTCGCCCTGCAGGGAGAAAAAAATTTCATTGATGCGCAGCGTCGGCGTTGCGTCCATGGACAAGAGTGATTTGCTCGAGAAGTGAATTCGAAAGTTGTGGAACGGCGGCTCTGAAGCCCGGCTTCCAAGACTCTGCCTGTCAATTCATGGAACGCAGATAGATATCTGCCAGATTGGCTGCAGAGGTATTCGGGAAGCGTGACTGCACCTGACGCAGCAGTTGTTGAGCTCGCTCCACGTTGCCGAGCTTGTCGTACACCGTACCCAGAGAGTACATGGCGTCATCGACCTTTCGACCATCCGGGTACTGCGTTACGATGGTCTCAAAGGCAACTCGCGCCTCTTCCATCATCGCCAGATTCACATAGGCCTGCCCCTTCCAGTAGTACGCATTGGTCACGAAACGACCGTTCGGGTACTGGGTCAGGTACTGATCAAACTCGCTCACTGCACGCTGGTACTGCTCCTCCTGAAGAAGAGAATCCAGCGCCAACTGATACTGCTGCTGTTCAGTCAGGACGGTAGGCTGAACTGCCGGAGTGGTCACCGGAGCTGCCGTTACAGGAACTGCAGGGCTCGTCGCAGCGATGGCATCTTGTGCGGATACAGGTGCCGGGACCGGCGCGACTACGGGCGCCGCTGCGTTGACGGATGCCGCGGAAACCGGCTGAGAAATCGCAGAAACCGGCGCGACCACCCCGGATTGCACACTGGCCGCCGGGCCTGACGCAGGAGCGGCACTGCTCATTGAAGTCAAACGAGAATCGAGATCGGTATAACGATCAAGGGACTCGCGCTTCATGTTGTTCAATTCGTAGGTTTGCTCTTCGACAAGACCGCGAAGAGTCTCGAGCTCGGCACGCATTTCCCGGAATTGATCCAGCAGCATGACAAGAGCATCGTTGGAAGAACTGCCTGGCTGCACTCCCGAAGGAGTCTGGCCAGGCAGGTATGGCTGCGCTTCCACTATCCCGGCGGCGCTCATCACGGAAGTACTGAGCAGGGAAGCCGGTACTGCAATAACGAGCGATGCGAGATAGCGTTTCATCACAAGAGCTGCCTTGTAGAGATTACTTGATTTCTACGCGACGGTTCAGACGGTAAGAGGCTTCTGTCTGACCAGTGTCGGCCGGACGCTCTTCACCATAGCTAACAGTTTCGATCTGAGACAGTGACGCGCCATTGACTACCAGGTAGTCGCGAATGCTGTTTGCGCGACGCTCGCCCAGTGCCAAGTTGTACTCGCGTGTGCCGCGCTCGTCTGCGTGCCCTTCCAGACGAATGCGACGGCTGGAGTTGGCAGCCAGGTTGCGACCGTGAATGGCCAGTACATCGCGATCTGACGCCATGAACTCGGAGACGTCGAAATCGAAGTAGAACACGGTTGTGGCCAGAGCAGCCGCCTCCATGCGAGCCTGAGCTTCACGTTCACGAGCCAGACGCTCGGCTTCTGCGCGTTGTGCTGCAGAAGTGTCGGCACTGGAATTGGATGCTGCGGAAGAAGCCATGGCTTCTTCGTCGCCAGTCGAACTACAGGCCGCGAGGCCAATAATTGACAAAGCCAGAACTGTTGTCTTGAAAAATTTCATGCTGTGCGTACCCACTCTGCAAGTCCTCCAATAGGCTGATGCTTTCAAAAACTCAAGATTTTCAATCAATTTAAGAACGGCGACCAAGATGGTTCCCGAACATCGCCCTGCGCAGATGGTAAACGGAACTTTACACGTCCGTCAATTGAAACGGCGTCCAGGACACCCTTTCCATTGACCTTCGTGGCGAACATGATCATGCTTCCGTTTGGCGCCACGCTGGGAGATTCGTCTAGTGAAGTGTCAGTCAATGTTATCAACCGCTGAGTCTCGATATTGAAGATAGCAATGCTGTAGCTGTTATCTTCGCGGGTGTCACGTCTGACATGGACAAGATTCTTGCCGTCCGGCAGGAAACGTCCCTTAGCACAATAAAAACAGTCGAAGGTCAACCGCTCAGGGAAGCCTCCATTGATTCCAACCTGATAGATCTGCGGCTGACCGGTTCGATCCGAGGTGAACACCACAGAACGACTGTCGGCTGACCAGCTGGGCTCGGTCTCCGCACGTGGATGATCCGTCAGTCTCGTTAACTGATTGGTCATCAAGTCCATCACATACACATCGGGGCTGCCGTCCTTCGAGAGAACCATCGCGAGCTTGGTGCCGTCCGGTGACCACACGGGAGAACTGTTGATTCCCGGAAAATCAGTGATCTGGCGACGCTGCCCTGTGGCAATCTCCTGGATATAGATGCGCGGCAAATTGGTCTCGAAGGAAAGATAGGCCACTTGAGAGCCGTCCGGAGACCAGGTCGGCGACATGAGAGGCTCCTGAGACTCCACCAGCACCTGCGAGCGACGCCCGTCGTAATCAGACTTCTCGATGCGGTAATAAGTGAGCTCCGGCGACATGAACTCAGCAGACACATACAGTATCTCAGTGGAAAACGCCCCGCGGATTCCAGTGACCTGCTCATAGACAACGTTGCTGATTTCATGGCCGATATCGCGCAGTTGAGACATCGAGCCAGTCAGCACTTCGCCCACCAGCTTCTGTTCGCGCGCCACATCGAAGAACTCGTATTGGACCTGCACCAGCTGACTGCCCGGAGAATGGCTGATCTTGCCGACTAAAACGTAGTCCTGCGCCAGAATGCGCCAGTCGCGGAAAAACACCTCGGCCGCTTCATCCGGCATGCTCAGCATGTTGCCACGCGGCAGCGCCCGGAACTCGCCCACCTGCTGCAGATCAGCGGCGACAATCGCGGCAACGTCTTCGCTCAATGCATTGGCGCCTTCCCATGAAAATGGCACCACTGCAATTGGAATGGGATTGTCCACACCTTGAGTGATCTCGATGTTCAGCTCGGCGGCCATGACACTCTGCGCAAGCAGCAGAGCAAGGGCAGCCAGGTTTCGCAATGTCTTGATCAATTCAACAAATCCTGAGGTCTGAAAGTTAACAGGAACGTTCTGAAATTCCGATCGAAGAGCCGACGATCCATACCCTGCAGCTCGGTAAATCTATTCACCTTCAGCACTGCCGACTCGGCAGCGCGATCAAACGCGAAATCGCCACTGGACTGGACGATCTCGACATCCAGCACGTCCCCCGTGGGCACCATGCGAATCCGCAGTACAACTACCATGCCATTGCGGGCACTTGGTGGACGAGACCAGTATTGCTGCACCAGGTCATGAATGACCGCGGAGTACGCCATGACCAATTCCACTTCCGTTTCGGCGAGCTCGCGTGCATCGGCCTCCTGCTGCGCCCTGGCCTGAGCCTGAGCCTGAGCCTGCTCCTGACGCTGTCGCTCCTGCTCGGCTACCAGCTCCCGTTGCCGCTGCTGCTCCGCCTCGCGTTGCTGCTGCGTGCGTTGCTGTTCGGCTTCGCGCTGCTGCTCGCGTTGGCGTTTCTCCTGGGCAACGCGCTGCTGCTCAGCCTGCAATCTTTCCTGTTCCTGCTGGCGTTGCTCTGAGGCCTGCTGCTCCTGCTCACGACGCTGCTCTTCCTGACGCTGTCGCTCGGCTTGGGCGTCTTCCTGTCGCTTACGCTCCTGACGCTCCTGCTGCGCCTGGCGCTGCTGCAGCACGCGCTCATTGCGCGCCTGTGGATTTTCGTTCACCAGCAGCGCCTTCACGGCAGGCGGTCGAACAATGTCGATCACCTCGGTGTCCGCCTGCTGAAAAAAAAACAGCGCCACGAGCACCGAACCGTGCAGCAGAACCGCCAGCACGATCGAAAGTGGATAACCGTTGAAAACCGTCACAGTACGAATGAACTATTCCAGTGGTTTCGTTATCAGATTGGGACTTGCCACTCCGGCAGCCTGCAATACGGTCATCAGACTGATGAACGAGCTGTAGCTGCTCTGGCCATCACCCTCCACAAACACTTGAATCTGGGGATTCGCCCCCACGATTCGACTCACTTGATCACCAATCACATCAATCGCCACCGCCGACTGGTCTTCCTGCTGCGTGCTGCCGAGACTGATGAAGTACTGCTCGTCAGCGGTAATCGAAATGACCAGCGTTTCCGCATTCTCGTCGACTTCCAGCGGCTCCGAGGAAGCCTGCGGCAGCTCGACAATCAAGCCCTGAGTCAATAACGGCGCCGTCACCATGAAAACGATCAGCAGCACCAGCATCACATCGATATAAGGCACTACATTGATCTCTGCCACGGGCTTGCGACGCTTGCGGACCGTTTCCATGACCTTCCTGCTTACTTGTTCGGACTGCTATACACCTGCCTGTGCAGGATGCTCGCAAATTCGTCGATGAACGTCAGATAGTTGTTGGTCAATGACTCCACTCTGGACGAATACCTGTTGTACGCCACCACCGCTGGAATGGCAGCGAACAGCCCCATTGCCGTCGCAATCAAGGCTTCCGCGATACCTGGCGCCACCACCTGCAGGCTCGCCTGACTCTGGCTCGCAAGACTGATGAACGAATTCATGATGCCGACCACTGTACCAAACAAGCCGATGTAAGGCGTCACAGAGCCGACAGTGGCCAGGAACGTCAGATTCTTCTCGAGTTTTTCTTCCTCGCGAGAGTAAGCAACCCGCATGGCGCGCTGCGCACCGCCCATCACGGCATCGGACTCAATGCCGCCTTGCTGGCGCAGACGCATGAATTCCTTGAAGCCGGCCCGGAAGATGCTTTCCATGCCGCCGACCTGTGCATTCTCTTTCTGCTGGGGGCTTCCCTCGCGGAACAGCTGGCTCAGATCCATGCCTGACCAGAAACGTTTCTCGAATCCCACCATGCCCCGCACGGCAGCGGTCAGCACCAGCCAGCGCTGGATGATCATGACCCAGGAGACAACGGACGCCGTGAGAAGAATGAGCATGACCAGCTGGACCGGCACAGTCGCCTCCAGGATCAATCCCCACACGTTTATCGATTCGCCCACTGCCCAGACCTCCCGGCTCCAAAAACTGGCGGTATTATAAGGTATGTTTTGTGCTTCTCATACACAATCCGGTGTTTTATAAAGAGTTTTTGTCGAAATTTGTGATTCTTGACGCACCGTGGCATTAAACCTTTTCAATCTATCTCCGACCAAGAAAAAAGCGGACGTGAGACTGATCAAATGTGTCACAAAGAAGGCAGTGGATTTGCTGCAGAATGGGGCACTCAGCCCTCGGAAGGCGATTCCTGGCCGCCGGTCACTGGCAAACCGAAATGCAGATAGGCGTGCGCCGTCGCCACACGACCGCGGCTCGTTCGCATCATGAACCCTTGCTGCATCAGATAGGGCTCGAGCACATCCTCGATGGTATCCCGCTCCTCGCTGATGGCCGCGGCCAGACTGTCGACGCCGACAGGCCCACCACCAAATTTCTCGATGAGCGCCAGCAGCAGCCTGCGATCCATGTGATCGAAGCCGTTGTCGTCGATACTCAACATGTCCAACGCCTTGCCCGCTGCACGCCTGTCCATCACACCCTCGCACTTCACATGCGCATAGTCCCGCACGCGCCGCAGCAGGCGATTGGCGATTCGAGGCGTGCCGCGCGAGCGGCGGGCGATTTCATCAGCAGCGTCGACATCGATTTCACAGCCAAGGATAGCAGCCGATCGCTGCACGATGCTGCTCAATTCCGCCGCGGAATAATATTCCAGCCGCTGGATGATGCCAAAGCGATCACGCAGAGGCGACGTCAACAAACCCGCTCTGGTCGTGGCGCCCACCAGCGTGAAGGGCGGCAGGTCAAGCTTGATCGAGCGCGCCGCGGGCCCCTCCCCGATCATGATGTCGAGCTGATAATCCTCCATCGCGGGATAGAGAATTTCCTCGATGGCAGGACTGAGACGATGAATCTCGTCGATGAAGAGGACATCGCCAGCCTCAAGATTCGTGAGCATGGCGGCCAGATCCCCGGCCTTCTCCAGCACCGGACCCGATGTGGTCTTGATCGACACCTGCAGTTCATTGGCAATAATATTCGCGAGAGTGGTCTTGCCAAGCCCCGGCGGGCCAAAGATCAATACATGATCCATGGCTTCGCGACGATCGCGGGCTGCCTGGACGAATATCTCCATCTGCTTCTTGACTTCGCTCTGCCCGACGTAGTCGCGCAGTGCCAGCGGCCGGATGGCTCGATCAAGCGACTGATCACCAGGAGCGCTGGCAGCGGAAACAAGGCGATCCTCTTCATTGATCATGATTGTGCGGAGTTCCTGAGTGCCTGTCGGATGAGATCTTCACTGCGGACAATTCCCGGGTCGGCTTTCATGACCCCGGCAATCATGCGCGCAGCTTCCTGCGGTTTGTAACCCAGCGCTATCAAGGCAGTCTCTGCTTCCTGGGACACTGCACGCTCCGCATGCCCGGCGACCGGCATGGCATCCTGCAAGACAACCTGCAGATCAGCACCCCACTCGGCAAGTCGATCCTTCATTTCCACTATCAGACGCTCGGCCGTCTTGCGTCCTATACCGGGCATGCGGGTCAAACCCGCGATATCGTTGACGCGGATCGTTCGCACGAAGTCATCAACTGCCATGCCGGAGAGAATGGCCAGGGCCATCTTCGGCCCCACGCCGGTGACCTTGATCAGACTGCGGAACATTTGCCGCTCCTGCGCGGTGTGAAAACCATAGAGCAGATGGGCATCTTCACGCACCACCAGATGCGTTTGCAGGGTGACTTCGCGCCCAACTGCGGGCAATTGATAGACAGTGCTCATAGGCACCTGGACTTCGTAAAACACTCCCCCGACATCCACCAGCACCTCGGGGGCGCGCTTGTCGGCGAGAATACCGCGCAGCCGGCCGATCATTGCGCTCCTCCGCGGCCCGCCGGGGCTCGCCCGCGCCAAGCTCCAGCACTGGCAATGCGGGACTGATTCGCAGTGGTATTGGCGTGACAGATGGCAATGGCGAGCGCATCGGCAGCATCGGCCTGCACCTCCCCGCTCACGCCAAGCAGAACCTTCACCATGTGCTGCACCTGCTCCTTTTCTGCATTGCCATTGCCCACCAGGGCCTGCTTCACCTTGCGGGGAGAATATTCGGCGATGCTCAGGCCATGATGCAGGCAAGCGACCATCGCACTCCCCCGCGCCTGACCAAGCTTGAGCGCTGACGACACACTCTTGCCGAGAAACACTTCTTCGATCGCGCACTGCTGGGGCACGTGCTGCTCGATGATCCGACAAACGCTGTCGAAGATGAGCTTGAGGCGTCCCGGGTGATCGATGTCAGGCAGGCGGATGCATCCGCAGGCCACATACGCCAGCCTGTTGCCCGTCGACTCGACAATGCCGTAGCCCGTCAGGCGCGAGCCGGGATCAATCCCCAGAATCCGTGTCATCTGTTACCGCCCCCGGGAGCCGGCACGTCTCACCGCTGTTGATCAGAGCCGTCCCATGATCTCGTCGGAAATACTGGCATTGCTGTAGACGTTCTGCACGTCGTCGAGGTCCTCGAGATGATCCACCAGCTTCATCAATTTCTCGGCGGTCTCCTGATCAAGCTCGGCCTGCGTTGACGCGACCATGCTCACCTCGGAGGCATCCGGGTGCAGCCCTTCTGCCGCGAGGGCATCCTTGACCGCACCGAACAACTCGGGCGAGGTCAGGACTTCGACACTGCCGTCATCCATCTGCTGAACATCGTCAGCGCCCGCCATCAGGGCAAGCTCGAGAATCCTGTCTTCGTCGACACCCGGGGCGAAGCTGATACTGCCCTTTTTCTCGAACAGGTAAGCCACAGAGCCACTGGTGCCCAGATTGCCGCCGTGCTTGGAGAAGCCGTGACGCACCTCGGCCACGGTGCGATTCCTGTTGTCCGTCAGCGTCTCCACCAGGATGGCGACACCGCCAGGACCATAACCCTCGTAGACAAGCTCTTCCAGATTCTCTGATTCGAGCGTGCCGGCACCCCGGGCGATCGCGCGATCGATCGTGTCGCGCGCCATATTGGCACCGAGCGCCTTGTCCACCGCAGCGCGCAGGCGAGGGTTGTCAGAGACATGCTCGCCCCCGAGCTTTGCCGCCACGGTCAGCTCGCGAATCAGCTTGGTGAACACCTTGCCGCGGCTGAAATCCAGACGCGCCTTCTTGTGCTTGATATTGGCCCACTTGCTGTGTCCGGCCATCATTCACCCCCTGGCAGTCACATCCTCAGGCCGACTTCTCGCCGGCTGCCTGACGCACCTGGATATTGAGTTCGCGCAGCTGCTTGGATGACACCAGACCCGGAGCATCTGTCAGCGGACACGAGGCAGACTGAGTCTTGGGGAAGGCAATCACTTCGCGAATGGAGGATGCACCGGTCATCAGCATGATCAGACGATCCAGACCGAACGCGAGGCCGCCGTGGGGTGGCGCACCATAGGACAGCGCATCCAGGAGGAAGCCAAATTTCTCCTTGGCCTCTTCATCACCAATCCCGAGAATCTTGAAGACAGACTGCTGCATCGACGGCTGATTGATGCGGATGGAGCCGCCGCCCAGTTCGGTCCCGTTCAACACCATGTCATAGGCACGTGACAGCGCCTTGAGCGGATCTGCCTGCACTTCCTCCACGCTGCAAGAGGGCGCGGTGAACGGATGGTGCAAGGCTGTGAGGCTGCCATCGCTGGCCTCTTCGAACATCGGGAAGTCGACCACCCACAAAGGTGCCCAGTCTCCCTTGACCATGCCCATGTCGGCACCGACCTTCAGTCGCAATGCACCGATCGACTCGTTGACGATCTTGGCCTTGTCCGCCCCGAAGAACACCAGATCCCCGTTCTGCACACCAAGGCGAGCCAGCACGGCATGCACCACCTGCTCCGGCATGAACTTCAGGATCGGAGACTGCAGGCCTTCGATGCCGGCTGCCAGGTCGTTGACCTTGATCCAGGCCAGACCTTTCGCGCCATAGATCGAGACGAATTTCGTGTAGTCGTCGATCTCCTTGCGACTCAGACGACCGCCCTCGGGCACGCGCAGCGCCACAACGCGCGAGGCCGGGTCATTGGCGGGCCCGTGGAACACCTTGAACTCGACGTCCTTCATCAGATCGGCGATGTCCACCAGCTCCATGTCGATGCGCAGATCGGGCTTGTCGGAACCGAAACGACGCATGGCTTCGGCGAAGGTCATGCGCGGGAAGGTGCCGAACTCCACATTCAGATGCTTGCGGAAGACCTGACGGATCATCTCTTCAGTGATCGTCATTATCTGCTCTTCATTCATGAACGAGGTTTCAATATCGATCTGCGTGAACTCGGGCTGTCTGTCAGCGCGAAGGTCCTCGTCGCGGAAACACTTGGCGATCTGGTAGTAACGGTCCATGCCGGCCACCATCAGGATCTGCTTGAACAGCTGCGGAGACTGCGGCAGCGCGAAGAACTGGCCATGATGCGTGCGACTGGGGACGAGATAGTCGCGTGCACCTTCCGGCGTGGCACGCGTCAGGATGGGCGTCTCGATATCCAGGAAACCGTTTTCGTCCAGGTAATTGCGGATGGTGTTGCTGACCTTGGAACGAAAACGCAGGCGGTCTGCCATTTCCGGTCGACGCAGATCGATGTAGCGATGACGCAGACGAATGTCCTCGCCCACCTCGGCATGTTCATCGAGCATGAACGGCGGCGTGCGTGAGGCATTGAGTATCTCGAGCTGCTTGCCGAGCACTTCGATCCGCCCGGTGCCCATCACGGCATTGCTGGTGCCTTCCGGCCGCAGGCGCACGATGCCGGTGATCTTCAGCACGAACTCGCTGCGCACGGTCTCGGCCAGCGCAAAGCTTTGCTCAGCATCCGGATCGAACACGACCTGGGCAATGCCTTCCCGATCACGCAGATCGATGAAGATCACGCCACCATGATCACGACGTCGATGAGCCCAACCGCACAGCACGACTTCCTGTCCGACATGTTGTTCATTCAAAAGCCCGCAATAATGACTGCGCATAACTGGTTCCTGTGTTGAAGCTTAAAATGCGTTATCCGGCCGCAGGGCGCGCGAGCGCGTCAGGATACGGTGGCACTGGACGACGCTGGCGTCGACCCGGAGTCGGCGTCCTGCGCGCCATGCCGACGCTTGCCGGTCTTGAAATCTGTTTCATACCAGCCTCCACCCTTCAGGCGAAAGCTGCTGGCCGAGACCTGCTTCACAAGGCCGTTCTGATTGCAGGCGGGGCACTGCGTCAAAGGGGCATCACTGATCTTCTGCAGCGCCTCAAGTTGATTGCCACACTGACTGCACCGGTATTCGTAAATAGGCATAAGCGACAATTTCCTCGATTCAGCTTGCTGATCGCGAAGCGCCCCCCGGGCACACGGCTGCCGGGTCTCGCGAAAACGGCGCAGTATACCTTACCTTCCCGCACTCTGGCAGCCCCGAAACAGCGTCCAGGTCAGGATAATCTGTGCGCTTTTCAAGGACTTCCCGAATCACCCGGAGTGCCTCGAACAGGCATCGTCCGGCCGGATTAAAGCTTGCGGCTGCCAGGCAAAAACTATATAAATGAAGCCCCACTGAGGCGCCAACGGAATGCAAAACGCCAACACGAAAAGTATCGGAGCACATCCTGGGGTTCTCCCCGCACAGGGGACAACACAAGTCTCAACCTTCATCACTCATCAATAAGAGAACGGGCATGGCTGTAGAAAAAACGGTATCCGCTAAACCCAAGAAGACCACATCGACTGCGGCCAAGACCGCAGCCATTCAGGAAAAATACACCAAGACTGCGATTCTCAATGAAATTTCCGAGAATACAGACCTGACCCGCAAACAGGTGTCAGCCGTTCTTGATGAACTGACCAGCATCATTGAGCGACATCTAAAGAAGCGTGGCGTTGGCGAATTCACGCTCCCCGGCCTGTTGAAGATCAAGTCGGTCAAGCGTCCTGCGCGCCCAGCCCGCAAGAATGTTCCGAATCCGTTCAAGCCGGGCGAATTCATGGACATCGCGAAGAAACCTGCAACTACCCGCGTCAAGATTCTGCCGTTGAAGAAACTGAAGGACTTCGCCGAGTAAGACGCTGCCGCGCCGGACAAATCCCGGCGCATAGTCGCGTGCGAAGACCACGAAAGACGACACAGAAAGGCAGCCTTAGGGCTGCTTTTCGCTTTCTTGCCAATCCATCACCGCCACACACGAGTTTCATCACATCATGCGCGCCAGCCAGTATCTCATCGCAACTCTCAAGGAAACCCCGGCCGACGCCGAGGTTGTGAGCCATCAACTCATGGTCCGTGCCGGCCTGATCCGCAAGCTGGCCACCGGCATGTACACCTGGCTCCCTGCCGGACTGCGTGTGCTGCAGAAAGTCACCGGCATCATTCGCGAAGAGATGAACCGATCAGGCGCCATGGAAGTGTCGATGCCAGTGGTGCAATCTGCCGACCTGTGGATCGAGTCCGGGCGCTGGGACAAGATGGGCCCCGAGCTGCTGCGTTTCGTCGACCGTCATGATCGCGACTTCTGCCTGGGGCCGACCCACGAGGAAGTCATCACCGATCTCATACGCAATGAACTCAACAGCTACCGTCAGCTGCCCGCGAATTTCTACCAGATCCAGACCAAGTTCCGCGACGAGCGCCGCCCCCGTTTCGGCGTGATGCGGGCCCGCGAATTCCTAATGAAGGATGCCTATTCCTTTCACAGCAGCGAGGCGTCCCTGCAAGAGACCTATGATCTGATGCATCGCACCTATTGCCGCATCTTCGAGCGGCTGGGCCTGGAGTACCGCCCAGTGCTTGCCGACTCCGGCAATATTGGCGGCAGCATGTCCCATGAATTCCATGTGCTGGCGGACTCGGGCGAGGACGAGATCGTCTTCAGCACGGCCAGTCAGTACGCCGCCAATATCGAGATGGCCACCGGCCAGCTGCCCGACGCCGATTTCTGCGCTGCGGAATCCCCCGCAGCAAGCGCGCAGGCAGTCGCCACCCCTGGCGCACACGCCATCGAGGATGTGGCCACGCTGCTGGGCAAGGAAGCACGCCGCCTGGTGAAGACCCTCGTCGTCAAAGGTGTGGTGAGTGAGGAAAACCCAAGTGGGCTGGTGGCTCTGCTGATTCGCGGCGATCAGGACATCAACCCGGTCAAGGCCGAGAAACTGGCCCAGGTCGCCTCCCCCTTCACCTTGGCCGACGACAGCCAGATTGCCGCCGTGCTTGGCTGTCAACCCGGCAGCCTCGGCCCCGTCGCCCTGCCGATCCCCGTCATCGCCGACCACAGCGTGGTGGGCCTGGTGAATTTCGTCTGCGGTGCGAACCGTGATGGTTTCCATCTGGTCGATGCCAACTGGGGCAGCGCGTGCCACTTCGACAGCAGCGCCGACATCCGCAAGGTGCGCGAGGGCGATCTGAGCCCGGACGGTCAAGGCACCCTGTCCATCAAGCGCGGCATCGAAGTCGGCCACATCTTCCAGCTGGGCACCAAGTACAGCCAGGCCATGAACGCCACCTATCTTGATGAGAACGGCAAGACCCAGGTCATGATCATGGGCTGCTATGGCATCGGGGTGAGCCGCATCGTCGCCGCCTGCATCGAGCAGAGCCACGACGCCCAGGGCATCATCTGGCCCGACAACATCGCGCCCTTCCATGTGGCGTTGATTCCGCTCAATGCCCACAAGTCCGACGCCGTGCGCGTGCTCAGCGAGCAATTGACCGAACAGCTGGAAAAGGCCGGGTTCGAGGTGCTGCTGGATGATCGCGACAAGAAGACCAGCGCCGGTGTGAAGTTCGCCGACATGGAATTGATGGGGATGCCACACAGGATCGTGGTGTCCGAGCGCGGCATCGAGCAGGGCATGCTGGAGTACAAGTCCAGACGTGCCGAGGAAAGCGAACTGGTGCCGGCCGACGGCATCGTGGCCTTCCTCAAGTCACGCCTGCAAGGCGTCTGAGTCCGCGACCCCGAGGAGCAAAATCGCATGCAGCCCCCCTACATCCTGGTGCTTTACTACAGCCGCAGCGGCGCCACTCAGGACATGGCCCGCCTCATCGCTCGCGGTGTCGAGCAGGCAGGCCCTGGCATCGAAGCCCGGCTGCGCACGGTGCCGGCGGTGTCCCCTGTCAGTGAATCCACGGCGCCGGCGGTGCCCGACACGGGTGCGGTGTACTGCAGTGAGGACGATCTGCGCCATTGCGCCGGCCTGATCCTGGGCAGCCCAACCCGCTTCGGCAACATGGCGGCGCCGCTCAAGCACTTTCTCGACAACACCGGCGCCCTCTGGCTCTCTGGTGCCCTGATCAACAAGCCAGCGGCCGTGTTCACCTCCACGTCCAGTCTGCACGGCGGGCAGGAATCCACCCTGCTGAGCATGTTCATGCCCCTGCTGCATCACGGCATGGTGCTGTGCGGACTGCCCTACAGCGAGCCGCAGTTGATGGCCACTCAGTCGGGCGGGACGCCCTATGGCGCGAGTCATCACGCTGGTGTCGATGGCAAGCGCCGCGTGGACGACGACGAAACCGCCCTGTGCCTGGCGCTGGGCCGACGCGTCGCCAGCCTGGCCCTGAAACTGCGCGCCTGACGGGCCCGCAAGAACAAGCGGCCGCTCACGGCCGTGGAGACACACTGATGCAGAATCTGGAATCCCCCGCCGCCGAGTCACTGCCACCCAAGCTGATCGAGCAGTCCCACCTCGCCGTCATGTACAGCTACGGCAGCCTGCTGGCGGTATTCGCGCTCTACGCGCTGTGGCAGATCATCAACGACGGCAATGCGGTGGCGGTGCTGGTGCTGCTGATCATCAAGACGCTGCCCCTGGCCATCTTCATTCCCGGCCTGCGGGTGCGACGTCTGCGCACCTACGCCTGGCTGTCCTTCGTCTCGCTGCTTTTTTTCATTCAGTCGGTCCAGACCGCCTTCACGCAAGACGCGCGTCTGTACGGGATTGTCTGCACCCTGCTCATCGCGACGCTGTTCTGCGCGTTGGTGGTGTATATCCGCAGCTATCGCGGCTTCTACAAGGTCTCGTTCTGAAGCAGATCGCGCACCAGCGCGACGCTGATCCTGCGCTGACGCTGCAGGGAATGGGAGTCGAGTCGCTCCAGCAAGTCGAACAACTCGGTATTGCCACGCTCGGTGCGCTGCAGGATGTAGCGCGCCACCTCTTCCGACAACTCCAGTCCGCGGCGCCCCGCCCGCTTGCGCAGCGCCTGCAGCTTGTCATCATCGTCCGGTTCGTGCACCTGGAACACCACGCCCGACTGCAGCCGTGACAGCAGATCCGGCAGCACGAACGTGGCCTCGCGCGGCGCCATGTGTGCCGCCACCAGCAGGCGGGTGCCACTCTCGCGCAGCCGATTGAACAGATGAAACATGGCTTCCTCCCAGTCCAGGAGCCCCGCAATCGCCTCCACATCGTCCAGACAGACCAGCTGCAGCGACTCCAACCCCAGCAGGATGTCGGGATGCCACTCGCCATGCTGCCGCAGCGGCACGTAGAAACTGGCAGCCCAGGGCTGCAGGGTGTCGGCTGTCGCGTCCTGCTGGCACATGGCCTGCAGCAGATGGCTGCAGCCCGCTCCGGGGGCGCCCCACAGCCAGGTGAACTGCGCCAGGGCGGCCGGCTCCTGCAAGTAATTCAACAAGGCGCTATTGGCGCTGGTGACGTGGAAATTGTCGAAGGTGGCGGCGTCATCGAGCGTGATCTGCAGCGCCAGTTGCCGGGGCTGGAGCATCTCAACGCACCCAGCGCAGGTGCAGCAGCGGCTGTTCCGGGGCGACGCCCGGCAGGGTCAGGGGCTGCAGATCGCGGCCCAGAGCGATGAATTCGGTGAACAGGAACGGGGTGGCGAGCAGACGCACATCGAGTTCGATGGCCGCGCCGTCGAGCAGCGCAGCCGCAGCGCTGTCCACCACGGCCAGCGAATCCATGTAGGCCAAGAGGTCGACATAGTCCCGCGCACTGTCCATGCCCTCGACGCGCACGCGCACGCGGGCATCGGCCGGCGCCTCCATGCTGTTGAAGGCGTAATGGGCGGCGAGCTGGCCGGTGACGCGGTTCAGCGTGCCCAGGGTGAAGACGGCGAGATCGCGCTCGAAGGCATCGAAGCTCGCGACGCTGTGGCGGAACAGGAACTGCCACAAGCCCACCAGATCGCCCGTGGGGGATTCCAGCAGCCGCCCCGCCAGGATGGCATCGGCGCCGTAACGGGTGCTCGCACTGCGGATGCGGGTCTCGTCGAGGCTCCAGGCCACATCGGCCGGCAGATTGCGGCGATCCTCCAGATCCATCACCGGCAGCATCACCGGCAGGCCGCGCACACGGGCGAACTCGCGCACGATCTCCAGCATGGGATGCTCGGAATCGGCACTGAGCACCTCGCGCACGCCGGCAGCGTTCTGCACCGTCAGCCACAGCAGCACTACCGGCCTCTCGCGATCCCACACCGGCACGCCGGAACTCATCAGCGTCTGGTTCAGCAGCGCGCTGTCGAAGCTGATGCGGATGAAGGTGCGTGCCTCGGCCGTGGTGGAATCGGTGCGATAGCTGACCTCCTGCACATAGCTCTGAGCATCGCGCACGGCACGCTCGATGGCGGAATTGCGCAGATGGCGATCGTCGCCCGTGACCTTGAGCACCACGGCGGCCAGCCCCTCGCGATAGGCGCGCAGACGCTCGGAGTCGCCCTGGTCCTGCACCGGGATTTCCTGTTCATAGAGGCCGGAGACGAGCAGGGCCTGCGCCGGAAGGGCGCACAGCACGGCGGCGAAGAGGCTGAAGCTGAGCAGGCTGCGGGCCTGGCGGAGGAGATTTTTCATGCGCGGCATGATACCCGATCCTCCCCGCCATGACACGCCGGCGGCCCAGCTGATAGAATCCGCGCACTTCCTGACCAGCAAACGGACCCCCCTCATGATCCAGAACAGCAACCACCCTTCCACTCCCTCTCTGAGCTACAAGGACGCCGGTGTCGACATCGACGCGGGCGATGCCCTGGTCGAGCGGATCAAGTCCGTGACCCAGCGCACCCGCCGCCCGGAAGTGCTGTCCGGCCTTGGCGGCTTCGGGGCCCTGTGCGAGATCCCGGCCGGCTACCGCCGGCCCGTGCTGGTCTCCGCCACCGACGGCGTGGGCACCAAGCTCAAGCTCGCCATCGAGATGGGCAAGCACGACACCATCGGCATCGACCTGGTGGCCATGTGCGTGAACGACCTGATCGTGTGCGGCGCCGAGCCCCTCTTCTTCCTCGACTACTACGCCACCGGCGGCCTCAATGTGGACGAAGCGGCCCAGGTGGTCACCGGCATCGGCGAAGGCTGTGTGCAGGCAGGCTGCTCCCTGATCGGCGGCGAGACGGCCGAGATGCCTGGCATGTACAAGAAAGAAGACTATGACCTGGCCGGCTTCGCCGTCGGCATCGTGGAGAAGAGCGAGATCATCGAGAACGAGCGCGTGCAGCCCGGCGACGTGTTGATCGGCATGGCGTCCTCCGGCCCGCATTCCAACGGCTACTCGCTGGTGCGCAAGGTGCTGGAAGTCAGCGGTACGCCGCTCAGCCTGTCCTTCGCGGGCCGCAGCATCGGGGAAGTGCTGCTTGAGCCCACGGAAATCTACGTCAAGGCCATCCAGGCCCTGGAAGGTCACGCCGTTGTCCACGGACTGGCCCACATCACCGGCGGCGGCATCGTCGAGAATCTGCCGCGTGTGCTTCCCGAAGGCGTGCAAGCCGTCATCGATCTGGGCAGCTGGCAACGCCCGGAGATCTTCCAGTGGCTGCAGCGCAAGGGGAACATTGCCGATGCCGAGATGCTGCGCACCTTCAACTGCGGCATCGGCATGATCGTCTGCGTCAGCGCCGCTGACAGTGGCAAGGCCCTCGCAATCCTGAACACCCACAACAAGGGCGCCACCGTCATCGGCCGCATCCAGGCCTGCGCCGCCGACGCCCGCCCGGTCGTCCTGGAAGGCAGCCCGCGATGAGCAGCGCGCCCTGCCCGATCGTCGTCCTGATCTCCGGCAATGGCAGCAATCTGCAGGCCCTGATCGACCAGAGCGCCGCCGGCGGCTATGCCATCTGCGGCGTCATCAGCAACAAGGCCGACGCCTATGGCCTTGAGCGTGCGGCTCGCGCGGGCATTCCCACGCGGGTCATCCGGCACCAGGAATTTCCCGATCGCGAGAGTTTCGATCGGGCGCTGATGGAACAGATCGACAGCTTTTCTCCCGCTTTGGTGGTGCTGGCTGGCTTCATGCGCATTCTCAGTGCCGCTTTCGTCAGCCATTACGCGGGACGAGTGCTCAATATCCATCCCTCGCTGCTGCCGGACTATCGCGGCACCCACACCCACGAGCGAGTGCTGGAAGCCGGCGAGAAGGAGCACGGCGTGAGCGTGCATTTCGTCACCGTAGAACTCGATGGCGGCCCGGTAGTGCTGCAGGCTGTGGTACCGGTCTTGACCGGGGATACCCGGGATGCGCTCGCGGCCCGCGTCGCGCAGCAGGAGCATCGGATATACCCGCGGGCCGTCAGCCTGTTTGCCGCCGGACGGTTGCGCATGCAGGACAACGCGGCCTGGCTGGATGGAGAGCCACTCGGCGCCCACGGCCTGCGTGAGGTCGTGTCGTGAATTCACTGCACGCTGCTGCCGTGGTGCTGGCCCTGCTGGCAGGCTCGTCAGCCCTGGCCCAGACAGCACCGGCGGAACCTGTGCTGCCCCTGGAACCCCCCGTCTTCGAAGCGCGTTATCTCGCCGAATCCATGGGCCTGAGTGCCACCGCGCATCGCGTGCAGACCCGCAGCGAGGACGCCCTGTACACCCTCGAGAACAGCCTGAGTCTGACGCTTCTGGGCGCCACGGTGGGCACCGTCACCGAGACCAGCGCCTTCCGTTGGCAGGAAGGCCAGGTCATCCCCGTGCGCTATCGCTACAGCCAGACGGGCTTGGGTGCCCGCGAGGAAACCGTGGCATTCGACTGGCAGGCCCTAACCGCAGTGAGCGAATCGGGAAAGCAAATTTGGAGACTACCACTCGTAAGAGGCTTGCAAGACAAACTCAGCTTAAGCCAGGAAATTGCTCAGCAATTTAGAGAGGGAAGCATGACACAGATGCGCTATGACGTAGTCGACGGGGATCGCATCGAGGAACAGGTCTTTCGTCTAGAGGGGGAGCAATTGGTGGAGACGCCCGCAGGCACGCTGCACACGATCAAACTAGAACGAGTACGCGGTGCGCAAAGCAGCCGCCGCACAACAATTTGGTTGGCGCGAGACTGGCACCATCTTCTTGTGCAATTGGAAGATGTGAGCGCTTCAGGCCGATTGACGCGTTTGTCACTGGAAAGTGCGACAGTCAACGGAACGAAGCTTGAAGGTCGTTGAGTTACGGGCCGATACCCCAAGGACACAGGCATCCACTAGTCATCTGCGTGGATGCACCTTTGCAACGAAAGAATCCTTTGCACTGCTCGTTTACGAGGTCAATGGAAAGCCAATGACGACGACGCTGACATCCACGATTGACCCGCTGACCGGGATACCGTCGATGCGATGCCAATCATTTAACCGTCGCTCGTATAGGATTCCTTTGCGAAACGCCTAGTCGCCACCAGACCAGAGTTGCTGGCTCAATTTACTTTTTTACGTTGACACAAAGTCCACTGGTCTGAGCGCTTCCCAGCGCGGCAAGTCCTCCGGCCTGTCCACATCCCAGCGCGGTTCCAGTTCCACCCAGCACAGCCCGGCCGCCCGCATCCGCTCGCGGGTGATCTGCATCAGCTGTTCACTGCCCCAGGGCATGTCGACGAACAGGCAGTCGGGCACCTGACGCAGGCCCAGCAGCACATAACCGCCGTCCTCGGCCGGGCCGAACACGATGTTCGCGCCGCCCTCCAGATGCTGCAGCGCCTGCTGCAGATAGGCGCCGTCCACCGCCGGACAGTCGGCTCCCACCAGCACCACGCTGTCGGCCCGCTGCAGCACCCGCCGCGCGCAGTCGGCCATGCGGGCGCCGAGATCGCCCTCTTCCTGCCTGTATATATTCTTTATATTACAAATAGATGTGAATACTTCCTCGTGCAATGAATCACCTTCCAGCGAGCCATCGCCCACCGCCACCCAGAACTCCACCGGGCACAGCGCGGCCGCCTCCAGATTGCGAAAGACAAACTGAATCAAGGACTTGTGCAGGGAAAGTGCGCCGTCTTCGCCGAGCAGCGGCTGCAGACGCGTTTTCACCGCGCCGCGCCGGGGCGTCTTGGCGAAGACGGCCGTCACGGCTTCTGGAAATGGCATTTTTCCCATTGCATTCATTGGCTTGTCACTTCTTCTTCGAGTACATGTCGCGCAGCCTGGCCGGGCTCAAGCCGCACACATAGAGCAGGCGCAGCCACCACATCAGCAGCATGGTGCGCACGATGCCGTGCTGTTCCCAGCGACGGCTGGAGGTCGTCACCCGCTCGCGCAGGCACAGCGGCCGGGAAATTCGGCGCAGGGTCTTGGTGATGGCCACGTCCTCCATCAGCGGAATGGACGGGAAGCCGCCTATGGCGTGAAACAGCCCTGCGCGCAGGAACAGCGCCTGATCACCCGTGGCCACGCCCGACACCCGCGATCGCAGATTGATCATGGTTTCGATCACCCGGAACGCCGGGTGCGCGCCACTCAGCCGGACATCGAAGCGCCCCCACTGCACGGCGGGCTGCACGAACGCCTGTTGCAGCAACGCGATGGCGCCCTCGGGCAGACGCGTGTCGACATGCAGGAACAGCAGCACATCGCCACTGGCCTGCGCAGCGCCTGCGTTCATCTGGGCCGCCCTGCCCGCCGGGCTGCGCACGATCTTGTCCACCAGCGGCGCGGCCAGGGCAAGCCCCTCGTCGGTGCTGCCGCCGTCCACCAGGAGAACTTCGTGGCCGGCGGCACGTGCCGGCTGCAGCAGCGGCAGATGCGCCCGCAGGCTGCGGGCTTCGTTGAGCACGGGAATGATGATGCTGAGGCGGGGTGGCAACACGATGCGAGGCGGTTCCTGAGCGACGTGAGCCGGATTCTATGCCAGCCCCGACACA
>JAURIJ010000032.1 GCA_030832825.1 Gammaproteobacteria bacterium
AGTGAACGGCGAGATGCGGCAGCAGGGCAACACCGCCGACATGGTGTTCGGCGTGGCGAAGATCGTCAGCCACCTGAGCGAGTTCATGACCCTCTACCCGGGCGACATCATCTTCACCGGCACCCCCGCCGGCGTGGGCGATGGCATGGTGCCGCCGGTCTACCTGAAACCGGGCGACGTGGTGCGTCTGGGCATCGAAGGGCTGGACGAGCAGCGTCAGACCATCGTGGCGCCACGCTGAAATCAGAATTGGCCGGCAAGGCATTACAAAAAGTCACACAAACACCGGCGCCGCGAGTTCTTGCTTGAGCAGATTCTGTGCATACTCCGGCGTCGTCATGACCCACAATGTCACCATAATCGAGCGCCGCCCCGCGGCGGCGCCAATCGAAAGACAAAGGCCTGGAGTTTTCCTATGAGTTTGCGTTTCATCCCTGCGGGGCTGCGCGCCCTGCGTTCGCGTTCTTCCCTGATGACCCTGGCAGCGGCTGCGCTGCTGCTTTCTGCCAGCGCTTCCGCCCAGGATACGGCGGCTGGCAATGAGTCCACCGTCACCTATCCCGCCGAGTTCTTCGCCCAGTACGAGCCCTACTCTGTCAATGACATGCTCAACCGCATCCCCGGCATCAACCTGGCCCTGGGCGGTGGCGGCAACAACGGTGGTCCGGGCAGTTCCGGCGGCGCCGATCGTCGCGGCCTGGGTGCCGGCGGTGACCAGATCCTGATCAACGGCCGTCGCATCGCCGGCAAGGAAAACGAAGGCAACGCCCAGCTGGCGCGCATCCCCGCCAACCAGGTGCAGTACATCGAGATCATCCGTGGCACTTCCGGCGATCTGGACGTGCGTGGTGGCGCACAGGTCATCAACATCGTGCTGCTGGAAGCCGAGACGCGCTCCAGCATCGCGGCGGAAGTGAACGTCGATCGCTATTTCGACGGCACGCTGGACCCGGGCGGCTCCATTTCCTGGACCGGCCAGAGCGGCGCCCTGAGCTACCTGCTCAGCGCCTCGGCCGAGCCGCGCTATGAATTCCGCGACGGCAACGAGACCAGCATCCTGCCGGACGGCCGTGCGAACGACATCGTGGAGCGTCTGGAATACCGCGACCAGACCACCAAGGTCATCACGTCCAACATCGGCTACGACGTGACCCTGAATGATCGCGTCAACTTCAACGTGCAGCTGACCGAGGCTGACCCGCCCGCGTCCGCCCAGCGCAACATCGTGGACTACACCACACGCCCGAACCCGGTGGTGGACTCCGAGTACGACCGCATTCCGGCCACCAATGACACCTGGGAAGTGGGCGGTGACTACGAGCACACGTTCCTGAACGGCAGCCGCTTCAAGACCCTGTTCATCGTCAACGAGAACGACACCGAGAGCACCCGCGAGGCCTACGACATCGTGGCCGGCAAGGCGGACAAGTTCCTGTATCTGGCCAACCAGGCCGTGAACAAGGAGCGCATCGTCCGCTCCACCTACTCCTTCGATCTGAGCGACGCCCACGCCCTGGAATTCGGCGTCGAGCGCGCCCAGACCATCCTCGACGCCCAGCTGCAGCTCGGCGTGAAGCGTGCCGGCGTGACCTCCCCGGCCTTCGGCGGCCTGGTGCCCAGCACCAACACCGACGCGCTGGTGGAAGAGATGCGATACGAGTACTTCGTGGTGAACAACTGGCAGATCAACGACAGAATGTCGCTGGAAAGCACCCTGCTGTATGAGACGTCCACCATCGAGCAGAGCGGGGACGTGCGCCGCAAGCGTGACTTCGACTTCGTGCGGCCCAAGATCGACTACCGCTTCGATATCACCCCGTCCGTGCAGTTCCGTGCGTCCGTCGAGAAGGACGTCGCCCAGCTGAGCTTCGGCGACTTCACCGCCAGCGTGGCCGGTGGTGACGATGACCAGACGGCACTGGCCGGCAACCCGGAACTGGTGCAGGAAAAGTCCATCCGCTACGAAGCCAACCTGGAATTCCGCCTGCCCAATGACGCCGGCGTGCTCAGCTCGCGCGTGTTCTACCACGACCTGGAAGACGTGATCGACAAGGTGGACGTGTCCACCCGCACCACGATCCAGTCCGCCAACGGCAACATCGGCGACGGCGAGCGTTACGGCGCCAACCTGGATGCGAGTCTGCGTCTGGGCTTCATCGGCGCGCCGCAGATGCTGCTGACTTCGGGCCTGCAGCTGGAAGATTCCAGCGTGACCGACCCGTTCCTGGGCATCGATCGTCGTCTGCGTCAGGCCGGTCGCGGCAGCATCCGTCTGGGCTTCCGTCATGACCTGCCGGAGCGCAACCTGAACTATGGCTTCAACTTCAACCATGGCTTCTACGGCAACCGCAAGGCGTATGACATCGACAAGATCGAGAACTACAACAGCGGTGACCAGCTGACGGTGTTCGTGGAGACCATCGGTTTTGCGGGCCTGACCTACCGCTTCGAGTCCATGAACACGCTGGAAGGCGAGCGCTGCCGTGACCGCTACCGCTATGTCGGTGGCACGATCGCGACGGGCACGCTGGCGGAGATCGAGGATTCCTGCAGCAACACGGGCATCAAGCTGGCGCTGAAGATCCGCGGCACGTTCTGATCCTCTGCATTCGTCACCGGTGCGAGAAGCAGGCAGACCGGATCAGGACACGCCGTGAATCCGTCCGTGGAGGCTCGGTGGCCGCCGTCCAGGCGGCCAACGGTCCTGCTCCGATCCGCCTGCCTCTCGCGCCTCGTCTGCAGGTTCCCCTGCCGATAATCCTGCCTGGAAGAACACCCATGCCCACCGTCGGCAACATGAACACACTCACCATCACCCGCCAGGTGCCTTTCGGGGTCTACCTGGACGGGGGTGCGCTGGGCGAGATATTGCTGCCCCGCCTGGAGGTGCCTGCGGGTGCCGAGGTGGGCAGCGCGCTCGAGGTCTTTGTCTATCACGACTCGGACGATCGCCTGATCGCCACCACCCGCACGCCGCGCGCTCGGGTGGGGCAGTGCGTGTCGCTGCGCTGCGTGCAGGTCAACCATGCCGGGGCCTTCCTGGACTGGGGGCTGCCCAAGGACTTGCTGGTGCCCTACGGGGAGCAGCGGGTGCCGATGCGCGAGGACAACAGCTATGTGGTGTACGTCTATCTCGACAAACCCAGTGGCCGCATCGCGGCCTCGTCCAAGCTGGACCACTGGCTGAGCGAGGACGGTCGCGGTTTCGCGCCCATGCAGCCGGTGAATCTGCTGGTGTGCGGGCGCACCGACCTGGGCTACAAGGCCGTGGTCGATGGCACCCACCTGGGGCTGATCTTCAAGACGGAAGTGCTGCAGCCGCTGCGCATGGGCCAGAAGCTCAAGGGCTTCGTGCGCCGAGTGCGCGAGGACGGTCGGCTCGATCTGTGTCTGCAGAAACAGGGACAGGAGGTGCGGGACGAACTCGCCGACCTGATCCTGGCGCATCTGGCGGCCAATGGGGGCGTCTCGCCGTTGTGCGATCACAGCACCCCGGAAGCCATCCACGCTGTTTACAAAGTGAGCAAAGGCAATTACAAGAAGGCCATTGGCGGGCTGCTGAAGAAGGGCCTGATCGTGGTGCACCCGGACCACATCGCGCTGGCGCCCGTATCGCCGTGGAATCGTGGAGCGCGGTCGAAGGCTTGACTGGGGGGGCCGCCTGCCAGCAGGCTCCAATCATGTTTCAACTCAGGAGACCATCCGCTTTGTCTCAGCAAGACATCCTTCCCCTCGACTTCGACGACTGCTGCAACCAGATGCTGGAATTCGGCTACGAAGTCTCGCCCTCGGAACTACACGGCCTGCTCTCGGGCGTGGTCAGCACCGGCTTGAAGATCCGTCCCGACAGCGTCATCGCGCTGGTGCTCAAGCACGTGGACGCCGAAGCCTGCTCCGAGCGCAATCGCACCACCATTCTCGCCATGCACACCTTCATCGAACGCGAGATGTTCAGCGAGGACTCGCGCTACACGCTGTTCCTGCCCGATGACGAACTGGATCTCAGCCAGCGCCTGCGCTGCCTGGCCGCCTGGTGTCAGGGCTTTCTGGTAGGCTTCGGCACGGCCAGCGCGCAGAAGCAGATCGCGCACTTCAGCGCCGAAACCGAAGAGGCGCTCAAGGACATCGTCAATATCGCGAATCTGTCGGAAGACTTCGACGCCGCCGAGGACGAGGTGAACGAGTCGGCCTATGCCGAGCTGGTGGAATATCTGAAAGTGGCCGTGCTGCTGATGAGCAGTGAACTGCTGCAGGGCACGCCGCGCGATGGTTGAATGAACGGAGAGGTGAGAGAGATGAAGACCGCCTTGTGCCCCCGTGCCCGCCCCTCGCTGCCCCGGCGCCTGCGTGCGCTGGCGCTGGGCGTGGCACTCGCCGGCGCGTGCAGTGAGCTCGCGCTGGCGCAAGCCCCCTTCGAAGTCACCGAGGCCTCGCTGCGCGAACTGCAGCTGGCCCTGACCGCCAAACGTGTGAGTTCGGTGGCACTGGTCGACGCCTATCTGGCGCGCATCGCCGCCTACGACGACCAGGGCCCCGGCCTCAATGCCCTGATCCAGCTCAACCCCGAGGCCCGCGCCCAGGCCGTTGCGCTGGACGCGGAGCGCCGTCAGTCCGGCCCGCGCAGTCCGCTGCACGGCATCCCCATCGTGCTCAAGGACAATTACGCCACGGCGGACATGCCCACCACCGGCGCCTCGCAGTCGCTGCAGGACTTCGTGCCCGCCGCCAATGCCACGGCCGTGCAACGTCTGCTCGATGCCGGGGCCATCCTTCTGGGCAAGACCAACCTGCACGAATTCGCCTACGGCATCACCACCATCAGCTCGCTGGGCGGACAGACCCGCAATCCCTATGACCCGACACGCGTGCCCGGCGGCTCCAGTGGCGGCACCGCAGCGGCCGTGGCGGCGAGCTTTGCTGCTGTCGGCATGGGCTCGGACACCTGTGGCTCCATCCGCATCCCGGCTGCCTTCAACAATCTGGTGGGTCTGCGCCCGACCAAGGGGCTGGGCAGCATTCACGGCATCATGCCGCTGTCCTCGACCCAGGACGTCATCGGCCCCCTGGCGCGCACCACCGAGGATCTGGCCATCGTGCTGGACATCGTGGCCGGCCATGACCCGCAGGATGCTGCCACGGCCCCCATGCGCGAGCGCCCCCGTCCGGCGTTCTGGAATGCCCTGCAGGAAGCGTCGTTCGTCGGCGTGCGCATCGGCCGCCTGCGGCATTATCACGACAGCGCCGAACCCGAGGTGAAGGCCGCCGTGGACACCGCGCTCGCGCGCATGCAGGCGCTGGGGGCCGAGGTGGTGGATGTGGAGATTCCCGCTCTGGCCGACCTGCTCGCACGCTCCGGCTTGATTGCCCACGAGTTCGAGAGCGATCTCGATGCCTGGCTGGCCGCCTTCACGCCGACAGGGCAGACGCCCACCACGCTGGAAGCCATCGTCGCCGGCGGCGAGTTTCATGAGGCGGTGAACACCGTGCTCACACGCAGTGCCGAGGCCGAGCAGGACCCGGTGCGCTATCAGGCAGCCCTCGCCGCACGCGAGGAACTGCGCGTCGCGCTGGCCGCCGCGATGACGGTCGCCAGTGTCGAGGTGCTGGCCTATCCGCCGGCGGGGGCCCTGCCTGTCACACTCGGGGAACCTCAGCCGGGCAATAATTGCAGCCTGAGCGCCAATTCGGGCTACCCGGCGCTGTCGGTGCCGGCGGGGTTCACCGCCCAGGGCCTGCCCGTGGGCATCGAGCTGCTGGGCGCCGAGTTCGCCGACGAGCGCCTGGTCGCCCTGGGTCATGCCTGGGAACAGGCGAATGCCTTGCGCCGCATGCCAGCGAGCACCCCGCCGCTTGCCGGCCATCAACAGGAGACACCATGAGCAGTTGGGACAACGCCTTCAAGGGCAGCACGAAGACCGGCATGGTCGGCTCGCACAGCTTCGGCGGGGCGGGCAGCTTCTTCCGCACGCCCTATGCGCGCGAGCTGGTCGGCGTCGATGTCGCCGTCAGCGGCGTGCCGCTGGACATCGCCACCACCAATCGCTCGGGCGCACGGCTGGGGCCGCGGGCGATCCGCCAGGCCTCGCTGTCCCTGGCCTGGGAGCGCCCCTGGCCCTGGCAGACCGACCCGTTCAGTGCCCTGGCGGTGGTCGACTATGGCGACTGCGAGAACAACAGCGGCGGCGGGCTGCTGAGCGTGGCGCACATCGAAGCCCATGTGCACGGCATTCTGGAGGCGGGCGCGGCCTCACTGCTGCTGGGCGGCGACCATTTCATCAGCTACCCGAGTCTGTGCGCCCACGCGAAGTTCCACGGTCCGCTCAGCCTGATCCATTTCGATGCGCACACCGACACCTGGCCCTCGTCGGGCCATGGCATCAATCACGGCACCATGTTCTACAAGGCCGCGAAGGAAGGCATCGTGCGCCCGGAGTCCTCGGTGCAGATCGGCATCCGCACCACCAACGACGACACCCTGGGCTATCAGATTCTCTCCGCCCCCGACGTGAACCGGCAGGGCACGGCCGACATCGTGCGACAGATTCGGGAACGGGTGGGTCAGAATCCCGTCTACCTGACCTTCGACATTGACTGCCTCGACCCGGCCTTCGCACCCGGAACGGGCACGCCGGTGCCGGGTGGGCTGTCGTCCTTCCAGGCGCTGGACATCATCCGGGGGCTGGTGGGCATCAATCTCGTGGGCATGGACGTGGTGGAAGTGGCGCCGGCCTATGACCACGCGGAGATCACCGCACTGGCGGCCGCCCAGATCGCCATCGAACTGCTCTGCCTCTATGCGGAGTCCCCCGGCAGCCGCAACAAGGAGCGGGCGCCGCAGCGCCCCTGACAGGAGATCCGCGTGAACGATACCCCGCAGCACCCGACCGCGAACACCAACACCGCCTGGACTCCCGGCGACGCCGAAGAACTCTATGCCGTGAAGACCTGGAGCGCCGGCTTCTTCGGCGTGAATGACAAGGGCCATGTCTGCGTGCACCCGCTGCCGGGCGAGGACCTGGCCATCGACATTCCCGAGGTGATCGACGCCGCGGTGAAAGAGGGCTGCAGCTTCCCCCTGATCCTGCGTTTCCAGGACATCATCAGCGCCCGTGTGCGCCGCTTGAATCTCACCTTCCGCGAGGCCATCGACGAGGCCGGCTATGAGGGCGAGTACCGCAGCATCTACCCCATCAAGGTGAATCAGCTGCACGAGGTGGTGGCCGAGGTCATGGAGGCGGGCAAGCCGTTCAATCTCGGGCTGGAGTGCGGCTCGCGCGCCGAGCTCATGGCGGCGCTGGCGCTGGTGAGTGACGACACGCTGCTGCTGTGCAATGGCGTCAAGGATCACTCGATGCTGACGCTGATGCTCAACGCCCAGCAGCTCGGCCAGCAGGTGCTGCCCGTCATCGAGAAATACAGCGAATTCGAGCAGCTGATGGTGCTGGCTGATCAGCGCGGCCTTGTGGGCGACAAGGCCCCTCGGCTTGGCGTGCGGGTCAAGCTCTCCACGCGCGGCGCAGGGCGTTGGTTCGAGTCAGGCGGCTCCGGTTCCAAGTTCGGTCTCACCGTGCCCGAGCTGGTCAAGTTGGTGCATGAGCTGGAGAAGCGCCGCCTGCGCGAGCATCTGGCCCTGCTGCATTTCCATCTGGGCAGCCAGATCAGCGACACTCAGGTGCTGCGCACAGCCGTGCGCGAGATCGCCCAGTTCTATGCCGATCTGCAGGAGCGCGGTGTGCCCGTGCAGTACCTCGACGTGGGGGGCGGTCTGGGCGTGAACTACGGCGGCAGCTACGGGGGCGAGTACGAGGATGTGGAATCCTCCATCAATTACGGGCTGAAGGAATACGCCAACGTGGTGGTGTTCGCGGTGAAGGATATCTGCCAGGAACGCAGTGTGCCGATGCCGACGCTGCTGTCCGAAAGCGGCCGTGCACTCACTGCGCATCACTCCATGCTGGTGGTGCCGTTGCTGGGCGTGCATCGCCCCGACGCGCCGCCGATGCCCGAGCCATTGGCGGAGCAGCCTGCCGTGGTCAAACGCATGCAGGCCGCCGCCAAGGAGGCGAGCCATGTGCACACGCGCGGCAAGCTGACGGAAGTGATCCACGATGCCCAGGAAGCGCAGCTGGAGGCCGAGCAGCTGGCGCGTCTGGGCTATCTCAACATCGAACATCTGGCCTTCGTCGAGAGCCTCTACTGGCGCACGGCCCGCGAGGTGCTGCAACGCTTCGCGGCGCTGGACATCGAGCCGCGGCCGGCCGAGCAGCTGGAGCTGGAGAAACAGCTCACCGATCTCTACCTGTGCGACTTCTCGGTGTTCCAGTCCATTCTGGACCACTGGGCCATCGGTCAGGTGTTCCCGGTGATGCCGCTGGACCGCCTGGACGAGGAGCCCCGCCGGCGTGGCCAGATCGTCGATCTGACCTGCGACTCCGACGGCAAGATTTCCCAGTACGTCAGCAGCAACGCCAACAAGGCCTGGCTGCCGCTGCACGACTATCGTCCGGGCGAGCCCTACTATCTGGGCGTGTTCCTGGTGGGGGCCTATCAGGAGATCCTGGGCGATGCACACAATCTGCTGGGCCGGGTGGGCGAGGCCCACGTCTATGCCAGTGCCGACGAGCCCGGCAACTTCTGGATCGAGGAGACCATCAAGGCCATCAGCATCAAGGACATGCTCTCAACGGTGCAGTACTTCCCCAGCGATCTCGACCGCCGCATGACGGAGCTGATCCGGCGCAAGATCGAGGCCGGCGTGGTGAAGCCGGCCGAGGGCATGCGCATTCTCAACAACTACACGAAGCGGCTGGACGACAGTACCTACTGCGATACCGACAGCGTGGCGGCGCCCCAGGGCTGAGTGCCCAGGCGTTCGCCCAGCCAGGCGTCGACACTCAGGCGTCCGGCACCGGAGACCAGCAGAGACACTGACGCGGCCAGCAGCGTCAGCGCGAACTCATAGCCGTTGTTGCTCATGAACAGACCGTTGCTCAGGTGGGCCGTCACGATGGCCACCACCATGGTCACGACCAGCATCAGGGCGGCGGGCCGGGTCAGCAGGCCCGCGATCAGCAGCAGCCCGCCGAAGAACTCCGCAGACACTTCCATCACCAGCCCCGGTCGCATGTCTGGCCTGCACCCCAGTCGGCAGAGCGTGCGCGTCACCAATATGGCGGCCAAGATCGAGGCCCAGCGCCTGGGTGTGGGCGTGGGCTTTGTGCCACGGCATCCAGTGGCCGACCTGCTGGCGCGGGGCGAGCTGGTCGCGCTGTCCTGCACGGTACCGCGCCCGCCTCTGCCGCTCTACATGGCTTGGCGCAAGCACCAGGCCGGGCACGCCCTGCGCTGGTTCGTGGAGGCCTGCGCGCGCACGCCCTGGCTGGAGTAGCCGCAGACGAGGGCGCGCAGCGCCGACTCACTCGTTGAGCGTGTAGATGTGGTCGAAGCGCTGGTTCGCGATCATGTCCTGATTGTCGCGGCCATAGCCCACATAGAGTCGGGCCCGGCCCACCGCGCTGGTGTTCACGCCGCTGAGCAGGGTCAGGCGGTGGGTGGCGCCCAGCGTGCCCCGGTAGAACGCCGGAAACCCCGTCACCGCCGGATTCGCCACCGCCACCCAGTCGCTGCCGTTGTTGAAGTACACCGTGTTGCCGATCTCGGCCGCCACATAGATCTCGCCCGTCGCCCCCGTGTCATTGCTGGCCACCACCACGTCGCAGCGCAGCTCCGGCACCGCCGCGCTGCCGGTGTTCGTGGCCGTGACCGAGAAATTGCGGAAAATGGCCTCGGACGGCAGGCCCGACAGGCCGATGGCCAGCTCGGCCTGCACGCTGCCGTCGCTGCGTTCGGCCAGCAGCAGCTCCAGCGGCGTGCTCGCGCTGCGGTAGATGTTGTCGTTGCTGTTGCGGGTGTTGCGCGTGCCCTGGCTGCTGTAGGGCGCGCGCGTGTAGAGGCTGTCGGTGAAGGTGTCGCTGAAGAACAGCTGCGAGACGAAGTTGTAGGTGGTGTTGCCGGCCGCGCTGTAGAGCCGGGCTCGCAGATGGATGTGCGTGGCGCGGCCGCTGTACCAGCCCGGGTAGATCGTCTTGAAGCTCACCCGCCCGCTGGCGTCCGTCACCTGATAACCGCGCAGGAAGGTCTGCCCCACGGTGTTCGACTGGCCATTGCCGCTGGCATCGGAGTACTCGCCGGCCGCGTCGCAGTGCCAGATGTCCACCTGCACGCCCTTGGCTGGATTGCTGCCGCAGGCCTGACCGTTGCTGTCGTAGAACTGCAGATCCAGCGTCATCGGCGTGGCATTGAGCACCGAGCTGCGCGTGGTGTTGGTGGTGATGTCGGCGCGATTGAGTTTCTCGTCCACCCAGTAGGGCCCTTCCGTCATTTGCGAGGCCAGCGTGCAGCCCCTCTCGGCGGCCTGCGCGCGCGGCAGCGGCAAGGCCCAGGCCAGGGGCAGCAGGCCGAGTACCTTCAGGTGCTGACGGCGGGAGAGCGTGGGACTGATGGGTGCAGCGTTGCTGAGCGGGGGCGTCTGGCTGGCGTGCGGTGTCTTGGTGAACATGCGGGCTCCTGAGCGGCGTGATGCCCCGCGATTGACGGGGCGTGTCGCTCAGAACGGCCGGGGTGCAGGCTGGTTTACCGGGCTGGCGTGGCGCTCGGGGCTGGGTCGTCCCGATTGAACAGCCCGCGCAGCCCGCTGCCCAGGGACTGCACCGCGCCGCCCACGGCATCGCCCACCGCGCTGGCACCATCGCGCAGTTGCTGCCCCGTGCTGTCGAGCACGGTGCGCATGTCGGGAATGCCTGCCGTGAGGATGGCGTTGCTGAGTGCCGCCAGGATATCGCGCGCCGCTTCGGGCACGGTGGCGGCCTCCTGCTCCTGGCCGATGTCCTGCAGGCGCAGGTCGGGCAGCGGAATGGGCGCCCGCGCCAGCTGGGTGTAGAGCGTGACCTGCGGGTCGTGAATCAGCAGCTCGCGAATGATCACGCGCTTGCCCGGCTGGGCGTCCGGCGAGGCCTCCACCACCGGCGCCGCCGTGGCGCTGGGCAGCTTGTCGAGCAGGGCGCGGATATTGTCGGTGATCAAACGGTTTTCGTAGTTCACGCGTGCATCGCTGACCTCGATGCGGGTGATCTCGATGACATCGCCGAGCAGCGAGGGCAAGGAGACTTCGAAGTCGAGGGAGCCCAGCGCGATGGCGTAGGGCGACTCGTAGCCTTCCACGTTGGCGATGCTCAGGCCCTGGATGGAACCGCGCCCCGTGATTGGCGAGAGGCTTGCGCTTTCGAGGGTGACGCTGGAGCCCAGTGCGCTGGAGCCCGCCATTTCCACGCCGCGCCGGATCAGCTGATCGAAATAGACATAGGTCAGCAGCGCGAAGCCGATGGCGAGAATCAGGGCGATGAGGAGGAGTTTCTTGAACATGGGCTGGCGCGGTACTCTGAATGCATTGATTAGAATTTGTTCAAGTGTGCAGGCTTGGGGGGTGGGAGTCTAGGGTGTTGCCTCAAAGGTATTTTGCAACATCAATTCCTATCAAGGGTTAGATATGTGGGAGTCAACCAATTTGCGCGAATATTCCGCTTGATAAAAGCTGCCTAAAGGGCCTAGTGAGAGCTGTGGTGTAGATTTCTCAGGCCATATATTGCCCCAGCGAGTTTGGCGAAAATTGGAAGCGTCAAAAGTATCGTGACACTCAATGCAAGGCCCAATTGTATGAAAGAGTTGTCCGAAATGAAGGCGAATGGTTTGTAGAGAAACGAAAGAGGAGTCCCATGTCCGAATACCGCCAACACATTGCTGGTGGCCACCATTAGAAGAAAAAACAAGTAATAAATTGGAAAAAGAAAGATGGAGGCCTTGTAGCTCTTCGCCGCAACCAATTCTTGAAAGCGATCCCTGTGTCTCTCCGCTAGGAAAACGCAGGCAAGGAACCCAAGATCTACAAGGTTGGGAATCGGTGAGAAGATGATGCCCAAGAGGGACTGCGTGTTCACGAAGGGATTGACTTCCTCGCCCGGTACATTGTTCAGTAAGTGCCATGTGCTGGTAATGTCAATGGCGCTTAGTGTAACCAGTAGTATCAAGAAAATTGCTGGTCTCATGTCGCTGCTCCTTTTCAGTTAGGCTGCCCGTGGCTTTTAGCCACGGGCAGGTTAGATGGTATTAAGCTGGAATCAATGACTTCCAGTGTGATCATTGAACAGATAATTGAAAACAGAGGCTCCGGCGGCCCCAAAGAAGCCGCCAATGAATGCGCTGCCAGCGAGCTCTGCGCCGGCAATCACGAGCGGAGGAATCACAAACGGCAGCCCCCCACTCACCATGTCCATTTCCTCGTCGGAAAGTTCACGGGGTGCCGGGAGAGCCAGGGCGGGGTGGAATTGGCCGCAGGACAGTGCGGGTTGCAACGGGTTGATGGTCATTGGGTACATGTTGATACACTCCTTGTACTGATTGATTGTGAATGTTCGCGTCACGAGGCAGGGGGCGGATGGCTTCGCCCTTGTCTGCTCCGACACAGTGCCGCTGGTCTGTGTACTTCGAGTTAAGACCAGCATCGCGATTCCTGCAAATCGTCTTGTGCAGGCTCAGCCGAGCAGGTTGAGCGAGTCGAACTGCGCCTTGCAGGCCGGTGTCAGCAGGCCGACCGCCTGCATGTTCAGCGCGAGCTGGCGAAAGCGGTTGCGATTCAGGTCCGGGTGCTGCAGGCGGTACTCCCGCAAGTGACGGCGCATGGCCGGCAGCGGCCAACCCTGTGCTGTGGCGATCCGCGTGTAGATGTTCAAGGAGCCCGCGAGCGCCAGGGTGGCGTCCAGCAGGCGCAGGCTGCAGTTGTCGCGGGCGTGCGGATCCATGCGAGCGATGTGTCGGCGCAGGTGCTCGGTGCCGAAGTGCACGTGGCGTGCCTCGTCTTTCAGGATGTAATCCACGGCATGGCGCAGGGCCGGCGCACGGCAATGCCGGCGCAACTCCTGCAACCGGGCCAGTGCCAGACTTTCGATCAGCACCTGGCAATAGAGCAGCTTGTGCTCCCACGCCGGCTCCTGCAGGGCTCGATGGATGAGTTCCCGCATTGCGTCGCTGGGGGGGTGGATGACGCCGACGGTGTCACGCAGATAGCGCGCGAAGAACTCCACATGACGGGCTTCGTCGTGCACCTGGACGGCGCAAAGAAACTTGGCCTGCATGTCGGGCAGCAGTTGCACGAGCTGGGCACTGACCTGCAGTGCGGCCTGTTCGCCGTGCAGGATCTCGCTGATCTCCAGACCGTGCTGCCACCAGCTCAATTCGCGCTGCCTGTCTTCCGGCAGCGCCTCATAGAAACCGAAACCACACAGCGGATTGCTGCTGCGCGAGCACGGAAACTCCCGGTGCCGTGACCAGGCAACCCAGGGAATATCGGTGCTGGCATTCCAGCTGCCCGCCTTCGCAAGTTCGTGAAGCCGGGTCAACTGCGTGTTCTCGTGCTCGTACTGCCATGACAGCGTGCAAAGCATCGCCGTGGCGACGCTCGTCGCAGCGTCGGGCTGCAAAGTTGGATTCATGGTCACTCTCCCTGTGTCTCCTGCTTCCAGCGTAGACCCACTTTGACGCCCTGCAAACCGCTGCCTATAGTCGAAGGCGACAGGATGCAAGGAGTGCATGTCATGAGTGCAGTGAATCGTTCCAGTGGATGGAACCTGTTGTCCCTTTTTGAGGAGCGGCTGGCAAGTCACCCGCAGAAGCCGCTTTTCTCCTATCTCGGCCGCAACGGCAGCGTGCGCGAAGTCTTCAGCATGCAGCGTCTTCACGACGACTCTGCCGCGCTGGCCGCGGTGCTGCAAGCGCACGGTCTGAAGGGCACGGTCGTGGCGCTGATCTATCCGCCGGGCAGTGGCTTCGTGACCGCCTTTCTTGCGTCGATCATGGCCGGCGCGCGGCCGGCGCCGCTGTGCAGGGCACGCAGCCGCGACTGGCAGAGCATCGCCCTCACCCTGAAGCACTGCGGTGCCGCAGCCTTGCTGCTGCCCTCGGGCGTTGCGGAGTCGCTGCCGGCCGAAGTCCGTGCACTGCCGGGGCTGCAGATCCTGTGCACTGACGCACTGGCCGGCGATGCCAGTCAGTGGCGACGGCCGGATCTGTCCGCGTCAGGCACCTGCTTCATCCAGTTCACCTCGGGCTCCACACGCACGCCGCGCGGGGTGGCGATCAGTCACGACAACATCCTGCACAACTGTGCGCTGATCGCGCGCGCCTTCGCCATCGAGGAACAGGATGTCGGCGTGAGCTGGCTGCCCTTTCATCACGACATGGGACTGATCGGTCATGTTCTTGTGCCGCTCTACTGCGGTGTTCACAACATTGTGCTGTCGCCACGGGATTTCGCGGCCCGGCCTGCGGCATGGCTGGAAGCGATCGCGCGCAGTGGCGGCAGCATCAGCGGGGCGCCGGATTTCGCCTATGCCCTGTGTGCAGAGCGCATCGGTGAGGAGCAGGCCGCGCAGCTCGATCTCAGCCGCTGGCGGGTGGCGTACTGCGGTTCCGAGCGGGTCAATGCCAGCACCATGGCGCGCTTCACCCAGCGCTTCGCTGCCAGTGGGTTTCTCCCCGAGGCCGTCACGCCGTGCTATGGCATGGCCGAGGCCACCCTGTTCGTGAGTGCCTGCAGGGGCTTGAAGATGCACGCCCGGGAGGACGGTCGCTGCGACGTCAGCGTCGGCCAGCTCGACGAGCGGCGCGATGATCCCCGCATCCGCATCGTCAGTCACGAGGCCGAGGAAGAATGTGCCGAGGGCGAGGTGGGCGAAATCTGGGTGCACTCACGCTCGGTGGCGCAGGGGTATCTGCATCCCACGCCGGCGGTGGACGATGGCGAGACCAGCGTGTTCAACGCCACGCTCGAGCGCGAGTCCGGCTACCTGCGCACCGGTGACCTGGGCTATGTGCTCGACGAGAATCTCTATGTGACAGGGAGACTGAAGAACCTCATCAAGCGGCGCGGGCGCAGCTTTCATGCCGAGGACATCGAGGGCGAGGCGATGGCCTTGCTGCAGGGGCAGGGCGTCGCGCGCGCTGTCGCCTTCGATGTCGAGTCGCAGGACGGCGCGGCCCTGGTGCTGCTGCTGGAACTCGATGGGTCAGTGGCGGCGGCGCAGGTTGAGGCGCGTCTGCCAGAGCTGCAGACCCGGCTCTGGTACACGCCAGGCATTCTGGTCTCCCGCATCCGACTGCTGCCTGAGCGTGCGCTGCCGCTCACCACCAGCGGCAAGCTGCAGCGCGCTCGGTGTCGCGAGCGCTTCCTGGCAGGGGAGTTCGCCCATGTCTGAGACCATCACTACCCTTGTCCTGCGTCACCTGCACGCTGCCTGTGATCCCGAACCGGCGCCGCATGGCCTGCAGGCAGATACACCACTTGCCACACTGGGCATCCACTCGCTGCGTCTGATCGAGCTGGTCTACGAGCTGGAAGTGTCCCTGGAAGTTCAAGTCGATGAAGAACACCTGGCGCGTCTGCAGACTGTCGGCGATGTGCAGTGCATGTTTGCGACAGCGGTGAGTGCGAGCGGACGAGATCCCGAATGCTGGCAGCCGCCAGCCCAGGGCGCTGTGCCATGAGCGATCACTCTCCATCCAGCTGCGCTTCCGAAGGCGCGAGCCAGCCTGCCGCGTCGATTCTTCACATGAAGGATGTCTGCGACAGTGTCATGCAGCACCTTGCCAGGGTGGATTTTCAGCGCGCCTATGCCTTGCTCCCCGAGGCCGGGTTTCTGGAATGTGGTGTTCGTTTCGTGTTGAACGAGACGGGGCTGCGCGCCGAGTTCAACCGCAGCGAATTCTCTGAGCAGGAGCTTTGTCAGGCACGCGCGCTGCAGGCAAGCCTGCTGAACACGCCCTTGCCGCGCGGCCCACTCGAGCGCGTGCATTCTTTGCTGCAACATTGCAGCGTTGCCCTCATGCAGCGCGCGCAGCCCACGGCGCTGAACGCAATTGCGCTGACCCTGCTGCACCGATTGCGCCAGCCGCTGCGTCGCCGGCTGCCCTGGGTCCGTCGACGCGATGAGGCGTGCGAACTCCTCGTCAGCGTGCTGTTGCAGGAGCCTCTGCAGCGCGCCCGGCTTCTGTTGCGCCGGCATGCGCTGGAGCAGGAACTCCTGCGGCTGCGCCAGCAGCAGTCGCTGGGCGAGAATGGCCCGCCGCACTGGCCGGAGCGCAGCGCCTATCGTGCCTGGCTGCGGCAGAATCCGGGCTCCAGGATCCTCGTCACTCTGCACATGGGCCATTACCGCGAGGCCTTTCACTGGCTGGCCGCCGAGGCCGAGCCGGGTCGGCGGGTGATCTCGCTGCAGCGCGAGCAGGATGACACTCACAGCCATCGTCACCGGGTGGACGCGCGGCTGCAGCACGAGGTGCTCGGGCGCGCGCTCGACACCACCGCCGGCATCGTGGCGGCCCTTCGTGGCGGGGGCACGACGCTGGCCATTCTCTGTGACCTTGGTCCGCGCTTTGGGGCGACGGAGGCTGTGACGCTGTTCGGTCAGCCGTCTCAGCTGGTGCGGGGGCCGGCACTGCTCGCCCTCCTGGGGCGCGCGCCCCTCGTGCCGTTCGTCACGCTGTCGCAGGACGGGCGCGACTGCATACAGATGGCGCCGGTCATCATGCCGCAGCTGCTGGCCGGAGAAACCCTGGCGCAAGGCGTGCAGCGCATCACGGCGACGCTGGCTCAGTGCATCGAACGCTGGGTGCGCATGGCGCCGGAGCAATGGCGATTCCTGCCGGGCGCAGGCATGTTCCTGAGCATGGCTGCGGGGCATGACCATGAACGCTGAACTGTTCCGCAGCGACGTTCTGCAGCGGCAGACGGGCATGGCGATGGGGGACGTGCTGCAGTGGGAGCCGCCGCGGGGCCGCGTGCTGCTGCTCCTCTTTCTTGGGGTGTTCGGGCTGTTGCTGGGCTTCGCCGCGCTGGCCCCGGTCGCGCGCAGTGAAGTGGTGCGCGGTGTGATCAGCGCCGATGGGGGGCTTGGCAAGTTACATGTGCCAGCGGCGGGGCAGGTGGAACAGCTGCTGGTGCGCGAGGGTCAGCTCGTCGCCGGGGGCGAGGCGCTGCTGACACTGACACCTGCGGCCTACGAGGCGGCCGGCCCGCTGTCCCATCGCTTCGTGGCGGACGCGCTTGCGCAGCAACTGAGCGTTCTGCAATCACAGCTGGCACTGCTGAATGTTCGGCAGGCGCGTGATGAGGACGATGCAGCGCAACGGCGGCAGACCCTGCAGCAGGCGCTCGCATTGCAGGCGCAGGAGCAGGCGCTGGTGCAGCAACGGCTGGTGCTGGCTGACGAGGCCTTGCAGCGCAGCGCAACGCTGCTGGAGCGCCGGCTTGTCGCCCCCGCCAGCCATGCCCAGGCGCGCGAAGTCCAGGTGAGCGCCCGGCAGGCCGTCGTCGCGCAGGATCTGGCGCACAGCCGGCTGCAGGAGGCGCTGCTCGCGCTGGAGCAGGAAGCGCGACATGCCGCGATGGACCTGGCTGCCGAGACCCTGCGTCTGGAGCTGGCCGTGTCCCAATTGCAGGTGCAGCAGCAGGAGCAGGCGCGTCAGGCCAGGATCACGCTGCGGGCTCCGGTGCCAGGGAGGGTGGCGGGCCTGCTGGTGGCCGAGGGCATGTCGGTGGACCCGGCGCGGCCGGTGCTGACATTGCTGCCGGCGTCCGGTGAGCTGGTGGCCCGGCTCTTCGTGCCTTCGCGAGCCACCGGGTCACTGCAGGCGGGTCAGGTCGTCCAACTCGTCTACGATGCTTACCCGCAGAGCATCCATGGCAGTTTTCCCGCACGCATCAGCAGCGTGTCCGAGACCACGGTCGATCCGCGCGAGTATCTGGTGCCGTTCGATTCCGCGGAGCCCGTGTTCCTGGTGCAGGCCGCGCTCGAACGCGACAGCATGCCCGGTGCTCTGCGCGCCGGCATGCTGTTCACCGCACATGTGCAGACAGGGCGCGAAAGTCTGCTGGCGCGCATCACCGCGCCGCTGCGCCGGCTGGAGTCGTTGCTGTGATCCCGGATCTGTTTGCGGGGCGCCACGCGCTGCCGGTGATTCTGCAGTCCGAGCGGGCCGAATGCGGCTTGGCCTGTCTGGCCATGATCGCCAGCTACCACGGTCGGCGCATGGACTTGAACACGCTGCGTCAGCGTTACGCGATCTCGGCACGCGGCGCCACGCTGGGGGACTTGCAAGGCGTCGCCAGAGACCTGTCGCTGCAGACCCGGGCGCTGCGGCTGGAGATGGCGGATCTGACGTCCCTGCAGTTGCCTGCCGTGCTGCACTGGGACCTGAATCACTTCGTCGTTCTCAAGCAGGTCGGACCACGCGGGCTGTGGATACATGACCCCGCCACGGGGCTGCGGCGCTACGCCCTGGCAGAGGCCAGCCGGCACTTCACGGGTGTGGCACTGGAATGTCTGCCGCTGGCAGGCTTCGAGCGCAGCGAGCAGGTGCTGCGCTCCCGCCTGAGTGAGCTGTTCGTGCGCGATGCGGCGTTCTTCCCGGCAATGCTGCAGTTGCTCCTGCTGTCTGCCGCCCTGCAGGCCGCCAGCATCGGCAGTGCCTTCTATCTGCAACTGGTGATCGACGAAGGCATCGCGCGCTCGAACACTGACATGTTGACCGTGCTGGCGCTGGGCTTCGGCCTGCTCGCCCTCGTCAGTGTGGGGATGCGCTGGGTGCGCGGCATGCTGCAGCTGCACTTTTCCAATCAGCTGGGCTTTCAGATGGCGGGCAATGTGCTGCACCACCTGATGCGGCTGCCGGCCGACTACTTTGCCCGGCGCCACACCGGGGATCTGGTCTCGCGCTTTGGCGCGCTACGCGAGATCCGTCAGGTGCTTAGTGAGGAACTGCTCACTGCCGTGCTCGACGGCCTGTTTGCCCTGGCCGCCCTGCTCGCGATGTTCTGGTTCAACTCGCTGCTGGCCGTGGTGGTCCTGGTGTTCGTGCTGCTGGAGGCGGTGGTGCGCCTCGTTGTGACGCCGCTGTTGCGGCAGCTGTCGGAACAGCGCATCGCGGCCGAGGCCCGCACCAGCACGCAGCTGATGGAGTCCATGCGCGCCATCGAGATCATCAAGTTCTATTGCGCGGAGCTTGCGCGCATCCACAGCTGGCGTCATCACCATGCCGAACAGATCAATGCCCAGGTGCAGCTCTCGCGGGTGCTGGTGCGAGTCGAGGCTGCCTATGGCGTGCTGCACGGGGTCGAACATGTACTGGTGGTCTTTCTCGCGGCGCAGGCCGTGGTGGCGGGCTCGCTGACGCTTGGCTTCGTCACGGCCTTCATCGCCCTGAAGTCGCACTTTGCGAGCGCGATACGCGCCTTTCTCGACAAGCTGGTGCAGATGCGGCTGCTGCGCCTGCAGCTGGAGCGTGTGTCGGACATCACCTGCGCCGAGCCCGAATTCGCGTCGCTGCATCTGCCGGCGGTGCGCCTGCATGGGCCGGCGGCGCTGCAGCTGGAACGGGTCGGCTATACCTACCCCGGCCTGCGCAGTCCCGTGTTTGCTGAGCTGAGTCTGGCGCTGCGTCCCGGCGAGATATTGGCGATCACCGGCGAGTCGGGTTGCGGCAAGTCCACGCTCATGCGCCTGCTCGCTGGTTTGCTGGAGCCGGATGCCGGCCAGCGGCTGGTGGACGGCGAAGTGCAACAGGGGGCCGAGGCCTTGCGTCGCTACCGCGACAGCTGTGCGGGCGTGCTGCAGGGGGAGCAGCTGTTGTCGGGCACATTGCTGGAGAACGTGAGCATGTTCGCCGAGCAGGTCGACGCGCAGCGCCTGCAGCAGGCCGCCCGCATGGCGCGCATCGATGGCTTCATCGCCGCGCTGCCCATGGGCTGGAACAGTCTGGTGGGGGACATGGGGTCGATCATGTCGGCTGGGCAGGGGCAGCGGGTGCTGCTGGCCAGAGCCTTCTACAAGCAGCCCCGCGTGCTCTTTCTGGACGAGGCCACGGCCAATCTCGACCCGGCCGTCGAGGCCGAAATCCTGCGGGAAATCAAGGAGCTGGGCACCACGGCGGTGATGGTGACACATCGCGCCGCGCCGCTGCAGATCGCGACGCGAGTGCTGCGACTGGAGCGGGGTCGACTGCTGGAAGCGGACTAGTCCTGCGCCTCCTCCACAATCGTGGAGATGGTGTCCTGGTCGTGAATCTGCTTCAGCGCGCCGGTGAAGATGTTGTAGTGCCAGCCCTTCAGGTTGAGGGTGCCGGCCTCCACGCGGGAGCGGATCCAGGGGTAGGTCATCAGATTGCGCAGCGAATAGCCCACGGCGGCCTGCTCGCAGTAATTGAAGGTGGCGTGGTCGTCCAGCTTGGTCGGGTCGGCCAGCTTGGCCACGGGCGACACGATGGACATCCAGCGGGCGATGAAGGTGTCCTTGGGCATGGCTTCGGACTGCAGCACCAGCGAGCGGATGCCGCCGCAGCGTGAATGGCCCAGCACGATGATCTCGGGCACTTCCAGCACGGTGATGGCGAATTCCAGCGCGGCGCTGGTGCCGTGATAGGAGCCCTCGATCTCGTAGGGCGGCACCAGATTGGCCACGTTGCGGATCACGAACAGCTCGCCCGGCTCGGTATCGAAGATCAGCGCCGGCTCCATGCGCGCATCGCAGCAGGCGATCAGCACGTAGTTGGGGCGCTGCTCCTGCGCCAGCTTGCGCAGTTTCTCGCGATTCTCGGAAAAGTAGCCGTTCTTGAAGCGCTGGTAGCCAGCCAGAAGTTTGTCACTCATGTCGTCGTCCTGTTGTTGTCTCTGCGGCCAGCTGCCTGTCGCCGCTTGTTGCTGTCGTATCCGCAAGGGTCGCTGCCCGGCTCACTCGGGCAGGATGCGCAGGATGCCCGCGCCCTCGGTGGCCACGTAGATGTAACCGTCCGGCCCCTGCTTGATGTTGCGCACCCGGCCGATGCCTGGGAAAACATTCTCGCTGGCCACCACGGCGTTGCCTTCCAGCACCAGGTGCACCATGTAGTTGAACTTGAGCGAACCCACCAGCAGGTGCCCCTTGAGCTCGGGGCCATAGTTGTCGCTGGTGATGAACGCCATGCCAGAAGGCGCAATGGACGGGTCCCAGTAGAACACCGGCTGCTCCATGCCCTCTCCACTGGTGGCCTGGGTCAGCTTCTGGCCGTTGTAGTCCAGCCCGTAACCCACCAGCGGCCAGCCATAGTTCAGCCCGCTGCGGATGATGTTGATCTCGTCGCCGCCCATGGGGCCGTGCTCGTGCTCCCAGATCTCGCCGGTGTCGGGGTGGACTGTCAGGCCCTGCGGGTTGCGGTGTCCGTGGGAGAACACAGCGGCCTTGGCGCCGGGCGTGTTGACGAAGGGGTTGTCGGCGGGAATGCGGCCGTCGTCATGCAGACGGTAGATCTTGCCGCCGTCGCGCTCCAGCTGCTGGGCGTTGTCGAAATGGGCGCCGCGCTCGCCGATGGAGAAGTAGAGATAGCCCGCGCCGTCGAAGACGATGCGGCTGCCGTAGTGGGCGCGGCTGCTGGTGTTGCCTTCGCCCTTGTAGAGCACCTGCTTCTCCACCAGCGCATTGCCTTGCAGCTTCGCCCGCATCAGGGCCGTGTGGCTGCCGCCGCCGCCCTCGGGGCTGGAATAAGTCAGGTAGAGCCAGCCATTGCTGGCGTAGTCCGGGTGCAGCGCGATGTCGAGCAGGCCGCCCTGGCCGTTGACATGCACTTGAGGCACGCCCTCGATGGCGGTGAGTTCACCGCCACTCACGCGGTAGAGCTGACCGCCGCGGTTGGTTACCAGCAGGTCGCCGTCAGGCAGCCAGTCCATGCCCCAGGGCACGGGAATCTCGTCGGTCACGAGTTCGGTGCGAAAGCCGGGCTGGGTCTGTGCCTGCAGGCCCGTGGGCAACAGGGCGGTGGCCAGCAGGGCCAGGCCGATCATCGAAGCGGTGCGAAGCGGGCGGGGCGAACGCATGGGCTGTCCTCAGCGGGTGGGCCGGCGCACTGTCTGCCGGCGGGTGAGCGCCCGATTGTAACCAAGTCGGCGCGGGCGGCACACCTCCCCTGCACTCCCTTAGACGGGTGTCAGCAGGCGTTCGCCGGCAAAGAAGGCGGCCAGATTGTCGATCACCAGCTGGCCCATGGCCTGGCGGGTTTCCACGGTGGCGCTGCCGATGTGCGGCAGCAGCACCACATTGGGCAGGGCACGCAGGGCCTCGGGCACCTCGGGCTCGCGGGCATAGACATCCAGCCCGGCGCCGGCGATCACGCCCTGCTGCAGGGCCTGGATCAGTTCGTCCTGGCGCACGGTGCTGCCACGGCCGACATTCAGGAAGATGCCCTGCGGGCCGAGGGCGCGGAACACGTCCATGCCCACCAGGCCCTCGGTCTCGCGGCCGCCTGGCAGCATCGAGAGCAGGATGTCGCTGTCCCGCGCCAAGGATTCGAGGCTGTCGTGGTAGCGAAAGGGCAGGTCGGCCTGGCGGCGGTTGTGGTAGGCGATCTTCATGCGGCAGGCCAGGGCGCGCAGGGCGATCTCCTCGCCGATGGCCCCCATGCCGACGATGCCCAGCGTCTTGCCCGCCAGGGACTGGCCGAAGGGGAAAGGGCCGCGCGACCACTCGCCAGCGCGCACGAAGGCGTCGGCCTGCACGAGCTTGCGGGAGGTGGCCAGAATCAGCCCGAGGGCGATGTCGGCCACGGCGTCGTTGAGCACGCGCGGGGTGTTGGTGACCTGGATGCCGCGTGCGCGGGTGATCTCGAAGTCGATGCCGTCCACGCCCACACCGAAGCAGCTGATGATCTCCAGACCGGGCAATTCATAGATCAGGGGGTTGGTGGCCCAGGACGCCGAGGCCACCGCGACGCAGTCGGGGGCGAGGCGTGCGATCAGCGCGCGCTGCTGCGCGTCATCGAGCAGCCAGAGCTTGTGGGCGTCATAACGGGCCTCCAGCGCGGCGAGGGTGTCGGCGTGAAAGGCATTGGCGATCAGCAGGGGAGGACGTGTCATCATGGCCGCGAGTCTAGCAGACAATCCGCGGGTGACTGCGACAATCTGCCGCTTAGCAAGCCAGAGGGCTTGGGGTACACTGCCCGGCAGTGACGCAGCGGGTTTCTGCTGCCTGCGCCCCGAGCGAACTGCACCATCCCACTACGACGAGGTGAACCATGAGAAGAATATCCCTGTTGCAGGCTGCCGTTGCCGTCCTGCTGTCCGTGTTGCTGCACAGCGCTGCCTTCGCGCACAGCTCCGCCTCCGGTACCGTTCCGGGCAATGGCCAGACTGTGTCCTCCCCGGAAATGCTGATGCTTTCCTTTGACGGTTCCGTGCGCCTGGTGCGTCTGACCGTAGCGGGCAGCAATGGCGCCGTGGACGTGGGCTTCGTGCCCCAGGCCACCGCCAGCGCCACCTTCCACATTCCGATGCCTGTGCTGCCGGCCGGCGCTTACCGCGTCGACTGGACCATCCTCGGCGAGGACGGCCACTCCGTGAGCGAGAACTTCATGTTCAACGTGGACCCGAACGCTCCGGCGGCTGTCATGCCTGAGCACGGCCACGGTGGCGACGCGCACGTCCACTGATCATGCTCGATACCAGCCCGTGGGCGCTGGCGACCCTGCTGAGCAAGCTGGTCGCCTATGCCGGTTTCGTCAGCCTCGCGGGCACACTGTTCGTCTTCTGGCTCGGCACTCGCCCGGCCATCGCTGCGGCATCTTCCTTCTCCTGCTGGTCCCTTGCGTTGCGGGCCCGACTGCTATCCCGCTCCCGTCTTCTAGGCTTTGCCGCCCTTGCAGCTCTGCTTCTGCATTTTCTGCTGCAGGTTGGCCAGATCAACCAGAACGGCCTGCGCGGCATGGTCGACACCTTCATGGCCGGCATCGTGCTGCGTTCCAGTGTCGGCCACGGTCTGCTGCTGCGAGCGGCGGCACTCGCAGTGCTGCTCACAGGACTGGCGCAGGCCCATCAGGCGCTGCTCGCCCAAGGGCTGAAGCGTTTGCCGCCGCGTCTACTGGTGAGCTGGCTCGCCGGGATACTGCTCTTCGCGCTGTCCTTTGCCGTGCTCGGGCATGTCGCCAGTCTCAGCCTGCCGGGTCAGGTTGCGATCGTGCTGCACACCCTGGCCATCAGCCTGTGGGTGGGTGCGCTGCCTGCCCTGTACCTGCTCTGCGAGCGTGAGCCGGCGGATCGCGTGCTGCCGCTGCTGCAGCATTTCGGCCTGTGGGGCTGGGGCATCATCGGCAGTCTGTTGCTGAGCGGGGTGTTCCTGCTGACCCAGTTGCTGCAGGGGCCTGCCGATCTGCTGACAACCCCTTACGGGCGCGTGCTCGCAGGCAAGCTCTTGCTGGTGCTCGGACTGCTGGGACTTGGCGCGCTGAACAAGTTTCACCTGGTGCCTGCGCTGGCGCGCAGCGGGGCGCAGCGCCTGCGTCAGTCCATCGCCTTCGAGCGCGTCCTGGCCGTTCTGGTGCTGGTGTTGACCGCTGCGCTGACCTCTCTCACCGGCCCTGCGCACATGGGCTGATCCGCTCCAGCTCGTTGTGTGCAATGGATCTGTAAAGAAATTGTAATGTCCCGGGCGTTTCACTAGACTCCCAGTCAATGAATTACTTCGAGATTTCATACACCACGATGGGTGGTCTGGGCCTGTTTTTCCTGGGCCTCAAATTCCTTTCCGAAGGCCTGCAATCCGGCAGCATCGAAGCCCTCCAGCGCATTCTCACCGCCCTCACGCGCAACCGCGTACTCGCCGTGCTGGCCGGTTTCTTCATCACCGCCGTCGTCCAGTTCAGCAGCGTTTCCACAGTGATGGCCGTGAGCCTGGTGAACGCCGGCCTGATGGAGTTGAAGCATGCGATCGGCGTCATCCTCGGCGCCAATGTCGGCACAACCATCACTGGCTGGATCCTCTCGATCCCAGTGGGCAAGTACGGCCTGCTGCTGGTGGGATTGGGCATCTACCCCATGCTGGCGAGCAAGTCCGTGGCCGCCAGTGCCATCGGCAAGTCGCTGGTGGCCCTCGGGTTGGTGTTCACGGGCATGGAGTTCATGAGCGGCGCCTTCGCACCGCTGCGCGACGATCCGGCCGTTGTGTCCTACATGCACCTGTTCGATGCGCAATCCATGGGCAGTGTGCTGGCCTGCGTGTTGATTGCCTGCCTGCTGACCGTCATCATCCAGAGCAGCTCGGCCATGCTGGGGATCACGATCACCCTGGCCTCCACCGGCGTCATCGATTTCCACACCTCCGTCGCGCTGATCATCGGCGAGAACGTCGGCACCAGCATCACCACCCAGCTGGCAGCGATCAGCGCCAACACCTCCGCGGTGCGCGCGGCTCGTGCTCACGCCATCTTCAACATCGTCGGCGCGATTCTCTTCGTGTCGATGTTCCCGCTCTATGTCAGTTTCATCGACGCTCTGGTGGCGAATCCGGCCGATGCGCTGAGCCCTGACGGCAGCCGTCCTCACATCGCCTTCCACATCGCCGTGGCGCACACCATGTTCAACGTGATCAACGTGCTGCTGTGGCTTCCATTGCTCGACTATCTGGTCAAGCTGGTGGTGTGGCTGGTGCCCAGCCGCAGCGAAAAGGAAGTGCACACGCTCAGGTACCTGGGCAATCGCGCGACCATGGCCCCGGAAGTGGCGCTGCAGCAGGCGGATCTCGAAATGGACAACATGGTGGAAATCACCCGCGAGATGTTCAATCTCACGCGCGAGTACACCCTGGGCGAGCGGCACGACAAGGCGGCCTTCGAACGCATCAATCACCTGGAAGACATCACGGACAACATCGAGGAGGAGATGATTCACTTCATCACCACGGTGCTGACGGATTCGCTCACCCAGGGGCAGTCCACCCGTGCCTATGGCCTGATTCGGATGGCCGATGAGCTGGAGAGCATCGCCGACAGCCTGCAGTCCTTCAGCATCTACCGCTCGCGTCTGTACAAGCAGAAGGAAGCGCTGAGCGCGGACGCCTGGGACGACCTGAATACCTTCTACAACGAGGTGGACACCTTCGTGGGCCGCGTGGCCGGCGCCCGCCGCAAGCGCGCGGACTCCACGCGCATCACCGGTCTGCTGGAAGAGACCAAGCGCTTGAACAAGATGGCCAACACCATGCGCGACCGTCACCTGGAGCGACTCAGGAACGGTACCTGCCAGTCACTGCCCGCGCAGACTTACAGCGACATGTTCGTGGCTCTGCGTCGCATCAAGAATCACGCGGTGAACATCCTCGAAACCTACACGAACTGAGTGACGTTGATGCGCGCTCGCAGCTTCCTGGTCGCTGCCCCGGCAGAGGCCGCCGTTGCGCTGTTCCGCGGCTGACCCGCACCG
>JAURIJ010000070.1 GCA_030832825.1 Gammaproteobacteria bacterium
AATCCCTCGTTTCTGGCCGTGGCGGATGCGACAGCCGACTGGCGCCGGCTGCTGGGTTGACTCCTCACTCGGGCACGTGGATCGGCAGTTCGGCGGCAAACAGCATGCTGCGGTCGCGATCCTTGGCGGCCCACTGCAGCAGTGTCTGCTCACTCGCCTCGACCTTGCGCGCCAGCACGCCGGTGCCGTTCACCAGCACCTGCACCGGCTGTGCGAAATCCACTTCCTCCGGGCTCAGCAGCAGCGTGAAATCGCTGACGCCGAAGGCCGTAACCGTGAAGGTGTTGCCCGCGCGCTCCACCATCACTCGTCCGGGTTGGCCCGGCTCGCGCAGGCCGTCGACGCGCAGCCAGTGATTGCGGTTGTAGCGGTCGGTGCGGTCGGTGGCCCATTGCACGCGCTCGGGCAGCGGGTCCCGCACATGCTCTGCCTTGAAGCGTTCGATGGCCGGGCGCTCCTCGGGCAGCCAGCGAGTGTCGTGACCGCCCTGCGGGATGGTGCGGAAGATGTGCTCGACATTGGCGCGCACCATCAGGTCGATGTAGGGCTGAATGCGGGCGGCGGGGTAGAGCGGATCGTTCTCGCCATTGACGATGTAGAGCGGCTTGCCGGCCAGGTTGTCGAAGGACAGCGGGTAGCTCACTTGCCCGGCCGGATTGCGCAGCACGGCCAGATTGCCGATGTAGGGCAGGAACGCCGCCCATTCGGTGGGCTGCAGGAAGGCGAAGAAATAGGAGCCGGTGCCCCCGTCGGACACGCCGGAGAGCGTCACCCGGTTGTCGTCGACATGGTAGGTCTGCTTCAGCTCATGCAGGATGGCCGGGATGTTGTCGGCCTGATTGTCGAACCACCAGAAGGCCTCGTCCCAGGCAGCGGGCACCACCACGATGCGATCCGGATTGCGCAGTGGATCGTAGCCGTTGCGCCAGAAGCTCTCGCCGGCCTCGGGCTTCGGCCGACTGATGCCGCCGTGCAGATTGAACTCGACCGGCCAGGCGCGACGCGGGTCGTAGTCCTCGGGCACCAGAAGCACGTGAGGGAACTGCGTGCCCTCGGCATCGGTGCGGCTGCGGTGCAGCTCACCGGTGGGAGCATCCTGCGGCCACTGCGGGCCGGCCTTCAGCCAGGCATGCAGGGTGAGGGCGTCGGGGGCGGCGACCTGCAGCTGCTGCGCACTGACGGCCGCGTCCTGCGGGGAGGCGGTCCAGAACCGGGTGACGAGAGCCTGGGTGGCCTCGTCGACGGCGATCGCTGACTGACACTGGGTCAGCAGCAGGCTGGCACAGAGGCCGAACAGGCGTTTTGTTGTTTTCATGGCGGCATCATAAACCAGCCCCCGAAGGCCACCAAACTTTCCTTTTCACGGCATTGGGACTAGCATTCAGCCCCAATCCGGCGCCGCTGTGACAGGCGCCTGCAACCACTCACGACAACACGCAAAGACTGCCCCGGCAGTCCAGACGAAGGGTAGGAAAATCATGTCCTTGAAACGCATCCACGGAATTTGCCTGGCCCTTTGCCTGCTTGGCAGCAGCGCTCTGGCGCAGAACTTCGGAGTCGACGAACTGCGCCAGCGTGCCGAGTCGGGCGACGCCGAGGCGCAGAACAATCTGGCCGTCCTCTATCATACCGGTCAGGGCGTGCCCGTCGACATGAACGAGGCCATCCGCTGGTACAACGCGGCCGCCGAGCAGGGGCGCGCCAATGCTCAGCTCAATCTCGGGGTGCTCTACAACTTCGGCATGGGCGTGCCCCAGGATCACGCCGAGGCCGCGCGCTGGTTCCGCCTGGCGGCCGATCAGGGCGAGTTGATGGCGCAGATCAGTCTGGCGGCCCTCTACATCACCGGTCAGGGCGTGCCCATCGACTACATCGAGGCCGCGAAGTACTACACCATGGCGGCTGAACAGGGCGATCCAGGCGCCCAGATGACCATGGCCGAAATGTATCTGAGCGGTCAGGGCGTGGCCCAGGACTATGCCGAGTCCGCGCGCTTCTATCGCATGGCCGCCGAGCGCGGCGAAGTGGCCGCCCAGTTCAGTCTGGCGATCATGCACCGCGATGGCATGGGCGTGGAGCAGGACATGGAGGCGGCCGCGGATCTCTACCGGATGGCGGCCGATCAGGGGCACATCGCCGCCATGTTCAGCATTGCTTCCATGTACGAGACCGGTCAGGGCGTGCCGCTCGACCTCACGGAATCCTATCGCTGGTACAAGGCTGCCGCGAGCCAGGGCCACCCGGGCTCCCAGAACAATCTGGCGCTGATGTATGAATCCGGCGAAGGCGTGGCGCAGAGCCTTGTCCACGCCTACATGTGGATGGATTTGGCCTCCAAGCTGGCGGACGGCCCCGAGCAGGAAAACTACGAAATGAACCGCGATCAAATCGAGGTGCGTCTGAGCGCCGAGGATCTGGTGAAGGCCAAGGGCATGTCCGACCGTTGTCTGGAAACCCGCTACGCCGAATGTGACTGAGTGTTTTCGAGACCCACTGCGCCGCGTTCAGTCGCACTCGGCGTAGCGGGTCTCGATGCAGCGATCCGTCAGCGCTCGGGCCTCGGCGATCTGCTCCGCACTCAGACGCTCACCGATGGCGTCGCGATTGCGTTCCGAACGGCCCTTGCGCGCGATCGGCGAATTGCGCGCTGACAGCTCCGACCACAGATACCCTTTCAAGTCACTCTGCGTCACGCCCTAGCCTGCGGCATACATCTCGCCGATGTTGTATTGCGCTTCCGGGTGACCCTGCTTGGCCGCCGCCAGAAACAGGCGTCCTGCAATCGTGTAGTCCCTCTGCACGCCGTTGCCCGCGATGTAGAGATCGCCCAGCTCGAACTGGGCCGACATGTGCCCGCGCTCGGCCGCCAGCTGATACCACTTCGCCGCTTCGGCGAAATCCTGCGTCACCCCGGTGGCATTGGCATACATGGCGCCCAGTTTGAATTGTCCGGTGGGGTAGCCGCCTTCGGCCGACATGCGCAGCCATTTGAGAGACTCGGCGTAATCCTGCGCCACGCCATAGCCATACTTGTAGAGCACGCCCAGATTGTTCTGTGCCGCGGTATGCCCGAGCTCGCCAGCGGCGCGATACCACTTGGCGGCTTCTGCGTAGTCCTGTTCGACGCCCTGGCCGTTGTCATACATGAAACCCAGGTTGTACTGCGCCCGCATGTGGTTCTGCGAGGCGGCCAGCCGGAACCAGTTGAGTGCTTCCGCGAAGTCCTGCTCCACGCCGAAGCCGTTGGCGAACATGTTGCCGTAGTTGTACTGAGCGTCCGCGTAGCCCTGCCGGTTGGCGGCCAGGAACCAGCGCAGGGCCTCCTGGAAGTTCTGCTCGACGCCTTGGCCCACGGCATAGACATAGCCGAGCTCGGTCTGCGCCTGTGTAATGACCCAGCACTTTCTGCACAGGTCAGGCCGCTAATGCATATGCCTCAGCGGGTGTTCTCATCCCCAATGCCTGGTGGGGGCGTCGGGTGTTGTACCAGCAGATCCAGTCGCTGACGACGTGGCTGGCATGCTGCA